>NZ_JBBCMO010000004.1:0-312708 GCF_037152305.1 Pantoea sp. AS142 | reverse complement strand
CGTCGGGCGGCGCGGAGACAGAATTTGCCTGGCGGCTGTAGCGCGGTGGTCCCACCTGACCCCATGCCGAACTCAGAAGTGAAACGCCGTAGCGCCGATGGTAGTGTGGGGCCTCCCCATGCGAGAGTAGGGAACTGCCAGGCATTAAATAAGTGAAGAAGCCCCGCACTGTCGTGCGGGGCTTTTTTACGTCTGTTGTTTGCCACTTTAAGCTGAAACATTTTCATTTACTGCATCAACTCTCGACAATCCACAATGATCAGGCTAATGTTGGGCATCCAGATGTCTAAACGTTTATACGGTTGCGAGAGGTGAGCAGGTTATGCCAATCAGGGTTCCCGACGAATTACCGGCAGTGAATTTTTTGCGCGACGAAAATGTCTTTGTCATGACATCGTCCCGTGCCAGTGTTCAGGAGATCCGCCCGCTTAAAGTGCTCATACTGAATCTGATGCCAAAAAAGATCGAAACGGAAAATCAGTTTCTGCGTCTGCTCTCCAACTCGCCTTTACAGATCGATATTCAGCTGCTGCGCATTGACAGCCGTGAGTCACGCAATACGCCCACTGAGCATCTCAATAACTTCTACTGCAATTTTGAAGATATCCAGCATGACAACTACGATGGCTTAATCGTGACAGGTGCGCCACTCGGGCTGGTCGATTTTAATGATGTCGCCTACTGGCCCCAGATTCAGCGCGTACTGCACTGGGCAAATGAGCACGTCACCTCAACCCTGTTTGTCTGTTGGGCAGTGCAGGCTGCGCTTAATATTCTGTATGGCATTCCTAAACAAACCCGACATAACAAACTGTCCGGCGTCTATGAGCACCAGATTCTTCATCCCCATGCGTTACTGACTCGTGGTTTTGATGATAATTTCCTTGCGCCGCACTCACGCTATGCAGATTTTCCCACTCAGCTGATCACCGATTACACCGATCTTGAATTGTTTGCTGAATCGGAACAAACCGGCGCCTATCTGCTGGCGAGTAAAGACAAACGTCTGGTGTTTGTTACCGGCCACCCGGAATATGATGCTCTGACATTGTCCGGTGAGTACCATCGCGATTATGAAGCCGGCGTGAGTCCGGAAGTGCCTTATAACTATTTCCCACAGGACAATCCGGCCCTGCCACCGCGCGCCACCTGGCGTAGTCACGGCAATCTGCTCTTCTCGAACTGGCTTAACTACTACGTTTACCAAATCACGCCGTTCGATCTGCGTCGCATGAATCCGACGCTGGAATAGCCCCGTCTGAAGATTCACTGAACCGTGTTAGCTGATGGCAACACGGTTTTTTTTCGCCTTTAAAATGCTTCTGAAAGTACTTCCCTTATTGGAAGGTATTATAATTTCATATAAAACATGGTGATATAAGCATCACGCTATTAAAATGGAAATAGTTTTTGATTTTATAAAATAAATGATTATGCTCTGATCCTGTCGCTCAGAAAACAAACACCGTGTGGATCCGCTGCATTCGATCCTTTGAATACAGGAGAACGCCAGCATGACAGACTCAGTGATCAGCCATACCCTTATTTTCAGCCAACCATTTAGCCATGCCGAACAGCAACTGTTAACGCCCGAGGCTGTTTCTTTTTTACAGGCTCTGGTCGCACGTTTTGCACCGCAACGCAAAGTGCTGTTATCGGCTCGCCAGCAGCGGCAACAGCGATATGATCAGGGCTATCTGCCAGACTTCGATATGGAAACCGCTTCCATAAGATCCAGTGCATGGCATATTCACTCTATTCCGGCAGATTTAGAAGATCGTCGGGTCGAGATCACTGGCCCCCCCGATCGAAAAATAGTGATTAACGCCCTGAACGCAAAAGTAAAAGTCTTTATGGCCGACTTTGAGGATTCGCTGTCACCGGAGTGGTCAAAGCTGATTGAAGGGCAGCTGACACTGCGCGAGGCGGTGCAGGGCACCCTTAGCTACACCAGCGATAAAGGCAAAGTTTATCAACTCGGTGCTAACCCTGCGGTGCTGATGTGCCGGGTTCGCGGCCTGCATCTGTCAGAAAAGCATGTCACCTGGCAGGGGGAGACGATTCCGGGCGGGCTGTTTGATTTCGCGCTCTATTTCTTTCATAACGTCCGGTCCTTGCTAGCCAAAGGCAGCGGGCCTTATTTCTATCTGCCGAAAACAGAGAGCTGGCAGGAGATTGCCTGGTGGCGTGAGATCTTCAGTTTCAGCGAGGATCAATTCGATCTGCCGCGCGGCACAATCAAAGCCACGGTATTGATTGAAACCCTACCCGCCGTGTTTCAGATGGATGAGATCCTGTGGAATCTGCGCGATCACATTGTTGGCCTTAACTGTGGCCGCTGGGATTACATTTTCAGCTATATCAAAACCCTGAAACAGCATGCGGATCGCGTGCTGCCCGATCGCCAGTCCGTCACCATGTCTCAGCCGTTCCTGGACGCTTATTCGCGTCTGTTGATAAAAACCTGTCATCGCCGGGGGGCTTTCGCGATGGGCGGAATGTCAGCACTGATCCCCGCTAAAGATCCCACTCGCAATGCCTGGGTGTTGCAGCGCGTGATGGAAGATAAGCAGCGGGAGGCGGTTAACGGGCACGACGGCACCTGGATTGCGCATCCTGGTCTGGCAGATACCGCGATGGCGGTTTTCAATACCGCGCTGGGCGAGCGGCCCAATCAGCTACAGGTCATGCGTGAAGAGGATGTCCCAATCACGGCGGAGCAGTTGCTCGCGCCCTGTCAGGGTGAGCGCACTGAGGCCGGAATGCGTGCCAACATCCGCGTGGCGCTGCAATACCTTGAGGCCTGGATCAGCGGTAAAGGCTGTGTCCCGATTGACGGTCTGATGGAAGATGCCGCTACCGCTGAGATCGCACGCACCTCAATCTGGCAATGGATTCATCATCAGCAAATGCTCAATAGCGGCCAGCAGGTCACGGCTGAACTGTTTCTGCGCTGGCTGAATGAAGAGCAGCATCTGCTGCAACACGCGCTGGGCGAAGCCCACTTCAGCGCCGCTCGCTATGACGATGCGGCACAGTTGATGGCGCAGATCACTACCGAGCGCGAATTGGTTTCCTTTCTTACCCTGCCAGGCTATCGCCTGATCCCCTGAACAGAGGAGCTACTGCCATGACACGTACTCAACAGATAGAGCAACTTGAACAACACTGGCAAACCGCACGCTGGCAGGGCATCACCCGCCCTTACCGCGCAGCAGAGGTCGTCAATCTGCGTGGCTCAGTCCTGCCCACCTGTACGCTGGCAGAGCGCGGTGCGGAGAAATTATGGGCGCTGCTAAATGGCGAGGCGAAGAAAGGTTACATCAACAGTCTGGGTGTGCTGAGCGGCGGACAGGCACTGCAGCAGGCCAAAGCGGGAATTGAAGCCATTTACCTTTCTGGCTGGCAGGTGGCTGCGGATGCCAACGTGGCGGGGCAGATGTATCCCGACCAGTCGCTCTACCCGGTGAACTCGGTGCCAGAAGTTGTGGCGCGTATTAATCAGACCTTTCAGCGTGCCGATCAGATTCAGTGGTCCAGCGGCATTGAAGCGGGTGACAGTCGGTATACCGATTTCTTCCTGCCGATTGTCGCGGATGCCGAAGCCGGTTTTGGTGGGGTGCTTAATGCGTTTGAGCTGATGAAGGCGATGATTCAGGCGGGCGCTGCTGCGGTTCACTTTGAAGATCAATTAGCTGCAGTAAAAAAATGCGGTCACATGGGCGGCAAAGTCCTGGTACCGACCCAGGAAGCGATCCAGAAACTGGTGGCGGCACGGCTGGCTGCGGATGTGATGGCTGTGCCAACCCTGCTGCTGGCTCGCACTGATGCTGACGCCGCTGACCTGATTACCTCAGATTGCGATGAATATGACCGCCCCTTCATCCGGGGCGACCGGACGGCAGAAGGCTTCTTCCGCACCCACGCTGGCATCGAACAGGCGATCAGTCGCGGACTGGCCTATGCACCTTATGCTGACATCCTGTGGTGTGAAACCTCGACGCCGGATTTGGTGATGGCGCAGCGCTTTGCCGACAGCATTCATGAGCGCTTCCCGGGCAAACTGCTGGCCTATAACTGTTCGCCCTCATTCAACTGGAAAAAGAACCTCGACGATCGCACCATCGCGAGGTTTCAGCAGGCACTTAGCGACATGGGCTATCGCTTCCAGTTCATCACGTTGGCTGGCATTCACAGCATGTGGTTCAACATGTTCGATCTGGCCCATGCTTACGCACAGGGCGAAGGGATGCGTCACTATGTTGAAAAGATTCAGCAGCCTGAATTTGCTGCCCGCGATCGCGGTTACAGCTTCTCGTCGCATCAGCAGGAGGTGGGCACCGGCTATTTCGATCAGGTTACCAACATCATTCAGGGCGGTAAGTCATCGCTCACCGCGCTCACCGGTTCGACCGAAGAGCATCAGTTCTGACGCTTTTCCTCTGACTGATTATCCGCCCGCACTGTGGGCGGGTTTTTTTACCGGAGCTGACTATGCCGCCACGCGAATCATTAATCGCCCACACTATCCTGCAGGGTTTTGATGCACAGTATGGCCGCTTTCTCGACATTACTGCTGGCGCACAGCAGCGGTTCGAGCAGGCGGAATGGCAGGCGGTGCAGCATGCCATGAAGGCCCGCATTCATCTTTATGATCATCATGTCAGCCTGGTGTCCGACCAGCTGCGGGTACTGAACGGCGCGGCCAGCTGGGATGAGATTTTCTGGCTGCGCGTTAAGGATCACTATCAAAGCCTGCTGCCCGGCTATCCACGGCATGAGATTGCCGAAAGCTTCTTTAACTCCGTCTACTGCCGGTTACATGGACATGCCGATCTGCAGCCGGACCGGCTGTTTATCCTTAGTTCTCAGTCCCTGACCGCGCCGGTCACACCGTTACGCCCGTTGTCGCGCCGTTATCAGCCGGAGAGGGGCTGGCTGGCATTGGTGGATCAAGTGTTGGGGGATTTACCTCTGACGTTGTCCTGGCAGCACCGCGCGCGCGATGTGGGCTGGATTGTCCGCCACCTGCAGTCGCATTTCCCCCGGCTGGACGAGGGCTGGCTTGAGGTCAACAGTGAACTCTTCTATCGCAACAAAACCGCCTGGCTGGTGGCGCGTCTGCATCTGCCGGAAGGCATTTTTCCCTGCCTGCTGCCGATCCAGCGCACTGAAACGGCCGAGCTGTGGATCGACACCTGTCTGACCGAGGTTAATGACGCCAGCATCGTTTTTGGTTTTGCCCGCGCTTATTTCATGGTCTATGCCCCGGTGCCCGCGGCGCTGGTCGCCTGGCTGCAACCGATTCTGCCCGGAAAAACACTGGCAGAACGCTATATAGCGATTGGCTGCCAGAAGCACGGTAAAACTGAAAGCTATCGTGAATATCTTCAGGCGCTGGCAGAGAATAAGGCGGCTTTTGAGATCGCGCCAGGCGTGCGCGGCATGGTGATGCTGGTCTTCATGCTGCCGGGCTTTGATTGGGTATTCAAGGTGATCAAGGATCGCTTCGCACCGCAAAAAGAGGTGACGGAAGCGCAGGTGCACGCCTGTTATCAGCAGGTTAAAGAGCATGATCGCGTTGGGCGTATGGCGGATACCCAGGCGTTCGAGCAGTTTGCGCTGCCATTGGCGCGCATCTCACCGGCGTTGCTGGCGGAACTCCACGCCTGCGTGGCAGAGAAGTTGCACATCGAAGGCGATCGCTTGATCATTCGTCATCTGTGGCTGGAGCGCCGTATGCAGCCGCTTAATCTCTACCTGGCGCAGGCCAGCGCCGCAGACCGACGTCATGCGATTGAAGAGTATGGCAATGCCATCAGACAGCTGCCGGCAGCCAATATCTTTCCTGGCGATATGCTGTTTAAAAACTTCGGCATAACCCGCCATGGCCGGGTGATTTTTTACGATTACGATGAGATCCGCCCGATGCAGGAGCTGAACTTCCGGGAGGTGCCAGCGACGCGCTATGAGGAAGATGAACTCAGCGCCGAGCCGTGGTACAGCGTCGGACCGGACGATGTGTTCCCGGAAACCTTCCGCTATGCGTTATGCAGCGAAGCCGCGACTGGCGCATTGCTGCTGCAACTGCACCCGGAGATATTCGACGCCAGCTGGTGGCGCGCGCAGCAACAGCGTATCGTCCAGGGCCATGTGGAAGAGGTTATCGCCTGGCGGCAGACGCAGCGTTTCAGCGTCTGCTACGCCGCAGAGACTGTCAACGACCGCTGTACGCAAGGGTAACCTGACGCGCTTCGCGGATGACCAGCGCACCGAGTTCCGTAATCCGATCGTCTGTCATACGGGCGATGGGGCCAGAGATGGAAAGCGCGGCAAACGCCTCGCCATGTTCATCATAGATTGGCGCGGCGACACATCGCAGTCCGAGTGCATGCTCTTCGTCATCAAACGAAAAGCCCGCTTTGCGCACCTGCGCCAGATTCTCTTTCAGGCTCTGCGGCGACATCAGAGTTTTCGGCGTGTAGTAATGCAATCCTTTCCGATGCAGCAGGGCGGTGACCTGTTCGTCGCCCTGATGAGCCAGAAACGCTTTGCCTGCGCCTGAGGCATGCATCGGAAGCTTGCCGCCAATCGGCGCAGACATCCTCATCAGTTGGGTACACTGCACCTGATCAATGATCACCGCCTGGTGGTCGCTGAGATCCAGCACCGCCAGATTCACTGTCTCACCGGACTGTTCCATCAGGCTACGCAGCACCGGGTGGACCAGCGCCAGCAGATTACGGCTTTGGAGGAAACTGCTGCCCACCACAAAGGCGTGCGCGCCAATTGTCCACAGCCCGAGATCGCCCACCTGCCGGACAAAGCCCTGCTGCTGCATCGTGCTGAGCAGGCGATGCGTGGTGGAGTTAGGTAAACCTGCCTGCTGTGCCAGCTCGGTCAGCGCTACGCTGCCATGTGAATCAGCAATCAGCTCCAGCAGCGTCAGTCCGCGCGTCAGCGATTGAACCTGACCGCCCGCAGGTGCGGCGACAGGGGTGCCGCGGGGTTTCTTGCCGCGCTTAATGGGAACGGGCGTTGCCATCATTGTTTCTCCTTTTGCATTGTGGAAATCATTTTCGTTTGAATCACGCGGTTTGCAAACGCTGCTTTTCTGGTCAGACCTGTGAGGTGGTCTCCTGAAAATGTCTCTGGCGAGGTGACTTTGTCGCCTGACAAGCTTGTGCCAGAATGAAAAACAGGGTTTTCCGCCAGCAGACTGACGTGAATGGGGCAATTGTGAGCAATAAAATTGACGCGCTACATCAGCAGCTCGCACAACGCATTATGGTGTTGGATGGCGGCATGGGCACCATGATCCAGAGCTACCGGCTGGAGGAAGACGATTTTCGCGGCAGCCGTTTTGCTGACTGGCCCTGCGATCTCAAAGGCAATAACGATCTGCTGGTGTTGAGTCAACCGGCGGTGATCCGCGAGATCCACAACGCTTATCTGGCCGCGGGTGCAGATATTCTCGAAACCAATACCTTTAATGCCACATCGATTGCGATGGCGGATTACCAGATGGGAAGTCTATCGGCGGCGATCAATTTCGAAGCGGCCCGACTGGCGCGAGCCTGCGCCGATGCGTGGACGGCAAAAACGCCGGATCGTCCGCGTTATGTCGCGGGCGTTCTCGGCCCCACCAACCGCACCTGCTCGATCTCACCCGACGTCAATGATCCCGCGTACCGTAACGTTACCTTTACTCAGCTGGTGGAGGCGTACCGCGAATCGACGCGCGCGCTGGTGGAGGGAGGGGCTGACCTCATCATGATAGAAACGGTATTTGATACGCTGAATGCCAAAGCAGCTATCTATGCGGTACAGACCGAAATGGACGCGCTGGGGGTGGCGCTGCCGCTGATGATCTCCGGCACCATCACCGACGCTTCCGGCCGGACGCTCTCCGGCCAGACCACCGAAGCCTTTTACAACTCTCTCCGTCATGCCGAACCACTCTCTTTTGGCCTGAACTGCGCGCTGGGACCGGATGAGCTGCGTCAGTATGTGGCGGAATTGTCGCGCATCGCCGAGGGCTATGTTACTGCCCATCCCAATGCCGGGCTGCCCAACGCGTTCGGCGAATACGATCTCGATGCTACGCTGATGGCGCAGCAGATTGGGGAATGGGCCACCGCCGGTTTCCTGAATATTATTGGCGGCTGCTGTGGTACCACGCCGCAACATATTGCGGCCATGGTCGCGGCGGTTGAAGGCGTTGCGCCGCGTCAGTTGCCAGCGATACCGGTGGCCTGTCGTCTCGCCGGTCTGGAGCCGCTGAACATCACCGCAGAATCACTGTTTGTTAACGTCGGTGAGCGCACCAACGTTACCGGCTCGGCAAAATTTAAGCGACTGATTAAAGAAGAGAAGTACCACGACGCGCTGGAAGTGGCGCTGCAGCAGGTGCAAAGTGGTGCGCAGATCATCGACATTAATATGGATGAAGGCATGCTCGACGCCGAAGCAGCGATGGTGCGTTTTCTGAATCTGATCGCCGGCGAACCCGATATTGCCCGCGTGCCGATCATGATCGACTCCTCAAAATGGGCGGTGATTGAGAAAGGGCTGCAGTGCATTCAGGGCAAGGGGATCGTGAACTCGATTTCGATGAAAGAGGGTGAAGCGGCCTTTATCCACCATGCGCGTCAGGTCCGGCGTTACGGCGCGGCGATGGTGGTCATGGCGTTTGACGAAGTGGGGCAGGCAGATACCCGCGCCCGTAAAATTGAGATTTGCCGCCGTGCCTACCAGATCCTCACCGAACAGGTTGGTTTCCCGCCGGAAGATATCATCTTCGATCCCAACATCTTTGCGGTTGCCACCGGCATTGACGAACACAACAACTATGCCATGGATTTCATCGGGGCCTGTGAAGATATCAAACGTGAACTGCCCCATGCGCTGATCTCCGGCGGCGTCTCCAACGTGTCGTTTTCATTCCGTGGCAATGATCCGGTGCGTGAAGCGATACACGCGGTCTTCCTCTATTACGCCATCCGTAACGGCATGGATATGGGCATCGTCAACGCAGGCCAGCTGGCCATCTATGACGATCTGCCGACAGAACTGCGCGACGCGGTAGAGGATGTCATTCTTAACCGGCGGGATGATGGCACCGAGCGGCTGCTGGCGCTGGCGGAGAAATACCGTGGCGGCAAAAGCGGTGGCGCGCAGGAAAAACAGCTCGCCGAATGGCGCAGCTGGGACGTGGTGAAGCGGCTGGAGTATTCGCTGGTCAAGGGGATCACGGAGTTTATCGAGCAGGATACCGAAGAGGCGCGCCAGCAGCTACCGCGCCCAATAGAAGTAATCGAAGGCCCGCTAATGTCCGGCATGAACGTGGTCGGTGACCTGTTCGGCGAAGGCAAAATGTTCCTGCCGCAGGTGGTGAAATCGGCGCGCGTGATGAAGCAGGCGGTGGCGTATCTGGAGCCGTTTATCGAAGCCAGCAAAGAGGCAGGGTGCAGCAACGGTAAAATCGTGCTGGCGACGGTCAAAGGCGATGTACACGACATCGGCAAGAACATTGTCGGCGTGGTGTTGCAGTGTAATAACTACGAAATTATCGACCTGGGCGTAATGGTACCGGGCGAGAAGATTCTCAAAACGGCGCACGAAGTAAATGCAGACATCATCGGCTTATCCGGTCTGATCACGCCGTCGCTGGATGAGATGGTCAACATGGCGAAAGAAATGGAGCGTCAGGGCTTTACCTTACCGCTGCTGATTGGCGGCGCAACGACCTCTAAGGCGCATACTGCCGTCAAAATTGAGCAGCACTACAGCGGGCCGACGGTCTATGTGCAGAATGCTTCACGCACCGTTGGCGTGGTGTCGTCGCTGCTCTCCGCCACATTAAAAGACGATTTTGTCGCCCGAACGCGCAAAGCGTACGAAACCGTGCGCATCCAGCATGCACGTAAAAAGCCGCGGACGCCGCCGGTCTCGCTGCAGGCGGCGCGCGATAATGCCACGTCGATTGACTGGGAGAGCTATACACCGCCAGTGCCGCATCGCCCTGGTGTCAGTCAGGTGGAGGCCAGCATTGCCACGCTGCGCAACTATATCGACTGGACGCCGTTCTTTATGACATGGTCGCTGGCAGGCAAATATCCCCGTATCCTGGAAGATGAGGTCGTCGGTGAAGAGGCGCAGCGCTTGTTTGCCGATGCCAATGCGATGCTCGACAGATTAAGTGAGCAGTCCCTGCTGAAGCCGCGTGGTGTGGTCGGTATTTTTCCGGCCAACCGGGTTAGTGATGATATCCATATCTACAGTGACGAGCGGCGCGATGAAGTGTTGTGTGTGAGTCACCACTTACGTCAGCAGACCGAGAAAACTGACTTCGCCAATTACTGTCTGGCGGATTTTGTTGCCCCGAAAACTTCCGGAAAAGCGGATTACCTCGGCGCGTTCGCAGTGACTGGCGGACTGGAGGAGGATGCGATGGCGGAGGCCTACGATCGTCAGCACGATGACTACAACAAGATCATGGTGAAAGCGTTGGCTGACCGTCTGGCGGAAGCCTTTGCCGAATATCTGCACGAGCGGGTGCGCAAAGTGATTTGGGGTTTTGCGCCCAACGAAAATCTCAGCAATGAAGAGCTGATTCGGGAAAATTATCAGGGGATACGTCCGGCACCAGGCTATCCGGCCTGTCCTGATCACACCGAGAAAGCCGCCATCTGGCGTCTGCTGGCGGTGGAAGAACAGACCGGCATGAAACTCACCGAATCCTTTGCCATGTGGCCGGGCGCGGCAGTTTCCGGCTGGTACTTCAGCCATCCTGACAGCCGCTATTTTGCCGTGGCGCAGATCCAGCGTGACCAGGTGGAAGATTATGCGGCACGTAAAGGGATGTCGGTCACGGAAGTGGAGCGCTGGCTGGCGCCGAATCTCGGCTACGACGCGGACTAAATAAAAAAGCGGCCAGAGGGCCGCTTCAGACTGCTGACAAATCCAGCTCCGGTTAAATCTGGCAGCAATGAAGAAACTCAACGCGCAGGGAACACGGTCAGAGGAGGAAAGCGTCCCGCGCCAGGGACGGCGCGGGACGAGCGGCCAGGGATGGCATTAGCGCCTTTCCGATCTAACCGGGTTCCCTGAGCAGGCGCGATCTCATTGCTATGCTTTGCTTCAGGCGTATGCTCCCCTCGCTTTACGTCTGGCAGCCGCCTGAATGTGGCCGCCTCTGCTTAGTTAAAGCGCGCGTCGCGATCGGACGTCAGATCATACAGCTGGTACTTGCGACCCAGCATCTGACCGCCATCACGCGTCAGTGGCACCCAGTTCACCTGCGCGCGACCGCGCGTTGGCGTCACGGTGAACAGATCCATTGGGATGGAGATATAGAAGCCTTTGGTGAAGTCGCCTTCGCCATACTCTTCAGACGAGACGTTGGTTTTGGTGGCATAGACACCGACCATCACACCGCTGTCAAAGCGCTTCGACACATCGACCGTCACACCTTTATCTTTTGCCAGATACTGACCGACGCTGGCTTTCACCAGCACATCCTGCATAAACCACGGCCGCCAGTAACCCGTCAGGTTGCCGGTTGACGCTTTATAGCGGTTAAACTGCATCATGTTGTCCCAATCACGCTGACGGACGTAGTTGGCATCAACGCCCACCGCCCAGTTAGCATCGACCGGACGATAGAGCAGCTCGCCGCCCACGCCGCCGTACATCGTCTCCAGATACCCGCCGTAGACCTGACCATAGAAGCCGTTACCGAGGTGGCCCATATAGTTCGCCTGCAGATCGTTGACGTAGACATTGTTCTCAACATAGTCACGGATATGGGTACGCACGCGCGGCAACGACGAGTCAGCCGGTGCGCCGTTGTAGTTGAACTTGTCGTAGTTGTTGGCGAGGTTACCAAATAGACTGCCACCCACCAGCAGGTGATCCGTTAACCAGTAATCAGCGTTGGCCATTACGCCGACCTGATACATATAGAAGCTTTCCGGGCCGCCCACCGACTGGTTCAGCACCGGTGACAGGCTGTAGTTCAGGCGATCTTTACGGATAAACATCCCCTGTTCGGTGTTACCCGGATCGACCGGCTCTTTGCGGGTCTGTTGCAGCGACTGCTCATGGCCCAGCGGATAACCTTCCAGATTGTTACGCAGGCTGGCAACCTGCGTCTCTGTGGTGACCTGCGGCATATTAAAGCGCGACTCGGTGACATTGATGGTGTCGATGCCGTCCGGCAGATGGTTCATGATGATACGGTTAGCGCGGTCTACCCCTTCACGGGTATCGCGATACTTCGTCTGCTCGCCCGACACATACAGCGTGTGACCCTGGGTCTGAATACGCGGACCATCAAGACCGGCATTGTATTTCAGGTCGGTCAACTGCGTTCCCACTACCGTCGGCTCAAGCAGTTGCGGTTGCGGTTGCGGATTATAGGCCGGCTTCGCGTTATCGATATGCGCCTGTCGCAGATCATTGAAGTTGGTTCGAATGGTGACACCAAACATAAAGGTGTTACCGCGTTCGTAGCTGGCGTTAATATCAGCCCAGTCAGTCACACGATAAATCGCCCCGACATTGAGCTTGCTGCGCTGCTCAAGGCGGCCAGCAAAATCATTCTGGTAGTCGTTGCCCTCATACTCCATTTTAAGGCGCAGCGGCTGCCAGGGCGTCTGATACTCTACGCCGCCGAACAGCGCCGTCGGACCGTGGAACATCTGCGATCCATTGATTGAACCCGCTTCGCCCACTTGCGGACGCTGGCAATAGCTGTCGCTGTATGAGCAGAAAGGGTTCTTCACCGTGCCGCTGTTGCCGAGATAACCCCAGCCGAGACCCAGGGTAAAGTCGAACGGTCCCCAGGCTTTAGTCGCCACCAGATATTCGCTGTCGAACAGGCCGGTACCGCCGAGATCGCGGGTTCCCACTGCCACTTCGGGCAACCAGAAGCCTTCCTGCCACAGACGCAGTTTCAGGTCGAAGGCTTTATCTTTATAGCTCTGCGTGCCGCTGAACTCTGAGACCGCACTGTACTGACGGGTCCGCACGTCGGTATAACGCACGGTGGTCTCCAGCCACGGAAAAAGCTGCAATGACGCAGAGTAGTATCGGTACTGATCGTTGTCGCGCGCGTTGAGACTAAACTCGCCCTCTTTGGCCATGCGTGCCGTCGGCACCTGCATCAGACCCACGCCGCCGAAATCGGATTGTGAAGGCCCTACCGGCGCAGGCCAGGTATCTGCCTGTGCCTGACAGGCGGCCGCCACGGAAACAGCCAACAGGCTGAAGAGATAACGTTTTTTCATCAGTCTGGTATCCGGTGAGTCAGTACGGAAAGGATGCGATCGTTGAGGTCTTCATAGCTGCCTGGCAGGCTCCATGACGAAAAGCCGAGCCAGATAATGCTGCCTGGTTCCACTTCCGCATGGCGATGATTCCAGTAAGCAACCGGCACCTGCTGTGTGGCGCCCGAAGGGGCAATCACCGTGACAAAATTGCGTTCTGCCCCGGAGAGTGACGGGTGACCATCCAGATAGTCGCGTACTGATTTACCCGGTTGCCAGCTCACCTTGCCTGTGCCGCTTAGTGCGCCGAGCAGCAGCACAGAATCGGATGGTGCCTGCAGATAGAGGTCATAGCTGCCTTCCAGCCGACGGTTGTCAGCGGGATGCAGACGGATCCAGTCCGGGTCGAGCGAAGTGAACTGGCGACCTGCCACGTTGATAGCGCTCAGCTGGCGGATCACCTCATCAATGGCTGCGGCCCGATCGCCACTGCTGTCGGCACGCCAGGCACGTAATGCGCCCAGTGTCTGTTGATAGTGCTGCTGTGCGACCGCGCTGGCGCTGCGCTCGGCAATAAACGTACTGCGCCAGTCAGTGTTGACCTGCAGTGGCGGCAGTGTCACCAGCTGCGACAGATCCGCGACCTGGCTCAGCTCAGCCTGACCACCGTTGTGCGGTGCATGGACGATAACCTGCGCAGTCGCCTGCGCTTCTGCGACGCTGAACAGGCTCAGCCCGGCCAGCAAAATAGTAAGTTTTTTCATGATTTCGCCGGCTTCAGAATAGTGATATCGACAGGGAAGGCATCAGCCGCCAGCATCTGATGGGCCTGCACCACATCACCGCTGCTGTTGTCGATCCAGAAGGTGTTTTCCCACTCGCGGTTACTGCTGTCGATGCTTACCTGCTCATGCCAGACGCGGCAGGGAATGCGGTTGCCCGCCACGGTCAGCACTTCGTCGGTGCCGCGCTGGAAGGTGGAGCGCACGGTCGCGCCGCGCACCTTGCCCTGCTCGGTCCACTGCACAATGCGGGTCCAGCCTGCGTCATTGCTGATATGCAGGCTGTCAGCAAGCGGATCCTGTTGCAGATTGCTGACGCTCAGCAGGTTATCCGGTAAGCCCAGGGTTTTAACCAGGCGGCCGTGCTGTGTCACCAGCATCGCCTGATCCTGAGTCACCCATTTCTGCTGACCCTTCTCGCTGTAGCCCAGCACCACAAAAATGCGCGGACCTTCATTCAGACGAGCATAGAGACTGGCATAGGGAAGATTGTTGACCTGTTGATCGGTGACGGTCACGTCATCCGGACCGTTAACCGCGAGCAGCAAAGTCTGTTCAAGACCTTTTTGCGTTTGTGTACAGGCCTGCAGCAGCAGGCAAGCGAGCAGCAGAGGAAGTTGGCGCACTGTGTGTCCCTGATAAGTCATGCCAAAGTAAAAATAACCACACAGGCGTGTGGTTATGTTTAAAGGTGCTCTGCCCGTCCCGTCTGGCTGCAAAGCGGCAGACTACGTTGCGTTGCTGAAACCCTCACCGTAGTCAGTTTTTCAGCCTCGCCCGTGGGTCACCGATCAGTAATCAGACGCGTATCGGGCATCCATCAACGAGTGGTGCTCGTCGTGGTCGTGGTTGTTGTACCGGTATTTGCACCGTCACCACCGCCAGAAGCGGCAATGCCGAGCCCGACCAGCGCGCCAAGTGCGCCGATACCGACAGCGGTGGAAGTGCCGGACGAGATTGCTCCCGCCTGCGCGCCTGCTGCGGTACCTGCTTCACCTGCTTCCTGTGGCGCAGCAAATGCGCTGGAAGAAGCGGCAACGAGGATCAAGGCTGCACCGGCAACCATAGTTTTTTTCATAATAACGTTTCCTGCATTGAGTGAATGAAGGATCTCTGTCCGCTGACAATGCGACGCAGTCAGACTGCGGCAAAATCGACGGACAGTCCCATTGCGGGCGCGTTCAGTATAGGGCAACAAAATACCAGAGTTCAGCACCAGAAAAACCAGGGTGAAGGGTGGGGTGAACGCGTAATTTAATAAGCTGGATTGGGGGTAACTGCTTTTTATATCGGAATATTTCGGGCTGATGCCAGATATTTCGCTGCTGGCGAGACAATTGCAAAGCGTAATGTTCTTTTTTATTTATATCTGGTACGGAATAAGAATTATCAGAATTTACTTAGAGAAGCTGAAATTAAATATGATTATGAATCAACAACTAACCCTTCATATCTCCTGTTTTTAGATCCACGCAATACTGCATATAGACCTTTTTAATGTATCGATGTTCAGAATTATCTTAGGTTATTTTAGGACTTTTCCCGCGTCGGAGTGAATCTCTGAATCGATAAAGAGTCCAATCAGGCGTTAAAATAGCCAAAAAAAGGCGGCAAAGTTGCCGCCCGATTAATTTAACACCGGTTAACGCCAGGATTTATAGCGGTTAATTAAGGCATTGGTGGAACTGTCATGGGTGGTAATGTCGTCCTCATTTTCCAGTTCCGGCAGAATACGGTTCGCCAGCTGCTTACCTAATTCCACGCCCCACTGATCGAAGGTGAAGATGTTCAGGATGGCACCCTGAGTGAAGATTTTGTGCTCATACAGGGCAATCAGGGCGCCCAGGCTGTAGGGGGTAATCTCACGCAGCAGAATAGAGTTAGTCGGGCGGTTACCTTCAAAGACCTTGAACGGCACGATATGGGCCACCGACTCTGCAGATTTACCGGCCTCGGTAAACTCTTTCTCTACGGCTTCGCGTGACTTACCAAACGCCAGCGCTTCGGTCTGGGCAAAGAAGTTAGAGAGCAACTTCGGATGGTGATCCGCGAGCGTATTATGGGTAATGGCCGGGGCAATAAAGTCACACGGAACCAACTTGGTTCCCTGATGTATCAGCTGATAAAACGCATGCTGACCATTGGTGCCGGGTTCGCCCCAGATGATTGGGCCAGTCTGGTAGTCCACCGGATGACCGTCCCGATCCACATATTTGCCGTTTGACTCCATATTCCCCTGCTGGAAATAGGCGGCAAAGCGGTGCATGTACTGGTCGTAAGGCAGAATCGCTTCGGTTTCAGCACCAAAGAAATTGTTGTACCAGATACCAATCAGCGCCAGCAGCACCGGCAGGTTTTGCTCAGCCGGGGTGGATGCGAAGTGCTGGTCCATGGCATGTGCGCCGCTCAGCAGTTGTTCGAAGTTATCGAAACCAATAGAGAGAATGATCGACAGCCCAATCGCTGACCACAGTGAATAGCGGCCGCCAACCCAGTCCCAGAATTCAAACATGTTGTTGGTGTCGATACCGAATTCACCCACCGCTTTGGCGTTGGTCGACAGCGCAGCAAAGTGTTTCGCAACATGCTGCTGGTCACCCGCCGTTTTCAGGAACCAGTCGCGTGCGCTGTGGGCGTTGGTCATGGTTTCCTGGGTGGTGAAGGTCTTCGATGCCACCAGGAACAGGGTGGTTTCCGGGCTGAGATCTTTCAGCGTTTCGGCGATGTGGGTGCCGTCAACGTTGGAGACGAAATGCATGTTCAGATGGTTTTTGTACGGGCGCAGCGCTTCCGTCACCATAAACGGGCCGAGGTCGGAGCCGCCGATACCGATATTCACCACGTCAGTGATCGCTTTACCGGTATAGCCTTTCCATTCGCCGCTGATAATGCGCTCTGAAAAGCCTTTCATCTTGTCCAGCACCGCGTTGACGTCTGGCATCACATCGTTGCCATCCACCCGAATCGGCGTATTACTTCGGTTACGCAACGCAACGTGCAGCACCGCACGATCTTCGGTGCGGTTAATCTTCTCACCCGAGAACATAGACTTAATGGCACCGCTCAGATCGGTCTCTTTTGCCAGTGCCTGTAACTTATCGAGGGTTTCCTGGGTGATGCGGTTTTTGGAAAAATCCACCAGCATCTGATCATCAAAGGTGGCAGAGAATTTGGCAAAACGATCGGCATCCTGGGCGAACAGATCGGCAATTTCTACCGATTTCATCTGCTCAAAATGCTGTTGCAGCGCTTTCCAGGCTGCGGTTTGTGTCGGATTGATATTTTTCATGGCAACACTCTTGTTGATATTAAGAACCGTCATTCCATCGGGGGCACATCGTACCCATTTAGCATTTCAGTATGACCACAGTTGTATCTGAAAGGAAAAATTTTGTCAGCGCGACCCGGGCAGGCGATCTGAACGCCGCTGTTTATCGTCAGCATTCACTGGTGCGAACAGCCAGCGGGTCGAAGAAGCAACGCGCGGCACAGTGTGACGCGAAAGTCTGCGCAAAACGTTGTGCCTTATCAGGGATTGCTGCAGGTGCTGAACCCATTAAGCACTGTAGCCGCTGTAATACAGCGTCATTTGCTTTCTGATGCGGCTCTGCGGTCATCGCTGACATTGACAGCAGGTCCAGAAAAGGCTAGATCTATGCGCCTACTTGCGCACCTGTGCGCAAGCCAGAAGAGGCGCGTCGCCCAGGCAGTGTGTTGGAGGAACCGTATCCGGTGAAAACACATGATGGGGAGCGACGCCGAGGTGGGTCAGCACGCGGTGTGTTGCCTGTCGGCTACAGGGGCTGAATCCTCTGGGTTGTCACCAGAAACGTCTGCAGTCGACGTTTCGCAAGGTGGGGCGCTTCTGGGTGACTCGTCTATCTGATCTGGTCTGCCCGTTTCTGCTCTTTCCTTGTGCCTGGCTGAAAGAATGTTTCTCGACCCTTTCATCGGCGAGAACAAGATAACCTGACACGAGGTCCTACATGTCTCAAACACTGATTGTGGCAAAATTCGGCGGCACCAGCGTAGCCGATTTTGAAGCGATGAACCGCAGCGCCAATGTGGTGTTGCAGGACGCCAGTACGCGTCTGGTCGTACTCTCCGCCTCGGCGGGCATTACCAATCTGCTGGTTGCGCTGGCTGAAGGCCAGCAGGCTCCCCAACGCGCTGTTCTGCTTGATGATATCCGCCGTATCCAGTATGCCATTATTGATCGCCTGCAGCGTCCGGATGTGATCCGTGATGAGATCGATCGAATGATCGACAATATCAGCATGCTCTCAGAAGCCGCTTCACTGGCAACCTCGAATGCCCTGACCGATGAACTGGTCAGCCACGGTGAGCTGATGTCCTCACTGCTGTTTGTTGAAATTCTGCGTGAACGCCAGGTGAATGCGGAGTGGTTTGATGTCCGCAAGGTGATGCGTACCGATGACCGCTTTGGCCGGGCAGCCCCGGACGTGAAGGTGCTGGCGGAGCAGGTGACAGCGCAGTTAGAGCCGCGGATTGAGCAGGCACTGGTGATTACGCAGGGTTTCATTGGCAGTGAAAGTGAAGGGCGCACCACCACCCTGGGACGGGGCGGCAGTGATTACACCGCTGCGCTGCTGGGTGAAGCGCTGAACGCGGCTCGCGTGGATATCTGGACTGATGTACCGGGCATCTACACCACCGATCCGCGCGTGGTGCCGACGGCGAAGCGTATTGATGAAATTACCTTTGAAGAAGCGGCTGAAATGGCGACGTTCGGCGCAAAAGTGCTGCATCCGGCGACGCTGCTGCCGGCTGTACGCCGTGGTATTCCGGTATTCGTCGGTTCCAGCAAGGATCCGGCTGCGGGGGGAACCCGCGTCTGCAACGAAACCCGCAACCCGCCGCTGTTCCGGGCGCTGGCTTTACGCCGTAAGCAGACGCTGTTGACGCTGCACAGTCTTAACATGCTGCATACGTTTGGTTTCCTCGCCGAACTCTTCAACATTCTGGCGCGTCATAACGTCTCTGTTGACCTGATCACCACCTCCGAAGTGAGCGTGGCGCTGACCCTGGATACCACCGGCTCGACCTCAACCAGTGCCAGCCTGCTGACTCAGGCTTTGCTGACTGAACTCTCGTCGCTGTGCCGGGTAGAAGTGGAAGAAGATCTGGCACTGGTGGCGATTATCGGCAACCAGCTATCAAAAGCCTGCGGCGTCGGCAAAGAGGTATTTGGTGTACTCGATCCGTTCAACCTGCGGATGATTTGCTACGGTGCCAGCAGCTACAATCTCTGCTTCCTGGTGCCGGGCAACGATGCTGAAAGCGTGGTACGTACGCTGCATCGCAATCTGTTCGAGTAAGTTTGTCTGCCCTTCAGGCCGCGTCAGCGCGGCCTGAAAAGCGGAAAAAAGGGTCATATCTGCCTGCTCCCTTCCTGGTACGCTATTCCCGAAAAATTAATTTAATGCGAGTGGCTGGTGCGTTTAATTAGTAAGGTGCAACCCGTTTCTCTGCGCATTTCGTGTACTTGTCTTCCTGATTGTGATCATGGAGGCCACCAGTGAGCGCGCGCCGAAAGGCTTTGCGCCGATCGCGATTAGTCTGGCGTTAACGCTGAACCACCTGATCAGCATTCCGGTGACTAACACCCCGGTTAACCCGGCACGCAGTACCGCGGCGGCCCTGTTCAAGGGTGACGGGCCGATCGCTCAGCGGTGAATGCTCTGGTTGATGCCGATTATCGGCACCGCGATGGGGGGTTTGATCTACCGTGGTTTACAGGAAAAAGCAGCGTAATTTCACCAATATTCAGTGGATTGGCAGCAGTCAATCCGCATTTTCCCGCCACGCCCTATCTTCGCCTTACGTCATGATAATGAAATGTTATGATCCCGTCCTCGTCACGGCAGTCGTTTCTGCATGGCGACTCTCTATGGCAACTCTGCATAAAACATAACATTCTTATAAGGAAGTCTGGCTATGCTCGCCACCTTAACCCGCCTGTTCCCGCTTTGGGCCGTGCTGTTATCTGTCGCCGCTTATTACTCTCCAGGTATGTTTCTCGGCATCGGTCCCTGGGTCACTTATCTGCTGATGCTGATTATGTTCGGCATGGGTGTGACCCTGAATATTGACGATTTTAAACGGGTGCTGACCCGGCCTGCGCCGGTGATTGCCGGAACTTTTCTGCACTATCTGGTGATGCCTTTAGCCGCCTGGGGGCTGGCAAAACTTTTTCATATGCCGCCCGATCTGGCAGCAGGTATGATTCTGGTCGGCAGCGTTGCCAGCGGTACTGCCAGCAACGTCATGATCTATCTGGCGAAAGGGGATGTGGCGCTGTCGGTAACGATCTCGTCAGTCTCCGCACTGGTGGGGGTATTCGCTACGCCGTTACTGACCCGCCTTTATGTTGATACCCACATTCAGGTTGATGTGGCTGGCATGCTGCTAAGCATTGTGAAGATCGTGGTGATCCCGATTAGCCTCGGGCTGATCATTCATCACGGCATGAACAATGTGGTTCGCCGGGTAGAACCCTGGCTGCCTGCGTTTTCGATGGTCTGCATTCTGCTGATCATCAGCGCGGTGGTGGCAGGCAGTCAGGGCTTTATTGGATCGGTCGGCCTGATGGTGATCGCGGCGGTGATTCTGCATAACGCGATTGGCCTGCTTGGTGGCTACTGGGGCGGTAAGCTGTTTGGCTTCGATGAGTCAACCTGCCGTACGCTGGCGCTGGAAGTCGGAATGCAAAACTCCGGTCTGGCGGCAACGCTGGGCAAACTCTACTTCTCACCGCTGGCGGCTTTGCCAGGCGCGCTGTTCTCGGTATGGCACAACCTGTCAGGTTCACTGCTGGCAGGTTACTGGTCCGGGAAGCCGATTAAGAAGAAATAGCATCGCTGGCGCGTGAGTACGTTGCGCCAGCTGTTCGCGTTGTCGCGCCGGAAACTCATTGCTCCGGCGCGGCAGGGGATTCAGTCTTTCACGTCTCTACTCATAATCACGTTCATCGTCGGGCTGCTCCAGCACGGTATAGGCCACGCTGCAGAACAGTGAATTCAGGCGCTTCATGTCGCCGAGTAAACCGAGATGTAGCGAACTGGTCTCAATACTTTGCACGTTCTGCTGATGCAGGCGGTCAACGTGAGTGTGAGAGTAGCGGCGAATCATCAGACGGAAGCGATGCTTAGCGCGGCGCAGCCGTTTGGCACTGGTGACATCGTGCGACAGAAACACCGACAGACTCATTCTGAGGTTGGCAATTAACAGCTCGTGTAGCCCCTCCAGCTCTTTTAGTCCCTCGGCAGAAAATGCGCGGCCCGCTGCCAGCGACTTGTCAGCGACATCGCCGCTCATCCGCTCAATGATGTCGCCGGCCTGCTCCAGATTAAGCGACATCTCAATGATTTCGCCCCAGCGACGTGAATCCTCTTCGGGCAGATCCTCTTTCGGCATTCGCGCCAGATAGAGTTTGATAGCGGTATAGAGCACATCGACATCATCATCCAGCCGTCGCACCGTGCGTTCCTCGCGGGATTCGCCATGCACCACTTTGTTAAATGCCTCCAGCATCTGCTCCAGCACGTCACCCATGCGCAGCGCTTCGCGGGCGGCGTTGACCAACGCGAGTGCCGGGGTGTCGAGCGCACTGCGATCAAGGTGCTTCGGCTTGAGGTGCATTGCATTGTCCACGTCGTCGGCGATCAGACGACGGCAGAGGCGCGCCATGAGGTCAGCAAACGGCACCATTGCCACGCAGCGAATCAGGTTGTAAAACACATGGAAGAAAATCACTAACTCTTCGTCGTTGACCGGCAGCTTATCGAGCCACGTCGCCACAATATTGACAAACGGCAGGATCAGCACGCAGCCGATCAGCTTGAAAAGCAGGCTGCCGAGCGCCACGCGTTTGCCCGCCGCATTTGAGCCGCTGGCGTTAATCATCGCCAGCAGGCCGCTACCGAGATTGGCACCAATCACCAGACAGAGTGCCACCTTGAACGATATCACGCCGGTGGCGGTCAGCGTCGCGGTGATCAACACCGCAGCCAGGCTGGAGTAACTGATAATGGCGAACACGGCACCCAACAGCGCATCAAGCATCACGTCGCCGGTCAGACTGGAGAAAAGCACCTGGACACCGGCGGCCTGGGTAATCGGGCGAGCCGCTTCGACAATCAGCTGCAGCGCCAGCAGTATCAGGCCCAGGCCGATACTGGCGCGGCCTAACTGACCGGCGCGGGTCTGCTTGCGGCTGAGGAAAAACACGACGCCAAAAAAGATAAACAGCGGTGAGAGCCAGGAGAGATCAAACGTCAGGATACGCGCCATAATGGCGGTACCGACATCCGCGCCAAGAATCACCACCAGGGCGGGCGTGAGGCTGACCAGATTCTGCGCCACAAAAGAGGTCACCAGCAATGTGGTGGCGTTGCTGCTCTGCACCAGCGTAGTCACGCCAATGCCCGCCAGAAATGCCATCGGTTTTTTTTCGATGCTACGGCTCAGGACGCGGCGCAGATCGGCACCGTAGACCCGCATGATGCCGGTTCGCACAATATGCGTGCCCCAGACCAGCAGGGCTACTGCAGAGAGTAAATTAAGCAGGGTTAACACGGGGTGTTGCTCCTCGATTGTCAGGCTCAAAGCACAGACTGCCAGCCTGACGGAAAGAGCAATCTGTGAAGGCGATTGCCGTGCGATGCGTGATTTTTTCCTGTGTTTTAAGCCACCTGGCGCAAAGTCGACATCTCTAATTGTAGACCAATCTTCCTGCCAGCGGGATGCAAATCCGCCGCAGATCGGTTAAGCACATCAACCGAAAGCTCCACGTCATGTGCCCGGATACGATAACGGATCACGTTGCCCAGCAGGCTGTGGCTAATGATTTCCGCAGGAATGCCCAGGCCCGGCGCAGTGAACAGCATCGATTCAGGGCGAATTGCCACCTGGCTGTGAAAAGGCTGGCCGGTCAGCCGCGTCGCCTGCGCAGCGCTCAGCAGATTGTAGTTGCCAATAAATCCGGCGGCAAAGAGATCGACCGGCTGGGTATAGAGCGCTTCGGCGTCGCCGTTCTGCACGATTTTACCCCGGTTCATGAGCACGATGCGATCGGAAAGCGTCAGCGCCTCCTCCTGATCGTGGGTGACGAAAAGGGTGGTGAGGTTCAGCTCACGCTGGATGCGCCGGATTTGATCGCGCAGATGGCGACGAATACGTGCATCCAGTGCCGACAGGGGCTCATCCAGCAGCAGCAGACGCGGACGCGTCACCAGCGAACGCGCCAGCGCCACGCGCTGACACTGCCCGCCCGACAACTGATGCGGATAACGGCGCGCATAGTCGTTGAGTTCGACCAGCTCCAGTACCTCCAGTACCCGCTGGCGAATCTGCGCGTCGGGTAGTTTCTGCATCTTCAGGCCAAACGCGACATTCTTCTCCACCGTCATGTTGGGAAACAGCGCATAGCTCTGGAAAACCATGCCGATGGCGCGCTTTTGCGGGGCCAGCGGTACGATATCTTTGCCCTCCAGCCTGATTTCGCCGCTGTCGACCCCGGTTAATCCAGCCAGACAGCGCAGCAGCGTCGATTTACCGCAGCCGCTGGGGCCGAGCAGGGTGATGAATTCCCCTTCCGCCGCGCTGAAATCGATCTGCTCAAAAATGGTTGTCGGTCCATACGACTTGTTCAGTTCTCTGACCTCAAGGAAACTCATATTTATCCTCGTTCGGGATTCAGGGCGTTGGCCAGCCAGGTGACCAGCAGCACCACAAAGAAGTAGGAGATCACCAGCGCGCTGGTGAAGTGACCGCTGCCGTTGCGCATGTTGAAGAGGTAAACCTGCAGGGTTTCATAACGGTTGCCAACCAGCAGGTTAGCGAAGACAAATTCGCCAATCAGAAAGGAGAAAGAGAGCAGTACGGCAATCAACATCCCTTTACGCAGGTTGGGCAATACCACCCACAGCGCCGCCTGCCAGGTGCTGGCACCCAGCAGCTGCGCGGCATCAATCAGCTCTTTGAGATTGATGGCCTGCATATTGTTCGCCAGTGCCCGGTAGATAAAGGGCAATGCGATTGTGAAATAACAGCCGATCAATATCCACGGTGTACCGGTCAGCATCAGGGGTGAGGAAGAGTAGAGTTGCAGTAATCCCACTGACGACACCACCGGCGGCACGGCAAACGGCATCAGGATCAGGATGTTCATCACCGCATCCAGCCCTGGATAATAGTAAGCGATTACAAACATGGCAGGCAGCACCAGCAAAAGCGAGAACAGTAGTGCGCCAAAGCAAATCAACAGTGAATGGGCCAGCGCCGTGAGAAAACGCGGGTCGCGCCAGAGCTGCATGAACCACTTCAGGCTATAGCCCTGCGGCAGAATGGTGTTACTCCAGTCGGACGACAGTGCATAGAGTAGCGTGGCCAGCAAAGGCAGCACCAGCAGGGTAAACAGTAACGCGACCATGATTCGGTGATAGAGGTGCTCAGCACGTGACATGGCAGTTCCTTTCATGGCTGTTTAGCATTGAGATAGCTGCGGCGCACCAGATGCTGCTGCACCAGGGTGATCAGCGCCATAATCGCCACCAGCAGCATCGCCAGCGCGCTGCCGGTGTGAGGGTCCAGTGAGATATCGCCGGAAACCAGGGCGGCGATGCGCACCGGCACCACGTTGAAATTACCGGTGGTCAGGGCGTAAATGGTGGCATAAGCGCCCAGCGCATTCGCCAGCAGGATCACAAAGGTACCGAGCAGTGCCGGAAACAGAATCGGCAGGCCGATGTGCCTCCAGTAGCGCCAGCGACTGGCACCCAGTAGCGCAGCGGACTCCTGCCACTCTTTTTTCAGCCCGTCGAACGCCGGGTAGAGTAGTAACACGCCCAGCGGGATCTGGAACCAGGTGTAGACCAGCACCATGCCGTTGCGCGAGAAAAGTCTGAAGCTCTCAACCAGACCATAATGGCGCAGCAGCAGTGTCAGGCAGCCATTCAGCCCCAGCAGAATCACAAAGGCAAACGCCAGTGGGACACCGGCAAAATTGCTGGTCATGTTGGTAAAGGAGATGAGAAAGCGCTGCAGTCGTCCGCCGCCGAGCTGATGGAGCGAATAGCCGGTGACCAGTGCAATCAGTAATCCATAGAGGCTTGACCAGAGCGAAATATCCAGCGAAAAGCGAAACGCCTGCTGGTAAAAGGGGGAGGTGAGAATGTCGTGATAGTTATCCCAGCCCCACTGGCTGTTCATCTCACTCCAGAAGCTGTTGATGGCGATCCATAACAGCGGTGCCAACTGAAAGGCGACCCAGAACAGCGTGAAAGGGAACAGCAGCAGCAGTGCGAATCCTTTTCCTCTCATCTCTGTGGCTCCACCAGCAGCCCGCGACAGACCGGCTTGTCATGCGCCACCTCAAGCAGTTCACACAGGGTGCCACACAGATCGGTCTGCTGCGGCGCAAGGTCAGGCTGTAACGAGAAAGCGCGGCCAAAGACAAACAGCGGTACCGTTGTCTCCTCCGGCAGAATACCGCCGTGGGAACGATCGTCATTCATGCCGTGATCGGCGGTTATCATTACCTGGTAGCCCCCGGCCAGCCATAAGGGCATCCACTGCGACAGCAGGCCGTCGGCGATGCGCGCCCGGTTGCGGTACTGTGGCGAGGAGAGGCCGGATTTATGACCGGCATCGTCGATGTTCATGGGGTGAATCAGCAGAAAATCGGGATCGTGACGCAGCCGCAGGCTCTCTGCATCTTCAAACAGATGTGAGTCGGGATAGCTATCGTCAGAATAAAAATGGCCGTACTGAATCGGCAGGTCCGGCGCGTCAGTGTGGCGATCGCGCGCCGGGACGAACGGTGTGCGGTTATAAAGCTCACTCACCCAGTGGTAGGCCGCCGCCGCCGTGGTCAGGCCCGCCTCTCGCGCAAAGTGAAACACGCTGCGCTCGCGACTCAACCGGCTGACGCCGTTATGAATAATGCCACTTCTGACCGGCGGAACACCGGTAAGAATACACTCATAAAGCGGGCGTGACAGCGACGGTAATTCACAGGTCATACGGTAATAGAACCCGTTGCCCTGCGAACATTCGGCATGCAGGTAACCCATTGCATGTTGTGCGACCTGATTGCTCAGGCCGTCCAGCACTACCAGGATGGTCTTCATTCCGTTCTCCCTGCCGCGAATTACTGCTGCATGTTGATGATGACGTTTTCCTGCCACAGACGCGGCAGCATTTTCGATGATTTATCCCAGGCAGCCTGATCCTTAACCGGACGGGCATTTTTATATTCCGATTGCGGCAGCAGGTGAGCCTGAACGTCTGCTGGCAACGTCAGATGCTCGGCACGGATCGGGCGTGCATAGCCTTTCGCCAGATTAATCTGTCCCTGGTCGGAGAAGATATATTCGCGCGACAGTTTGGCGGCGTGAGGGTGTTTCGCATACTTGTTGATGATTGTGGTATAGCCGGATGTCACGGAGCCGTCAGACGGGATCACCACTTCGTAGCGGTTTTTGTCGATCTGGTCACGGTAATTAAGGGCATTAAAGTCCCACACCACCGCCATCTGCACTTCGCCTTTTTCAATGTTGGCAATCACCGGATCGGTGACGCCGAGACGACCCTGTTTTGCCAGATCGGCAAAGAAAGTCAGCGCGGGTTTCAGGTTCTTTTCATCGCCGCCTAAGGCATAGTTTGCAGCCAGAACGCCATTGGCTGCCTGAGCTGCCACGCCGACGTCACCGATAGTAACCACATACTTACCTTTCTTCAGATCGGCCCAGCTGTGGGGGATATCTTTGACCTGTTGTTTGTCGATCAGAAAGGCGATGGTGCCGGTATAGGCCAGCGCCCAGTGACCCTCTTTATCTTTGGCCCAGGCCGGAATTTGCTCCCAGTGAGTCGGTTTATAGGGCTGGGTCACACCTTTGGCGACCGCGATCGGGCCAAAGGCGGCGCCTACGTCACCGATATCCGCGCTGGCGTTCTCTTTCTCCGCATCGAATTTCGCCAGTTCCTGCGCTGATGACATATCGGTATCGCTGTGCTTAAGGCCATATTTGCTGCTGATGTCATTCCAGGTACCTTTCCAATTGGCCCAGCTGTCCGGCATCCCGACGCTGTTGACCTGGCCTTCACTGCGCGCCGCTTTTTCGAGCGCGGCGAGATCGTTATCGGCGGCCTGCGAAACGGGCAGGGTGAGCACGACAGCACTGGCTACTACAGAGGCGATAAACGCTTTCATCTCAGTTGCTCCGGGTGTAAGTTGATGGGCCTGGCTGGTCTAGTCCAGCAAGAACCGAGCCAATGTAGCCCCTGCATATGAACGGTTTATGACAGGGCACGCTGTGCGGGGAATGGGCGATGAAAGACGCGGCCCGTTCGCCCGTTACAGGCGCGTTTACCTGAACAGTATGAGTGCGGAGTCGCACCAAAATGAGGCTACTGTCGTGGGGTTGATAGCACTCAAAACGGCGGATGCGATCGCCAGCGTACTGCGGTCGCGCATTCAGGCCGGTGAGTTTAGCGGCGGGCGACTGCCGGCGGAGCGTGCCTTAAGCGAGGCGTTTAGCACCACCCGGATTACCCTGCGGGAAGCGCTGGGCAAGCTGGAGGCTCAGGGGATGATCTACCGGGAACTCCGTCGCGGTTGGTTTATTGCGCCGCCGCGGCTGATCTACAACCCGCTGCATCACAGCCACTTTCATGCCATGGCGACGGAGCAGGGACGGCAGGCGACCACCGAGGTCATAGCTGCCGAACAGGTAGCGGCGCACGACAGCATAGCGACAGCGTTGTGGCTGCCCCCTGGTTCGGCGGTGTACTGCATCCGCCGCCTGCGGCGCATCGATGGGCGTGCGGTACTTTATGTTGAACACTACCTTAATCCGCATTTTTTCCCGGGTCTGCTCGATGAAGATCTGACTCGCTCCCTGACCGATCTCTATGACCAGCGTTACGGCATTCGTTACGGCGGGGCGCGCTTCACGATTTTGCCCGGTCCGTTGCCGGAGATCGCCGCACCCACGCTGAATGTAGCCCCTGGCAGCCCCGGTTTGCTGATCACCCGCATCAATCGCAATCAGCAAAAAGAGGTGATTGATTGCGACTGTGAATACTGGCGTTACGATGCGCTCTGTGTGGATGTGGAGGCCTGATGAGTTATTGTGATTTGCGTCACACTCGCGCATGATACCGCGCGCTAATAACTCCTTTTCTAAGGTGCAACATGAGTGACAAAAATCCTTTGGCCCGCCACCTTGCAACGGTACTGCAATGGGTGCTGAATCTGGGTCTGCTGAGTCTGGCAATCATCCTGGTTGTCTTTTTAGGCAAAGAAACTATCCATCTGGCAAACGTGCTGTTTAACACCGGCGAACAGGCATCCTCCTATCTGTTGATTGAGGGAATAGTCATCTATTTCCTCTACTTTGAATTTATTGCTTTGATTGTTAAGTATTTTCAGTCTGGCTATCACTTTCCGCTGCGCTATTTTGTCTATATCGGTATCACGGCAATTATCCGCCTGATTATCGTCGACCATAAAAATCCCTTCGATACGCTTTGCTACTCTTCGGCGATTCTGATTCTGGTGGTCACCCTGTGGCTGGCAAACAGCAACCGGCTGAAACGCGAGTAATCCTCTTGCCGTCTTTCACGACGGCAGGTGTTCGCATCGCGTCTCTGCGCTAAACTACCGACCTGAAAATGATTGGGAGTGGTGCTATGTCGCAAGACGCGCTCAGCTTATTACGTGCGCTCAACTGGCTTTCTCCGTCGCAGGCATCGCTTGCGCCACCATTGCTCGACTGGCTAATGGAGGAAGATTCAATGACGCGCCGTTTTGAACAGCATTGTCAGCGGGTTACAGTGCAGCCGCTGCGTGAAGGCTTTATTGACGCCAGCGAATTGAATGGTGAAAAGGGGTTGTTGCCAGACGATGAACGCTTCTGGCTGAGGGAAGTGCTGCTGTTCGGCGACGATCAGCCCTGGCTGGCTGGCCGCACGCTGGTGCCGGAAAGCACGCTCAACGGGCCAGAAGCGATGCTGCAACAGCTGGGAACCCGTCCTCTGGGTCGCTATCTCTTCTCCTCTTCGACGCTGACCCGCGATTTTATTGAACCGGGGCAGGTGGAGGGATTGTGGGGACGGCGTTCACGCCTGCGTCTCTCCGGCAAACCGCTGCTGCTGACGGAACTGTTTTTACCGGCATCGCCGCTCTATCGCGATCTGGTCTGAGAGGGCTGTGGTGCAAAATAGCTTAAGTATGAATAAATGGCGGGCCTATACTCGCCTGATGCGCATCGATAAACCGATTGGCACGCTGCTGCTGCTGTGGCCAACGCTCTGGGCATTATGGCTGGCTGACATGGCAATCCCGCCGCTGCCGGTGCTGGCGGTGTTTGTTGCCGGCGTCATCGTGATGCGTGCGGCCGGTTGTGTCATCAATGACTACGCCGATCGCAAAGTAGATGGTCATGTCGAGCGCACGAAGCATCGGCCACTGGCCAGCGGTGCGGTGAGTGCAAAAGAGGCTAAGCTGCTGTTCGTGATACTGGCACTGGTGGCTTTTGCGCTGGTGCTGACCATGAACCTGATGACGATCATGCTCTCCGTGGTGGGGCTGGCGCTGGCTTGGGTTTATCCCTTTATGAAGCGCTATACCCATCTGCCGCAGGTGGTGTTGGGTGCCGCGTTTGGCTGGGCGATTCCCATGGCATGGTCCGCAGTTAGTGAGTCCTTACCTTTGGTTTGCTGGCTGATATTTATCGCTAACATCTGCTGGACGGTCGCTTATGACACCCAGTATGCGATGGTAGATCGGGATGA
Organism: Pantoea sp. AS142; assembly: GCF_037152305.1. Taxonomy (NCBI): domain Bacteria; kingdom Pseudomonadati; phylum Pseudomonadota; class Gammaproteobacteria; order Enterobacterales; family Erwiniaceae; genus Pantoea; species Pantoea sp. AS142. The sequence goes on along the minus strand of NZ_JBBCMO010000004.1, from coordinate 282,836 downwards.
TGATCTCAAAATTGGGGTGAAGTCGACCGCAATTTTATTTGGTCGCTTCGATAAGCTGATCATTGGCCTGCTGCAACTGGTGACCCTGCTGCTGATGGCGCTGGTAGGCATGATGCTGCATCTGAATAGCGCCTTCTACTGGACACTGTTGCTGGCTGCTGCGCTGTTTGTTTATCAGCAGAAGCTGATCGCCGGGCGCGAACGCCAGCCCTGTTTCCAGGCTTTCCTGAACAACAACTATGTCGGGATGGTGCTGTTTCTTGGCGTACTGATGAATACGCCGCCATTCAGCCAGCTGTTCTGACAGAGAGTTTCAGGCGCAAAAAGACTTGTTTAGCGGTCAGATCGAGTATGCGCAGGAAACACGGCCAGATCGGAAAGACGCAAAGGCCGCCTTCCCTGGCACGCTCGGCCTGCGGCTTTCGTGGCGCGGGACGCTTTCCTCCTGCCCGTGTTCCCTGCGTGTTGAGTTTATCTATTGCTATCAGATCCACCTGGAACGGCAGTTTCAGACATAAAAAAGGCGACCTCATGAGGTCGCCTTTTTACTGAGTACTGATCTCAGTCGTGAGCCACAGCAGTTTCAATTGTCATGCGGACATCACTGGTGACCAGATCAGCCAGAATGTGCCAGGTCGCCAGGGTCTGCGCGACATCGGCATCACCGCTGTCGCTGATATACCCTTCATTGCGCAGTGTCAGCACCAGCGAGGTAAAAACCGCTTTGTCGAAGAACTCCGGTGCATTAATACCGTGCAGCACCGACAAACGCTGTGCCAGGGTCCGGCTCTCTTTCTCAAGCGTGCCACGGTTAATCGTCGGCTTGGCACTGAGGATGGAGAACGTAATGGCATAGCGCTGCAACGTTTCACGCACACCGGCTGCCAGCAGTTGTAGCGTGCGATAGCGCGCAGCGGTAAAGCGCAACTCACCCGCTTCGAGCGAAATCAGGCCCTGACGCGCCAGCTCCTGACTCAGTTCAGTCAGCAGTTGTGGCAGTTCATCAGTCTGCCAGCGCAGAAAAAGCTCACTCTTCAGCATCGGGTAAATCAGGCTCACCTGGCGCAGCAGTTCAGCTTCGCTCAGCGTCTGATGCTGCTGAACAATGGCGGCAATCAGCGCCGGCATCACAAGCATGTGATGAATATTGTTGCGATAGTAGGTCATCAGCACCGCCTGCTCACGCGGCAGAATGATGATGTCGCCAATACTATCCTTTTCACTCTCAAACTTATTCATACCCATAGCGTGATCCAGCAGCGCTTCCGCTGAGAGATCGGGTACGGTCGCATTGGGCGAATAAGGCACATTGCGCAGCAACTGGGTATAGCACTCCAGTTGTTCAATCAGCTGTTCACGGGTTAGTGAGCGCTGACGTGACGCAAGCAGCGCTGTGACACAGAGGTTCATGGCGTTGGCTGCGCCCGCTTCATTGATCCGCACCATCAGGCTGGCGGCGATATCATTGACGGTCGGCGTTAACCAGTTTGGACGCTGCGGCTCAATCGGATCGATCGCGTCGCGCCATTCCGGTACCCGCTTGTTGAGATAGTTGACCAGCGGCAGGGGTTCACCAAAGTTTACGTAACCTTGTCCGAGATTGCGCAGCTTGCGTAAGCCGCGCACCATCTGCATGAAGCCCTCTTTCTCTTTAGCCGCGCCGCGCAATTCTTTGGCGTAAGTGCCCACTTCCATCACGTGCTCATAGCCGATGTAGATCGGCACCAGCGTGATCGGGCGATTTCCGCCGCGCAGCATCGCCTGAAGCGTCATGGCTAACGTGCCGGTTTTAGGATCCAGCAGGCGCCCGGTACGTGAACGGCCTCCTTCGACAAAGTACTCAACCGAATAGCCCCGGGTGAACAGCTCACCGAGATATTCGCGGAACACCGTGGCATAGAGCTTGTTGCCTTTAAAGGTACGACGAATAAAGAAAGCGCCCAGGCGACGGAAAATCGGGCCAGCTGGCCAGAAGTTGAGATTGATACCGGCTGCGATGTGCGGCGGCACCAGCCCCTGATGATAGAGCACATAGGAGAGCAGCAGATAATCCATGTGGCTGCGATGGCACGGCACATAGACAATTTCGTGGCCATCCTGCGCCAGCTGGCGAACTTTTTCGCCGCCATTGACGTTGATGCCCTGATAGAGACGACTCCAGAGCCAGCCCATCACACGGTCGGTGACGCGAATCGCTTCGTAGGAGAAGTTTGCGGCAATCTCCTCCATCATCTCGACGGCATTCTGCTGCGCTTTCTCATGAGAGATTTTTTTGCTGCGTGCTTCATCTTCAACTGCTTTTTCAATCGCTTTGGATTGCAGCAGACGATTAAACAGATCCTGACGTGCCGGCAAACGCGGGCCAATCGCTGCCATTCTCTGACGGGCAAAATGGATGCGTGCCACGCGGGCCAGCTTCTGAGCGATCGACTTATCCGTACCATGTTCCGTTGCCATGCGGCGTAGCGACACGGTAGGCGAGAAGCGGACAAAACTGTCTCGCCCATGCCAGATTACCGCAAAGAACTTCTGCACCCCGTTCAACACCCGCAGGTGTGGCGTTGCTTCGCCCTGAACTTCACGTCCTGGTGCGCGGCCAAACATCACGGTGACCGGCAGCATCTGAATATCCAGCGTAGGATTATTGCGATGCAGGTCGAGGTAATCGTGAAAGATTTTCACTGATTCAACGCTGGGCACAAAATAGGGAAATACGCGAGGACCATCGTGGATAAACACGTGGCGTGGCAGCAGTGAACCATCAATCTCCAGCGGCGTGAGCGGGTCGGGCAGATGATGCCGCAGGCACTGTGCGCGTAAAGTTAGTAAGTCAGCCTTCGAATCGTAAGGCAACACATACATAATAGGTCGGGTCGGATCCAGACCATGTTCAGACACGGGATCGGCCGGAATGGCCTTACTTTTTACCAAAAAGGAGAGTGGTAAATTAAGCAATTTGTAATAGAGTTTACGCCAACCTGACATAGACAACATGAAGCCTCTTGTTAGCAAAGCGCCGCAAGCATACCAGAAAGCGCAGCGAAGATCTGTGGTGGTGCCAATTGCACGCAGCCCAGACATTGACGTCAATCCGATGAAAGGGTTCCCACATCATGGCAAATAATGCCACCGGACTTATCAGAATAGTAAAAGCCGCAGGTTACTCCTGGCAGGGACTGCGTGCCGCCTGGCAACATGAAGCGGCGTTTCGCCAGGAAGCACTGGCCGCGCTGGCCGCTATTATTATTGCGTGCTGGCTGGATGTCGATGTGGTCTCCCGCATCCTCATGATTGGGTCGGTGGTGCTGGTGGTCATTGTCGAAATCCTCAATAGCGCCATTGAAGCGGTGGTCGATCGCATCGGTCAGGAACATCATCCGCTGGCGGGCCGGGCAAAAGACATGGGCTCGGCGGCGGTACTGATCAGCATCTTACTGGCTCTCTTTGTCTGGATCGCGCTGCTCTGGACACATTTGCGATAAGCCTTCCACAACGCGTCTGAGGACGCGTTTTCCCTGACAATCGGTTTCCATTTCGCCAATACCTGTATATACTCACAGCGACTGTATAAACAACCAGGGGGCGGGATGAAAGCATTAACCAGCAGGCAGCAGCAGGTCTATGACCTGATTCGCGACCATATTTCTTCAACGGGCATGCCGCCTACGCGGGCAGAGATTGCCGCGCAGCTTGGCTTCCGCTCGCCGAATGCGGCAGAAGAGCATCTGAAAGCGCTGGCGCGCAAAGGCGTCATTGAGATTGTTTCCGGTGCATCGCGCGGCATTCGTCTGTTAATGGAAGAAGAAGCCTCAGAAGGGCTACCGCTGATTGGCCGGGTTGCTGCCGGTGAGCCGATCATGGCGCAGGAACATATTGAAACCCACTACAAGGTCGATCCGGGCCTGTTTAAGCCTTCGGCTGACTTCCTGCTGCGTGTCAGCGGAATGTCGATGAAAGATATCGGGATTATGGATGGCGATCTGCTTGCGGTGCATAAAACCCAGGATGTGCGTAACGGCCAGGTTGTGGTTGCCCGCATCGATGATGAAGTCACCGTTAAACGCTGGAAAAAACAGGGCGCTATCGTTCATCTGTTGCCTGAAAACAGTGATTTTGACCCGATTGTGGTTGATACCCGTGCGCAATCACTGACCATCGAGGGTCTGGCCGTTGGTGTGGTACGCAACGGCGAGTGGCTCTGATTCTTATGCCAGCGTGCATTCGTCTTCTCTGATGCTATTCTGTCTGCCCTAATTTTGTCGCTGCCTCTTTTGCGCAGCGACACTGAGCACGGAACGGCGAATGGGCTTCATCACGGCAACCGATAAAAATCTCTGGCAGCTTGCGCTGCCAATGATCCTTTCAAATATCACCGTTCCCTTACTGGGGGTGGTCGATACTGCGGTTATTGGTCATCTCGACAGCCCTGTCTATCTTGGCGGGGTTGCGGTCGGGACCACGGTGACCAGTTTCCTCTTTATGCTGCTGCTTTTTCTGCGGATGAGTACCACTGGCCTTACGGCGCAGGCATTTGGCGCCGGTGATAAAACGGCGCTGGCACGCGCGCTGATCCAGCCGCTGATTATTGCGCTACTGGCGGGCGTACTCTTCATCGCTTTGCGTTATCCGATTATTCAGCTGGCCTCCCATCTGGTTGGCGGCAACCCCGATGTACTTGAACAGGCGGCGCTGTTTATTCAGATTCGCTGGCTCAGTGCGCCTGCTACGCTGGCAAACCTGGTTATTCTGGGCTGGCTGCTGGGCGTGCAGTATGCGCGCGCGCCAGTAATCCTGCTGGTGGTGGGCAATCTGGTTAATATCGTGCTCGATCTCTGGCTGGTAATGGGTCTGCAGTGGGGTGTCGCAGGCGCGGCAACCGCTACGGCGCTGGCGGAGTACATCACGCTGGGTGTCGGCAGCATCATGGTCTGCCGGGTATTAAAACTGCGCGGTATTACCCTCAGCCTGCTGAAGCAAAGCTGGCGCGTTGACAGCGGCCGGCTGCTGCGATTGAACCGGGATATTATGCTGCGTTCTTTGATGCTGCAGCTTTGTTTCGCCTCGCTGACCATGCTGGGCGCACGGCTGGGTCCGGATGTGGTGGCGGTTAACGCGGTATTACTGATGTTCATTACTTTTACCGCCTACGCGCTTGATGGGTTTGCCTACGCGGTTGAGGCTTTTGCGGGCGAAGCGCATGGCGCAAATGATGGCAGCAAACTGCTGCGCGTCTGGCACTCTGCCTGTCGTCAGGCGGTAGTAGTGGCGCTGTTTTTCTCGCTGGTCTATGCCATTTGTGGCCCGCAGATCGTTACCCTACTGACCTCTCTTCAGTCACTCCAGCAGACAGCTGATCGCTATCTGGTCTGGCAGATGATCATGCCGCTGATCGGCGTCTGGTGTTATCTGCTGGACGGGATGTTCATTGGGGCGACGCGCGGACGCGAGATGCGCAATAGCATGGTCGTGGCAGCGGCAGGATACTTTCTGACGCTGCTCAGCGTACCGCTACTGGGTAACCACGGTCTGTGGCTGGCGGTAACGGTTTTCCTGGCGCTGCGCGGCCTGTCGCTGTGGCTTATCTGGCGTAAGCACTGGCGTCAGAACAGCTGGTTTGATGCCTGATGCTGCTGCAGACTGATACGGATTATTCTGTATTATTCTATGGGTGTGAAATTGGATACTACAATTAACTCTATCCAGCGCAGTTAGCCAGCGCTTTATACCGTTATTTTGTTAAGTAGCAAGATAATCATTAAACCCGAGGATTGGAGGTCTGCCATGAATAAAGACGAAGCCAGCGGCAACTGGAAGCAGTTCAAAGGCAAAATGAAAGAGAAATGGGGCAAGCTGACCGATGATGATATGCAGGTTATCGAAGGTAAACGTGATCAACTGGTCGGGAAAATCCAGGAGCGTTATGGCTATGCGAAAGATGAAGCAGAGCGTGAAGTAACGGACTGGGAAGGTCATAACAAAGATCACCGCTGGTAATCAGCCAGTATGTTCCGGTGCGCCCTCACCGGAACCGCACAAGGATGTGCGGATTAGCCGCGTTTTCCCCGCTTTTTACCCTCATGCTGATGGTCATGTTCGCAACTTTCATGATGCGTACAGGCTTCAACCGCTACACAATTTTCACATAAACCATGCGCTTCAATCACACTGTGGCGTAAAGCAAACTGCGCTTCATGCGCCAGTGTCGCGATAATCTTCTCTACACCCTGCGCCTGCTTTTCCGTAACGGCGGCACAGCGGTCACACACCAGCATCACCGACGTATGTGCTGGTGCCTCAAAATGGTGACACATAACGTAGCTATTGTTGGATTCCACCCGATGAATGAAACCCTGTTCCAGAAGGAAATCGAGCGCCCGATAAACAGTCGGGGGCTTGGCCTGCGGTTCGCTGACGCGAAGTTGATCCAGCAGATCGTAGGCACTGATCGAGCCGGGTTCTTCGGCCATCAGGCGTAACACTTCAGCCCGCTGCGAAGTCAGACGCACACCGCGCTGCAGGCACATTTTTTCGGCCTGAATCAAAATTTGCTGCGACGTCATGTTTGTCATGAAAATTCTCCGCTGAATAAGTGATGTTATTTTATCACACAAAGTTTCGCGGCGCTGAGGTTGGTTTTCGTCTGAAAAAAAAGCACTATTTGCCTGATAAAGCAGCATAATTCGCATTGAAGCCATCTTTTATCTCAAATCTGACGATAAATCAGATCCATCCTGCATTTACCTGAAGCGGAATTTGTTGACATTTTGCTTTGCATCTCACTGAGTTAAGAAGTAATGTTCAGAAAGACTTAAGAAAATTCTGGTATTATTTGAAATATCCCGACGCAGCTTGAACAATTACAACGAATTTTTGATTGGAAAACGTCCAATCCTTTGAATTAAGACACTGTTTCCTTTGAATTCACAGCAATAACGCGTTAGCCAACGTTCACAATAGGGCTAATAAACTATTCAGTCGTTGAATGTTTCAATGACAATTTCTCAGGTGATGGCAGGCAAATGGTGAAAAAATCCGCTCAACGTTCAGCGCTGATCTACTCCGCTGTAGCGACCGCGCTTTTCCTTTCTTCTTCCGCCATAGCGGCGGGGACCTGGTATGATGCACGCAATGACGCCATGGGCGGCACCGGCGTGGCATCTTCTCTTTATGGCTCCGCAGTGCTGGCCAACCCGGCATTAATGACGCGCGCTAAACCCGACGATAATGTCAGCATTATTTTTCCATCAGCCGGTGTTCAGCTCACCGATAAAGATCATCTGATCGACAAAGTCGATGACATCACCGATACCGTAGATCGCTACCGCGATGTGCTCGGCAATTTAACCTTCGCTGATTATCTGCGTGGTTATCCCGAAGTGCGCGCCGCCTCAGGCGATGTCGCCAACCAACTAAGTGATTTGCGCGGCAACAAAGCGGACGGTAACGCCGGGCTTGCCCTGGCCGTCACGATCCCTAACGAGACGCTGCCTTTCGCCTTTATCACCAAAGCCTATGGTTCAGCGCACGTGCGTGCCAATGTGGTCCAGAGCGATATCGACTATCTGCGCGGTGTGGCTAACGGCACAGTGCTTCCTCGTCCGGGCGATCAAAATAACCTGCGCTCCAGCGCGAATGGCTTAGCGGCGCTGGTCACCGATTATGGTGTTGCGGTGGCGCATGAGTTCACCATCGCCGGTCAGCCGGTATCAGTAGGCGTTACACCGAAAGTACAGAAAACCTGGCTCTATAACTACACCGCCAGCATCTACAACTACGACAAAAGTGACATCAATAACAACCAGTATCGCAGCACTGATACCGGCTTTAACGTTGATGCCGGCCTGGCGACCACCTTTGCTGAAAACTGGACGCTGGGCGTGACCGGACAGAACCTGGTTTCGCGCGATCTGCAGACCAGAGAGGTCAATGGTTTCCGCGATACCTACCAGATTCGTCCGCTGGTCACTACCGGTCTGGCCTGGGATAAAGGTCCGTTTACCGTGACCGGCGATGTGGATCTGACCGAGACCAAACGCTTCAAAACTCAGGATAACAGCCAGTATGCGGCCGTGGGTGCAGAATACCGCGTGCTTGACTGGCTTCAGCTGCGTGCCGGTTATCGTGCGGACATGCGTTCTAACGATGAGAATGTCGCCACCGCAGGTTTTGGTCTGTCGCCGTTTAATAAAGCCGTACACCTGGATCTGGCAGGCTCGGTGGGTGCCAACAACACCTGGGGCGCGATGATGCAGCTGGGCTTTAACTTCTAAGCGTGTCATTCAGGCTGTTCGGGGGCGGGCGATGCACTATCGCCCGCCCTTGTGTTATCCTTGCACAGAATTCCATCACCCCTTAATTACCGGATTGTCTGCGCTTCATGCCTAATTTCTCTTCGCAACGTTTCTCTATCGCCCCTATGCTCGACTGGACCGATCGTCACTGTCGCTATTTTCATCGTCAGCTGACCGGCGATACGCTGCTCTACACCGAAATGGTGACTACTGGCGCAATCATTCATGGCAAAGGGGATTACCTGGCTTACTGTGAGGCTGAGCATCCGGTCGCGTTGCAGCTTGGCGGTAGCGATCCGGCGGCACTGGCGCAGTGCGCGAAGCTGGCAGAGCAGCGAGGCTACGATGAAGTGAACCTTAATGTCGGCTGTCCCTCTGATCGGGTGCAGAATGGTCGTTTCGGTGCCTGCCTGATGGCCGAAGCGAATCTGGTCGCGGATGCCGTTAAAGCGATGCGTGACGTCGTGTCGATTCCGGTCACGGTGAAAACCCGCATTGGTATTGATGCGTTGGACAGCTATGAATTCCTGACCGATTTTATCGGCACGGTGGCGGGACGCGGTGAGTGCGAGACATTTATCATTCATGCGCGTAAAGCCTGGCTCTCCGGCCTTAGCCCCAAAGAGAACCGCGAAATCCCACCGCTGGATTATCCACGCGTCTATCAGCTGAAGCGCGATTTTCCGCATCTGATCATTGCCCTTAACGGCGGCGTGAAAACGCTTGAAGAGGCTCTGACGCATCTGCAGTATCTTGATGGCGTGATGATGGGGCGCGAAGCCTATCAAAACCCTGGCATTCTGGCGCAGGTCGATCAGGCATTGTTTGGCCGTCAGCGTCCGGCGGCTAACCCGGTTGACGTGGTGCGCGCCATGTATCCCTATATTGAAGCGGAACTGGCGAAGGGTACTTACCTGGGACACGTCACGCGCCATATGCTGGGACTGTTCCAGGGGATTCCTGGCGCCCGCCAGTGGCGACGCCACCTGAGTGAAAATGCTCACAAACCCGGTGCCGATGTTCGTGTGCTGGAAGCGGCGCTGGCGTTGGTGGCTGATAAGATCCCACAGGAAGCCTGAGGCGTAATCTGAATCACAAAAAACCCGCTATGAAGGCGGTTTTTTTTACACCACTATATGGTTTTTCTCACCAGTCCGCACACTTCCGTCTGACTCTGATTTTCATAAAATCAATAAGTTAACTGTTGGCACGCTTTTTGTAATAGTCATAACAATGGATATTTAAGAGGAGCGCTGACGTGGAAATTTTATTCGTATTAGGGTTTTTCCTGATGCTGTTGCTGACCGGCGTTTCGCTGCTGGGCGTGCTGGCGGCACTGGTGGTCGCGACAATCGTGATGTTTGTCGGTGGACTGTTTGCAATGGTTATCAAGGTGTTGCCGTGGCTGGTACTGGCGGTGATCGCTGTGTGGCTGCATCGTGCCTTTTTTGGTGACAGCGACGAGCGAGCACGTCGCAAGCTGAAACGTAAGATCAACAGGTTAGACCGCAAAGGCTGGCGCTAAATGCGGTAACGATCACAGTGTGAGAGATTGTTCAGCGTTGATGTGCAATTAACCATATTTTTTACTTATGTTTTCTGGCAGGATGCCTGTCGTCGAATCGATGTGCCATTGACTCGACATAAATTTATCGCCGCTGTCCCTACACCAGCGCGAATAAAAAAATAAAAAAAGAGAAGGGCTTCCTGCGGGAAGCCCTTTTTGTTGCCGACTATCATGGAATCAAGAGACAGGATCCCTGCGTGGCGCGGCTTTCAAGTATCTGGTGCGCTTTGCTGGCCTCTTTCAGCGCAAACGTCTGCTGTTCCGGCACATCAACTTTAATTGCGCCGCTCGCCAGCAGCGAGAACAGCTCGGCACTGGCGGTTTCCAGCTCCTGCCGGTTGGTGATATAGCCAAACAGTGAGGGGCGGGTAACAAAAAGCGAGCCTTTCTTATTCAGAATGCCCAAATCAATCCCGGTTACCGGACCAGAAGCATTGCCAAAACTGACCATCAGACCATGACGACGCAGCGAGTCCAGGGACGCTTCCCAGGTATCTTTGCCCACTGAATCATAAACCACGCCCACTTTTTTCCCTTCCGTCAGTTCGCTGACGCGTTGTGCAATGTTTTCTTCGCGATAGTTAATGGTTGCCCAGGCGCCAGCGTTCTTCGCCATCGTGGCCTTTTCCGCTGAACCGACCGTGCCAATCAGATGCGCCCCCAGCGCTTTTGCCCACTGACAGGCGATAAGCCCGACGCCACCCGCTGCGGCATGAAACAGGAAAGTCTCACCGGCGCTGACTTTATAGGTCTGGCGCAGCAGATATTGCGTGGTCAGCCCTTTCAGATAGCTGGCTGCGCCCTGTTCAAAGCTGATCGCTTCCGGGAGAGCCATCAGGCGATCTTCTGCCACGTTGTGCACTTCACTATAGGCACCCATTGACGCCAGACAATAGACCACGCGATCGCCGGGTTTAAACAAGGTCACACCACGTCCAACCCGCGATACCACCCCCGCGGCTTCCGTACCCAGGCCAGAAGGGAAAGCGGCAACCGGATACAGTCCGCTGCGAACATAGGTATCGATGTAATTAATCCCGATAGCACGATGTTCTACCTGGACTTCATGTTCGGCGGGGTCTGCAGGTTCAAAATCTGTCCACGCTAAAACGTCCGGTCCGCCATGCGCGTTGAACTGAATACGCTTTGCCATTCTGACTCCTGTGATTGTTTCATCATGAGGGTGAGGCACGCCCCCCAACTAAGGTATACTTGCGCGTCCCCACAGAAGATCGGTAATGCATTCACTATGGCAGGAAATAAACCCACCAACAAATCGAACGAAACGCAGGATCGCCAGCTCGCAGGCGTGAAAATGCCCCCGCATTCACTGGAAGCGGAGCAGTCGGTGCTCGGTGGGTTAATGCTGGATAACGAGCGCTGGGACAACGTCTCTGAGCGCGTCGTCGCGAATGACTTTTTCAACCGCTCACATCGCCTGATTTTTTCAGAGATGCAGCGGCTGCTGGAAAACAGCAAGCCCATTGACCTGATTACGCTCTCCGAATCGCTGGAAACCCGTGGCGAGCTGGAGATGGCGGGCGGTTTCGCCTATCTGGCTGAACTGGCGAAAAACACCCCGAGCGCGGCAAACATCGGCGCCTATGCTGACATCGTGCGCGAACGGGCGGTAGTGCGCGAGATGATCTCCGTCGCCAATCAGATTGCCGATGCCGGTTATGATCCGCAGGGACGTAACAGCGAAGAGCTGCTCGATTTCGCGGAGTCGAACGTCTTTAAAATCGCAGAAGCGCGTGCTGATAAAGATGCTGGCCCGAAAAATATCGAGCAGATTCTGGAATCGACCGTCTCGCGTATCGAATCGCTCTATCAGACACCGCACGATGGTGTCACCGGTGTCGATACCGGTTATCAGGATCTGAATAAAAAGACCGCGGGTCTGCAGGGTTCTGACCTGATTATTGTCGCAGCGCGTCCTTCAATGGGTAAAACCACCTTTGCGATGAATCTGTGCGAAAACGCCGCCATGCTGCAGGAAAAACCGGTGCTGATTTTCAGTCTGGAGATGCCCAGCGAGCAGATCATGATGCGTATGCTGGCGTCGCTCTCCCGCGTCGATCAGACCCGCATCCGAACCGGACAGCTGGATGATGAAGACTGGGCGCGTATCTCCGGCACCATGGGCATTCTGCTGGAGAAGAAGAATATGTACATTGATGACTCTTCCGGCCTGACGCCCACCGAAGTGCGATCGCGCGCCCGACGCATCTATCGTGAAAACGGCGGATTAAGCATGATCATGATCGACTATTTGCAGTTGATGCGCGTACCCTCGCTGTCGGACAACCGTACGCTGGAGATTGCTGAGATCTCCCGCTCGCTTAAAGCGTTGGCCAAAGAGCTTAACGTGCCGGTTGTGGCGCTGTCGCAGCTTAACCGCTCACTGGAGCAGCGTGCTGACAAACGTCCGGTCAACTCGGATCTGCGTGAATCTGGCTCGATCGAGCAGGATGCGGATTTGATCATGTTTATCTATCGCGATGAGGTTTACCACGAAAACAGCGATCTGAAAGGGATCGCCGAGATCATTCTGGGTAAACAGCGTAACGGCCCTATCGGTACGGTACGTCTGACCTTTAATGGTCAATGGTCACGTTTCGACAACTACGCTGGCCCGCAATACGACGATGAATGATCTCCGGAATGTGCTGTCATGCACGATCTGTGCATGACAGCCTCCATCATCGGAAAATAGTGTTGGACAACCTCTCGGGTTATCGGGTTATCTGTAACAAAGCGACGCCCATCACGCTGTGGAAACGCAATGACTCACGTAGACGATTACGACCTTAAAATCCTGACTTTATTACAATCTAATGGCCGTCTGACCAATCAGGAACTCAGTGATCTGGTCGGCCTCTCCGCCTCGCAATGTTCCCGCCGTCGCATCAACCTGGAGCAGGCTAATCTGATCCTGGGCTATCACGCCCGGCTGTCACCCGATGCGATTGGGCTTGGCATGGTGGGTTTGATTGAGGTGCGCTTAATTAACCACACCGCGGAATATGTCGAGAGCTTTCACCGCATGGTGGAGCAGGAAGAGGCGATCGTTGATGCTTATAAAACCACCGGCGATGCTGATTACCTGCTCAAAGTAGCGGTAGCCGATCTCAATTCTCTCAGTGCGTTAATCAGCCAGTTAGTCGCGGGCCATCAGAGTGTTTCCCATGTGAAAACCTCGGTGGTGCTGGGCCGCATGAAGGAAAACGGGCTGATGATGATCCCTGAAAGCAAGGCGCGCTAAAAAGGTGCGTGCTGTGCGGTTTTGGTGCATATTTGCGGTAATTAATGCAAGTAACGCGCATTGAAACAAACTTTAACGCACGGGTAGGCGGCTTTGAATGGTCTTTATGCACAAAACTCTGTTATAAAGCGCTTTAGATATCAACGGGATATTGCAGGCATCCGGTCGGCAGCAGTTCAATGCTGTGGCCATGGTGCGAATTTTGCATCGAAACCACATCATTTGCACTGAGAAACCCCCATGGATAACATCGCAGAACCCTCCCGCGTCCCTCATTCGCGCATTGAAGATGCGCTGGCGATGGTGCTCGGCACCCTAATGGTCTCGTTCGGCGTCATTATGCTTAAACAGGCGGGCGCGCTGACCGGCAGCACCGCAGGTATCGCCTTTCTCATCAGCTATCTTTCGCCGCTCTCGTTCGGCAGCGCGTTCTTCCTGATCAATATTCCTTTTTACTGGCTGGCAGTAAGACGCATGGGCTGGGAATTTACCCTGAAAACCTTCTGCGCCGTCGGGTTGGTGTCGCTTTTCACCCAGCTGCACCCGCTGTTCGTCCATTTTTCTGACCTCAACCCCTTCTATGCGACACTGTTCGGTAACGTCATCATGGGAATCGGGTTTATAGTGTTATTTCGTCATAAGGCGAGCCTGGGCGGCATTAATATTCTGGCACTGTGGCTACAGGAGCGCTTTGGGATCCGCGCAGGTAAACTGCAAATGGCAGTCGATACCTGCGTCGTGCTGGCGTCACTGTTTGTGGTGAGTGGCCCCATCCTGCTCGCGTCGATAGCGGGTGCGGTGATCCTGAATCTGATTATTGCAATGAACCACCGTCCGGGACGCTATCGGGTTTAATCCGCTGTTTACCTCTGGACCAATCATGGAGACCTACACCGTGTTTCAAAACGTTGATGCCTATGCTGGCGATCCGATTCTGTCGTTGATGGAAGCCTTCAAACAAGACCCACGTGAACACAAAGTCAACCTGAGTATCGGGCTCTATTACGACGAGCAGGGCATCATCCCGCAGTTACAAGCCGTGGCGGCTGCCGAAGATCAGCTCTATGCTGAGCCGCATCAGGCAGCGCTCTATTTGCCAATGGAAGGACTGAACAGCTACCGTAGCGCGATTGCACCACTGCTGTTTGGTGCCGATCATCCGGTGTTAAACGCGGGCCGTATTGCTTCGATTCAGACGCTGGGCGGTTCTGGTGCGCTGAAAGTAGGCGCGGATTTCCTCAAGCGTTATTTCCCGCAGTCGGCAGTCTGGGTCAGCGATCCGACCTGGGAAAACCACGTCGCGATTTTTAATGGCGCAGGTTTTGACGTAAATACCTATCCCTGGTATGACGCAAAGACCCACGGTGTACGTTTTGATGCCTTTATCAGCACCCTGAAAACCCTGCCAGCGCAGAGTATCGTGCTGCTGCATCCCTGCTGTCATAACCCGACCGGCGCTGACCTGACGGATACGCAGTGGGATCAGACCGTTGAGGTGCTGAAAGCGCAGCAGCTGATTCCCTTCCTGGATATCGCCTATCAGGGCTTTGGTGCCGGTATGCAGCAGGATGCCTATGCACTGCGCGCGGTCGCGGCGGCGGGCCTGCCCGCTCTGGTGAGTAACTCCTTCTCAAAAATCTTTTCGCTCTATGGCGAGCGCGTGGGCGGTCTCTCTATCGTCTGTGACAACGCCGAAGAGTCGGCACGCGTGCTGGGCCAGTTAAAAGCCACCGTTCGCCGCAACTACTCCAGCCCGCCGAATTTCGGTGCGCAGGTTGTCGCGCGCGTACTCAACGATGAGGCGCTGAAAGCCAGCTGGCTGGCTGAAGTTGAAGCGATGCGTCTGCGCATTCTCACAATGCGTCAGTCGCTGGTGGACGTGCTGAGCACCGCACTGCCAGGTAAAAACTTTGACTACCTGCTGAAGCAGCGTGGCATGTTCAGCTACACCGGCCTGAGTGCGCAGCAGGTCGATCGCCTGCGTAACGAATTTGGCGTCTACCTCGTGGGCAGCGGCCGCATGTGTGTGGCCGGTCTGAACAGCAAAAATGTGCATCAGGTGGCTGAAGCGTTTGCCGCTGTGATGTAACGGCTGCCAGGCTGTAAAAAAACCGCCAGCTTCTCTCTGGCGGTTTTTTTATGGGTCAGGGTTTACCTTTCTGCGACATGTTGCACACTTAAACGGGATAATTGTTTCGGGAATAAGCTATGTGGCATCAACACACTATTACGCTGAGCGCGAAGTCGCGCGGGTTTCATCTGGTCACCGATGAGATTGTGAACTCGCTCTCCGGACTGCGTGATATCAAAACCGGTCTGCTGCATCTGTTGCTGTTGCATACCTCGGCGTCGTTAACTTTAAATGAGAATTGTGACCCGACGGTGCGCAGCGACATGGAGCAGCATTTCATGCGGCATGTGCCAGAGAATGCGCCTTACCAGCACGACTACGAAGGGCGTGATGATATGCCAGCGCACATCAAATCATCGACATTAGGGGTTTCGTTGTTATTACCAGTGCAGCGGGGGCGTCTGGTGCTGGGCACCTGGCAGGGTATCTGGCTGGGCGAGCATCGCATTGAGGGCGGTGCCAGGCGGATTGTCGCCACTTTACAAGGGGAATCGTGATGAATAACTCAGACTTACTGACCTATTGCATGAGCAAGCCGGGCGCGGAGCAGAGCGTCCACACTGACTGGAAGGCGACGCAGATTAAAAGCAACGGCGTGTTGTTTGCGATGGTGCATGAGGCGAAAGGCCGGCCGGCCGTCTCGCTGAAATCGACGCCGGCGCTGGCCGAATTACTGCGCGACGAGCATTGCGACATTATTCCCAGCGAGCACCTGAACAAGTCACACTGGAGCACGCTATTCCTCGACGGTTCGCTGAAAGATTCGCAGATCTATTATCTGGTCGATGCTTCATTCCAGCAGGTTGCGGCTGCCCGATAAACGGCAATAGAAAACCCTCTTACCTGAGCAAGAGGGTTTCAGACCGGTTGTATTACGCGACAGGCTGTTCGCGCAGGGTGTTGATATCGATAACAAAGCGGTATTTTACATCGCTTTTCAGCATGCGCTCATAGGCTTCGTTGATTTGATCCATTGCGATGAGTTCAATGTCTGACGTAATGCCGTGCTCACCACAGAAATCAAGCATCTCCTGGGTCTCGGCGATGCCGCCAATCAGTGAACCGGCGATGCTGCGACGTTTAAAGATCAGGTTAAAGACCTGCGGTGCTGGGTGATCGTGCTCCGGTGCACCCACCAGCGTCATGTTGCCATCCAGCTTCAGCAGGGTAATGAACGGATTGAGATCGTGTTGAGCCGCCACAGTATTCAGAATGAAGTCAAAACTGTTAGCGTGCTGCGCCATCTGGTCCGGATCTTTAGAGATCACCACTTCATCGGCACCCAGACGTTTGCCATCTTCAATTTTTGACGGCGAGGTGGTGAACAGCACCACATGCGCGCCCATGGCGTGGGCAATTTTCACGCCCATATGACCCAGGCCACCCAGACCCACAATGCCTACTTTTTTGCCAGGACCGACATTCCAGTGACGCAGCGGTGAGTAGGTGGTGATACCGGCACACAGCAGAGGGGCAACGCCCGCCAGCTCCAGATTCTCCGGAATGCGCAGTACAAAGCTCTCATCGACCACCATCGCCGTCGAGTAACCGCCGTAGGTAATTGCGCCGGTTTCGCGATCTTCGCCGTTATAGGTACCGACAAAACCATTTTCACAATATTGCTCCAGCCCCTGCTGACAGCTCGGACAGCTGCGGCAGGAATCAACCATACAGCCCACGCCGACCAGATCGCCGACTTTATATTTCTGCGTCTGCGGGCCTACGCCGGTCACACGACCGACAATTTCATGACCCGGTACCACGGGGAAAATAGTGTTTTTCCACTCATTACGCGCCTGATGCAGGTCTGAGTGGCAAACGCCACAGAACAGTACCTCAAGCTGAACGTCATGGGCGCGCAGCTCACGCGGCTTAAAATCGAACGGTGCCAGTTTGGATTTAGCATCCTGAGCAGCATACGCATGCGTAATATTCATGGTGTCTCCAGTTTCGATGTGTCGTGAGTGTTTTAGATGAATTGCAGCAGCGTTGATGTGCTGCGAAAACAGGGCGACGCCAGCGGCGTGCCAGAGAGGAACCGCTTAAGGATAGTCAGCGTGGGGAAAAGCGTATATGCCTATACATGTCTGAATCTTGCCTGATTCTGCATTTTTCTGGCTGAATTAGCAGTGAATGTAAAGAGGCCCGCACGCGGCAGGCCTGAAATAATTACTTTTGTAACAGTGGCTTCAGGAAGCGCGCGGTATGGGATTTCTCACACTCTGCGACGGATTCTGGCGTGCCGGCCACGAGGATTTCACCGCCGCCGCTGCCGCCTTCCGGGCCGAGATCGACAATCCAGTCTGCAGTTTTGACCACGTCGAGATTGTGCTCAATCACCACGATGGTGTTGCCCTGATCGCGCAGTTGATGCAGTACTTCCAGCAACTGCTGGATATCGGCAAAATGCAGGCCGGTGGTCGGCTCATCAAGAATGTAGAGGGTCTGACCGGTGCCACGCTTCGACAGCTCCCGCGCCAGCTTCACACGCTGGGCTTCACCGCCGGAAAGTGTGGTGGCGGACTGACCGAGGCGAATGTAGGAGAGACCCACATCGATCAACGTCTGCAACTTACGCGCCAGCGCCGGCACCGCATCAAAGAATTCACGCGCCTCTTCAATGGTCATCTCCAGCACTTCGTGAATGCTCTTGCCTTTATACTTTACTTCCAGTGTTTCACGGTTATAGCGTTTGCCTTTGCACTGGTCACACGGCACATAAATGTCCGGCAGGAAATGCATTTCAACTTTCAGCACGCCATCACCCTGACAGGCTTCACAGCGTCCGCCGCGCACGTTGAAGCTGAAGCGGCCAGGATTGTAGCCGCGCGAACGCGCTTCCGGCACGCCAGCAAAGAGTTCTCGCACCGGGGTAAAGATGCCGGTGTAAGTCGCTGGGTTTGAGCGCGGTGTACGACCAATCGGGCTCTGATCGATGTCAATCACTTTGTCAAAGTGCTCAAGTCCCGCCACGTCACGGTAAGGTGCCGGTTCAGCGATGGTAGCGCCGTTCAGCGCCCGCTGCGCAATCGGGAACAGCGTATCGTTGATCAGTGTCGATTTACCCGAGCCGGAAACACCGGTAATACAGGTGAACAGCCCTACTGGCAGCGTCAGCGTGACATCCTTGAGGTTGTTGCCGCGCGCGCCGGTGATCTTCAGCACTTTAGCCGGATCGCCTTTGACGCGTTCCTCTGGCACGGCAATGCCACGCTTGCCGCTCAGGAACTGGCCGGTGAGTGACGCTTCCTGCGCCATGATCTGATCAACGGTGCCTTCAGCAACCACCTGGCCGCCATGCACGCCTGCCCCCGGCCCGATGTCGATCACATGGTCAGCAGCTCGAATCGCGTCTTCATCGTGCTCAACCACGATTACCGTGTTACCGAGATCGCGCAGATGAACCAGAGTGCCGAGCAGGCGTTCGTTGTCGCGCTGGTGCAGGCCGATAGAGGGCTCATCCAGCACATACATCACGCCGACCAGTCCGGCACCGATCTGGCTGGCCAGACGAATACGTTGCGCTTCGCCACCGGAAAGGGTCTCCGCGGAGCGCGACATTGAGAGATAGTTCAGGCCAACGTTGACCAGGAAGCTCAGGCGATCGCCAATCTCTTTCAGGACTTTCTCTGCGATCTGCGCACGCTGACCGCTGAGTTTCAGGTTTTCAAAGAAGGACATTGCGTGACCGATGCTCATCTCAGAGATGGTCGGCAGCGTGGTGTTCTCGACATACACGTGGCGTGCTTCACGACGCAGGCGGGTGCCTTCACAGCTGGCGCAGGCGCGGTTGCTGATAAATTTCGCCAACTCTTCGCGTACCGCTGAGGATTCGGTCTCTTTGTAGCGGCGCTCCATGTTAATGAGCACGCCTTCGAACGGATGACGGCGTACCGAAGTGTCGCCGCGATCGTTAATGTACTTAAATTCGATGCTCTCTTTGCCGGAACCGTACAGAATCACTTTCTGCACATTGTCGGGCAAACTGCCGAACGATGCTTCGATATCGAAATCGAGGTGTTCCGCCAGTGAACGCAGCATCTGGAAATAGTAAAAGTTGCGGCGATCCCAGCCACGGATTGCGCCGCCTGCCAGCGAGAGTTCGGGATTTTGCACCACGCGGTCAGGGTCAAAATATTGCTGTACGCCAAGGCCGTCGCAGGTTGGACAGGCACCCGCCGGGTTATTAAACGAGAACAGGCGCGGCTCCAGCTCGCTCATGCTGTAACCACAGATTGGGCAGGCGAAGTTAGCCGAGAAAAGCAGCTCTTCTGCAGCGCTGTCATCCATGTCCGCCACGATGGCCGTCCCGCCGGAGAGTTCCAGCGTAGTTTCAAACGATTCCGCCAGACGGGTCGCCAGATCTTCACGCACTTTGAAACGGTCAATCACCACTTCAATGGTGTGCTTTTTCTGCAGCTCCAGTTTTGGTGGATCGGACAGGTCACACACTTCGCCATCAATACGCGCACGGATATAGCCCTGCGTCGCCAGATTCTCCAGCGTTTTGGTGTGCTCACCTTTACGATCTTTCACCACCGGTGCCAGCAGCATCAGGCGTCGGCCTTCTGGCTGGGAGAGCACCTGATCCACCATCTGACTGACGGTCTGCGCTGCCAGCGTCACATCATGATCCGGGCAGCGTGGTTCCCCAACGCGGGCAAACAGCAAACGCAGGTAATCATGGATCTCGGTGATGGTTCCCACTGTCGAGCGTGGGTTGTGTGAAGTGGATTTCTGTTCAATGGAAATGGCGGGCGACAAACCTTCGATATGATCGACGTCCGGCTTCTCCATTAACGAAAGAAACTGGCGTGCATACGCAGAGAGCGACTCCACATAGCGGCGCTGACCTTCCGCATACAGCGTATCAAACGCCAGTGAGGATTTACCGGAACCTGACAGGCCGGTCACCACAATGAGTTTGTCGCGTGGGATGGTCAGGTTGATGTTTTTCAAATTATGGGTGCGGGCACCACGAACTTCGATCTTATCCATTCACCTTTCCCGGATTAGCAGCACTCACCGCGCCTTGCCGACACGGCCAGAATAAACGTGTCATTATGGCACAAAAAATAGACTGAATAAATATCCAGTACTCTCCGGCTTTGGAGCAGAGACGATTAAAACTGGAACCCCGCTCTAAAGTGGGAAACAGTCCGCAGGACGTGTTAGAATTGATAGATTAGACTATAGGCATTAACTCATCGGGAGACAGCAACATGGCCAGTCGTGGCGTTAACAAAGTGATTCTTGTCGGGAATCTGGGTCAGGATCCGGAAGTACGTTACATGCCAAATGGTGGCGCTGTTGCCAACATTACGCTGGCTACGTCGGAAAGCTGGCGCGACAAGCAGACCGGTGAAAACAAAGAGATCACCGAGTGGCACCGTGTGGTGCTGTTTGGCAAACTGGCTGAAGTCGCAGGCGAATACCTGAAAAAAGGTTCGCAGGTCTACATCGAAGGCCAGCTGCGTACCCGTAAATGGCAGGATCAGGGCGGCCAGGAGCGTTACACCACAGAAGTCGTGGTCAACGTTGGCGGTACCATGCAGATGCTGGGTGGCCGTCAGCAGGGTGGTAACGCTGGTGCCGGTGCATCAGCAGGCGGTGGCAACAACAATGGCTGGGGTCAGCCGCAGCAGCCGCAGGGCAACAACAACCAGTTCAGTGGCGGCGCGCAGTCTCGTCCACAGCAGCAGCCACAGAGTGCGCCAGCCAGCAACAACAACGAACCACCAATGGATTTCGACGACGATATTCCGTTCTGATCCCGTTGGCGGAAAGAGTGTAAAAAAGCCCGCAATGCGGGCTTTTTTATGTGCGCTTTTTACTTCCGGTTACAACCATTCAGCCATAATCGCATCCGTACTCAGTACGCGCGGCACGTTGCCGGGTATCAACAGTGAAGCCCACACCTCATTGTGCTGGTTAATCAGCGCGTCGGCGCTGACCCAGCG
This sequence comes from Pantoea sp. AS142, assembly GCF_037152305.1. Lineage (NCBI taxonomy): Bacteria > Pseudomonadati > Pseudomonadota > Gammaproteobacteria > Enterobacterales > Erwiniaceae > Pantoea > Pantoea sp. AS142. The sequence goes on along the minus strand of NZ_JBBCMO010000004.1, from coordinate 261,622 downwards.
GCGGTCCGCCGTGGTATGTGCATCAGCGGCAACGGTAATCGCATAGCCCGCGCTGGCCCCGACTTTTATCGTGGTATCCAGACAGTAGTCAGTGGCACAACCGCACACCACAAATTCCTCTATCTCCAGCCTCTTTAACAGTGCGGCCAGTTCCGTTTGCCAGAAGCTGTCGCAGGCAGTTTTGGTCACATAATGTGCGCCATCAGGCTGAACCATTTCCGGCAGCAGATTAAAAGCCTCATTGCCCTCGCACATGGCGCCTTCGTGATGCTGGATGAAAATAGTGATATCGGCGCGTTCGGTCAGTCGGTTAATTTGCGCCATCCTTCCCGCTTTGTCGAAGCGTGGCGAGCTGAAGACCCCATTCTGCATATCAATAACCAGTACCACGCGCTTTGCCATACCTGATCCCATCCGGTTTGAAAAAAGCAGTGTTGCCTGAAGCGTTGCGGATAGCAATCTTTTGCATTTATCCCCCTGTCGCAGGCATTCTGCATAGGTCATCGGTTAAATGAGGAGAGAGAAGTGGAAGGTGTTCCCGCAAGTTTCCCCTATGAGAAAGACCGCGCCCGGTTCCAGCAATTCGCAGAGCTGCCCGGTGTGGAACTCTATCAGGCCCACATCTCCCGCTACGCCTTTGAACCTCACACCCATGAAGCTTTCGGGATCGGCACCATTGAAGCGGGCGCGCAACGCTTTCGCTATCGCGGTACCGAATATACTGCGCCGGAGAACTCGCTGGTCATGATGAACCCGGATGAGCTGCATACCGGTGAATCAGCCTGCGAGGAGGGCTGGCGCTATCAGATGATCTACATTCAGCCGCAACTGATGGATGAACTGACCGGTGACCGCGGCTGGTGGTTTAATCAGGCGCTGCTGACCGATCCGCGGATGTCACAGCCGCTCTCATGCACGCTGGCCGCACTCTGGCAGGCGGAGTCTGAACTGGCGCGCCAAAGCCTGCTTGCTGAACTGCTGATGCAGATTCGTCCGCTGGCCCGCATGTCCTCACAGGGCAAAACAGATGCACGTCATCGCTTTGATCAGGTGCGCGATTTTCTGCGAGCGAACCTCTCAGAACCGGTGCGGCTGGATGAGCTGGCGGCGCTGGCATCGCTATCGCCGTGGCACTTCTTACGCGCCTTTCGCCAGCACTATCACGTTACGCCGCATCAGATGCTGATGGCATTCCGGCTCTATGACGCCAAACAAAGGCTGGCACAGGGTGAAACCGCCGCCAGCGTCGCGGCGGCGGTGGGATTAACCGATCAGGCCCATCTGACTCGCGCCTTCGCTAACCGTTATGGCATCACGCCAGGCCGCTATCAAAAGCAGGTGCGCCAGCCCTGATAAAACCGCAATCTGCTACAAGCATTCCCTGCCCAAACCCGCCACACTGCGCTAAAAAGCCCTATAAGGAAGAAAAGATGTTTGCTGGTGTCATGTTTGCCGTCACCGCCGGGATGATGTGGGGGCTGATATTTGTCGGGCCGCTGCTGGTGCCTGACTATCCAGGCGCGCTGCAATCAGCGGGACGTTATGTGGCGTTTGGGTTGATTGCGCTGCCGCTGGCCTGGCACGACCGCCGCCGCCTGCGTCAACTGGTTCGGGCAGACTGGCGCGAGGCGGTGAAGCTCTCGCTGGTGGGAAACCTCTTCTATTATGCGTTTCTGGCGAACGCCATTCAGCGCACCGGCGCGCCGGTCTCTACCATGATTATCGGCACGCTGCCGGTGGTGATCGCCGTCACTGCCAATCTCTGTTACGGCCATCTTGAAGGACGACTGCCTTGGCGGCGGCTGTTTCCGGCATTGATCATGATGGCGGCCGGGTTGCTCTGCGTGAATGGGGCGGAACTACAGAATCAGGGCACCACGCTGGATCTTAACCGTTATCTGACCGGTATCGCGCTGGCACTGCTGGCCGTGATCTGCTGGACCTGGTATCCGCTGCGCAATGCCCGCTGGCTGCGTACACATCCCGAACTGCGACCCTCGACCTGGGCCACAGCGCAGGGCCTGGTGACGCTGCCTATGGCGCTGCTCATGTATGCACTGGTCAGTGTGCAACTCGCCTGGCAACAGCCCGCTTTTTCACTGCCGTTTGGGCCGCGTCCGGCAGTGTTTATCACCCTGATGCTGGCGATTGGCCTGCTCTGTTCGTGGCTGGGTACTTTATGCTGGAACGCTGCCAGCCAGCGTCTGCCCACCGTGCTGATGGGGCCGCTGATTGTTTTCGAGATTCTGTTCGGTCTGTTATGGACTTTTCTCTGGTTTCAACACTGGCCACCCCAGCTCACCGTGACGGGCATTGTTTGTCTGATGGCCGGTGTCCTGTGGGCAATGCGCATCAAACCGCAACCTCTCGTGGTCTCAGTTAACGACTAAACCGCGAAGTGCACCCGAATACCTCTGCCGCGCGGACAGCACGCTGCGCGGCTTTTTAAGATTAAACCCTATCCCGATTTGCCCGCTCGCCAGCAGATTTACGCCGCGAAATCGATTTCATCCCGCCACGCGAACGTACCCTCCCCCCCGATAGCCTCTTTCATCCCCCCTTATCAGTAAAAAAAACGGGATTTCTTGTCTCCTGAAGAGAGTCATTTTCAGCGCTGGCATGGGTTTACTGTTCATATATCAGTCATTAACCGGAAAAAATAGCGCAGCATTATGGCCGTTACGCTTTTATCAGCGGCTTTTTATTGCGGTATGGCCCTGAGAAAGACAGGCTGAAAACCACTATTAACTTCACTCAGTGATAAATGAGTAAGAAAATTCCGCCGCTGCGTTTTTAATTAAAGATTAATCTCTGGCATCAATCATGCGTAATGAAGAGAGAGGTAAGATAGACACATAACGTTAGTGATAAGGAGCAATGAACTATTTATCCCGGATTTATCCTGGAGTAAATTAATGCAATAAACCTTTAGTCGTGAATTAAACGTAGCCGCAAAATTTCAGTTAGGGCCATCACTAACTTAAAACGGCGGTGATTATTTTTCGTGCGATGTTTAAAGCGGCTTAATGGTATTGAGATGATTTAGTTCCGACGATTAGCTGGGCTTACGTAAAAAAGGGAGGGCCCAATCCCGCGTAAACGAGATTGGGGAGGGAAGAGTAGCCGTAGAATGCGAGACTTTTGCTGTTGTGAATCAATTTTACCGCAAAAAAAGAAGCCTAGCCGTGAAGCCATTCATTAGTTATAAATGGAGCGGAAAAGGGTGCCGCAATTGTCCTGTTAAATGATCTTCATCTCTTCTGGTAAGAACAAATCTCAGCGTTAAGTCTAAAAAGCGCGGTAGCATAGGGTTTAGCGGTTCTCCGTGCCTGACGGATAATGGTATACGCTGCGACTGATATCTAATAAGCGGCAGCTACGACGTGTGCCGATGTCGAAGGTGGTCTGCAGGAAATCCACAGCCTGACGTTTTTCATTAGTGGTAAAAAAGTGCTTCAGAACGCTTTGCAGCATCTCTTTATCCGCATTGAGCGTCTGCAGTTCACGCGTGATATTTTGCAGTTTTTCTTCCAGTTCCTTGATTTTTCTGCCTTCTTCCGAAGACAAACCAGAAAACTTCTTCTTCCAGCTGTAGAACGTGGCTTCAGAGATGCCTAACTCTTCACAAATCTCTCTGACTTTCACGCCCGATTCAGAAGCTTTAATGGCATTTGTGATTTGATCTTCGCTGTATCGTGACTTTCTCATAAATGCTCTTACCTTTCTTATCGATTAATGGATGAGAATGACTTTAATAATCTCTGGCACTGTAAGATTCTATTAAGGCAGTATTAAAGTGTGCGAATTGAATTGCGAAGCCTAAATTAAGATATTTAGAATAAATATCATCATGGGATAAATCTTATTTTATTCTTATCCGGTGGGCGCGCCTTCCTGGTGGGGGATTTTTGTTATAAATTCATCGCATCCAAAATACGAAAAAATCTACGTATACTGGATATTTAGCCTGACCGACTTCATTAATATGCCGGTATGGCTCTTTAGGGTTGTTTTATTTTCAGCCTGAAATCGTTTCCATCTGTAGTGATTCGCGCCATTTATAATAAGAATTATCCTGAATTCACTCTCCGGATCATGATTTACATCTCAATTTTCGGTCCAGCTTGGTCTGAAATCTTACATGTTCGCCAGGCCCACTGAGCGCTTATTAATTCGTTACAGGGATGTTGTACCGAAGCGGTTGTAGTTGAGTAATACTAAGGAAGAGTCGATGAAATTGAGCGTAATGTCTAATGCCGCCTGGATGATGTCTGAGAAGATCATCTCCGTTTTTGGCGTCATTTTTGTGACGTCTTACGTGGCGAAATCCTTTGGCCCAACGGTGTTTGGCCAGATGGCGTTTTCTACCTCATTATTTGCGATGGTCCAAACCGTTGCAATCTTTGGCACCGAAACCATTCTGTTTAAGCGCGTCAGCAAAAATGCGTCTAAAGGCCTGCGCCTGATGACCATCGCCCGTACGCTGCGAATGGTGTTATTGCTGGTCACTTCGGTGCCAGTCTTAATCTGGGTCTGGTACAACATGCAGGAAAACTTCCTGGCGTTTGCACTGGCCTCATTTGTTGCCTCGGTTTTTGTCACCCAGGACACCTTCAGCGTTTATAACAATGCGCGTCTTGCATCGCGTCTTAACACTATCGCCAATGCCGTAGGCATGCTGCTGAGTTTCGGTATCAGCTTCACCGTCGCCTGGCTGCGTCTTAATCCACTCTGGCTGACGCTGTCGATTGTGGCAGTGACCCTGGTACCTTACCTGATTAAGCGTCACAACTTCTATCAGGACCATCAGGATCAGATGCCGCCGCGCGAAAAGCGCACTGCCTATCTGCGTTATCTGATGTATGCCGGTCTGCCACTGGCGATCTCCAGCATCTTTATCTCGGTGCAGGTTAAAGCGGCGCAGATGTTCCTGGCAGGCACGGCACCTGCGCGCGACCTCGGCCTGTTTGCGGCGGCGAACACCATTTCCGCCTCCTGGATTTTCATCCCGGTGGCGCTCATCACCTCCTGCTTTACTGAAATTTTCAGGGAGCGCGGCGAGGTCGCCATTAAGCTCGCTGCGCGGCTCCATGGTTACGTTATGGGGGTTTCATTGTTGATGCTGCTGGTCATTTCGCTTTATGGCGAGCGGATCATTATTACGTTGTACGGACCGGAATACACACAGTCAGGAAGTCTCATTACGTTGCTGTCGATGGCGACCAGCTTTTCGGCAATGGGGACTGTAGCGTATCGCTACATGGTCAAAGAGGGAGGATTTAACTATTTGCTGAGGAAAATCATCTGCCTGATGGTCATCAGTTTGCCGCTCTCCTGGTGGTTGATCCAGGGTCACGGCATCATGGGGGCCGCGTGGAGCGTTTTCCTTTCAGAGCTTTTGTCCCTGACCGTAATGAATTACTTCTTTAAAAACGGCGTCATTCAAAAGATTCAGGTTTCCTCACTCAACTACAAAACATACAAATGAGGTCAGATATGCTCAAGTTGAAAGAAGAACTCAGAAGAAGTGTGCAGTACTTTATTAAGAAGATGCCCTGGGCTTATCAGGACCGCATCTACTACTTCCATAAGTTCAGAAAGCTGCCCAATCTGCGTCAGCCAAAAGTGTTCAACGAGAAGGTGTTGTACCGTAAGTTTATCTTCGGCGATTACCAGAACTACGGTCGTCTGTCAGATAAGTACTCGGTGCGCGAATTCATTGCTGAAAAAATCGGTAATGAATACCTGATCCCGCTGGTACACGAAACCACTGACCCGACCACGCTGAACAGCTTACCGTGCTGGAAAGGGACGGTGATCAAGCCGAACCACGCCTCCAACATGGTAGAAATTCTGCTGGAAGAGCCGGACGCACTGCGCAAGCAGCAGATCATTCATGACTGCTATCGCTGGCTCAAGACCGACTTTGCCAACGAAGCGCGTGAGATTCACTATCGCTACATCAAGCCGCGCATCCTGGTGGAGAAGTACATTGGCGATGGCAAAAGCGCGCCGATAGATTACAAATTCCATATGTTCAACAAGCGTGATGGCAAGTTCGAATATGTGTTGCAGGTGATCTACAACCGCTGCCAGCCGCTGCTGTCGATGAATTTCTATGTGAATAACCTCAACGAGGCGTATCACAAGATTCGTGACACCGGTCTGGATGTCTCACCGATTATGCCGTCACTGGAACATGCGCTCGAACTGAGCAAGAAGCTGGCCAGTGATTTCGACTATGTGCGTGTGGACTGGTACATCCATGACGAACGAATCTACTTTGGCGAACTGACCTTCACCCCAGGTGCAGGACTGGTTACCGGATTAGATCGGGGTTTAAACCAGATGATGGGAGATATGTGGATTCAGGACCGCCGCGGAACGCAGAGCCCGGGCGTTAGAGTGCAGGATGTTAATATCCCTGCCATGTTGAAGAAAATTTAAGCACACACAGCAATATAAAAAACCCCGCATAGCGGGGTTTTTTATGCGCAAAAATCAGGGCATCGGCCAGTCAGCAGGGGCCTGGCTCATCGCATCGATAAACGCATGCTTCGAGATTTCCAGGAAGTTATACACATTTTCCATGCTCAGGGTAATATCCATCAGGCCGGTCACAAACCAGCAGGTCATGCCCAAACCAATCCCGCTACACATAAACGCCATCACGTGACGGCTATCCTGACGAAGTTTGGTTTTCAGGGTGCTGGCAAAAAACATCATGATTGCGCTCAGCAATTCCCAACGCATAACAAGAAAACTGGCGGTTAACGTAGCCATTGGCCGGACCTCAATATCAGTAGGTATTCCTGACAATCTGCGGACATCACCGGCGGCGGAAAAGTGTGTCAGGGAGTGCTTTTTCGCCGTCAACCCAGGTTCAAAGTGTGACTTGCGTCACATTATATCATTCGATTTTAAATTTTGAACAAAATTTGACTCTGGTATGGTAGTTGGCTGAAGGAAAATTGAGCCGTAGCAGATAACATGCGGGGAATTTCAGTCAGATGCGCCTGTTTTCAGGCGCATCTGAGGATCAACGAACCGGACAGCACTCGCCGGTAGTGCGCTGGGTAAAACTGGTACTGCCCTCGTTGCAGCCAAAGCTCAGCAGGCGAGGGCGCTGAATCGCCTGACGCCGCATGGTGTGGCGATAAGCCGTTGGTGTCTGCGAAAACTGACGACGAAAAACGCGTGAAAACGTCTGTTGCGAGTCATAACCATACTGCATCGCAATATCAAAGACCGGACGCTGTGTCTGAGACAACGCCTCAGCGGCCAGCGTCAGGCGACGTTCACGAATATATCCACCCAGCGTCTGTTTCGTCACGGAACGGAACATACGCTGCAGATGCCATTTCGAATAGCCCGATTTCGCCGCAACCTCATCGATCGACAGGCTCTTGTCGAGGTTCTGGTCAATCCAGTCCGTCAGGGAATGAATGATCTCTTCTTGCATCATAGCCTCATCCTTCTGGTGCTTAATAAACGGTAAGGGGAGTTTAGTCGTTTTGATGGAGAGCGAGTATAATTCCTCAAGTTAACTTGAGGTAAAGAGCCTGATGAAAAAAGAACGCAACTATCCAAAGCCGGTCTTAACACCGGGTGAAGTGGCGCGCCGCAGCGGGGTGGCGGTCTCGGCGCTGCACTTCTATGAAACCAAAGGGCTGATCTTCAGCACTCGTAACAGCGGCAATCAGCGGCGATACAGCCGTGACGTGCTGCGACGCGTCGCTATTATCAAGATTGCTCAGCGTATCGGCATTCCGTTGTCAACGGTCAGTGACAGTCTGGATCACATTCCAGTTAACAAGCGCATGTCGACACCGGAGTGGAATGCGCTGACCCAGCACTGGCGCGAAGAACTGGATAAGCGGATTGAAACCCTGACCCGCCTGCGCAATGATCTGGATGGCTGTATCGGCTGCGGTTGCCTGTCGATGCGCGACTGTCCGCTGCGTAACCCCGGTGACCGGCTGGGTCAACAGGGCTCGGGTGCGGTGCTGCTCGACCCGGAACAGGATGATAAACATTCGGACGTGGAGTGACGTCTATACTAGGGGAAGGTCAAAACACAGGGAATCATGATGATCACCGTTCACCATCTTGAGAAATCACGCTCGCATCGGGTGCTGTGGCTGCTGGAAGAGCTGGAAGTGCCCTATCAGATTAAACGCTACCAACGTGAACCGACGATGCTGGCACCCGAGGCGCTGAAAAAAGTACATCCACTAGGAAAATCGCCGGTTATTACTGACGGGAACCAGGTGGTGGCAGAATCCGGTGCCATTCTCGAATACCTTGAAGAGAAATATGACCACGCGTTCCGGCTGCAAGTCAGTGATGAGGCGTCACGGTTGCAGTGCCGCTACTGGCTGCACTATGCCGAAGGCTCGCTAATGCCGCTGCTGGTGATGAAGCTGATCTTCGGTCAGATGGGTAAAGCGCCAGTGCCGTGGCTGCTGCGTCCGGTTGGTGCGGCCTTTGGCAAAGGGGTGCAGAAGGCTTTCCTGGATAAACAGCTGAAGCCGCACAGGCAGATGATCGAACAGCATCTGGCGACGCATCCCTGGTTTGCCGGTGAGCGTTTCACCATTGCGGATATCCAGATGAGCTTTCCGCTGCTGGCACTGGCGCGCCGTGCCGGACTGGATCAGATGCCCGCCACTGAAAAATGGTTGCAGACGGTGCAGCAGCGCGCCGCCTGGCAGCGCGCGATTGCGCAGGGCGGCGAGCTTTCGCTGCCTGGTTAATCGTCTCTCTCCACCGGCGCGTGCTGTACGATCACCGATGCGCCGGTGCAAATTCTCTCTTTATATGACATTAAGTTTATGGCCTCAGCGTTTCAGACTGGTCTCTGCCAGCCTGTTACGCCCAATCTTTATGCCAAAGAATCTCCCTCTTAGAGTTGAAAACGTGGCGCTAAACGCCGGATAATCGCATGCCTTTTTATCTGGCCGTTTTTGATGGCTAATTATCTGCGGCAAGGTAAACGTTTGCCTGGCGGTTTAATCCGGGCAGTGTCGCCATTTATCCGCTTATTCCAGGGACAGCGATGGTCGCAGAGCGATCCACACAACAAAAATTTTTGAGGCTCAACTATGTCAACTGAATCACGCCCGGCCAGTGGAAAACTGGACGCCTGGTTCTCGATCTCGGCGCGCGGCAGCAGCGTGCGTCAGGAAATTCTGGCCGGACTCACCACCTTTCTGGCGATGGTCTACTCCGTAATCGTGGTGCCGGGGATGCTTGGAAAAGCCGGTTTCTCCCCCTCCGCAGTGTTTGTCGCCACTTGTCTGGTCGCCAGCTTTGGTTCCATCATCATGGGGCTGTGGGCCAATCTGCCGATGGCCATTGGCTGCGCAATCTCCTTAACCGCCTTTACCGCTTTCAGCCTGGTGTTGGGTCAGCACATTAGCGTGCCGGTAGCGCTGGGCGCAGTCTTTCTGATGGGGCTGCTGTTTACCTTGATCTCGGTGACCGGCATTCGTGCCTGGATCCTGCGTAACCTGCCAATGGGCGTGGCGCACGGCACCGGTGTTGGGATTGGCCTGTTTCTGCTGCTGATCGCAGCTGACGGCGTGGGTCTGGTCGTGAAAAATCCGGCCCCGGGCCTGCCGGTAGCGCTGGGTCACTTCACCGCCTTTCCGGTGATGATGACGCTACTGGGACTGGCAGCGATTATTGGACTGGAGAAGCGCCGGGTGCCCGGTGGCATTCTGCTGACGATTATCGCCATTTCATTGCTCGGGCTGATATTCGATCCGGCAGTGAGCTACAAAGGATTGTTTGCGCTGCCGAGCCTGCGTGATGCCAGCGGTCAGTCGCTGGTGTTCAGTCTCGACATTATGGGCGCGATGCAGCCGGTAGTGCTGCCAAGCGTGCTGGCACTGGTGATGACGGCGGTGTTTGACGCTACCGGCACCATTCGCGCGGTCGCGGGCCAGGCAAATCTGCTGGATAAACAGGGCCAGATTATCAATGGTGGCCGTGCGCTGACCACCGACTCCATCAGCAGCCTGTTTGCGGGTCTGGTGGGCGCGTCACCGGCTGCGGTCTATATCGAATCGGCGGCAGGTACGGCGGCAGGGGGGAAAACCGGTCTCACCGCAATTGTGGTCGGCCTGCTGTTCCTCGCCATCCTGTTTATGTCGCCGCTGGCGTATCTGGTGCCGGCTTACGCCACCGCACCTGCATTAATGTATGTGGGTCTGCTGATGCTCAGTAACGTGGCGAAGGTCGACTTCAATGATTTTGTCGATGCGATGTCGGGGCTGTTAACGGCGGTGATTATCGTGCTCACCGGTAACATCGTAACCGGCATTATGATCGGCTTCGCCAGCCTTGTGGTGGGCCGTCTGTTCGCGGGTGAATGGCGTAAGCTCAACGTCGGCACCGTGGTGATTGCCATTGCGCTGGTGGCGTTTTACGCCGGTGGCTGGGCGATCTGACTGTACAACCGGGCGTGCGGCTGCACGTCCGGAATTTTTCACTGTTTTCCCGCCCGGCGCACGCGTAGCTGACAACCTTAACCGCAGTTTGTTTTACACTTTAGCGCTTAACCAATGATTGAAAGAAACGACGCCTAAGGAAAGCATGGAAATCTTTTTTACAATTCTCATCATGACGCTGGTCGTGTCGCTCTCTGGCGTCGCGGCCCGTATTCTCCCTTTTCAGATCCCGTTGCCGCTGGTTCAGATCGCCGTGGGTGCGATGCTGGCCTGGCCAACCTTTGGTCTGCATGTTGACTTTGACCCGGAGCTGTTTCTGGTGCTCTTTATTCCGCCGCTGCTGTTCGCTGATGGCTGGAAGACGCCGATCAGTGAGTTCCTGCATCATGGCCGCGAAATAATTGGCTTAGCTTTGGCGCTGGTACTGATTACCGTGATCGGTATCGGCTATCTGATCTACTGGATGGTGCCGGGTATCCCGCTGATTCCTGCCTTTGCGCTGGCGGCGGTACTGTCACCAACCGATGCCGTGGCGCTTTCCGGCATTGTCGGCGAGGGCCGCATTCCCAAGAAGATTATGTCGATCGTGCAGGGCGAAGCCCTGATGAATGACGCATCGGGCCTGGTATCGCTGAAATTTGCCGTGGCAGTCGCCATGGGCACCATGGTGTTTACCTGGGGCGGTGCCAGCGTTGAATTCCTGAAAGTCGCAGTGGGGGGGCTGATTGCGGGTGTAGCCATCTGCTGGCTCTATGGTAAGTCGTTGCGTCTGCTCAGCCGCTGGAGCGGTGACGATCCGGCTACCCAGACCGTGCTGCTGCTGCTGCTGCCTTTCGCCTCTTACCTGATTGCTGAGCATCTGGGTGTCTCAGGCATCCTGGCCGCCGTGGCTGCCGGTATGACCATCACCCGTTCCGGTATAATTCGTCAGGCACCGCTGGCGATGCGCCTGCGTGCCAACAGTGTCTGGCAGATGCTGGAGTTCGTGTTTAACGGCATGGTCTTTCTGATGCTGGGCCTGCAGTTGCCGGATATTCTGCAGACCTCTATCGATCAGGCGCAGGCCGATCCGAACGTCGAGATCTGGATGCTGTTTGCCGATATCGGGCTGGTCTATGCCGCGCTGATGATCGTACGTTTTGGCTGGCTGTGGATTATGCAACGCTTCAGCAAACGCCTGCTGAAGAAGAAGCCGCTGGAGTTCTCTAACTACTCGTTTCGTGAACTGCTAATCGCCTCTTTTGCGGGTGTGCGCGGCGCGATTACCCTCGCCGGTGTCCTGTCGATACCGCTATTCCTGACCAACGGCGAGCCTTTCCCGGCGCGCTATGAGCTGGTCTTTATCGCCACTGGCGTGATTCTGTTCTCGCTGCTGGTGGGGGTGATGCTCTTGCCGATTTTGCTGCGCGGCATTGATACCATTGATAAAGGCGCACACCGTCGCGAGCTACAGAATGCTCGTGCGGTAATGGCAGGCACAGCCATTGAGAGCCTGCACAAGATGGAAGACCGGCTGCAGAATGAGTCGGAAGAGAACATCGATCCGGAGCTGCTGAAAGAGGTGAGTCTGCGGGTGATTGGCAACTTACGCCGTCGCGCCGAAGGGAAGAATGACCTGGAACACGCGCTGTTCGCTGAGAACCTTGAGCGTCGCTTCCGCCTGACCGGACTGCGTGCCGAACGTGCTGAGGTCTATCATCTGCGTGCCACCCAGCAAATCTCCAATGAGACGATGCAGAAGTTACTGCACGACCTGGATCTGCTGGAAGCACTGCTGATCGAAAAAGAAGAATAAGACCTGACTGGCACGCCTGCTCATTAATGTGGCGTGCCAGCCTTTCACACCGACAGGCGCGGCGGCTCATCCGGCCAATGCTCGCGACAACAGGCTATCCACGCCTGCGCACTGCGCGACAGATAACTCCCTTCCCGCCAGATTAAACCCAGGCTCCATTTCAGCTCCGATTCCAGCGGTAGCCACAGCAGCGACTGCTTATCCAGCCGCTGACAGATCGGCTCCGGCAGAATCGCCAGCCCCATCTCCGCCTGCACCATCGCCGCCAGAAAATCCCACTGACCGCTGCGCACCGCCACCGTTGGCGTCAGGTTAAGCCGCTGAAACGCCTGCATCAGTTGACGATTCAGCGAGAACTCCTCATTGAAAATCAGCAGCGGATGCTGTGCCAGTTCTGCCAGGCCAATCTGCTGGCGGCTGAGCCACTCCGGGCAACGTGGCAACAGCACGCAGAGCGGATGATGCATCAGGGGCAGCGTGTTCAGCGGCAGCTCAGCGTCAACCGGCAGCGCGGTCAGGGCGATATCCAGACTGCCCGCCAGCACCGCCTGCTGTACGGTCAGACCGCCGAACTCAGAGATTTTAAGCTTAACGCCGGGATAGCGGCGGCGAAAAGCGGAGATCGATCCGGCGATCTGCATACCGACCATCGGCGGAATGCCGAGCCGTAGCTCGCCCGTTTTTAGCTGGTTGATGTCACCGATCTCCGCCTCCAGTTGATGAAACTCCTGCAGGATAGCCAGGCCGCGCTGATAGACCGCCTGGCCGCTGTCTGTGAGGTGCAGGCGGCGGCCATCGCGCAGGATCAGCGTACAGCCCAGCTCCTCCTCCAGTTGGCGCAGCATTTTGCTGATGGTCGGCTGCGTCACAAACAGCTTTTGCGCCGCACGGGTAAAGCTCTGCTGGCGTACCACTTCAGTAAAGTAACGCAGGGCGCGGACATCCATAACTATTCCTTTAAGGCATGATTGCGATAATTTTAATTCATTTTTTTCACCTTCTGTTGACGATTTATACTGTTGCGGTGAATTTAATCGGGGAGACAAGGTGATGGCGTTAGCGCTCACTCCACGCAGTAACCGCGCAGTGCAATGGTTAAGCCTACCGCTCCAGTTGGGGTTATATATCGGCCTGTTTATCGCCTGCGACCGGCTGGTGAGCTGGCTGCACCTGCCGCTGCCCGCCAATATCGTCGGGATGCTGCTGCTGCTGGCGTTAATCATAATGCGGATTGTGCCGCTGAACTGGGTGAAAGCCGGGTCACGCTGGCTGCTGGCCGAGATGCTGCTGTTTTTTATTCCGGCAGTGGTGGCGGTGGTGAATTATGGCGATCTGCTGCGGATCGATGGCTGGCGCATCTGCATGGTGATTGGCGTCAGTACGCTGCTGGTGCTGGCATCCACCGCCTGGGTGGTGGATCGGCTTTATCAGTTCGAAGTCGCGCGCGCCGCGCGTAAGCAGGATCCGCATGCGTGATTTTCTACTCAGCCTGCTGTGTGTGGCGGTCACGCTGCTGGTTTATGCGTTGAATAAACGGCTCTATCGTCGCTGGCGAACGCTGCTGCTGATGCCTCTGGTTATGACGCCGCTGGTGCTGGTGGCACTGCTGCTGCTGACGCATATCAGCTGGCAGGATTACATCGCAGAAAACCACTGGCTGCTCTGGCTGCTGGGACCGGCAACGCTGGCGTTTGCGGTGCCGGTCTATGAGAACGTGGAGATGATTAAGCGCCACTGGCTGTCACTGAGCGCGGGCGTGCTCACCGCCACGCTGGTCGCCGTCTGCAGTTCCGTCTGGCTGGCGCGGCTGTTAACCCTGCCGGAGCCGATCCAGCGTAGCCTGGCGGTGCGCTCCATTACCACGCCCTTCGCGCTGGCGGCGGCAGGCCCGATTGGTGGTCAGCCCGATCTGGTCGCGCTGTTTGTGGTGATCACCGGTGTGTTTGGCATGGCGGTGGGTGACGTGCTGTTTCTGCGCATCGCGATCAAGCAGGGCGTGGCGAAAGGCGCGGGATTCGGTGCCGCCTCGCACGGTGCCGGAACAGCACGCGCTTATCAGCTCGGGCAGCAGGAGGGCGTTGTCGCCAGCCTGGTGATGATGCTCTCTGGCGTAGTAACCGTCGTGCTGGCTCCGCTGATTGGACACCTGATGTGGGCAATATAGTCTACACTGCGTAGCGCAGGCGACGGCAGACATCCTGAAAGAGACGCATATTTTACGTAAAGTTTTCCAGAATTTGTTGTCTCCCCATTTCAGGCTGTTAATCTTGCGGCCGAATTAATTGTCATGGAGTGGAATCATGTTTAAGCAACTTGTTACCGGGTGCGCCCTCGGGCTGGTTTTACTGAGCGGTGCCGCTCAGGCGATTGAAGGCAGTGTTGATGTCAGCGAACACAACACCAACCTGAACCTGGGTCTGGGCACCACAACACCAGGTCTGTTTCTGAAGGGTAACTGGCTGCGTAGCGACCATGACGGCAGCACCTACGGTGCCGGTCTGGGTTACAACGTTGATTTCGGGCCGCTGCGCCTGGCGCCGACCGCAAAAGCGATCTTCACCCATCCTGAAGATGGAAAAGATGGATTTGCGGTGGCGCTGGGTGGTGCAGCACACTACAGCTTAAACAGCATGTGGGGCCTGTATGGCGAATATTATTATGCGCCAGAGTCGTTTACCGATCAGCTCGACAGCTATCAGGAAGCTGCTGGCGGCCTGAGCTTCACGCCAGTTTCACTGCTTAACCTGCGTGTGGGTTACCAGTACATCGAACTGAATAACAAAGGTGGACGCAAAGATAACGTGCTGGTCGATGGCCCGTACGTGGGTGCATCGCTGCGTTTCTGATTCTGTTGCGTGAAAGAAGAGGGCGACTATTCCGTTAGTCGCCCTTTTTTATTGCCTTGCGCGTTATGAACGAAAAGCCACGATCAGTGTGCTTTTCCCTGTTCAATGCCGGTACCCGTCTGCGAGCGAATAAACTGCGCCCGGAAGCGTGAACGCTCTTCTGCACCCTGTTGTGTAGGGTCGGTAATCGAGAACAGCCAGATACCGATGAAGGCCACTGCCATGGAGAATAGCGCTGGATACTCATACGGGAAAATCGGCGTTGCGTTGCCCAGCACCTGTACCCACACCGTCGGGCCGAGGATCATCAGAATGACGGCGGTCAGCAAACCGAGCCAGCCGCCGACCATCGCGCCGCGCGTCGTAAGTTTTGACCAGTACATCGACAGCAAGATGATCGGGAAGTTACAACTGGCTGCAATCGAGAAGGCCAGCCCGACCATAAAGGCGATGTTCTGTTTCTCAAACAGGATACCGAGCGCAATCGCCACCACGCCGAGCGCCAGCACGGTAATTTTTGAGACCCGTAGCTCATCTTTCTCACTCGCCTGACCTTTACGATACACGCTGGCGTAGAGGTCGTGAGACACCGCCGATGCGCCCGCCAGCGTTAAGCCCGCGACCACCGCCAGGATAGTGGCGAAGGCAACCGCAGAGATAAAGCCCAGGAAGGTGCTGCCGCCAACAGCGTTGGCCAGATGCACCGCCGCCATATTGGTGCCGCCAATCAACGCGCCGCTGGCATCTTTAAAGGCCGGGTTAGCGCCCACCAGCAGAATGGCACCGAAGCCGATAATAAAAGTCAGGAAGTAGAAATAACCCATAAAGCCGGTCGCCCAGAAGACACTTTTACGCGCCTCTTTGGCATCGGCCACGGTGAAAAAGCGCATCAGAATATGTGGTAATCCGGCCGTACCGAACATCAGTCCCAGCCCCAGCGACAGTGCCGAGATAGGATCTTTGACCAGCCCGCCAGGTTGCATGATCGCGATGCCTTTTGGATGGACAGCCATCGCTTCGGTGAACAGCGTATTGAAGCTGAAACCGGTCGCCTTCATCACCATCACGGCCATAAAGGTGGCACCAAACAGCAGCAGCACCGCTTTGATGATCTGCACCCAGGTCGTAGCCAGCATGCCGCCAAACAGCACATACATCACCATCAGAATGCCGACCAGGACTACTGCCACATGGTAGTTAAGGCCAAACAGCAACTGGATAAGTTTACCGGCCCCGACCATCTGAGCAATCAGGTAGAGCGCCACCACCACCAGTGAGCCGCAGGCTGACAGGGTGCGGATCGGCATCTGCTTCAGACGATACGAGGCGACATCGGCAAAGGTGTAGCGCCCCAGGTTGCGCAGCCGCTCGGCGATTAAAAACAGAATCATCGGCCAGCCGACCAGGAAGCCGAGCGAGTAGATCAGCCCGTCATAGCCGGACGTATAAACCAGTGCCGAAATGCCCAGGAATGAGGCGGCTGACATGAAGTCGCCCGCCATCGCCAGACCATTCTGGAACCCGGTGATATTGCCGCCCGCAGTGTAGTAGTCGTTGCGCGAACGGGTCCGCTTTGACGCCCAGTAGGTAATCCCCAGCGTGGCACCGACGAAAATCGTAAACATGATGATCGCCTGGTAGTTGGTCGCCTGGCGCTGCACGGCACCGGTTATCGCATCGGCAGCCAGCGCTGAAAACGGCAGCATTAAGGCCAGCAGCCATAAGGTGAAACGGGTCATGATTTCACCTCGCTGAGGATCGCCTTCGTTAAACGGTCAAACTCACCGTTGGCGCGCCAGACATAGACGCCGGTCAGCACAAACGACATCACAATCAGCCCGACGCCAATCGGGATACCGCGCGTCACGTTGGTGCCGGCATGTAGGGGCGTGCCGAGCCAGCCGGGTGCAAATGCAATCAGCAGGATAAAGCCGACATAGAGCACCAGCATAATCAGTGACAGTAAAGTCGCGAACGCCTGGCGTTTACGGACTAACACATGAAAACGGGGATTACGTTCAATCTGTTGATTGATTGCATCCTGATTCGAAAGGGTATCATTCATCACATTTTCTCCAGAGGGCTTGCAGGCGAGAACCTCGCGTCGGAGCGCGGATTCAGCTGGTTATAATATTTGTGACTACCGAAACAGACTGCGTAGGGCGGGTGTGGCGGGAAGCGATCTTCCCGCCGGACAGCATGCGCTTAAGGCATTTTGATCGACTGTTTCTCCTCAAGCAGTTTCTCTACTACGCCAGGATCGGCGAGCGTAGACGTATCACCAAGATTACTGGTATCGCCGGTGGCGATTTTGCGCAGAATACGTCGCATGATTTTACCGGAGCGCGTTTTCGGTAATGAGTCGGTCCAGTGCAGCACATCAGGTGTGGCGAGTGGGCCAATCTCTTTGCGAACCCACTGGCGTACTTCGGTGTACAACTCCGGCGATGGCTCTTCGCCATGATTTAGCGTGATATAGGCATAAATCGCCTGACCTTTGATGCTGTGCGGAATCCCCACTACCGCCGCTTCGGCAATTTTAGGGTGCGAGACCAGCGCCGATTCAATTTCGGCGGTGCCGAGCCGGTGACCGGAGACATTGAGCACGTCATCGACGCGGCCGGTGATCCAGTAGTAACCCTCCTCATCACGACGGGCACCATCACCACTGAAGTAGACATTTTTAAAGGTGGAGAAGTAGGTCTGCTCGAAACGGTCATGATCGCCATAAAGGGTACGCGCCTGCCCAGGCCACGACTCGGTGATCACCAGATTGCCTTCACAGGCGCCTTCCTGTGGCTGACCTTCGTTATCCACCAGCGCCGGCTGCACGCCAAAGAAAGGCCGGGTGGCAGAACCCGCTTTCAGCTCGGTTGCGCCAGGCAGCGGCGTGATCATGAAGCCGCCGGTTTCGGTCTGCCACCAGGTATCCACAATCGGGCAGCGGCTGTTGCCGATTTTCTTGTAGTACCACTCCCAGGCTTCCGGGTTAATCGGCTCGCCAACCGATCCCATAATGCGCAGGCTGCTGCGATCGGTACCGGCAATCGCCTTATCACCTTCCGCCATCAGCGCACGGATTGCGGTAGGGGCAGTGTAGAGCAGCGTGACTTTATGTTTATCGACCACTTCCGCCATGCGGCTCGGCGCGGGCCAGTTCGGTACCCCTTCAAACATCAGCGTGGTGGCACCACAGGCTAGCGGGCCATAAACCAGATAGCTGTGGCCCGTCACCCAGCCAACATCAGCGGTGCACCAGTAAATATCATCCTGATGGTAATCAAAGACGAACTTAAAGGTGGTAGCGGCATAGACCAGATAACCGCCAGTGGTATGCAGTACTCCTTTAGGTTTGCCGGTTGAACCGGAGGTATAAAGGATAAACAGCGGATCTTCCGCGCCGACTTCTGCTGCCGGATGGTTGGTGCTGGCGTTCAGCATCAGGTCATGCCACCACTGATCACGGCCTTCAACCCAGCCGACATCTTTACCGGTGCGCTGGAACACCACTACGTTTTTTACGCTGGTGACATGGGGATTTTTTAAGGCGTCATCGACATTTTTCTTCAGCGGAATGCTGCGACCAGCGCGGAGACCTTCATCGGCTGTGATCACCAGTGAGGCGCTGGAGTCGACGATGCGG
Source organism: Pantoea sp. AS142 (assembly GCF_037152305.1). Classification (NCBI taxonomy): domain Bacteria; kingdom Pseudomonadati; phylum Pseudomonadota; class Gammaproteobacteria; order Enterobacterales; family Erwiniaceae; genus Pantoea; species Pantoea sp. AS142. The sequence continues at coordinate 242,884 of NZ_JBBCMO010000004.1, read as the reverse complement.
CCAGCGACCGCCTCCGGTGAGAAGCCGCCAAAGATCACTGAATGGACGGCACCGATTCGCGCACAGGCCAGCATCGCCACTGCGGCTTCCGGCACCATCGGCATATAGATTGCCACCACGTCGCCTTTTTTTACCTCCAGCAGTTCCAGCACGTTGGCGAAGCGACAGACTTCGGCATGCAGCTGTCGGAAGGTCAGGGTTTTGCTTTCGCTGGCGTCGTCGCCTTCCCAGATAATCGCCGGGTGATCGCCGCGCGTCGATAAATGACGGTCAAGGCAGTTTGCCGCCAGGTTGAGCGTGCCATCTTCGTACCAGCGAATGTTTATGTTACCCGGTGCAAACGAGCAGTTTTTCACTTTGCTGTAAGGCGTAATCCAGTCAAGGATTTTGCCCTGTTCGCCCCAGAAACTGTCTGGATCGTCGACAGATTGCTGATACATCGCCTGATACTGTTCTGCTGTAATCAGGGTGTTTGCTGCAATATTCTCTGGAACGGGATGTTTGTGATTTTGGCTCATGGCGGATCTCCTTGAAGATGTTAATGATATGTCAATCAATGGTTAATTAAAGCCTGCGCCAGAGCTTTGTTTCTTTTTTGCGCCACAGATCACGTGATAAACAGCCGAACAGGAAGTGTGAAGCGATGCTGATATTTTCGGTTAACTCTCTGGCGGCGATAGAGAATTAAGGTCTCTCTTTTTCGCTTGCACCCTGAATAAAAAGCGAGCAAACGCGCCGGATCAGTTTTTAATCGTTCCTGCATAGCTATGCGTAAATTCATCGAAGTAATACTTTTCATAACAGCAGGTTAGGTATTTTCAGTGCGGGTAGCACTTTATGCTAATCAGATGGTGAACTTTTAATCGGATCCGCCAGGGGTTGCATTTACTACAGTGAAAATGGTACTTATCTCGCCCCTGTTCTGCAGGTATCAACTCAGACCGCGTCTGAAAATGGGTATGGGAATCATCAGGTTTTCATACGAGGCGCTGTTTCTAAACACCCTCTAATTTACCGGGCTTTTTGCTCACTCCCTGTGTGTATTGTCTTCTGCACCTTCGCAGTAGAGAGAAACGGGTTTTGACTGAGGAAATTATGCGTTATGAAAGGTTTTAAATTCAGCCTCGCCTGGCAGATTCTGACAGCCCTGGTGCTTGGCATCGTTGTGGGGGCTGTGTTGCATAATCAGCCAGACAATCGTGAATGGTTAGTCACCAACATTCTCAGTCCTGCAGGCGATATCTTTATTCATCTGATCAAGATGATTGTAGTCCCGATTGTCATTTCATCTCTGATTGTCGGCATCGCTGGCGTAGGTGATGCAAAGAAGCTGGGACGCATCGGCGTTAAAACGATTCTCTACTTTGAAGTGATCACCACCATTGCCATTGTGGTCGGTATTACGCTGGCCAACGTATTTCAGCCTGGCACCGGCATTGATATGTCAACGCTGGCAACGGTGGACATCTCTAAATATGAAGCAACAACGGCTGAGGTTCAGGGCGGCCCGCACAGCCTGGTCACCACGATTCTGTCGCTGATTCCGCAGAACATTTTCGCCTCAATGGCGAAGGGCGACATGCTGCCGATTATCTTTTTCTCGGTGCTGTTTGGCTTAGGCCTGTCGTCACTGCCGTCAGAACAGCGCGATCCACTGGTGAACCTGTTCCGTGGCATTTCTGAAACGATGTTTAAAGTGACGCACATGATCATGCGCTATGCGCCTGTGGGGGTGTTTGCACTGATTGCGGTGACCATTGCTAACTTCGGCTTTGCTTCGCTGTGGCCGCTGGCTAAGCTGGTGCTGCTGGTTTACGTGGCGATTCTGTTCTTCGCGTTTGTGGTGCTGGGCGGGGTGGCGCGCTTCTGTAAGCTGCGGATTACCACGCTGATGCGTATCCTGAAGGATGAACTGATTCTCTCTTACTCCACGTCAAGCTCGGAAACCGTGTTGCCCCGTATTATGGAAAAGATGGAAGCCTACGGCGCCCCGAAAGCGATCACCAGCTTCGTGGTGCCGACCGGGTATTCGTTTAATCTGGATGGTTCAACGCTTTATCAGAGTATCGCGGCGATCTTTATTGCGCAGCTGTATGGCATTGACCTGTCGCTGACCGATGAGATTGTGCTGGTCCTGACGCTGATGGTGACCTCGAAAGGTATCGCTGGCGTGCCAGGCGTATCCTTCGTGGTGCTGCTGGCCACGCTGGGCAGCGTTGGCATTCCTTTGGAAGGTCTGGCGTTTATCGCCGGTGTTGATCGCATCATGGATATGGCGCGTACCGCGCTGAACGTGGTGGGTAACGCGCTGGCTGTGCTGGTGATTGCCCGCTGGGAAAACCAGTTCGACACCGAACAGGCGAAAGCGTATGAGCTGCAGCTGCGGACGCAGACTGCAAGCTGAACACGGCGTTAACGAAAAAAAGGCTCAACGAAAGTTGGGCCCTTTTTGTTTTTGTGGCTTAGTTCTTACAGGGTCGATAGGGCAGAAATGAAAGATCAACATTTGTGCCATTCAGTCGGATACAAAGGGTGACTGCGTAAAGTCGGTGTAAACCCGGCCCTGGGGCCTCGGCCGCCGGTTACTCGCCTCATCCATGAGGCTCGCCCGCAAGCGGGCCAGCGCTTTACGTTGTTCAAAAACGCTCCAGGCGTTTTGTCCATGCGGCGGACGCTTTACTCCGCTACTACTGGTGTTCGCCTTCGCAACCATGTCCGGCTAAAACTTTTTTTCAAACAGCAATAAAAAGCCTGAGGAAAGAAAAGGTTCACCTGAAGAGTAAAGCGGCCCACGCCAGGGATGGCGTGGGCCGCGCATCATGGATGATGAATGTGTCTTTACGATCGGGTGAATCTTTTCTGACCGGCTCCGGTTTACCAGCGACTCCACTTACATGCACAGCGTTCAGGCCGGAATGCGCAGTGATTAAGCTCCGAATGCCAGGCACCCGGCATAAACTCATTACTTAGCCAACCTGATGGCCCCATAACATGAGCCAACCTTACATCCCGTAAAAAAAAGATCTCACCCAATGAATTAATCATTCGTTATGATGTTTGGTAATTTGAATAATTTATTCCTTAACGGAGCCCGCCATGAAACTCGACCTCAGCCAGATGATCACCGAAGGCCGCAATCCGGCCAGCCAGAACATCGATGAACTCTCCACCGAAGCGATGCTGCGCGTCATTAATGATGAAGATAAAAAGGTGGCACTGGCGGTTGAGGCCATCGTGCCGCAGATCGCTGCCGCCGTTGACGCCATCTGCGCTGCGTTCCAGGCGGGTGGTCGACTGATCTATTGCGGCGCAGGCACCTCCGGGCGACTCGGCATCCTGGATGCCAGTGAATGCCCGCCCACCTTTGGCACACCCCGCGAACAGGTGATCGGCCTGATTGCCGGAGGCCATACCGCCATACTTCAGGCGGTAGAAAACGCGGAAGACAACCGTGAGCAGGGCGCGCAGGATTTGAAAGATATTCACTTCAGCCGCCACGATGTGCTGGTGGGCATCGCCGCCAGCGGTCGGACACCCTACGTACTGGGCGCGCTGGCGTATGCTAACCAGCTTGGCGCGATCACCGTGGCGCTCACCTGTAATCCCGGCAGCGCCATGTCACAGGTCGCTGCGATTGCGCTCACGCCGGTGGTCGGCCCGGAAGTGGTCACCGGCTCCTCACGGATGAAAGCGGGCACCGCGCAAAAACTGGTGCTCAACATGCTCACCACCGGGTCGATGATCCGTAGCGGAAAAGTGTATGGCAACCTGATGGTCGATGTGGAAGCAACCAACCAGAAACTGGTGCAGCGTCAGGTCAACATCGTCATGCAGGCCACTGACTGTGATGACGCAACGGCCAGCGCCGCGCTCACCGCCTGTGGCGGACACTGTAAAACCGCCATTCTGATGGTGCTGGCTGACCTGGCTGCCGATGAGGCGAAAGCGCTGCTCAGTCAGCATCAGGGCTTTATCCGTCAGGCTCTGCAGGCAGCGGGAGCACGCTAATGGCCACAATCACCGAGGCACTGTTGCGCGACATCCTGCAGGCAGTCGGTGGCGCGCAAAATATCGCGGCCTGTGGTCACTGTATGACGCGGCTCCGCCTGACGCTTAATCAGCCTGGAGAGAGTGATCTGGCAAGATTAAAAAGCCTGCCGGGTGTCTTAGGCGTTATCGACAGTGAGGCACAGTTGCAGATTGTTCTGGGGCCGGGCAAAGCGCAAACCGCCGCCGAGGGGGTGCAGAGCCTGCTGGCGCAGGGCGACACAGCGCGGGCACCACAGGGGGAAACAGCGGAACTTCACCTGCTGGCGGCGCAGCAGAAGCAGCAGCTCAGGGCGAAACAGACTCGCGGCGTGCATCAGTTCCTGTCGCGTTTCGCCACCGTCTTCACCCCGCTGATACCGGGCTTTATCGGCGCGGGACTGCTGTTAGGTTTTGCCACGTTGATTGAACAGAGCCTCCACCTTAATGCCCCCGGCAACCATGCGCCCTGGCTGCTACACACCGTGGCGTACATGAAAGTCTTCGGCAAAGGATTGTTCACCTTTCTCAGCATCCTGATCGGCTACAACGCGCAAAAAGCCTTTGGCGGCAGCGGCGTCAATGGTGCCATCATCGCCTCACTGTTTGTGCTCGGCTATGTGCCAGGTGCCACCACCGGCTACTACAGTGGCATGGAGAGCTTCTTTGGCCTGACGATCGACCCGCGCGGCAACATTATTGGAGTGCTGATGGCGGCGATTATCGGGGCGTGGATTGAGAAACAGCTGCGCAAAATCATTCCCGACAACCTCGATATGATCCTGACTTCGCTGTTTACGCTGGTGATTACCGGGGCCATCACCTATCTGCTTATCATGCCGCTGGGTGGTGAACTGTTTAAGGGGATGTCGTGGCTGTTTATCCATCTCAATAACAATCCCTTTGGCTGTGCGCTGCTGGCCGGGTTGTTCCTGATCGCGGTGATGTTCGGCATCCATCAGGGCTTTATTCCGGTCTACTTTGCGCTGATGGAAACGCAGGGGTTTAACTCGCTGTTCCCGATTCTGGCGATGGCGGGCGCAGGGCAGGTCGGCGCATCACTGGCGCTGTGGTGCAAAGCCGAAAAAGGGGCGCTGCTGCGGGCGCAGATCAAAGGTGCCATTGTGCCTGGCCTGCTGGGCGTCGGAGAACCACTGATCTACGGCGTCACGCTGCCGCGCCTCAAACCTTTTATCACCGCCTGCGGTGGCGGGGCGCTGGGCGGTTTCCTTATCGGGCTGGTAGCGTGGCTGGGTTTGCCGGTCGGGATGAATACGGTATTCGGACCCTCCGGGCTGGTCACGCTGCCGCTGATGACCTCCAGCCAGGGAGTTTTCGCAGGTATGGCGGTTTATCTGGCCGGGCTGGTGGTGGCCTGGACCGGCGGATTTCTGCTCACCTGGTGGTTTGGCACCCGCAATATCGACCTCAGTTGACCGGCTGCCAAAATTCTCCAGTCCGGCTAACGGATGGATAATCCGCCAAAAATGTGAAAGCCGCTACAAAGTGGCTTTTTGTTGCCATTAATTTAACTTAAACGCTAAAGAGAGTGCCAAAGCATGCCGAAAACATAAAAAAAGGTAATCGTTATCTCTCAGCCCACCGTTTTCACGCTGACACTCAGACTGTCACGTGCAGGCCGTAGGGTGTTCAAGGACTTATGATGCGTAACAATCAGCCTGTCTCTCAGCGTGAATATCTGTTCGACGATCAGGCGACACTCATGTCGACCACCGATCTCAACAGCCACATCACTTACGCCAACGACGCGTTTATCGAAGCGAGCGGATTCACTGCCGACGAGATCAATGGACAGCCGCATAACAGGGTACGTCATCCCGATATGCCACCTGAAGCATTTGCCGACATGTGGGCGACGCTGAAACAGGGTGAGCCCTGGACCGCGCTGGTCAAGAACCGCCGTAAAAATGGCGATCACTACTGGGTGCGGGCCAACGCCATTCCGGTCGTGCGTGACGGTAAAGTGCAGGGCTACATGTCGGTACGCACCAAACCCACGGCGGAGGAAGTCCGTCAGACCGAAGCGCTCTATCAGGATTTTCGTAAAGGCCGTGCCAGAGGGCGACGTTTTCACAAAGGCCTGCTGGTTAGCAGTGGCTGGCGCCGTCCCGCCTCAATCCTGAAGACGCTACCACTTCGCTGGCGGATCCGTACTCCGCTGCTGACATTACTGCCACTCTCGGTAGCAGGCGTCTGGGCGCTGGGCATGACGCCAGCGGCACTGGCAGGCTTTACCGCGGGCATGGCTGCGCTGCTCACACTCGGCAGCCTGTGGCTGGAGCAGCAGATTTCACGCCCTATCGAACGGATGTGCCAGCAGGCGCTGAGTGTGGCAACCGGTGCCAGTCATAAAGTCGAGCAGATGGATCGCGTTGACGAGGTAGGCGTCACGCTACGTGCCATCGGTCAGCTCGGATTGATGTTTCGCTGGCTGGTGGATGATGTCAGCGGTCAGGCGATCAATGTGCTGAGCGCCAGTGACGCCATCGCCCGCAGCAACAACGAACTGAGTCGCCGTACCGAGCAGGCGGCCGCCAACGTGCAGCAGACGGCGGCTACCATGAACGAAATGACCGCCACGGTGAAGAGCAACACGGAAACCGCGCACGCGGTGAATACGCTTTCAGCCGATACCAGCCACGCGGCCAGCAAAGGCGGCGAGGTGATGACTGAGATGATGGGCATGATGGGCGAAATTGCTGACAGCTCAACGCGGATCGCCAATATTACCAGCGTCATCGATGGCATTGCCTTCCAGACCAATATCCTGGCGCTGAATGCGGCGGTGGAAGCGGCACGGGCAGGTGAGCAGGGTAAAGGTTTTGCGGTGGTGGCAGGCGAAGTCCGCAGCCTGGCGCAGCGCAGCGCCAAAGCCGCCAGCGAAATTAAAATGCTGGTCGAAACCAGCGCCAGCCGGGTTAAATCGGGCAATGAGCACGCCAGCGCTGCGGGCCGGACGATGCAGGATATCGTGTCGCAGGTGCAGAATGTCACCGCGCTGATTGCTCAGATTAGCGCCGCCACGGCCGAACAGGCGACCGCGCTGAGCGAAGTCAGTTCAGCGGTGGAAGATCTTGATGACATCACCCATCAGAACGCGGCCCGCGTGACGGAAAGCGCCGAGGCTTCAGGTCGCATGACCCACCAGGCTAACCGTCTGGTCGAAGCGATCAGCGTCTTTCGTTAAGAGAAGATATTAAGCGGCCCGATTAAGAGGCCAGGACCTGCGTGCTTTCGCGTCCGGCACGCAGCGCCCCTGGCGCCTGACCGACAATTCGTTTAAAGGCGCGACTGAATGCTGCAATGGAGCCGTAGCCAAGATGATAAGCCACGGCTTCTACCGATTCACCCTTGTTCACAATCCGCTGTACCGCCAGCCGCATCCGCAACTCCGTCAGGTAACGCAGCGGGGTCATGCCGGTGGCATTGAGAAAACGTCCGGCAAACACCGAACGCGAACAGCCCGCCACGCTGGCCAGCCGCGCCACCGTCCAGTTTTCACCCGGCTCCCGATGCATCGCGGCTATCGCCTGACTCAGACGCGGATCGCGCATCGCCTGCACCAGCCCACTGCGCTCGCCGCAGCCGTTCTCTACCCAGCCGCGCACAATCAGCGCCGCAACCACGTCAGCCAGACGCGACAGAATACCGGCGAATCCCGCCTGACGGGTGCACGACTCCCGCTCCATGGCCGCCAGAATAGGCTGGATTTCCGGATATTGCGACAGCAGGGTGCTCACCAGCATCACATCCGGCATGGTGTTAATTAGCGGCTGCATACCGCCGAGCTCAAACGCCATGCAGGCGCTAAAGAGCAGTACGCTGTGCTCGTCATCGCCGGCATCTTCCGGGGCGGCGATGGCGCAGACACTGTCGCAGAGCGGCTTGCTCACCATGTTTTTAATACATTGGCAGTCAGCCTCCTCACTGGAGATCAGGCTGTGCGGTTTACCGTGCGGCACCAGCAGCGCATCGCCGCTGTTGAGCCGAAACAGCTCGCCGGAGGCGCTGCGCACCATCAGTGAGCCTCGCCCGACAAAGTGGAACTGCGCCCGGCCCGGTGCGTTCTCATAGCGCAGCCCGAACGGCGCACGTACCGCGATACGCTGATAGTTCACGCCATACAGGCGCATCCCCATCAGCAGTTCACTGGTCAGATCTCCATAGTGGCTCATGCGATTCCAGACGAATTATCAAAAATGAAGGTGTAAGCATCATAGATCGTCTTGAATCGGCACTCTATGCTCACACTCACTTTTTTATCTTCCGGAGAAGCAACATGCGCCTGACAACCGAAGTAGCTGATGAGGTTTCCTCGCCGCCCCGTCCTGCGTGGGGCGCGGTATTTGCTATGGCGTTTGGGGTGTTCAGCCTGATCACCGCCGAATTTTTACCCGTGAGTCTGCTGACGCCCATGGCCCACAGCCTGGGCGTTTCAGAAGGGCAGGCGGGACAGACCGTCACCATCACCGCGCTGGTGGCGCTGTTTACCAGTCTGGTCACCGGCAGCGTTACGCGACGCATCGATCGCCGCATCGTCATGCTGGTGTTTTCGCTATTGCTGATTGCCTCGGCGCTGATGGTAGCGTTTGCCGCTGACCTGACGGTGATCCTGCTGGCGCGGGTGCTGCTGGGGATGGCCATTGGCGGCTTCTGGACGCTCTCAACGGCCATCACCATGCGTCTGGTACCCACCGATCAGGTACCGCGTGCGCTCTCTATTGTCTTCAGTGGGATCTCGCTGGCGACGATTATCGCTACGCCACTGGGCAGCTATCTCGGTGGACTGGTGGGCTGGCGCAACATCTTTATGCTGACCGCCGGACTGGGTGCGGTGGCGCTGCTGTGGCAGTGCTTTACCCTGCCCGCCATGCCAGCAGAAAATAAATCCCGCCACGGCGGGGTGCTGGCGCTGCTGCGTATTGGTGTGATGCGCTGGGGAATGCTGGCGGTAATCATGATGTTTACCGGTCACTTTGCCTTCTTTACCTATCTGCGTCCGTTTCTGGAAGGCGTTGCACAGCTCAACCTTAATCAGCTGTCGCTGGCGCTGCTCGCCTTTGGCGTGGCGAACTTCTTTGGTACCTCGCTGGCCGGTTTCCTGGTCACCCGTAGCGTATCGCTGACGCTGAGCGGGATGGCGCTGTTAATGAGCGTCACTGCGCTGATGCTGGTGAGCTTTGGCGATGTCAGCTGGATGGTAGGCGCAGGCGTGGCAATCTGGGGGATGGCGTTTGGTTCAATGCCAACCGGCTGGTCGACCTGGATTTCACGCGCGGTACCGGATGACGCGGAATCAGGCGGCGGGCGGCTGGATGTTTGACCTGCGTGGCGCAGGCGGTGTGTTTGTTGCCAGCGGCGTGCTGATGCTGCTGGCCGCGCTGACCATCTTCAGCCGGGTACGGCATCACGGTTAACCACTCAAAGGCAGCAATATAGGCTGCCTTTTTTAATGGGCGCAGATGATTAACCTTTTGAGTAATAACGGTGCGAAATGTGCTTTCCATCATCAATTTTACTGAATGAATTAAGCAAAACCCTCCGCTTTTTACTGATCAACTTCCGGACTAGTATAGCTATCAACAAGGCAGCACGCCTTACCTTATAAAAATTAACCGAGGAATTGACCGTGAAATCTATCAAAAATTTTGCAGCTGTAATCGCGCTTTCTGTTCTGCCATTCGCCAGCTTCGCCCAATCTGTGACCGCCATCGACGCTACGCTGGATGGTGCTGAAGCGAAAATTGCTGCGCAGGCTCAGGAAGCGGGTGCTTCATATAAAATCACTCAAGCTTACACTAACAACGGCGTTCACATGACTGCTGAGCTGTTGAAATAACCGCGTTACCCTCTTGTGCTGACAGGACGCCTCCGGGCGTCCTGGCTTCGTTTCTCTGCGAATAAACCTGTCCCTTTCCTTCATAAATAATTATCATTCTCAAAAAATCGTGCGTCAGCCTGTGCGTCGGGCTTTTCTGGTTGCAATGTCGGGCTTTCTTATCACTGCATCTGCAGTGGATTAACGATGGAGAAGTTATGAAAGCGATTACCATTACGTGCCGGACCCTGCGTCCGCTGTTACTGGCTACGGCCCTGTTCTCTGCCTCAGGATGGCTGGCGGTGCAGGCTGAAGATCTTAATCAGACTGTGGGTAAAGGCGTCTATGAACTGGCAGTCAGCCCGAAAGATAACGCGCTGTTCGTGGCGACAGCGCAGAACAGCAGCGGTGACGGCGGCACCGTTTTCCGTCTCGACCCGGCAACGCTGACGGTACAGCAGTCGATCAACACGGAGCTGAAATCGTTTGGCGCGGCGATCAACCCGCAAACCAACGTACTCTACATCGGTAACACGGTTAACGGCTCGGTTACGGCCATTGACGCCAGCAGCGGCAAAGTACTCAACACGCTGGTGCTGGATAGCCGTAAGCGCAGTGAAACAGTGCGCCCATTGCAGCCGCGTCAGGTGGCGGTTGATGCTAAAACTAACCGGGTTTATATCACCGGGCTGGGACCGCAAAGCGTGGTCTGGGTGGTGGATGGCAGCACGCTGAAGCTTGTCAGCACCATCCCGAATACCGGTAAAATGGGCACCGGCCTGGCAGTAGATTCAGACGCGCAGAAGGTCTACGTCACCAACGGTGAGGGTGAACTGGTGACGATCAATGCGCGCACCAATGCCATTGAGAAAAAGCAGAAGATTGACGGAGATAAAGCGCACTTTTTCCTGAACCTTGCGCTGGATACCGGTGGTCAGCGCGCTTTCCTGACCGATTCAAAGCAGGCGCAGGTGCTGGTGGTTGATCTGCGTAATCAGCAGGTGATTCAGCGGATTGATGTGCCGGAATCGCTGGCGGTGCTGTTTAATGGTGATCGCGATGAGCTTTATGTCACGCATCGTAAAGCGGGTGAAGTCAGCATCATCGACGCCAGCAGCTATAAGGTGAAGCGCACGGTGAAAACCCCGGCGCTGCCCAACAGTCTGGCGCTCTCAGCAGATGGCAAGGTGCTTTATGTCAGTGTGAAGCAGCCTGGCTCGCGCAAGGCTCCGCCAAAAAATCCTGACAGCGTGATGCGTATTGCACTGTAAGGCGTGACGTCCGGCGTCGCTGCGGTGATGCACCGTCCCGGTAAACGAAAAAGCCACTCTGAAGAGTGGCTTTTTTCTATCAAAAAACGGCTTTTCGAGCTCGAGGACTCAGATGTGAAATGCCACGCTTTTTCCGGTCGGCAGTTCCACATTCAGGCTCAGTTTCCCGCCCATCGCTTCGATATAGCGTTTGAGCGTAGCAACCTTAATCTCATTTCCGCGCTGCTCAATCTGAGCAACGGCAGGCTGACGCACTCCCATAGCCTCAGCGAGGTTTTTTTGTGATAGCTGAAGTTCTTCACGGATCATCTGCAGTCCGATTTCTAAGACCATTTCATCAGACATTTCCTGGATTCGCGACTGACTCTCCGGGGAGAAGCCAGCAATAACCTCATCCAACGTTCTCATCGATTATTTTCCTTCTCCAGTTCAGCAAGCCAGGCTGAAAATTCATTGTCAGCAATACGTATCATTCGACTGTAGAAACGTTTGTCCTGACTTTTATCGCCCGCACACAACACGATAGCCCGGCGGACATAATCAAATGCATAAAATGCCCGGATGGGCCTTCCTGAAAACTGTACGCGTCGTTCTTTCATGTTCTTATACTGCGATCCCTTAAGAGTATCAGCATAAGGGCGAGGCAAATCAGGGCCGTAAATTTTTAACATTGTCAGGTTCACTAACACTTTTTCCTGCAGGACTTGTTCCTGCTCGCTTAACCAGCTTTCAAACCGCGCACTTAAATAACACCGTCCACATGACATTGTTCCCTGTCTGAATTCCGTCCAGTTACTGCAGGTTATAAGCTATAACTTATAATTTCAAGCGGTGCGATGACGGCAGTGACTGATGCACACAAAAAAAAAGCCCGCTTTCGCGGGCATAGGATTTCAGTGCGTTCTTGCGTAGCCGATCTGGCCCGGAGATTCTCTGGTTTTTTGCCGGTCAGGAACGAGAACGATGGTTTTACACATCCTTTCCGAACCACTAAACCTCTTCCGATGCGTCACGCATCATCTCATCATGCGGCACATCATCCAGAATCTGCTCAAAGCTGCGCAGACGCTTGTAGATCGACATCAGTTCGATCAGCGTTGACCAGGAGGCGATCAGATACTGGAACGAGCCGCGCACCTGATCGAACACGTTAGTGATCTGGTTGAGTAAGCCCAGCGTGATGGTGCCCGCGACAATTGATGGGAACAGCAGGAACAAACCAAACACGTTATCGACCTGCAGATAAAGAATACGGGTGATGTTGAAGTAGAGATAGTGAAAGTAGAGGCGGAAGTAATTAACCCGCACGCGGCTGAACAGCTCCTGCACCGTCTGCGGCCTGGCGCGATCGGCATTGTCTTCGCCGTAGACCAGCTCTTTACGGTAGGCGGCTTCAACCCGCTGATTGCGGAACTCCAGCCCCGGCAGCTTAATCCCGACCAGCGCCAGCAAGCCGGTACCGAACACTGACCAGAGCACAGCAGCAATGACCAGCGCGTAAGGAATATTGCCGAGAATCGGGATATCTTTCACGTGATGGGAGAGCGCCACCAGCACCGGCAAAAACGCCACCAGCGTCATAATCGCCTGAATAAAACTGACACCCCAGTTTTCCAGCGTGGTCGCAAACCGCATGGTGTCTTCCTGCACACGCTGAGCAGCCCCTTCAACATGACGCAGACGCTGCCAGTTGTGCATGTAGTAGTTATTCATCGCACTGCGCCAGCGGAAAACCCAGTGGCTGATAAAGAAGGAGTTGAGTACGCCAATCACCACCGCGATTAATGCAATGCCGAGAAAAGAGATAACCTGATGGTAAAACTCCGTAATCTGCACCGATCCCGCTTTGGTCAGGGCTTTCTGAATCAGGTCATAGAACGGACCATACCAGGCATTAATGGCCACACCCACCTGCACGCCAAACCAGGTGACAAAGATAATCAGCGCGGAACCCCACACTGACCAGCGTTGCCACGGATGCGCATCAATCAGCCGCCAGGCCAGGGAAAAAATGGCTACCATTATCCAGTAATAGAGATAAAACCAGATCTGACTCGCGGCGATAAAACGTGCCGCTGTGGTCGGTAAAGGGTGTTTCATTGCCGTTTCAAAAGTCGGCCACATGCCGGGCAGATGGGCGGCAAAGCCGAACCAGGCAAAAATCGCTACTAAGCTCCAGACAGCCGCAGAGCTGAAAAACAGCGCTGGCCGCGGAAAAAAAGACTTAAACATAGGCACTCCGCTGTTGTGTGTTGCCTGTTATAACGTTTTTAGCGGGTCTCTGTCTGTAGTCTGTTGTTTCTGCTCATGACAGGGAGGGGACAGATGTTAATGAAATTGTGCGATTTTGTTTCCTTGAACTAAATTTTTGTGAATGTCAGTGTTACAATGTGGCCGATTGTTACCGGTAACAAGCAGGTTCCGGGTCTGTATCTGCCAATAAAAACCATTACAACGCAACCACCTATTTTTCATACCGCCAGTCAGCGCGGGAATGAGGCAATGTCATGTCAGAACAAAAAAAGGGTCATTCACGCAGGGATTTTTTGCTGAAGACAATTACCCTGGCGCCAGCAATGGCGGTAGGAACCACAGCGATGGGCGCGCTCTCCCTGCCGCTGGTCGCGCAGGCGGCTGATACTCCGGCCGCGCCGCAGCAGGCGAGAGACTACCAGCCGGGCTGGTTCACCGCGGAAGAGTTTGCCTTTATCACCGCCGCTGTGGCACGCCTGATCCCCAGCGATGAACGCGGGCCGGGGGCGCTGGAAGCGGGCGTGCCTGAGTTTATCGATCGTCAGATGAATACGCCCTATGCCATGGGCTCGAACTGGTATATGCAGGGGCCGTTTAATCCCGATCTGCCGAAAGAACTGGGCTATCAACTGCCGCTGGTGCCACAGCAGATCTACCGTCTTGGTCTGGCCGATGCCGACAATTTCAGCAAAAAGCAGCACGGCAAAGTGTTCGCCCAGCTCAGTGGCGAGCAGCAGGATGCGGTACTGCAGGCGATGGAGATTGGCAGCGCTGAATTCAGCCAGCTGCCGGCAAAAGTCTTCTTTAGCTTCCTGCTGCAGAACACCCGTGAAGGCTTCTTCAGCGATCCCATCCACGGCGGAAATCAGGGTATGGTCGGCTGGACGCTGATCAACTTCCCTGGCGCACGCGCCGACTTTATGGACTGGGTAGAGCGCGGCGAACGGTATCCGTTCCCGTCAGTGTCGATTCGCGGGGAGAGAAGCTAAGCATGGCTAACGAAATGAAAAAAGTGGATGCGGTGATTGTCGGCTTCGGCTGGGCAGGCGCGATTATGGCGAAAGAGCTGACCGAAGCGGGCCTGAACGTGCTGGCGCTGGAGCGTGGACCGCATCGCGATACCTATCCCGATGGCTCCTATCCGCAGTCCATTGATGAGCTGACCTATAACATCCGCAAAAAGCTGTTCCAGGATCTTTCCAAAAGCACCGTGACCATTCGTCACGATGCCTCACAAACGGCGGTGCCTTATCGGCAACTGGCGGCGTTTCTGCCCGGCACCGGCACCGGCGGCGCAGGCCTGCACTGGTCCGGCGTTCATTTCCGGGTCGATCCGATTGAGCTGCGGATGCGCAGCCATTACGAAGAGCGCTACGGCAAGAACTTCATCCCGGAAGGCATGACGATTCAGGATTTTGGCGTCAGCTACGATGAGCTGGAGCCATTCTTCGACAAGGCGGAAAAAGTCTTTGGCACGTCAGGCAGCGCCTGGAGCATCAAGGGTAAAGTGGTCGGCAAAGAGATAGGCGGTAACCCGTTCGCGCCCGATCGCTCAGATAACTTCCCGCTGCCGGCACAGAAGCGCACTTACTCGGCGCAACTGTTTGCGCAGGCGGCCGAGTCGGTCGGCTATCATCCTTACGATCTGCCGTCCGCTAATACCTCAGGTCCTTATACCAACACCTATGGCGCGCAGATGGGGCCGTGCAACTTCTGCGGTTACTGCAGCGGCTACGCCTGCTACATGTATTCCAAAGCGTCGCCTAACGTCAACATCCTGCCTGCGCTGCGTCAGGAGCCGAAGTTTGAGCTGCGCAATAATTCTTATGTGCTGCGGGTTAATCTCAGCGATGACAAAACGCGCGCAACCGGCGTGACCTATGTGGATGGTCAGGGTCGCGAGCAGGTTCAGCCGGCTGGCCTGGTGATCCTTTCCGCCTTCCAGTTTCACAACGTTCACCTGATGCTGCTGTCGGGCATCGGTAAACCCTACAACCCGATCACCAACGAAGGCACGGTGGGCCGCAACTTCGCCTATCAGAATCTCTCTACGCTGAAGGCGCTGTTCGATAAAAATACCACAACCAATCCGTTTATCGGTGCGGGTGGCGCGGGCGTCGGGATGGATGATTTTAACGCGGATAACTTCGATCACGGGCCGTTGGGCTTTGTCGGTGGTTCGCCATTCTGGGTCAACCAGGCGGGCACTAAACCGATCTCGGGCCTGCCGGTGCCGACGGGTACGCCCAACTGGGGCAGTAAATGGAAAGCGGCGGTGGCAGACACTTATACCCATCACCTGTCGATGGATGCGCACGGCGCGCACCAGTCCTATCGCGCCAACTACCTTGATCTCGATCCCAACTACAAAGATGCCTATGGACAGCCACTGCTGCGCATGACCTTTGACTGGCAGGAGAACGACATCAAAATGGCGCAGTTTATGGTCGGTAAGATGCGCAATATTGCCGAAGCGATGAACCCAAAGATGATTATTGGTGGCGCGAAAAAGCCGGGCACCCATTTCGACTCCACGGTTTATCAGACCACCCACATCAGTGGCGGGGCGATCATGGGCGACGATCCAAAAACCAGTGCGGTTAACCGTTTTCTGCAAAGCTGGGATGTGCCAAATGTGTTTGTACCGGGCGCGTCAGCCTTCCCGCAGGGACTGGGCTACAACCCGACCGGCATGGTGGCGGCGCTGACCTACTGGTCAGCCAAAGCGATTCGCGAAC
Organism: Pantoea sp. AS142; assembly: GCF_037152305.1. Classification (NCBI taxonomy): domain Bacteria; kingdom Pseudomonadati; phylum Pseudomonadota; class Gammaproteobacteria; order Enterobacterales; family Erwiniaceae; genus Pantoea; species Pantoea sp. AS142. Next base: position 226,757 of record NZ_JBBCMO010000004.1, on the reverse strand, counting down.
ACTACCTGAAAAACCCCGGCCCACTGGTGCAGGCATAAGGACATGGTGATGAAAAATGGCATTCTGGCTCTGATTCTTGGCTCCCTGGCGTTTGCCGCACTGGCGGAGAGCAGCCAGGACGATTTAATTAAACGGGGCGAGTATCTGGCGCGAGCCGGTGACTGTGTGGCCTGTCACACCAGCAAAGGGGGCGCGGCGTTTGCCGGTGGTCTGCCGATGGCGACACCCATTGGCACCATCTACTCCACCAACATCACGCCCGATTCCGCCACCGGCATTGGCGAATACAGCTTCGACGACTTCCAGAAAGCGGTGCGTCACGGCGTGGCGAAAAATGGCGATACGCTCTATCCGGCGATGCCATACCCCTCTTATGCAGTGGTCAGCGATGAGGATATGAAGGCGCTTTACGCTTACTTCATGCATGGCGTAGCGCCGGTCAGCCAACCCAACCGGGAGAGCGACATCCCCTGGCCGCTGTCGATGCGCTGGCCGCTGGCTATCTGGCGCGGAATTTTTGCGCCCGACGTGAAAGCGTTCCAGCCAGCCGCCCAGGAAGATCCGGTGCTGGCACGCGGTCGCTATCTGGTTGAAGGACTGGGTCACTGTGGGGCCTGTCATACGCCGCGTAGCATTACCATGCAGGAGAAGGCGCTGACCAACAATGAAGGCATTGACTATCTGGCGGGCAGCAGCGCACCGATTGATGGCTGGACCGCCAGCAACCTGCGCGGCGATAACCGCGATGGGTTGGGTCGCTGGAGCGAAGAGGATCTGCGTCAGTTCCTGCGTTATGGCCGCAACGATCAGACCGCCGCTTTCGGTGGCATGACCGACGTGGTGGAACACAGTCTGCAGCACCTGAGCGAGTCCGATATCACCGCTATTGCGCGCTATCTGAAGTCGCTGGGCGCGAAAGATCCCCATCAGGCAGCCTTCAGCGTCGATGACGCCACCGCCAAAGCGTTGTGGAAAGGTGACGACAGTGCGACGGGGGCAGCCACCTACGTCGACAGCTGTGCGGCGTGCCATAAAACCGATGGCAGCGGCTATACACGCTTCTACCCGGCACTGCGCGGCAATCCGGTGGTGCTGGCTGACGATCCGACCTCACTGATCCATATCGTGCTGGCAGGTGGGCAGTTGCCTGGCGTCAAGGGGGCGCCGTCGATCATTACCATGCCGGCATTTGGCTGGCGTCTCAACGATCAGCAGGTGGCGGACGTGGTGAACTTCGTGCGTACCAGTTGGGGCAACAAGGCGTCGGAACCGGTCAGCGCGAAACAGGTCGCTGCGCTGCGTAAAGATGAGAAAGATCGGCTGGGCAATGCGGATATCCGGGTACTGGAAAGCCAATAACCCGCCGTTAAAAAGGCCGTCATCGGGGTGATGACGGCCTTTTCTTTTAAATATTCTCCAGATCGAGACCGCGCGTTTTCGGCCCGTAAATCCCCACCGACAGCATCACCATCACCATGCTCAGCACGATAAAGGTGATCACGCCTGGCGTTCCGGTGTACTGCAATATCACCCCGATCAAAATACTGCTGAAAACCGTAGAGAGGCGGCTGAAGGAGTAGCAGAAGCCGACTGCCCGCGCCCGAATATGGGTCGGGAAAATTTCGGTCTGATAGGCGTGGAAGCTGAAGGTCAGCCAGGCGTTGGACCCGGTGATCAGGATGCCGCAGAGAATCAGCAGCACCGGCTGCGTCTGGAAGGCGAACAGCGTGCCGAACACCACCGTCATCAGCGACGACAGAACGATCTGCCACTTATTCTCCAGCTTATCGGCGTAGCGGCTACAGATCAGCGATCCCAGCGGATAGGCCAGCGTGATGAAAAAGGCATAGAGCAGGCTGTGCGTCACCGTGGCACCGCGGCCTGACAGCAGCGCGGGCAGCCAGTTTCCAAAACCGAAAAAGCCGATGGCCTGGAAAAAGTTCATCACCACCAGCATCAGGGTGCGTTTGCGGTAGGCAGGTGACCAGATCTCACTGAAATGCCCCCGTTTTGGCCACTGTGCCGCCGCATCATCGGCTGAAAAAGCGGGTCCGGCCGGGATGCCGCAGCGTTGTTCCATCGTGGACAGCACCTGATGCGCTTCCTGATGACGACCCTGCTGCGCCAGCCAGCGCGCCGACTCCGGCAGGTTCCTGCGCACCAGCCAGATCACCAGAGAACAGACCGCGCCCGCAATGACCACCCAGCGCCAGCCTTCAAGGCTGAACAGCGTTTGCGGAATCAGCCACCACGACATCAGCGCCACGGCCGGCACCGATAAAAACTGCACGAAAAAGGAGAAGGCAAAGGCGCGGCTGCGCAGATGGCTTGGCACCCATTCCGACAGATAGGTGTCAATGGTTACCAGCTCGACGCCCAGCCCGATCCCCACCAGAAAGCGGAACAGAATAATCATCTCCGCGCTCTGCTGAAACGCCATTAGCAGCGAAAACAGCCCATACCACAGCAGCGCACACATAAACGTCAGACGGCGACCAAAGCGGTCAGCATAGGGCGCCAGCAGGCTGGCACCGAAAAAAAGACCGAGAAAAGTGGCCGAGGCGAAGGCCGCCTGATCGGAAAAGCCCAGCACGCCTGCCGCACCAGTGTGAAAGACGCCCGCCGACAGCAGGCCGGTACTGATGTAGCCGGTTTCAAACAGATCATACAGCTCAAAAAAGCCGCCCAGCGCCAGCAACGTAATAAAAAGCCACAACCCGGCGGAGGAGGGCAGCGCATCAATGCGTGCGGCTAAGCTTTTATGGTTAGCCGATGAAGCGTGCATCGGCGGTATCCTGGTGGAGGTGGTGGTCATATCAGCGTGAACCTCAGGCAGTGTGGAGATGACTCGCAGCCGGTCAGAGGCTTATTAAAATAGTTAACCGTTAGCAAGCGAAGAAATAGCAGAATAGTCAATTCATCTGCCGTTGCCGAGAGGGGCGTTGCTGACGATTTAGCAATGTACGTTGCAGGTTTTGCCATCCGTGGCGGGAGCCTTACGGCAGTTTCGGCCAGACGCCTGGCCCGATCGGCAGACCCAGCAGATACCAGACCAGCAGCAGCGCTATCCAGCTGATAAAGAACACCAGCGGATAGGGGAAGATCAGCACGTAATAGGTGCCGAGCTGCGCATCTTTCTGGTAGCGCTGCAAAAAGGCGAGAAATAGCGGCAGAAAGGGCGACATCGGTGCCAGCGGCAGCACGGCGGAGTCGGCGATGCGGAAAATCATCTGGGCAAAGGCGGGATGGAAGCCAAGCAGCATAAACATCGGCACGAAGACCGGCGCCAGAATCGACCAGATCGCGGAGCCGCTGGCGATAAACATGCAGAGAAACGCCGACAGAAACATCAGGCCGAGAAAAGCGGGCGCGCCGCTGACGCCAGCACTCTCCAGCACATCGGTCAGCCCGATTGCCATGAATTTGCCCATGTTGCTCCAGTTAAAGAACGCCACGAACTGCGACAGCGGGAACACCATCACGATAAAACCCGCCATGCCCTTCATCGGATCGACCAGCAGCTGCGGGATATCATCCGGACGGCGAATCTGCCGGGTCACCACGCCGTAAGCAATAGCGACGACAAAGAAAAACAGAATGATGATTGGCACGATGCCCTGAATAAAGGGCGAGGGGATAATGGCGCCGGTGGTGGGATTGCGCAGCGGCGCATTTTCCGGCACCACCAGCAGCGCCATCAGGGCGATAAACAGCAGCGCGGCAATCCCGGCAGCGCGCAGACCCCGGTTCTCCAGTGGCGTCAGCGCCGCCAGCTTCTCACCGTTGCCCTGCCACTTTGGCAGTCGCGGCTCGACAAACTTATCGGTCAGCAGCGCGCCCACTATCGTCAGCACAATCACCGAGGTGGCCATAAAGAACCAGTTATCAATCACGCTGACGTGCACCGTGTCGCTGACCGCTTTAGCCGCTTCGGTGCTGATGCCCGAGAGCAGCACATCGGTGGTGACAATCAGCAGGTTGGCGGTAAAGCCGGAGGCCACACCGGCAATGGCCGCCAGCAGGCCCGCCACCGGATGACGACCCACCGCCAGGAAGATCAGCGCGCCCAGCGGCGGCATCACCACCAGCGCGGCATCAGAGGAAATATGGCTAAAAAAGGCGATAAACAGCACCATGTAACTGGCGTAACGGCGGCTGACGCGTGACGCCATCTTCACCATCAGCGACTGCAGCAGGCCGACTTTTTCCGCCAGTCCGGCACCAATCACCAGTGCCAGAATCGATCCCAGCGGGGTGAAGCTGCTGAAGTTTTTAATGATATTGGGCAGGATCCACTGAATGCCTGCAACGCTCAGCAGGTTATTCACCCTCACCATTTCGCCGTTGCTGGGGTTCTTCACCGCCAGTTCCAGCGCGCTGATAATGGCGGTTGTCACCATCAGCACTACGATCAGATAGACAAACAGTAAAAACGGGTTGGGCACTTTATTGCCCACGCGCTCGATCCAGCTAAATAGCCGGCCAGGGCTGCGGTTCTCGGATGTTGCTTCCATGGTATTGGTTCTCGTCTTGTGTTCCCCTTATCGGCGGAGGGCCGGACTGGCGCCGGTCGTGGTAGATGACCGACGGTGAGTTCAGTTCCGGCTCCGCTGAATCAGGGACGTGTTTGCAATTTTTTTATCGTGGTCCGCGTCAGAGACACGGCCGTTGGCTCATTCGGCCAGTTTTGTCGGTGTGATCCCCGTCGGGATCGGGCAGTGATAGGGCTGCGCGGCGCGTACCCGGTCAAACTCGGCCCGGCAGTCAGCCAGTGCCTGCTGGTCGGTGAGCAGCGTTAACACCGTGGCCGCCATCACTTTGCCCGCCAGAAACATCCCTTTATGCCCGATAGTGGTGCGGCCCTGCGCCACCAGTTGCCAGGTGTGCAGCGGCGTGCCGAAGGTAAAGCAGGGCGCAAAACATTGTGCAGTCGGCGTCACCCAGCTGACATCGCCGACATCGGTAGAGCCATACAGCAGCTCACGCGTGACCGCATAGGGCGCGACGTCATCCATAAACAGCTTATCGCCCAGTTGTTCCGCCCATACATGACCGGCTGCGCCACCGGTGCGGGCGGCATTGAGCCGGGCATTGCGCAGATCGTCATCGGTCAGGGTGGCACGCAGTTCAGCCGCAAATGCGCGCTCTTCGTCGCTATAGTCGGGCAAACCAAACTGATGCAAATAGCGCTCCATAACTGCTTCCAGCGCGCGATTCGGCACGTAGTCCGAACAGGCTTTGTCAAAACGCACCGTCAGCGTGGTGTCGGTCATCAGCGCTGCGCCCCTGGCGATATTGATTACCCGTTCATAGATCGCCTGCGCCTGCGGCAGTTCCGGGGCGCGAATCAGGTAGAGCACCTCCGCATCGGCCTGCACCACATTCGGTGATACGCCGCCGCTGTTGGTGATGGCGTAGTGCAGACGCGCCTCCTGCACAATATGTTCACGCAGAAAGTTGGCCCCGGTATTCATCAACGTGACGGCATCCAGTGCGCTGCGGCCCAGATGGGGGGAATTGGCCGCGTGCGCCGCAACCCCTTTGAAACTGAATGCCGCCTGAATATTGGCGAGGGTGCGCAGATTAAACATGCCGCTGAACCCTTCAGGATGCCAGGTTACGGCGGCATCAACGTCGTCAAACAGCCCTTCGCGCACCATAAAGGTCTTGCCCGAACCGCCTTCTTCGCCAGGACAGCCATAAAAGCGAACCGTGCCATCGGTGAGATGCTGCTCCATCCACGCTTTCACGGCACAGGCCGCGGCGACGCCCGCCGTACCGAGCAGGTTGTGGCCGCAGCCATGACCGTTGCCGTTAGCCTCCAGCGGTTGTGGCCGGGCGCAGCCCGATTGCTGGCTCAGACCGGCAAGTGCATCGAACTCACCAAGAATGGCAATCACCGGCTTGCCGCAACCAAAGCTGGCGATAAAGGCGGTGTCGATGCCACCCACGCCGCGTTCTACTCTGAATCCCTCTTCTTCCAGGGCTTCGGAAAGCCGTGCTGACGAGCGGGTTTCGGCGAAGCGGGTTTCCGGCGTGTCCCAGATCGCGTCGCTGAGCGTGCTGAAGCGGAGCTGATGGCGCTCGATATAATCGGTAATAAACGCGTCCATTATCGCGATTCTCCCTATTGCGTCTGATTCAGCGCCAGCGTCGCCAGCAGCGTGATGGCGTCCGGCATCACCCGCTCGTCAAAGTCGAATTTCGAATTGTGGTGACCTGCCGCCAGCTCACAGCCGAAAATGACGTAAGAGGCCTGACCACCGCGCTGCTTTACCCGCTCCATCATGTAGGTCGCATCTTCCGAACCCGCCGCCTGCGCTTTACGATCGACCACGGAATCGAAAATGCCGAGTGCGTCGGCCTGCTGATGGATGAAATCAACCCACGGCTGCGTCGGGGTACAACTGCGTGCGGCACCCATCAGCGAAACCTGCTGCTCAACGCCATACATCGCCGCCGCCCCGGCAATCACTCGCAGCGCCTGCTGATAGATGTCGTCATTCACCTGATTAGTCACGCCACGGGTTTCGACTTTAAGCAGGGCGCAGTCGGCCACCACGTTGCGGCCGGTTCCCGCCTGCAGCACGCCAACATTAACCCGCGCAACGCCGCCGCTGTGCTGGGTTAAGCCATGCAGCGCCAGTGTCGCCTGCGCGGCGGCCAGCAGGGCATTGCGACCCTCTTCCGGGCGACCTCCCGCATGGGCACCGATGCCGGTGAAATGGACATCCAGTTTGGTGGTGGCAAGAAAGCTGTCGCTGCCGCACACCACTTCGCCTGCGGGTACGCCGGTGCCGATATGAATGGCCGTAAAACGATCAACGTCATCGACCACGCCCGCCGCGACCATCGCTTTGGCGCCGCGCACGCCCTCTTCGGCAGGCTGAAAAATCAGTTTAATTGTCCCGCTGAGCTGATCTTTCATCGCCATCAGCACGGAGGCGAGGCCGAGACCAATGGTGGTATGGCCGTCATGACCGCAGGCGTGCATCATGCCGGCGTTGCAGGAGGCGAATCCTTCACGCTGCGGCAGGTGATCCCCGGCCTGACTTTCGTTGAGATCCAGTGCATCCATATCGACACGGAAGCCCATCACCGGCCCAGGACGGCCGGTCTCCAGTGTGGCGACGATGCCGCAGAATCCACCAGAGAAATGGCTGATCCACTGCGGCAGCGCGCCCTGTTGCAGCGCACGCGCTTCCTGCTGCTTCAGCACGGCGTCGTCGGGCAAGCCCATGCGTGCATCGGCGTCGATCACTTCACGGCCCAGTTTCAGTTGATAACCGAGCTGATGGAGTTCTTCTGCGACTAAGGTGGCAGTACGGAACTCCAGCCAGCCCGATTCGGCATAGTGATGGAAGTCGCGACGCCATTGTTGCAACTGTGTCAGCCGGGTGCTGACGTGGTTTGAAAGGGTGTTCATTGGCTCTCTCCGCGTTGTTGATTTTTTATGCACTGTTCCGAATCTACACAATGGTATTGGCCGGCATAAGATGCGAATATCTTGTGACTGATAAACAACGGTTATCGCAAAATCTATGTCTGCCAATCTCAAGCTTCATCAGCTACGCGCTTTCGTTGACGTGGCGCGACAGGGCAGTATCCGGGCGGCAAGCCGTCTTTCCGGGCTGTCGCAACCGGCGTTAACCAAAGCAATTCAGGAGCTGGAGCGTGAACTGGGAACAAAGCTGTTTATCCGCCGGCAGCAGGGCGTGGTGTTAACCGATATCGGTGATAACTTTTTTCGTCATGCCAGCCTGGTGCTGGCAGAGCTGCGGGTCGCAGAAGAGGATATCCAGCAGCGGCTGGGACTGGGTGGTGGTCAGGTGAATATCGGGGTCGGAGGCAGCGTGGCACGCACCATCATGCCGCAGGTAATTAATCAGTTTCATCGCGAATACCCGCTGGTGAAGGTGCGTATTGTCGAAGGTCAGCTGGTGTCGATGGTGCATGAGTTACGTCAGGGGGCGCTCGATTTCACCATCAATACCTACGATCAGAGTCATCTCGATCAGGCGCTGATGTATGAGCGGATGATGGAACGTGAATATAAAGTGGTGGTGCGCAAAGGTCATCCGCTGGAAAAGGCCCGCTCTCTGGCCGCGTTACAGCAGGCGGACTGGACGATGCCAACCCCCAAAGGCAGTTACTACCGTCTGTTGCACGATCTGTTTGGCGAGCGCGGCATGGCACCCAAAATCGTGGTGACCTGTGAAACGTTTATGGCCTGCACCAGTCTGGTGGCGCAAAGCGATTTCATCAGTATTCTGTCGGTCGATGTGATTGACGATCCGATTCTGGGCCGGTCGCTGGTGGCGCTAACGCTCGACGATCCTCTGCCGAAAGCCATCTTCTATCTGATTCAGCGCAAAGACACCGCCCTGACACCAATGAGCAGTTATATGGCACAGCTCTTTCGCCGTTATTGCCAGTGAAATCAGGCAGTAAAGTCGATCGTCTACACTATTAAGGTACTGTAAAAATCCAACCGACAAATAGAGGTTAAGATGCAAGTCAGTCCTTATCTGTTTCTCTATGGCCGTTGTGAAGAGGCTATCGACTTTTACCTGCAGGCGACCGGGGGAGAATTGCTGGCTAAAATGAAATTCGGTGATATGCCAGATCAAGGCGAACAGGTCGGCGATCAGTCTGCGCCGCCGTTGCCACCAGAGAAGATTATGCATGCCCAACTGCGTATTGGTGAGGGTGAGCTGATGTTAAGTGATGGCAACACGGATCAGCCGCCAGCCTCTGAACATGCTGGTTACGCGGTCAGCCTTTCAACCACCGATATCGATAAGGGTAAAGCCTGGTTTGAGAAACTGTCGGCAGGCGGTAAGGTGACGACGCCGTGGCAGGAGACGTTCTGGTCGAACGGATTTGCGATGTTTATTGATAAGTTTGGCATTCCGTGGCGCATCAATGTCGAGAAGCCGGAGTAGAACCAGAAGTAAGAGCAGCCAACAGCAGATGCCAGCGTTTACCTGATTAGCCTGCATCCGAAAGTGCTGGCCTGAGGCTTTAAGCCCGCAGCCAGCTTTTCGCGTAACGGGCGGTTATTCCAGCCGCCCGTTTTCATCAAAAGTTATAACCCGCCACCAGGTAGTAACCCCAGCCAGTAGATTTCACTTCAAACGGACCTTTGCCGAAGTTCAGCTCCTGACCATCCGCCCACTGTCCGCCGTTGTGGAAGTAACGCGCCACCGCAGAGAAGTGCCAGTGATCGTAACCCAGTGACAGAATGTGACTGGAGGCGATGGAGTTACTGGTGCGTGATGAACCGCCTTTCTCGTTGAGATCGGAACCCCAGTCGAAGTTAGTAAAGCCCACATAGCCCAGATTACCGCCCCACAGCGTGGTGATTGGCACGAAATATTTCACCTTGAAGCGGTAGCCATCCCAGCTGTTTTCGTTCGCCGCACCGTAGTTTTCCCACTGATATTTGGCGTAAACGTTCAGCGACAGGCCGACGTCGCTGTGCGTATCAATATCGGTGCCCAGACCCATATACCAGGTGTTCTGGCGGTTATCGCTGTTGCGGCCCATGTCGTAGATGTAGTTGTTGGCGAAATACCACTCTTTGAACGGGCCAAACGCCAGGCTGGTGCCGGTCAGTTTGTCGATAGAGAAGCGTGGCTCAATCTCCATAAACATCGGTGAACCGTGGTCGAACACGCCATTGGCATTGCTGTTGCCCGCGCCGAAGAAGTTAGGTACGTCGAGATAGCCGTAGAAATCGAACCAGTCTTTCTTCGCAAACGCTTCATATTCAAGATAAACGTCGTTGTTAAACTGCGGTCCGAAACGCGTGTGGTAGCTGCCTACCACGTTTACGCTCTGATGCCACCAGTCTGAGAGATACTGCGGATCGCTTTCAGCAGCCTGCGCAGCACCACTCAATGAACATGCCAGCACGGCACCTGCTACCAACGTTTTAAATTTCATTATTATCAGCCACATGCTTTTGACCGCCGCACAGCAGACGCAGTCAGGGAGAAATCGGTCCCTTGATGGGAATGAGGGTTTCACAGCAAATAACAGCCCGTTATTCAGCCCGCGTAGCGTGCCTGTAACAGATCGATAGAAAATAGATTTTGCTCACGTTTGTCAAAAAGTGTTGCATCACAATTCAGCTAAAATGTGATGCGCTTCACAATAATGGCTGGGATCGAACGGAACCAGGCAACCGTTTACGTTGTCTGGTTCGTCATCAAACGGGCGGGATCAGGGAAGGGTAACGCGAACCTGCAAACCACAAATAGTCCCCTGTGGCGTCAGACAATTGGAAAGAGCAACGTGAATCTGATGCTTCTGTGCGACGTTGCGCACGATGGATAACCCCAGCCCGCTGCCCTGGGCTTTAACGTCAGGCGAACGGGTAAAACGGTCAAACGCGCGTTCGATAAAGGATTCCGGCATGCCTGGCCCGTTATCGACAATATCGACCACGGTTTTACCTGCGACCCGATGCAGCAGCACATCGACCAGGCTGCCTTCCGGCGTGTGCAACATGGCGTTGCCAATCAGGTTGTCGAACAGGCTGCGCAACTCGGAGCGGCTGGCCTGCAGACGGTACTGTGTCGAGCCATTGAAGCCGATATCGATGCCGCGTTTATCCGCCACCACCATCAGCTGCTCAATGCTCTCTTTCAGTAGATCTTCCAGTTCAATATGCTCAACGCTGGCCACCACGCTCTGGTCATCCTGCCGTGAGACATTGAGTAACTGCGTGACCAAATGACGGGTGCGCGTGACGCCCGCTTCCAGCTGGCTGAACTGCCGACTCGCTTCACCTGGCTGGATATGCTGACGCAGATTTTCCAGCTGCAACGTCACCGCCGTCACGGGCGTGCGCAGCTCATGCGCGGCATCTTCCAGGAACTGACGCTGTGATGACCAGGCCTCACGCAGCTTACTCAGCAGTGAGTTGTAGGCGGCCACCAGCGGCAGGATCTCATCCGGCAAGCCTTCGGGTGAGACATTGTGCGGATGATGCGTCTCCTGCGCTGCAATCTGACGCGAAGCGACCTGCAGATCCCGGGTGATCTTGCGCACCACCAGCCAGATCACCAGCAGTGACAGCGGCATCATCAGGATCATCGGAATGATTGCTGACAGCGCCCGTTTGACCATTGAGGCTTTCATGTAGCTGAGGTTGTGCATCACCTGAATCGTTTTGATCTCGCTGCCAGGTAAGCCGGGCCGGGTATAGATGCGCCATTCACAGTCGTCGCACTGACCCACATGCACGTCGCGATAACCGCGCTGATTTTGCAGCGGGGCCTGCAGCTCCGGCCATGAGCTGGCACGTAACTGACCCTTAACGTCCCACAACTGCACCACAAAGGCGCTTTTCGCCTTGTCAGGCGCGATAAGCATCGGCATCAGGGCAGGCATCTGTTTATTGGTGGACCAGGCATCAGCGATTTTCGCCAACTGATCGTCCTTCATTGTGCCGACCATATCGCCGTAACAGCTAAAGAAATACCAGGTGACGCCGCCGATCATCAGCAGATGAATAATCAGCAGCGTAGAGAGTAATTTGTTGCGTAATGAGCGCATAAAGGTAAAGGGTTTCATATTGCCGGAACCCGCCAGCCCAGCCCGCGCACGTTGCGGATCACGTCGTTATCCAGCTTGCGACGCATCCCATGAATCAGAACATCCACCGCGTTGCTGCTGACTTCATCGCCCCAGCCATAGATGCGGTTTTCCAGTTGCTCACGCGACAGAATTGCCCCCGGCCGCTCCAGTAAGGCGTAGAGCAGGGCATATTCCCGCGCCGTAAGCTGCTCGCGCTGGCCTTTGTAGAGCACTTCACGGGTCATCATATCCAGCTGGACATCGCCGCTGCCCAGCACCGAGTCTGCTGCGCCGTGGCTGCGTCGGGTAATGGCACGCATCCGGGCCATGACTTCCTGGAGATCGAACGGTTTAAGCAGGTAGTCGTCCGCACCACTGTCGAGTCCCTGTATCCGCTGCGCCACCGTGTCGCGTGCAGTAAGAATCAGGACCGGGGTCGCGTCGCCGCGTGCGCGTGCGCGACGCAGAACCTGCAGGCCATCATCGCGGGGTAAGCCGAGATCGAGCAGCACGCAGCTGTAGCCGCCTTCATTCCAGGCATTCCGGGCATAGACGCCATCGCGCACCCAATCCACCGACCAGCCCGCGCCCTGCAGTGCCTGCTGCAGGTTCGCGCCGATCATTTCATCATCTTCAACCAGTAACACGCGCATGGCTGATCTCCTTCGTAAAGATAAGAGAGAGTTTACTCACCAATTGTTAGGCCAGAATTATCCGCCTTCATACTTCGCGCTGTGGCGGCGTTGGCTGTTTTGCTCGCCGCTGTCACGGCCTTGTGTCAGCTTCTGAGGATCCGCGCATACAGCATGAATTATTTTGGCGGACAATCGTCATAGCTTGCTCTGAAATGGCTCTTATCGCCCCATTCCAGCCGTTGCTAATTCTGCGCTAATTTTCTGCTAATTAAGGGATAAATTTAGGCAGGTAGAGTGGCTCCACTGCACATCAGCATCAACAGGAGGAACCATGAATCAGCGCGAGTTTATTCGGAGTTTGCTGGACTGGATAGAGAACAACTTAGGACACGATCTGCATCTGGATGAGGTGGCGCGCCGCTCGGGCTATTCGCGCTGGCATCTGCAACGCCTGTTTCGTCAACACACCGGCTTTTCACTGGCAGAATATATCCGTCAGCGCCGCTTAACCGAGTCTGCGCTCACCTTGTTAAGCAGCAATGAAGCGATACTGCAGGTGGCGATGAACTACGGTTTCGATACCCAGCAGGCCTATACCCGCACCTTTAAAAACTATTTCATGATGACGCCGGGCCAGCTACGCCGTCAGCGTCGCGTCGAGCCGGATCGGCTGCTGTTTCCGCTGGCGATGGCCAGCTGATGCCTGATAAGACCTTCCCGTCACAGCCTGCGGACGGGAAGGTCGGCCCGCGCTCTGCGTCTCTCTCCTCCTGCTCTTCACCTCACCTCACCTGTTTTGACCCCGCCCGGACGTGTTAGGTTGTTGCCAGCATCCCTTTTACTGTCGGAGTCGGGAAACATGGAAAACGGCGCGAATTTAACCGCCATGTTGGTATTTGCACGGGTGGTGGAATTACAGAGTTTCAGTGAGGCGGCACGCGTGCTCGGCTGGTCCAAATCCCATGTCAGCCGGGAGATCGCCCGGCTGGAGCTAAGGCTCGGTATCCGGCTGCTCCAGCGCACCACCCGGCGGCTGGCGCTGACTGAGTTGGGCCAGGCGTACTATCCCTACTGTGTGCGGATGCTGGCTGAAGTGCAGCGCGCCGACGCCTTTGTGCAGCAACTGCATCAGCAGCCCGCCGGCCATGTCAGGCTACAGGCTCCGGTCACCTTTGGCGGCCAGTGCGTGGTCCCTGTCCTTAATCGTTTTCTGCGGCGCCATCTGCATATCAACGTCGATCTCGATCTTACCGATCGCAATCATGATCGGCTGGACGAACAGGTGGATCTGGCGATTGTGATTCGATCCCGAGCGCCGCAGCACGGCAATTTCCGGGCCCTGAGCGATATCGAATGGGGACTCTATGCGGCGCCGGCTTACCTGTCACAGCGACCCGCTATTACCCATCCTGAGATGTTGCCGCGCCACGATCTGCTGCTGTTCCATGGTCCGGCACACACCGCCGCGCTGCCGTTCCGCCGTGATAAACAGCGGCTGGCACTGGACGTGCGCAGCCGCTTTCGTGCGAACAACAGTATGGCGTTGCTTAATGCGGCACTGGCAGGGAGCGGCATCGCCTATCTGCCTTCTTATATGGCGCAGGAGGCGATGACGCGCGGTGATATTCAGCAACTGCTGCCGGAGTGGCAGATGGATCGTCTGCAAAGCTACCTGCTGCTGCACGACAAGCCTGAAACGGCGTCGCCGGTGACGCTGCTGTGCGATGCACTGGTGGCGGCGCTGAATCCAGTCTGATTGTTGCTCACTGACAACAATCTGCGCCACAGAGTAACTATTCCATCGTGACTGTTGTTACTTCGCCACGCCGGTTAGCCTGTATCCCTGATCTTTTACCGGACATCACCATGCAACAGTCATCCGAAACCGCAGAGTTTCAGCACTGGAGGCGTAACTTAGCGGTCTGCGTCGTCGGCTCTTTTACCACTATCGTAGCGATGACGCTGCTGCTGCCGTTTCTGCCGCTCTATGTGCAGCAACTGGGCGTTGAGCAGCCCGCCGCCATCGCCCGCTGGTCCGGCCTTGCCTATGGCGCGACTTTTTTCAGCGCCGCGCTGACGGCTCCGCTGTGGGGCAGGCTGGCTGACCGTTATGGTCGTAAGCTGATGCTGATTCGGGCCAGTCTCGGGATGGCGATTGCGATGTCGCTGATAGGCATGGCCACCGCGCCGTGGCAACTGGTGGCGCTGCGCCTGCTGGCGGGGCTGCTGGGCGGCTACGCGTCGGGATCGACCATTCTGGTGGCGGCGCAAACACCAAAAGCGCAGACCGGCTGGGCGCTGGGCATGTTGTCCTCCGGCATTATGGCGGGCAACGTGGTCGGGCCGCTGCTGGGTGGTGTGCTACCGCCGCTGATCGGTATTCGACAGACATTCTGGCTGACCGGCGCGGTGATTTTTCTTGCCTTCCTCGCCACCACCTTTTTACTTCAAGAGCAGCCGCGTGTTGCCACGATGTCGCGCGCCAGCCAGCAACAGCATTCCGCAGACCAGCCGGTCAATCACACGCTGGTGCGGCTGATGTGGCTCTCTGGCATGTTGCTGATCTTCGCCAGCATGTCGATTGAGCCGATTATTACGCTTTACGTCGGCGAGTTTGTGCAGGGCGACCATCAGGTCACCCTGATGGCCGGACTGGTGATGTCCGTTGCGGCGCTGGGCACGGTCCTGGCGGCTCCCCGACTGGGTCGGCTGGCCGATCGGGTCGGTCACGGGCGGGTGCTGACCGGTGGTTTACTGGTGAGCGGGCTGCTGCTGATTCCCCAGGCATTTATCACAGCGGCCTGGCAACTGGTGCTGTTGCGTTTTCTGATGGGAATGGCGCTGGGCGGTTTGATGCCGTGCATCACGGCGATCATTCGTCATAACGTGCCGGGTTCACAGGTCGGTCGGATGCTGGGATATTCGACGTCGGCGCAATATATCGGCCAGGTCAGCGGCCCGCTGTTCGGTGGGCTGGTCGGCGGCGCGTTCGGGATGCGTCCGGTATTTCTGGCAACCTGCGTAGTGATGCTATTTTGCGCGTGGCTCAACTGGCGCGGGATGAAAAAGTAGCGCGATCAAAAAAGGCGGACCCGAGTCCGCCTTAGGTTACTTACAGATGCGTGAATTACTTCTGGTCTGGCAGCGCGTAGGCAATGACATAATCGCCCAGTTTGGTACCAAACGATCCGTGACCACCCGCCGCGATGACAACGTACTGCTTGCCATCCACTTCATAGGTCATCGGTGTCGCCTGGCCGCCGGCTGGCAGACGTGCCTGCCATAACAGCTCGCCGGTATCGGTGCTGTAAGCACGCAGGTAGTTATCTGCGGTCGCACCAATGAAGAACACCTTACCCGCGGTGGTGACAGGGCCACCCAGCATCGGCATACCCATTTTGAACGGCAGCGGAACCGGTGCGCTATCGCGAACGGTACCGATACGCTGTTTCCACACCACGTTGTTGGTCTTCAGATCCACCGCGGAGATGTAACCCCAGGCAGGCTGTTTACATGGCAGACCAAACGGTGACAGGAACGGGTTCAGCTCGACGCCATACGGCACGCCATACTGTGGCTGAATACCGGTTTCCGTACCTGAACCACCCTCAGCACCTTTCGGCGGCTCAATCGGGTTGCCCGTGCCACGTGGGATCAGCTTAGAGACAAACGGCAGCGCCATCGGGTTTGCAATCGCGATCTGACGATGAGGATCGACAGCGATGCCGCCCCATTCGAACATACCGAGATTACCCGGGAACACCAGTGTACCTTGCTCAGATGGCGGGGTGAACGGACCTTCATAGCGCAGGCGCTTGAAGATCACGCGGCACACCAGTTGGTCAAACATCGTCGCGCCCCACATATCCTTGTCCGTGAGATTCTGCTCAGGACGGAAGGTCAGCTCAGAGTAGGGCTGAGTGGCGGCAACGTGATCGCCTTTCGCGGCACCCTGTGGCACTGGCGTTTCTGGCGCAGGCACCACAGGTTTGCCGGTGCGGCGATCCAGTACAAAGATGTTGCCGGTTTTCGCTGGCGCATAGACAACCGGTACGGTGTTGCCATCTTTGTCGGTGATGTCAGCCAGCGTCGGCTGCGACGGCAGATCCATATCCCACAGGTCGTGATGCACCGTCTGATAAGACCAGACCAGCTTACCGGTGGTGGCATTCAGGGCCAGTACGCTGCTTGCATAACGCTCCTGCTCTGGTGTGCGGTTGCCGCCCCAGATATCCGGTGTGGTCACGCCCATTGGCAGGTAAACGGTATCCAGTTTTGGATCGTATACTGCCGGTGCCCATGAGTTCGGCGAGTTCATGGTGAAGGTGTGTTCATCAGCCGGAATGGCATTAGGATCTTTCGCGCCGGGATCGAACACCCACAGCAGTTTGCCGGTATTTACATCAAAGCCACGAATCACGCCTGACGGCTCGCGGGTTGAATAGTTATCGGTAACCGCACCCGCCATCACGATGGTGGTGTTGGTAATCACCGGCGGTGAGGTCGGCTCATACTGACCTGCAGTAGTCACAGGCTGTTTGTGTTGCAGATCCAGCTCGCCATTGACGCCAAATGCCGGGCAACGTTCGCCGGTCTCTGCGTCCAGGGCAAACAGTCGACCATCGTTGACCGGCAGATAGATACGACGTGAGCAGAGAGCAGGCTGACTGTTTGCCGCATCGGCCGCTGCCGGCACTTCGTGGTAAGAAACACCGCGACAGGTGACATGCTGGAACGTCGGGTTGACCTTCATGCCCGGATCAAACTTCCACTTCTGCTTACCCGTAGCCGCATCCAGTGCAAACAGGATCTGATGTGGCGAACAGAGGTAAAGCGTATCGCGGATTTTAATCGGCGTGACTTCGTCGGTGATTTCACCCGGATCGTTAGGGGTTTTCATGTCACCAGTCTGGAATTGCCAGGCAACCTGCAACTCTTTCACATTCTGGTGGTTAATCTGCTTTAGCGGAGAGAAGCGGGTTCCCTGCTGATCGCGCGCATAAGCGGGCCAGTCAGCATCCGGGATGTCGCTCAGTGGCGCAGCCTGCGGGGCGTTGTCAGCCGTTTCGGGTACTGAACCGTTTTTCACCTGCGGATCGTTAAATACTGCATAGGTCAGCACAATGGCACTGGCAATCAGTGCTACAGCCATGCTACCCAGCGCGATTTTGCTGCCCACGTTGAAGCTGCGATAAACAAACGGCAGGATCAGCCAGACACCGAAGATCACCAGCACATCGGTGCGCGGTGCCAGTGCCCAGAAGTCGGTACCCACTTCCCATACACCCCATATCAGGGTGCCGATCAGCAGCAGCGCATAGAGAACCAGCGCGGTGCTTTTACGCCGGGAAAGCAGATAAGCGGTGATAAGCATAACCACACCGCCGAAAACGTAATACCTGGAACCACCAATAGCGGCTAACCAGCCGCCGCCAATCAGCATAAACGCGCCCATCAGTACTGTGAACAGTACTGTCAGGAAACGAATTACGCCAAACGATGAGGAGTTTTTCCCCATAATATCGACCTCGTTTCGTTGCCATAAAACACACGAAAACAGCCAGATAGGCTGTTTTCAGTTATCAAGTACAAATGATTAAGGGTGTTCTTGAGTATCTCTTCCGTTAAGACAGATAGTCCCTTTGTGTTAAATGTTATAGCAAAATTAGATCGAGGTTTGATTTTTTTAGCTTAAAGCGCTTAACAACTGGAGTAATACGACATTTTATAAGGGATTAAAGGACGTTAAGCGCACCGCCGTGTGCCCTTAACGTCGGAAGGCAGAATTTGTGAATCAACAGCTAATAAGATCGCCATCCGAGCGTTGCTGTTGCCAGCCGGTGATATTTATCTCACCAAACTGCTCAGCGGTTAAAGGCGGCGTATGACTTCTTACGATTACTTCTGCACCTTTTTCACGAAAGGTCGCCATAAAAAAAGGGAAGGTAAATTTTTCATAATTATCATTAAAGAACGATTCGGTTAAAACAATTCCTGAGAAAGGAAAGGATTCCAGCAGTCGCCAGTCGGCACCTGGCGGCGCAAAATCATAAAGCCAGAAATCAAATTTCTTTGTTAATTCAAGCAGTGACGTACTGTGTGCAGCCAGACTGGAATAATTAATCCCAACACGGATACGCGCATTCTGTAAATGCGACCAGGCGTCCGGAACCGCGATCATTCCACGTAATCGAATATCTTCAACCGGAATAATCATTAATGCTGCTTCAGTAGCAATTTGGTTGTGCAATGAAATGATGTTGTTTGTATTAAGTATATTACCGCTATCGGGGTTTTGCTGAAGATAAGGCACGCTATAGCAAATGCCAGTGACATTACGCTTAACATGATGGATGGGTTCAGTAACATAGGGGTTATATAAACTGTTTTTCATTATCTCTGTGAAATGCAATAAAAAAGGATTTGTTGATAATTAATCATATAAAAAGTCGCATTTTTTTAAACGCGTGAATAAATATAGATCATCTGCTTAATTCAAAGCATCCTTTTGTTGCCTGAGAAAGTAAATAAACCTATTAGCAAAGAGAAGATAATTACTTTGGCATCTGATAATGTGCTGAAATATATTCAATGCCAGGGACCAATAGGCTGGTAATAATCAGGAGGGGGCTGAGACGCCTTCGCCGGACAGGGGGACGGTTTGTCGTACAGGGAGGCAGGGCGGGAGCCGCAGGTATTCTGGTCTCAATCAGTCTGTTAACGTAGAGTCATCAACAATCACACCAATAACACCGCGCAACGACGCGGGTTTCCTCACCTGATTTGGGATAAGACATGGGATTTATGGCATCGACGGCGGAAGAGTCGCTGTGGCGACATCGGACATTTGTCGCCTTCTGGCTGGCGCGTACCTGCTCATCATTTGGTTTTCAGATGTTCTCGGTGGCGATCAGCTGGCAGATCTATGCGTTGACCAACAGCGCAATGGCGTTAGGGATGATTGGCCTGATGCAGTTTCTGCCGTCAGTATTGCTGGCGCTGCCTGCGGGTCATCTGGCAGATCAATATGACCGGCGGCGCATTGTGCTGTTGGGTCAGTTGGTGGAATTTGCCGCACTGCTGGCATTAGCGGTGCTTACCTTATTCCATCACGCCGATAAGACCGCCCTGTGGGGGCTGGTGTTTATGATTGCGGTGGCGAAGGCGCTGGAGTGGCCCGCGATGTCCTCGATGTTGCCGTCGCTGGTGCCGCCCTCAATTCTGGCGCGTGCCATGGCGATGAATTCGGTGGGCGGTCAGGCGGCGGTGATTGTCGGGCCGACGATGGGCGGGCTGCTTTACGTCGCCGGACCGCATGTAGTGTATGGCGTTTCCGGGCTGTTTTATTTGATTTCGCTGACGCTGGTGAGTCTGCTGCGCTATGCGCGACCGGTGCAGACCCGACTGCCAATGAGCATGAAAAATCTGTTTGCCGGGATTCACTTTATCCGCGAGCGCAAAGATGTGCTTGGCGTGATTTCGCTTGATCTGTTCGCGGTGTTGTTGGGCGGCGCGACGGCGCTGCTGCCGATTTTTGCCAAAGATATTCTGCATACCGGGCCGTGGGGATTGGGGATGCTGCGCGGCGCCCCGTCGGTAGGTGCATTGCTGGTGGGCGTGTGGCTGAGCCGTCACAAGCTGGAAAAGCATGTCGGGATGATTATGTTCGGGGCGGTGGCGGGCTTTGGCGTTGCCACGCTGGTGTTCGCGCTCTCCACGCAGCTATGGCTGTCGCTGGTGGCGCTCTGTGCGCTGGGTGGCTTTGATATGGTGAGTATGGTGATTCGGGGTGCGCTGGTGCAGCTGGATACACCGGATACCCTGCGCGGGCGGGTGAATGCGGTTAACGCTATTTTTATTAATACGTCGAATCAGCTGGGTGAGTTTGAGTCGGGGCTGCTGGCGGCCTGGCTGGGCGCGGCGCCTGCGGCGGCAATTGGCGGCATCGGCACGCTGGTTGTGGTGGCGATGTGGATGAAGTTGTTTCCGCATCTGCGGCGGCGTCAGAAACTGGAGAATGAGGTTGATGTGGTTTAGAACTGGCGTTGGGGTTGGTTGGGGCGAACGGGTCTGAACCTGGAGCAGGCTCAGAGGCATTCGCCTTTCGCAAAGACGCAAAATCGCCCTCTAAGGCAAGGCTTAGCGCGGGCGATTACGCACCTCATCCCTGAGGTGCGCCCGTAGCCGGGCCAACGTTGCTTTGCGCCAGGCGTATGTACCCCTCGCTTTGAGTAGGTAAGCGACCGGAACCTGCGGAGCGGTGGGTTAGGGAGCGGTTATTGAGTGGGCGCTGGAATAGGTTTCCCGAGCCAGCGTAACATTAATATTGAAACTGGCCCGAAGGCCAGTTCAGGAAGCGACCAGTCATACTGCCATTTTAATCCCGGCGTCGGCAGGGGAGGCCGACCCACAGGCTGGAGCCATCAGGCCCCGGTTTTTCCCAGGTTGGCGTCAAATGTTAGCCAGCTTTCACGCATGTCCACTACGCTGCGGGTTTTGCGCGCCTCATCGATTTTAATGGCGGTGAGGCCCGCTTCCAGCGCGTCCACTACTGAAACTTTCAGCGGTGTTCCCTGATTAATATGTTTAACGATCTCTTCTGCCATCAGCGCATCTGCGCCGTAATGGCCGTCATAAGCATTACCGCTGTAGGCGGTATCGACCTCTTTCTCACCGCTACGCGCGTTATGTACGCGGAAGTAGTTACGCACGAAGTCGCCTTCCGCCATGCCGTCGGTGCCCATCACACAGAAACGGCGGAACTCATCTGGCACATTCAGGTTGGCGTGGAAGGCGAGCGTCGCGCCGGCCTCGTACTCAATCAGGGCTGTCTGGTAGTCGACAATATCGGCATCGCTGTCGAACACCGCATCGGTGCTCGACCAGCCGCTGGGTTTTACATGATAGAGCTCTGAGTCAGCGGTAATAGCACCCTGCGGCGCATGAGCGGGGGTAAAGGATTTTCGGCCACCAAAGCTTGCGACGCGGATCGGGCGCTGTTGTAACAGGCCCTGATAGAGATCAATGTCGTGGCAGCACTTTTCCAGAATGTAGGGACCGGCATATTTCTCCAGACGTCGCCAGTCGCGCTGGAAGAACGCGCCGTGATAAGGCTTGATATGTTCTGTCGCCTCAATCGAGGTGATCTCACCCAGTTGGCCAGCATCGCGCGCCGCCAGCAGATCGTGATAAAGCGGTGAATAGCGTAGCACCAGACCGACCAGAATGCGTGCCTCGCCATACTGACGCACCAGCTTCGCCATCTCCATGGTCTGCTCTTCATTGATCACCACCGGCTTTTCGGTAAACACCGTGTAACCCGCCGCCAGCGCCTGACCTACATGCTCCAGATGCAGAAAGTTGGGTGATCCAACCAGCACCACATCCATGCCGCCCTGCTCCAGCAGGGCGTCGATGGATGCAAAGGCGTGGCCGGGGGCGATACCAAAGCTGTGCAGATTAGGCAGTCCGGCTGGGGCCGGGTCGTAATAACCCACTACCGAGAAGGCGTCGTCGGCGTTGCTGAACTCTTTGATCACGTGGGACAGACGAAAGCCGAGACCGATAATGCCTACTTTCATGTTAAACCCCTGCTCCTGAAATCGGATGATGCATAGCCCGCCGGTGATCGGACACGGCTGTTGATAATCTGACCATCAACTTATTACGACAGAAAAACTAATGTCAATAACGCACACCGCGTTTTGCGGAGCGCTTTTTGTTATCATCATGTAAATTAAATAAAAATGTCGATATGTTTTTGCCATATTTATTTGTTATTGCGATTTAAGTTTTTTTATCCTATCGTTCGCTCATTAGGGCTATAACCCAAAATCGGGAAGGAAGCGCGTGCAACCACACTATCTCCTGGGCATTGATGGCGGCGGTACACAGTGTCGCGCGCGGTTGACCAACCTGCAGGGTCGCGTGCTGGCGGAAGCCTCCGGCGGCCCTGCCAACGTCTGGTCAGACTATGACGCGGCGCTAATCTGCGTCGGGCAATTGATTGATCGGGTCTTGTCACAGGCGGGATTAGCGCCGGAGACGTTAGCGCAAATCGCGCTGGTCGCTGGATTAGCCGGTGCGAATGTCGCCTCAGTTCAGGCGCGGCTCGCCAGCTGGCAGCCCGCCTGCGCAGCATTACAGGTGATCAGCGATGTCGAGATCGCCTGTGCGGGCGCGCACAGCGGCGCACCTGGTGCTGTTTTCATCATCGGCACTGGCAGTCAGGGAGCCGCCTGGGATGGCGAACGTTTTACACTGCTTGGCGGCTGGGGCTTTGCCTTGTCTGACCAGGGATCGGGCGCTGAACTGGGCCGTCGTGCGCTGCGCCTGGCGCTGCTGGCCCATGAGGCGATTATTTCGCAGAGTGCATTTACCCGGCAGTTGATGGCACAGTTCAACGACAGCCCGGAAGCCATGCTGCTCTGGACGCGCTCAGCCACCCCTGCAGACTGGGCCCGCATGGTGCCCCAGGTTTTTGCGGCCGCCGACGCGGGCGATCGTCACGCACAGGATCTGCTGCAACAGACCGCAGCCGATGTCGGCCTGATGGTACGCCGTCTGATTGCGTTAAGCCGTGGATCTGTGGCGCTGATGGGCGGGCTGGCCAAACCGATTCAGCGCTGGCTGGATGACGATATTCAGGCCCGGCTGATGACGCCGCAGGGCGATGCCCTGAGCGGGGCGCTGATACTTGCGCAGCAACTGACGCCTGTCCGATTACCGATCTGAAGCTGGCCGAGCCTTCTCAGCCAGATAACCCGAGGAATTTATGACCGCTCCCAACGTAACCGCGCGCATTCTGCGGTTGATTGTTGAAAATGCGCCGATCAGCCAGTCAGACCTGAAAGTTCGCAGCGGACTGAGCATGTCGACCGTATCGCAGGCGACAAATCGCCTGCTGGCGCAGGAGATTGTGCAGGAGCTGGGGCTGCGTCGCGTGTCGATGGGGCGGCCAAAAACCTTGCTTGGCCTGAATGCCGATCGCGCCAGCGTGATTGGCATTCAGCTCAATGCGGAACGTAACCTGATCGTCATGACCGATCTCAGCGGCAATTTGCTGGGCGAACAGCAGATGCCGAAAGGCACGCTGACGCCGCGCCAGCTCGGCGATGCGCTGGCCAAGTTCCTGCGCGGTGTTGAGGAGAAGCGGGTCGGGGCGATTGGCCTGGCCCTGTCAGGTCTGGTCGATGCCGAAAACGGCTACTGCATCCGCTCCAAAGTGCTCGACTGGGATAACGTCCCGATTGCGCGCCTGCTGGAAGAACGCTTCTCGCTGCCGGTCTTTATTGAGAATGACGCCAACGCCATGGCAATGGCGGCGCTGGTGTTTGGTCAGCTCGGTAATGCCCAGTCAGCGGTGATCGCCACCTACGGCAAAGGGATCGGAGCGGGCATCATTCTTAATCGTCAGCTCTACCGCGGTCGTCACGGCAAAGCGGGGGAGATTGGTAACGGGCTGGTGGGTGACGGCTCACGGCGGCTGCTGGAGGATGTCGCCTCATCGCGCGCTATTCTGCAGCGGCTTGCGGAGCAGGAACCGGTTGAAGGGGTGACGTTGCAGGCGCTGGATCAGCGGCCAACGCCTGAAGTGCTGACGGTGCTGGAAGAGGCCGGACGTGAATTGGGGATTTCACTGGCGAACCTGTCGGTGGCCTTCGATCCGGATGTGGTTTATCTGGCGATGGAGCCGCATATGGCGTCACACATTTTGCTCGATCATATCACCCAGAGCTTCCAGGCCTATCGGCTTAAACTGACGCCACACATGACGCCGCTGCAGTTCCTGACGGAATCGAACCGCATGTGGGCGCTGGGCGCAGCGGGTTTTGCCGTCAACCGGCTGCTGGATTTGCTGGCGGCACAGGCCGATGAAGAGCCGGTTACCTGAGTTAACTCTTGAATAATAACGGGCGCCCCGGCGCCCGTTTGTGTTAGCGCAGACGAAGTCCCTGCTCATCAAACAGCAGGCAATGCGCGGCAGAAAAGCCCAGTTCAACCTGAGTACCCAAATCGCGCGTGGTCGCCTCACGCTCTTCTGCCACCAGCATCTGCTCACGCCCGATAGCCAGGTAGAGATAGTTGGTGTGGCCCAGCATCTCGCCATAGGCCAACTCGCCGTGAAAGCGCTGTGCGTCTGGCGTCTGCGCGGCGGGCTGGAAATGCTCGGGACGAATGCCCAGCGTCACGGTCTGGCCCTCGCGGCAGTCGGCGGCGATTTTCAGCACCAGCCCCTCAATCTTCAGTTCCGGCACCCGCAATTGTACTTCGCCCTCGCCCGTAGCACTGATTTCCGCCCGCAGGAAGTTCATCTTTGGCGAACCGATAAAACCGGCGACAAACAGGTTATCCGGGTCATGATAGAGCGTCAGCGGCGCACCGACCTGCTCAATGCGGCCCTGATGCAGCACCACTATGCGGTCAGCCAGCGTCATCGCCTCCAGCTGATCGTGGGTGACATAGATCATGGTGTTGCCCAGTGAGGCGTGCAGCCGGGCAATCTCAATCCGCATCTGTAAACGCAGCTCTGCATCAAGGTTAGAGAGCGGCTCATCAAACAGGAAGAGACGCGGATGACGGATAATCGCCCGGCCAATCGCCACGCGCTGCCGCTGTCCGCCAGAGAGCGCACGCGGCAGGCGGTCAAGCAGTTCGGTGAGGTGCAGGCGGGCGGCCGTCCGGGCAATTGCCTGGTTGATCTCCGCTTTAGACTTTTTCATTACCTCCAGCGGATAGGCAAGGTTGCCGCGCACCGTCATGTTGGGGTAGAGCGCATAAGACTGAAACACCATGGCGATGCCGCGCTCGGTAGCGGGCTGCTGCGTCATGTCCTGCTCCTCAATCAGCAACTGTCCGCTGCTGATCTCCTCCAGCCCGGCGATCATCCGCAGCAGCGTCGATTTGCCGCAGCCGGATGGCCCGACAAACACCACAAATTCGCCGCTGTTGATCGTCAGATCGATGCCATGAATGACATTAACGTGTTCATAAGATTTCTTCACATTCTGCAAGCGCAGGCTGGTCATCGGCTACCTCACTCAGAGTAACTGGCCCATGTAGATGGCATTGCTGCGCAGAATGGGGGTAAATCCCATGCGCTGATAGAAAGCACAGACCTGCTCGTTCTGCAGGCTGACGCCAAGATGGACACCGCTGACACCGGCGGCACGCAGCGCCGCCAGCTCATGTTCAATCATCCGTTTACCCCAACCGCCTTTCTGTGCCGCTGGCAGCAGATTGATGTGCAGATGCGCGGGCCACTGTGTCACCAGGGTTTCAGCGGCCTGCTCAGGCTGGCGTATTGCGTCGAGCACTTTGCTGTCGAGGGGGGCGCTGGCACTGCGCTGATGATATTTCTCCTGCAGCGGCGGCCACCATTCGGCCTGAAGCTGTGTTTCAAATGCACGGGTATCGGGTGCCGCAACCACGTAACCCTGCACCTCACCGTCCCGCTCCAGCACAAAAGCAAAGTCAGGTGCGAAACGCGCATAGGGCACGGCAAAACGCTGGCCGGGATAGTCAGGATCGGAGTAGAGCGCGCGGGCATCGCCGCCCGCATCCGCTGTTTCCAGGCAGATGCGGTAGAGCGCCGGATAGTCCGCCGGGGTGGCCGGACGAATGACACCTTGATTCGCCATGGTGAATTCTCGTGAGTGAGTGAACGGGTCAGGGAGTGAACAGGTCCGCAGATGAAAGTTACGTTAATGAAAGTGGACTTAGTTTTCAAGATAGAATAATTACCTTATCGCACTAACGCAGGTGGTTCGGCAACGTTTACCGGCATCAGGATGCTCAACTGTGGAGGCCAACACGCCCGTAACGCGGCGGTTGGTTGCATTTTTACGGGTGTTCAAAAGAGATAAGTGTGAGTGTGATAGGATTTTCATATGTTTTATCAGGGCTTTATTTTGCGATTATCGTACGGGTATCTCCTGCTTCAGAAAAAGCCGCTGGCGGCGTGCCGACCCGGTTAATAGCGTAAAAGCCAGCGCGGTGTGCTGAAATTCACGCCATGTCGCTGTTTATTTGCGCAGGCTCACAGCGTTGCAATTCCCCAGGCAGGCTGTTTGACTTTATTTTTCTATTAAAGTAAGTATGGGTGAGTGTCTTTGTGTGCGGCTGCAGCCTGCAGGATGTCAGGCGGTGAGAAGAAAGGATGCCGATCCTGGTCTGAAGAAGGTGAGCATAATGTCTGTTTCCTCCGTTTGTTCGTTCCGAATTCGCAATGTGGGTCGGCTGCTGGCAGCGGGCCTGCTGGCGGGCAGCGTCTCGCATACTGCCCACGCCGCCGTCACCCTGAATGAGTGGGACATCTACAACTATCCGCAGCAGACTGCCGCGGTGGATGAAGGAATTAAAGAGTTTTCACAGCAAAATCCTGGCATCGTAATTAACCGCTCGGTTCACTCTTTTGAAGATACGCGCATTCCGCTAAAGCTGGCGCTGACCGCCGGTGATGGCCCGCAAATCGCCCAGGTGAACCAGGGCGGTGGCGATATGGGCTCGCTGGTTAAAGATAAGCTATTGCTGCCGCTCGACAGCTATGCGGCCAGCAACGGCTGGACCACCCGCTTTCCGGACTCGATTCTGAAACGTAACCGCTGGTCAGACAGCGGCGAGTTCGGCAGCGGCAAACTCTACGGCGTCGCCAGCCTGGGCGAAATGGTCGGGCTCTATTACAACAAAGCGCTGCTGGATAAAGCGGGCATCGCGGTGCCGAAAACGCTGGCCGAGCTGGAAAGTGCCATGGCGAAGCTGAAGCAGCAGGGCACCGCGCCGATGATGCTGGGCCTGCTGGATGGCAACATGGGCCAGCAGCTGCTCAGCACCCTGTGGCAGGCGCAGATTGAGAGCCACGACCGCAAGACGCTGGATAATCTGATTTACGATGTGGGCGGCACCTTCAAAGACAGCAAGCTGGTCAACGCCGCCACCATGATGAAGAGCTGGACCGACAAAGGATACTTCTTCCCTGGCTTCCAGGGCATCGGTCACGACGACGCGGCGACACTGTTCCAGAACGGCCAGGCGGCTTTCCTGGTCAGCGGCACCTGGTATCTCGGCCAGTTTAAAGACAACAAGGATATTCACTTTGCCGCAATGCCTGCCGGTGAAGGCGTGAAGCAGCCGCTAATGGTGGGCGGAACCGATCTGGCGTTCTCGATTACCAGCACCGCCAAAGGCCAGGATCAGCAGGAAGGCGCGGCGAAGTTCATCAACTATATGGTCTCGGATGCCATGGCGAACCGCTGGCTTAAAGTGGGCTTCCTGCCGGCCAGCACCAACAAAGCGGCCAGCATGCCGGCGGATAATCCACTGCTGGCGGAGGCGTATCAGGTCTGGCTTACGCTCAATGACTACGATGGTCTGGGCCATTATGTAGACTGGGCAACACCGACCATGAATGCCGAGCTGAATCAGAACGTCCAGCTGCTGCTGGCGGGTCGTCAGACCGCCGACCAGATGGTGGTGAATTTTGATAACAACTATCAGCGTTACCTGAAAACCCTGAAGCATTAAGCCGGGGGTCCGGCGAACAGCCGGGCCTGAGCATCGTTCTGAACCACGAGTCGGGTTATGTTGAATTTAAGCGGCTGGCGTAATTTTCTCTATGTTCTGCCTGCGGTGCTGGTCTATGCAGCGTTTTTGCTGTTCCCGCTGCTGGCTTCGCTAGGCATCAGTTTTACCGAATGGGACGGCACCTCGCTGCCGGTGTTTAGCGGCGTCAGCAATTATCTGCGGATGTTCAGCGATCCGGTGTTCTGGATTGCGCTGGGTAATAACGCCATCCTGATGCTGTTCTATACCCTGTTGCCGATTGGCGTCGGCCTGCTGCTCTGCAGCTTCCTTTATGACACGCGCAACAACAGCGAACGCAGCGTGCTGCGCATTCTCTTTTTCCTGCCCTACATCATGCCAATGGCGGTACTGGGCGTGGTGTGGCGCTGGCTCTATAATCCGGCCTTTGGGCCGATCGACCAGATATTACGCGCGATGGGCCTGCCACAACTGGCGCTCTCCTGGCTGGGTGATTTCACCTGGGCGCTGCCCGCCGTGGGTCTGGTTGCCACCTGGTACTTCTTCGGCTTCTGTCTGGTGCTGTTTATGGCGGGCCTGCAGCGCATGGACCCGTCACTGCTGGAAGCCGCCGATCTGGATGGCTCGTCGCGTCGCCAGAAGTTTATGCGTATCACGCTGCCAGGCCTGCGGCCCGAGCTGCGGATTGCCCTGCTGTTGACGGTGATCGCCAGCCTGAAAGCCTTTGACCTGGTCTATGTGATGACCCAGGGCGGGCCGGGCACCTCCACCATGGTGACCAACATCTTTATGTATAAGCAGGGCTTTGACCTGCACTACTTTGGCTACGCCTCGTCGGTGGCGGTGTTCAGCATGATCATTGTTTTAGGGATTAACACTCTGATCCATCTGGCCTTGAAGGAGCGTTACTGATGCGAAGCACGCCGGTGATTTCACGCGCGCTGATCTGGATCGTGGCGCTGATGACGATTCTGCCGTTTCTGATGGCGCTGATGACCTCGTTTAAAACCCAGATGGAGCTGTTTCAGGGCGTCTTCACGCTGCCCGCCTCGCTGAATTTTAAAAACTATCTGACCGCCTGGCAGCAGGGACACTTCAACGTCTACTTCCTCAACTCCGTATTGGTGGTGATCCCGGTGGTGCTGTTCAGCGTGCTGCTGGGCATTCTGGCCGGATTCGGTTTTGCCTGGCTGAAGATCCCCGGTAAAAAAGTGATCGCCGCGTTGCTGGCGCTGGGGATGGTGCTGCCGAGTGAAGCCTTTATCATTCCGCTTTATCACGAGCTGCGCTGGATGGGGCTGACCAATACCTACCTGGCGCTGATCCTGCCGCAAATCGCCCTGTCGCTGCCCTTTACCACATTGATGATCGCCAGCGCGTTTCAGCAGGTGCCGAAAGAGCTGGTAGAAGCGGCGGTGATGGATGGCGCGTCACGCGTCAAAATTCTGTGGGGCATTCTGGTGCCCGCTATCTGGCCGACTCTGTCAACGCTGGGGCTGCTGCTGTTTATCTGGACCTGGAATGAGTTCCTGATCCCACTGATTCTGGTTAACAAGGATGAGCTGCGCACGCTGCCGATTGGCATGATGTTTTTCCAGAATAAAAACACCATCGACATTCCGGTATTGATGGCGGGCGCGATGATTGTGATTATGCCGCTAATCGTGGTGTTCCTGATTTTCCAGCGCAAATTCATCAGCGGCGTCACTGAAGGAGCCGTGAAGTAATTTGTGAAGTCCCGCACGAAATGGCGCACTGGCGACCAGACAAAGGTTTGTCGCACCGCAGCGTGCTGCAATTCCTCCTCTTCAATCCTGCGGGAGACGCACGATGCACCTTTCCCTTGCTGATTTTCACCCTGTCGCCGATGGCGAAACCCCGGACACGGCCGTGTTGCAACGCGCGATGGATCAGATTGCGGCGGCTGGCGGTGGCCGTCTGACGCTGCCTGCCGGACGTTATCGCAGCGGCTGCCTGAATCTACCTTCTGATTTTGAGCTGCACCTTGAAGCGGGTGCGGTGCTGATCGCCAGTCCGCGGCTGGCAGACTACCAGGCGGTGCAGGCACTCAGCTGTGCTGAGAAGTCCCACAACGTGCTGCTCTATGCGCTGGGCCAGCGCAATATCACCATCAGCGGCACCGGCCGCATCGATGGCGAGGGTGAAGCCTGGTTTGCCGCTGAGCGGGATGAGCAGGGCTATCGTCTGCCGCGTGCCGACCGGCCACGTATTATTGTGTTTGAGGATTGCGAGCAGGTGACGCTGACCGCTTTTACCATTGTGCAGGCACCGATGTGGACAGTGCATCTGGTGAGCTGTCGCCATGTGCATATCGACCACCTCACCATCGACAACGCCATGACCATGCCGAATACCGATGCGCTCGACATCGACAGCTGCGAAGCGGTGTTTGTCAGCAACAGCTACCTCAGCGCCGCTGATGATGCCATCTGCATTAAAACCACCCATAAACCGGCCGCGCTGCGGCGTCCGGCGCGGCAGATTATGATCACCAACTGCCTGCTGCGCAGCTACAGCTGCGCCTTTAAGATCGGCACCGAGACCTGGGATGATGTGGAAGATGTCACGGTAACCGGCTGCACTATTTTTGATTCCAACCGGGGCATCGGCATTCTGTCGCGTGACGGCGGCGCGATGCGGCGTCTGCTGTTCAGCAATCTGACTTTTGCCTGCCACCATGCGCCACCCTGTCACTGGGGCAAAGCCGATCCGTTGCATATTTCGGTGCGCCGCCGTGATCCTGCTATCACACCTGGCATCGTGGAGCAGGTGCAATTCAGTAACCTCACTGGCGTGGCGGAAGGGGCGATTAACCTGTATGCGGCAGAACCGGGCTGGATACGCGATGTGGTGATCAGCCAGTTGCAGATGCGTCAGACGGTGGCGCAGGTTACACAGGGATACTACGATGTGCGGCCGCCCTGTAACCCGGACTCCCCGACCGGCATGGGGCTGGATAACGCCTACAAACTTGACCCGAAAACCGGCGAAGCTTTTGGCGTCGAGCGCTATCCCGGCGGACTGCCGGGCCTGTTTGCGCGCGGGGTAGAGAACCTGCAACTGCACAGCCTGGTGATAACACGCCCGGAGCCGTTACCGCCAGGCTGGCATCCTGAGTGCGTGGTGCAGTTATCAGACTAATTCACAGCGCGGCGGCGATGGCTGCACCGAGCTGTGCGGTGCTGGCGCTGCCGCCGAGGTCGCGCGTCAGATGCTGTCCCGCTGCCAGCGTGCGTTCAATCGCGTCTAACACCGCATCACCCGCCGCTTTGTAACCGAGGTGCTCCAGCATCATTGCCCCGCACCAGATCTGCCCGATGGGATTGGCGACACCTTTGCCAGCGATATCGGGCGCAGAACCGTGAACCGGCTCGAACAGGCTGGGGAACAGGCCTTCCGGGTTGATATTGGCGGAAGGCGCAATGCCGATGGTGCCAGTACAGGCCGGGCCGAGATCGGAGAGGATATCGCCAAACAGGTTGCTGGCCACCACCACATCAAACCAGTCGGGATGCAGCACGAAGTTGGCGGTGAGAATATCGATGTGATACTTATCGACGCGAATCGCCGGGAACTGGCTGGACATTGCTTCGACGCGGCTGTCCCAGTAAGGCATGGTGATGGCAATGCCGTTCGATTTGGTGGCGGAGGTCAGGTGTTTTTTCGGCCGACTCTGCGCCAGCTGATAAGCAAATTTCAGGATGCGATCGACGCCAGTGCGTGTCATCACCGTCTCCTGAATCACCACTTCACGGTCGGTGCCAGGGAACAGGGTGCCGCCGACGCTGGAGTATTCACCCTCGGTGTTTTCACGTACCACATAGAAATCAATATCGCCGGGCTGACGATTCGCCAGCGGCGCTTTGACGCCCGGCATCAGTCGCACCGGACGCAGATTGACGTATTGATCGAACTCCCGGCGGAACTGCAGCAGCGAGCCCCACAGTGACACGTGGTCGGGCACCACATCGGGCCAGCCAACCGCACCAAAGTAGATCGCATCAAAGGTTTTCAGCTGTGGGAACCAGTCGTCTGGCAGCATTTTGCCGTGCTGCTGCCAGTAGTCGGCGCTGGCGTAATCGAACCACTCCCAGCGCAGCGGAATGTTAAATTTCTCTGCGGCCGCATTCATTACACGGACGCCTTCCGGCATCACTTCTTTGCCGATGCCGTCGCCAGGTATCACGGCAATACGGTGGATTTTGTCAGTCACAGGGCACCTTTCCGGTTGATGTTCGAATTGTGTACGCAGTATAACTGTCGATTCCGGGGAAATAATGAGCCTGAAACGCAATCCAGTGTTGAATCAAAGTAGAGAATCCCGCACCTCAACCGATGACTTAGCCTTCTTTGTTCGCCTGGCCGCACTGGATAGCCTGACCGCGGCGGCGCGCGAACTGGGCCTGTCGCTGGCGGCGGTCAGCAAACGTCTGAGCCAACTGGAACAGCGGCTTGGTGTGCAACTCCTGCGGCGCACCACCCGACGACTGGAGCTGACGCCGGAAGGCCGCCGTTATCTGGCGGGTGGGCGTCCGTTGCTGGATCAGCTGGCGGCGCTGGAAGAGGCGGTTAGCGGTGAAACCGCCCAGCTGCGCGGCACACTTAATATCAATGCCTCATTGGGTTTTGGTCGTCGCCATATTGCGCCCTGCGTCTCGGCTTTTGCCGCGCTGCATCCGCAGCTCTCGCTGTCGCTCTCGCTGTCGCTGTCGCTCAGCAGCCAGCCGCTGAATTTTCTTGATGCGCACATGGATATTGATATTCGCGTCGGTGAACCGCCTGATTCACGGCTGGTGGCGCGCAAGCTACGTACCAATCCTCGCATTCTCTGCTGCTCACCCGCCTATGCCGCCCGGCATGGTCTGCCCGCCACGGTGCGTGATCTGGCGCAGCACAACTGCATTTTACTGCGCCAGCACGATAGCGATTTTACCCTGTGGCGACTAACCAGCGGTGAACAGAGCATCAATCAGAAAGTGCGCGGCAGCCTGATCACCAACGATGGTGAAGTGGCGATGCGGCTGGCGATGGATGGGCATGGCATTCTGCTGCGTTCCTGGTGGGACGCACAGCACAGTGTGGCGACGGGCGAACTGCTGACGGTGTTACCCGACTGGCAGGCACCCGATGGTGATATTTTTGCGGTCTGGCAGGCGCAGCGCCAGCTTCCGGCGCGCATTACCGCGTTTGTGGCTTTTCTGCAGAGCAATCTGCAATCGGTTGATTAGTCAGGCTTTAAAAGGCAGGTGCTGGCGCGGTCAGGCCCCAGCGGACAATAAATATACCGCATTAAGCTGAATCGGTTGCATCAGCATGCCGCTGCGTTTACAGCGTTTTAGCGGCTGCGTATGATTCTTATTCTTTTTATTTCCTGCCTGCCCTCTGCGTTGCGGCCAGCCGGGAGCAGCAGGCAGATAGGGGAGTTAAGTATGAAAGCGTTGTTCAGCCCGCGTACAGCGGCACTCACACTGGCGATGGTGACCACCTTCAGCCTGACCGCATGCCAGACGACGGCGAAAAAAGCGGATGCCAGTGCGCCGGTGGTGATGCAGCCCTCCAGCCCCGATAACCTGATTCAGCGCGAGCTGGGTGAAGGTTTGTATGAGATGGCCTATCTGCCAGCAAAAAACGCCCTCTATGTCGCCAGCGCACAGGGATTCAAAAATATCAGCGGCGGCATGATCTACCGTCTTGATGCCACCACGCTGCAAAGCACCGGCGCGGGGCACTTCGACCTGAAAAACGTTGGTCTGATCAGCGCGCCTGACGGCAGCGCACTCTACGCCACCAATACGCTGGATGGCGGTATCTCTAAGATCGATCCTGATAACGGTAAGGTGCTGAAGCGCCTGATGTTTGACGATAAAAATGAGAAAGGATTGCCCGCTGGCACGCGCGAAATCTTTTTGCATGACGGGTTGCTCTATGTCGGCGGCACGGACGATCCGGGTGTGATCTGGGTGGTTGATGCGAAAACCCTGACGCTGAAAACGCGGATAAAAAATGCCGGGAAGGGAGTGACAGGCATCATCTTCTCGCCGGTCAGCGACCGGATTTACGCGGCGAACGGCAGCGGTGAAATTCTGGTCATTAATCCGCGTACTCAGAAAATCGAGCAGCGCCTGACGGCGGGTGACGGGCAGGCCTATCTGTTCCTGAACATGGCCGAAGATCCGGCGACCGGTCGCCTGTTTGTTACGAATAATTCAAAAGCGAAAAATACGCTGGTGTTTGATGAGCGCAGCGGCAAGGTGATTAAACGTCTGAATCCGGGCGATTCGCTGGGGATTAAATTTAACGGCAAGCGCAATGAAATTTATATCAGCCAGCGCGAGTCGAAAAAGGTGCTGCAGCTTGATGGCACCACCTATGAGGTGAAGAACAGTTGGTCATTTGACAGTCATCCAGACAGCCTGCTGGTGTCACCGGACGGGCAGACTCTGTTCGTGACATTGAAGCAGGGCTTTAATGACGATCACAGCAGTCAGGGATTGGATGGCGTGGCGCGTATCACGCTGCAATAAAAAAAGGCGGCATCACTGCCGCCTGAATCCTTACTTAGCCACACCTTCTACCAGCACCACGCGATAGTTTGCGCCTTTCAGACGGTGCGCTTTAGCAGCCTGATATTCCGGGCTGTCATACCAGGCGTGTGCTTCTTCCCGGCTCGCGAATTCCAGAATTACCACACCTTCTGCTTCCTGTCCTTCCAGCGTTTCCAGTTCGCCATAAAAGGCGAGAGGATTGATCTGATGATCGCCACGCGCCTGGCCCGCTTTCTCGGCATAGATCGCCATTTCGTCCTGATTCAGGGTGTTATCACGAATAAATACAACGTATGCACTCACAGGTATCTCCTTAAGCTTTTTTATCCTGGGTTTCGGTATCGAAGTCAGCAGCATCATGACGCTCATGCAACTGATCGGCCGGGTCGCCCATGACACGGTTGACTTTGCGGCCACGGATGACGGCAGGACGCTGTGCGATCTCTTTCGCCCAACGCACCACATTTTTATAGGACTGCACATCCAGGAATTCGGCACCGCCATACTGGTCATTCAGTACCATATTGCCGTACCACGGCCAGGTGGCGATATCAGCGATAGTGTAGTCATCACCGGCCAGATAGCGGTGATCTGCCAGCCGACGATCCAGCACGTCAAGCTGACGCTTCGCTTCCAGCGTGAAGCGGTTAATGGCGTACTCAATTTTTTCTGGCGCGTAGTGAAAGAAATGGCCGAAACCACCGCCGAGGTAAGGCGCAGAACCCTGCAGCCAGAAAAGCCAGTTCAGGGTTTCGGTGCGGCCAGCAATATCTTTCGGCAGGAAGTAGCCATATTTTTCCGCCAGATAGAGCAGGATGTTACCCGATTCAAATACCCGAATCGGCGGCGTTGCGGCGTGGTCGCTCAGCGCCGGAATTTTCGAGTTCGGGTTCACGTCGACAAAACCGCTGGAGAACTGATCGCCTTCGCCGATACGGATTAGCCAGGCATCATACTCGGCATCGTTGACGTTAAGTGCCAGCAGTTCTTCCAGCAGGATGGTGACTTTCTGGCCGTTAGGCGTGCCGAGCGAATAGAGCTGTAAAGGGTGTTTGCCGACCGGCAACGCTTTTTCATGGGTAGGACCAGCGAACGGACGATTAGTTTTAGCGCCGTTACCTTTGGCTTCAGGGTCCCAGGTCCAGACTTTTGCGGGCTGATATGCATTTTCCGACATAATGAAAGTTCGCCTTATGGTGTGGTATTGGTCTGGAGTGTAGCAGGTGCTGCGAAGGGGGTTTAACTCTGCTGGCTGCGCGAGGGCGTGCTGCAGGGGGCAGATGTCAGGCGGGTAGCCGTGGCAAAGGTGTGGGGAAAGTAAATAAAAGAGGGACAGGTGAGCCGGATCGGCTGCCACTCTTCCATAGAACGATAGAACATCTCTTCACAGATTTCCGGCTCATCAGGCACGACCCGGTAAGTGCAGGGCGGGCCGGTGCGCATTCTGGAGCGAGGCATGGGTATCTCCGGGTATTTTATCCCGCGCACGTATCGGTGGCGGACACCGTGAGGGATTATTTGAGGCCTGGTCAAATCTCTATCGTCGCTTCGCGCTGGCGATGGATACCACCGATCGCCGCGGCAGGGCTTCCTGCAGGATTTTTGGTATCCCGATGTGTCTGCCGGATTAATGGGCATGTGCTGGGTAGCGCAATGTGTGAAATCAGCGGATGCCGGTGCGGTACGGGTAGCGTGCTGAAACGGGTCTTTAGCGGGGAAGAGGGGGACGCGCCCGCTGCTCAGTGAGAACGGCTATCACCGATGACCAGGTCATAAACGGGCTGGCTCAGGGAGCCAGCCTTGCCTGGCCGGTCTGCTCAGAAGGTGGATCTTTTACTGATAGGAAAAAGTAATACTCGCCAGCGCATTAGCCGTTCCGGGCACCAGATCACCCGTGCGGATAAACCGCGCCTGGAAGGGCAGTGACAATACCTGGTTTGCCGATGAGGTTGTCTGGATAAAGAACTGGTTGAGCGTGCCATCAGCCGAACTGTCCGGGCCCATACTCAGGGGACCGCTACCATTGTAGAAGAACTGTACGCCCACGCCCGAAGCGGTAGAGTCGCCCGTCAGTGTCACAACCGATGAACTGTTGGACGGGGTAGTCTGGTCGGTCATGACCGCATTCACCGCGATGTTTTGATCACATGTAAGCGTGACGTTGAATGCTCCCGAAGGTGAGGTGCTACCCACGGTTGAAAGTGTGCGAATATCCAGAGTGCCCAGATCGACGTTCGCACTTTTGGTGTCAACCGTACAGCTGCTGGCAGCTACCGTGATGGTGACGGGGTTAATGATTACCTGCGCTGTTTTGGTTTCATTATTGTAGGCCGTCAGAATTGCAGCATGGATCGTTGGCGTTGTATAGAGGCCCGACTTCAACGCTATTCCTGTTTTAATAAATGTCACTTTTGCTGACCAGCCCAGCATCGTGGCACGGTCATTCGTACCGGCGGCCGGATAGCTCTGAGTGATACCCGTTTGCAATGGAATATATTCCGAACCATTAAAATCCTTGAGACCAATAATGTAGCCTACGCCAGGTATACCCGTTTCGAAAATGGTGTAATTTATACCATCAACGGTGACGGTCATGCCGCTGGATATTGCCGATGGAGAGGGTTCAAGCGTACCCTTTTCGCAGGTCCATATTAGTCCGCACCAGAACACTTCCTTTACGTCAATTGTTGCGCTCCAGGTTGAACCAATGATTTCACCTGGCATTACGGAGTCTGCCGGCCCGGAATATTCCATTGGCTGGGGCGAGAGCGTGATATCTGATTTCCAGTCCATAGCCAGCGCGTTGTCAGAGGTGAGAAAGCAGGCAAGAAGCAGTAAAATACGTATCATTGATACTCCGTAGTCCAGGTGGCGATGGCTGAAACGTCGCCAGCGGTAACGTCTGGGCCTGTGGCGATTAGTCGGGCATAAAAATTCATCTGTACGCTGTCGTTACCCGCTACGCCATAGGCGGTCGTCTGGGTATCCAGGGGGACAAGCGCTCCATCTTTATCAAGGATTTGTACTGCCACACCTGTCGCTCCGCCATCTGCCACTTTGAGCAGTCGCGGATCGATATCATCAGGCGAGCCGCTAAAGCGGATCTTCGCGCCTGAAAAGGTAGGCCCGCATGCTTCCAGCGTGAGCGTGAACGGAGTTTTAATATTGCTTACCGCACCCGCTTTACTTAACTGTCTGGTGCCGATATCGCCAAGCGGGACATTTTTCTCCAGTGAATCGGCGGCCACTACACACGTGTTAGCGATCAGATTACCCGTTACCGAAACCAGCACGTCGTAGCCACGCACCGGCAACGAGCAGGCAAAAAAAAGGAAGATAGACACGAGACGCTTTGTCACTGACATACTCCCTCCTGCGTATAGAGGCCCGTGCGGGCATTGAAATCCTGCTTATTGAACTGGTAGTGAACAGAACAGCGTGCCGTATTGTTTTTGCCCCACACCGCGTTAAGCGTGCCTTTCAGTGGCAGACCCGATAAATAGACGCTGCCACCATCACCCACAATGCTGCTAACCTCGCTGTTTTCCCATGCGACGACGGTACCAAAAGGCAATACCGTGCCGTTATGGCGTAAGACAAACATTGCTTTTGCACCCTGCTGAGTGGCGATAATGGCTCGCACCAGTGCGCCGTCGGTTGGCGTTTTGCTAATGATGGCGTTATCGAGTTCAACATCATTGCCCGTGGTCGTGGTGTCGAGTCCTACCCGGTTAACGCGATAAGGCGTCGCGTAAGGGATCACCGCATAGCCCCGGCTGTCGGTTTTAATATTTCGGTGATTAAGAACCGCAACCTCGCTGGCGCCCGGTGCTTTGATCAGAATATTGGTATTGCCCAGCGGCTGGCTTAGCGTCAAACCATCTTCGTGTAAAACAGCACCACCGCTTATGCCGTAGCTGAGATTGCGGGCATCATGCCCGTAGCTGTAACCCAGGTTGTACTGGCCCCGATGGTCTTTATATTGCAGTGCGGTATCGCCGCCATACTGTTTTCGGGCGTTGTAGCGCTGATTGACGCTGTAATAAAGCTCATCTTGTCCAGGCACATAACCACTGACGCCACCGCTGTAGGTCGTTCCTGCTGATTTCCCCTGAGTGGTGGAGAAACGTGCACGCATCGAATTTTTAGGATCGCCAAAGGGTATCGAGAGCGACAACGCCAGAATGTTATCTTTACTGTCATCATACAGACTGGTACTGCGCTGGAAGCTCACGCCCAGCGAGGCAGATCGGAAGGTCGTGTTCCACGCAAACTGGATTCCCTGGGCTGTTTTCGAGGTATGCCAGTAGGTTTGCTGGTCCCATGACAGTGACAGTGAACCATATTCGTTCATGGGCTGAGATAGCTGCAGCTGGTTTCTGGCTTTACGTGACATCCGAAGGTCGTAGACATTTTCATAGCGGGTAGTAACAGTTCCATCTGCTTCTACTATTTGTTCTCGCTTGCCGCCACTCATCCTTTTATAAGCGGTATCGCTGAGGTTATAGAACCCTTGTGTGGAGTAACGCAACGAATAGAAATTCACGCGTGTCCCAATGTCATTGAGCCGTTTGCTATAGCGCAGGCGAACGGAATCCCCCGTGTAGTGCTTATCATCCGCAAGCTGGCTTTGGGCATGGGTTATATCCAGAGAATAGGCACCCAAACGGCCCAGGTTCTGGCCGACGCCTGCTGCAACCCCGTGATAACGATCGGAAAGCTGAGCGCCTCCATAAAAAGTCAGGCCATATCGCCAGCCATAAAAGAGTTCACCCTGGGCAAATGTCGGCGCATCCTGATTATTACCCGGCTGGAATTTTCCCGCACTGAGGGCATATTTTTTCTGGCTGCTTCGAACCAGATTAGGAACACTGGCGAAAGGCACGTTGAACTGAGTTTCGGCGCCATCGCTCTCCTTGAGAGTGACAGACAAATCACCACCAGAAGAGGTTGGATAGAGATCGCTGAGCACAAAAGGCCCGGGCGACACGCTGGTTTGGTAAATAACATTGCCGTTCTGCCGAACGGTGACGACGGCATTGCTGCGTGCAATTCCCCGGACTTCGGGTGCGTAACCGCTCAGGCTTGCAGGCAGCATGTTGTCATCAGTTTTAAGCGCCAGCCCGCGGACACCGACGGAGTCAAACACCTGAGTTGAGGTGTACGTTTCTCCAGCGTAAAGCTGTGCACCCAGCGCCGTAATATCGCGCTGCAGCCAGGTCTGTACATGGTTCAGCTCATTCGTCTCTTTGGTCCACGTGGTATAGTCGCGCAACCGCCATGCACCAATGTTTATACCGCTGTTCAGGCTGGCAAACAGCTGCTGATCGCGGTTTTTTGTATCCCCTTGGTAAGTGTTATTTGAGCCGTTAATGACATAGTTCAGCCACCCGGCGTGGATGCCATGCTCCCTGGTTTCAGGACTGATGTAGCCGCGTGGCAGATTGCGCATCCTGCTCTGCGGTAAGCTGATGTTGAGCGTGAGGGTTTGCGGCTCGTAGTCCGTGCTGCTGCCGGGAAACAGCGTGTGGAGAAAATAGCACTGCTTTGCCAGCGGCAGGCTGGCACCCTCTGCCTGTGCCATGTCCACACCGAGCGCATCAAGCTGACTGGCCGTCAGACACGCAGCAGTTACGTTCTGCCCACTTGATTTATCCACAGCAAAGATGACATTGCCAGTGAAGGCATAGTTCTTGTTGATATAGACGTTGATATTATATTCGCCTGGCGGTAATGCACTGCCTGTATTAACCCAGGATAGATCAGCTACTGACGCACCCTCGCCATTGAGGAAGGCGGGGTTAAAGTGCAAATCGCTCTCCGCGGCTACGGTATACCCCATCGCATTAAAAGCCACCACCGCACAAACGATTTTCATTTTCACGCGAGCATTCCTCAAAGAGTCTATTTACGGTTCAACGGCGTTCGTGTTGCAGGTGTCCATGCACCGTAGTCATTGATGGTCTGAAAGGTCAGCGATGTGGCCTGGCTGAATTTCTCCGCCAGCGTGATTCTTGATTTAGGTGGCAACATCACAGGGCTAACCGTCTTACCGTCAACTTTGAGATTGATCGTGGTAATGAAATAGGATGTTGGGTTGCTCAGCACGATTTTTCCCGCACTGTATTCACCGGTAACTTTTTTCCATGCTTCGTTAGCGTTATTCGGAAGTGAAGCGGGACGGTAAAATACCTTAATACGATTCGCAGAGGCGAACTGCAGAGAGTTACCTGCACTATTTTTCGTTTGCTGTGGAATCGCTTTTACCGTTATCCAGTAGAGGGATTCACGATCCTGCGGCAGAGATTTACCATTAAAGATAATCTTTATCACGCTTTCGGTTGCCGGCTTTAAAACATAAAGTGGCGGCGTAATAACGAAATCCTGCGTGCGCTCACCGCTGGCCGTCTCCATCCAGGACTGAATCAAAAATGAATCCGTCGCATGGGTATTTCTCACCTGAAGGGTAGACTGTTTTAAATGAGCGGAGTAGATCATACGTGTTGCCCCTAACCCCACGCCACCAGCGTGGACCGCTGATGAACATAATATGGTAGCCAGACAAACCCAGCTTAAAGAACGCATTTTTTCTCCTGAACGTCTATTCATGCCCGGTCGTTAAACCGGGCATGACGATTACGAGTAGGTTACTGTGTAGGTGGCAACTGCACTGGCATCGCCCGCAGTTGCACTGCCAGTTGGTGAGTAGTATTTAGCGCTGAAGTTCAGCGTATTTGAGCCTTTACGCAATGGGATCGCTGTGGCGGCTTCACCCAGCTTCACGACGTTGCCCTGCTCGTCATAAAGACGAATGGCCACATTCTGTGCTGATGCTGAGCCGCCGTTCAGACCGGCTGCCAGGCTCCTGGCATCATTAGCATCTGGCGTACCTGAAAAGGTCACCGCGACAGTGGTTGCCGCAATAGGGTTTGCATCTGTAGACGCTGAGGTATCAGCAATTACGCAATCCTCAAAGGCGATAGAAAACGTTTTAGCCATGCTTGCTTCACTGCCTGCAGCGGCCAGCGTAGCAGTACGCACTTCCCCCATATCAACATTAATATTTGCGCTGTTGGCACTGATGGCGCAGGCAGATGTGACGACGCTTCCGTTAAAGTTGACAGAACCACCACTGGTAGTTGCCGCCAGAGCTGAACCCATCGGCAACAGAGCTGAAACACCTAATACCAGAAGGGCTCTTTTTTTAAATTTTAATTTCATGTAATCACCTTTATTGTGGATTTTGCTTTGTTATGTTTTGTATATAAAGACTGACAATAAATATAAAATCTTTTTTACTGTAAATATGCGAAAATATTACTGTTGAGGTATTTATATAGGGTTTCTTTTTTCTTTGTCTTTCTCTTAGGGTATTTTTACGTATGCGGGGTGATTTCCTCTTATTAATAATAAGGTGGAGATATTATAATTTATTTAAGTAAAAAATCACCTGTGGTTTTTATTATATAGCCAAAATTCTGATGAATAATTGTTCCATATTAAAAACGCATGTTAATGAAATATTTATTTTTTAATAAAAATAGCAAGGTTTATTAGTTAATTATTTTTTATCAGGCTGAATAATAATTTCAGCACCATTTGAGAGTGGGTTTTATTTGTGTTTCTGTCGCCATTAAAGAAGAAAAATGTTATGTATCCTGCCCGCAGAATATACATTTATAAAAATCAGGAAAGATGGTTTGCAATTTTGTTTAA
Source organism: Pantoea sp. AS142 (assembly GCF_037152305.1). Classification (NCBI taxonomy): domain Bacteria; kingdom Pseudomonadati; phylum Pseudomonadota; class Gammaproteobacteria; order Enterobacterales; family Erwiniaceae; genus Pantoea; species Pantoea sp. AS142. The sequence continues at coordinate 184,714 of NZ_JBBCMO010000004.1, read as the reverse complement.
AAATCATCCTGGAACGCCGGATAGACTAGAACTAGCCCTGACAAATTGAGATCAGCACAATTTCTGTAGGTGATAGCTAGCATATCGCCGCGTCTCTGCAGGGATAGCCGTGACTATAGACGATAAGTTCATTGAAGCGAGCAGAGGGTAATTGAGAGTCGGTTTAGACGTTGTCGCTGTATACCTGAGACTCAGGTCTGTCGGACAACAATGGAATGACGCACATAAACTGAGGAGGATGGCTAGAGACAGGGTAGAGGTAACGGATACTGGCGTTAACTATGACGCAAAAAACAGACCTCATCAGAGATCGGTTCATTTTGAATTCTGGTGCCTGAATCCAAAAATGCCGGGAGCATTTTTGCATTGCGTAGCTGCCCGCTGGGCGAGACACAGAATGTAGCGCGTGTATTGAACCTTTGATAACCGGTTCGCGCCACAAAAGCAAAAACCCGCCAGAGGCGGGTTCTTTAAATATGGTGCCCGAACCCGGAATCGAACCAGGGACACGGGGATTTTCAATCCCCTGCTCTACCGACTGAGCTATTCGGGCAACGGGGCGCATTAAACCGTAAAGGCCGCGGGTCGTCAACGGCTTTCACTAAAAAACCCCGGGAAACGTGACTGATTGCCTGATTTTCAGTCAAAGCGGGTAAAACCTCAGGCCAGTGCACCATTTTTACGGCACAGCGCGATACTGTAAACATCTTCCGCCAGCCGCTGGGCTGTGGCGACATCCTGCACATTGCGCTTTACCAGCAGCTTGCTGAGACAGCCTTCGAGAATCAGCTCCATTTGATCGGCCACCATGCTGGGGTTATCCAGCGCCTGCTCCACCAGAATATCGTGGGTGAACTGCCAGGAGCCGCGTTTCTGCTGCTCGGCCAGTTGATGGATGGGCTGATCGGGCTGCGGGTAGACGCTACAGGCGGCGATAAACAGGCAGCCCGGAAAGCGTCCTTTGCTGACCTGCTCACTCAATACTTCATAGCGTGCCATCAGCTTTTGGTCGGGCGACAGCGACTCATCCAGCAGGATCTGGCGTCGCCAGGTATCAATCTGCTGCCCGTGATAGCGCAGCGCATCGTAGAGCAGGGCGTCACGGTCGGGCCAGAATAGCTGAAGCTGTTCAAAGGTTAATTCGGAGCCCGCCAGGGTTTCCAATGAGAGGGTGGCGGCGAGGCCGTTCTGTTCAAGCACATTCAATGCATGCTCGAGTATCTGTTCACGCTGCAAGTGACTCTCCTCTGGTAAGCAGGCCCGGCTATTTCACCGGGCAATGACCTGACTCCAGTGTTGTTTACGGGGTAAGTTTCTGCAAATGCGCCTGAAAGTCGGCGGCATTGAGAAAGCCGGTGATGCGCGATCCGGCGATTTCGCGGCCCTGCGCATCAAAGAACAAAATCGTCGGTAAGCCCAGCACCTGAAGATGCTGCAACAGCGCGTTGTCGCTGGCGCTGTTGGCCGTGACGTTAGCCTGTAGCAGCTGTACCTGACTCAGGCTATCGCGCACGGCGCTATCACTAAAGGTATATTTTTCAAACTCTTTGCAGGCGACGCACCAGTCTGCGTAGAGATCGACCATAGTGATGCGGTCTCTGGCCTGCTGCAGCGCGCTATCAAGCTGCTGCGGCGTCTGGAGGGTATGGAACGGCAGCGGTGTCGCAGCATGCTGCGCTGCCGGGCCGGCAAAGGCCCAATCCTGCAACGGACGTGCGCTGATCAGCGCAGCGGCCAGCATGATAATCTGCACCACGCGCCACTTAGCGTTGCTGGCGCGCAGGCTGATGCTAAACGCCCAGCCAAAGAACGCTACGCCGAGCAGGCTCCAGAGGCGCAATCCCCACGCGTCGCCCAGTACCCGCTCCAGCAGGAACACCGGCAGCGCCAGGATGACAAAACCAAAGCCCTCTTTAACGGTTTGCATCCACGGGCCGCTTTTCGGCAACAGCCGGTTGCCAAACAATGTTACGGCGATCAGCGGTAATCCCATTCCAACCGCATAAAGCCACAGCGTCCCGGCACCGGCCCACAGATTCCCGCTCTGCGCGATGTAAAGCAGAATGGCGCTGAGCGGGGCGGTGGTGCAGGGCGAGCAGATCAAACCGGCCAGCGCCCCCATCAGGAAGACGCCGGGCAGCGATCCCCCCTGCTGACGATTGCTCCACAGGGTCAGGCGGGTTTGCAGGCTGGCGGGAAGTTGCAGCGTAAACAGGCCAAACATCGACAGTGCCAGCCCGATAAACAGTAGTGAGAGCGTGAACAGCACGTAGGGATGCTGCAACCCGGCCTGGAAGCGCAGACCCGCAGCCGCGACCACCAGTCCCAATAGCGTGTAAGTCAGCGCCATCCCCTGGACATAGACCATGGCCAGCGCAAACAGTCGGCCCAGCGAAAAGTGGCGCTGTCCGCCAAGGATAATGCCGGAGATCAGCGGATACATCGGCAGCACGCAGGGCGTAAACGCCACGCCGATACCGATCAGCAGCGCCCAGAGGGGGGAAAAGGGCAGCGGGCTGGCGGGAGCGGGCTGAGCACTGACCGGCGCGGGTGCGCTGCTGGCTGCCACCGCACTCACCGGGACACTGCGTGTCTCCGGCGGATAACAGAATCCGGCGGCGGCACAGCCCTGATAAGTGACGCTGAGCGTGGCGCCACTTGCCGCCTGTTGCAGCGTCACCGGCAACGTCAGCTCCTGCGAATAAATCTCACTTTTGCCAAAGAACTCATCTTCATGCGGCTGACCGGCGGGCAGCGTGAGAGGTGCCATCGTCGCGTTCTGCGGCGTGATGTGGATTTGCTGGCGATAGAGGTAATAACCCGATTTCACTTTCCAGTGCAGGTTGATCTGCGCGCCCTGCTGGTCGAAGTCAAAAGTAAACGCCTGATCGACCGGTACAAAGCGGCTGGTCGCCGGGTCAGAAAAGAGTGATGCGTGCGCCTGCAGGCAGATAAAAAGCGTCAGCAGGAGCGTAATTAAGCGAGAGATGCGTGCAGCCATGACAAGTATTCACTCTCTCCATGTTGAACCGGCAGTGCCAGCAATTCGGGTACGTCGTAAGGATGCGCGTCTTTAAGCAAATCACACAGCGCCTGTTGATGATCGCTGTCGCACTTCAGCAGCATCTGGACTTCGCTGCTCTGCTCTATTTTTCCCTGCCAGAGATACCAGGACGTAGCGCCCGGCAGCAGTGTGACGCAGGCCGCCAGTCTGGCTTCCAGCGTTAAGGCAGCAAGGTGTTGCGCCGTCGCCTGATCGGGCGCAGTGCAGAGGATCACGACACCATTCATCCTGGGGCTCCTGTTTAAAAGAGCGCCGATGATAGCACGCTCCATCAGTAACGCGATGACTGGGCTATAACAGCAATCCGCCAAACACGAAGCCAGAAAGCACCGACAGCGCAGTGGCGATCACCCCGGGAATGATAAAGGCGTGGTTAAACACAAACTTGCCAATCCGGGTTGAGCCGGTGTCATCCATCTCAACGGCGGCCAGCAGGGTCGGGTAGGTCGGCAGCACAAACAGCGCCGAAACCGCCGCGAATGAAGCGATGGCAGTAAGCGGGGTAACGCCCAGCAGCAGCGCAGCGGGCATCAGCGCTTTGGTGGTGGCGGCCTGGGAGTAGAGCAGCATTGAGGCGAAGAAGAGTATGAGTGCCAGCATCCACGGATAGGTTTTTAGCGTATCACCCGCCAGCATCTGAATATCTGCCAGGTGCGCTTTCACAAAGGTATCGCCCAGCCAGGCGACGCCCATCACGCAGATACAGGCGCTCATGCCGGATTTAAAGGTGCTGGCGCTGAGGATTTCACCGGTGTCGAGTTTGCAGGTCAGGCTGATCAGCGTGGCGATGGTCAGCATAAACACGACAATCGCTTCGTTGCGTGGCAGCGGTGGATTGACGATCAGACCGACGCTGGCGCTGGTCGCAGTGGCATAGAGCACCACGGCCACAATGCCAGTCAGAAAAAGCAGCACCGATTTTTTCGCGCCCGCTTTTGCCTGGTAGATGCTTGATCCCCGTAACGTGACTTCGCCTTTGGCGAGACGTGACTGATAGACCTCATCATCCTTGAGTTCCTTGCCCAGGAAGTTAGTCACCAGTGCCGCCAGGAAGAGGCCAACCATGGTAGAGGGAATGGCAATCGCCAGTAGCGTGATATAGCTGACGCCGCGCGGTTCAAGCAGTGTGGCAAAGAAGACCACTGCGGCTGAAATCGGTGACGCGGTAATCGCTATTTGCGAAGCCACCACCGCAATCGATAGCGGCCGGGAAGGGCGGACACCTTGCTCCTTCGCCACTTCCGCAATCACGGGCAGCGTCGAGAAAGCGGTATGGCCAGTACCGGCCAGCAGCGTCATCAGATAGGTCACCAGCGGGGCCAGCAGTGTGACGTGGCGCGGATGGCGGCGCAGCAGGCGTTCCGCCAGGCTCACGAGATAATCCATGCCGCCCGCCACCTGCATGGCGGCTATTGCGGCGATTACCGCCATGATGATTTCAATCACATCGAACGGGATAGCGCCGGGCGCTATGCCAAATCCCAGCGTCAGGATCAACACGCCCATCCCGCCTGCGAATCCGATACCAATGCCGCCAAGACGCGCGCCCAACCAGATCGCCATCAAGACGATAAGCAGCTCAACCACAAACATGAATTACTCCTGAAAATTAAATCGGCAATACCTGGGGGGCTGTTTAACAAAAAAAAAGGCACACCGTGTTGATCGCGGTGTGCCTTTGGTTAACCAGCGTCGGTTAAACCTTACTGTTCGTTTTCATCGGTATAACGTTTCGCTTTATAGACCGGGTACATCAGGTTCTGCACCGAGAAGATATCGTCCAGCTCACTTTCCGTCAGCAGGCCGCGCTCCAGCACAACCTCGCGCACGCTTTTACCGGTTTCCGCGCAGATTTTGCCGACGATGTCACCGTTGTGGTGGCCGATGTAAGGGTTGAGGTAAGTCACGATACCAATCGAGTTGAAGACGTAGGCTTCGCACACCGCACGGTTGGCGGTAATGCCGTTGATGCACTTCTCCAGCAGGTTGTAGCAGGCGTTAGTCAGGATGCCGATCGACTCAAACAGCGCCTGGCCAATCACCGGCTCCATCACGTTAAGCTGCAGTTGGCCCGCTTCAGAGGCCATCGTCACGGTGATGTCGTTGCCAATCACTTTAAAGCAGACCTGATTGACCACTTCTGGCACCACCGGATTTACCTTGGCGGGCATGATGGAGGATCCCGCCTGCAGCTCTGGCAGGTTGATTTCATTCAGTCCCGCGCGCGGACCCGATGAGAGCAGGCGCAGGTCATTACAGATTTTAGAGAGCTTCACCGCCAGACGTTTCAGCGATGAATGGACCATCACATAGGCGCCGCAGTCAGAGGTCGCTTCAATCAGATCTTCCGCCGGCACCACGGGCAGGTTACTGACTTCAGCCAGACGCTGTACCGCCAGATGCTGATAGCCTTCCGGCGTATTGAGGCGGGTACCGATGGCGGTTGCGCCCAGGTTCACTTCCAGCAGCAGTTCAGCGGTGCGCAATATGCTTTTGGTCTCTTCGTTCAGCAACACGCTGAAGGCGTGAAACTCCTGGCCGAGGGTCATCGGCACGGCATCCTGCAACTGAGTACGGCCCATTTTCAGGATGGTCTGGAATTCATCTGCTTTGTGCTGGAAGCCTTCGGCCAGCTGGCTGATGCCATCAAGCAGTTTCAGGAGTGAGCTGTAGACCGCGATGCGGAAACCGGTTGGGTAGGCGTCGTTGGTGGACTGGCATTTGTTCACATGATCGTTGGGGTTGAGATACTGATATTCCCCTTTCTGATGGCCCATTAGCTCCAGGCCGATGTTCGCCAGCACCTCATTGGTGTTCATGTTGACCGAGGTCCCGGCACCGCCCTGATAGACATCTACGGGGAACTGGTCCATACAGCGGCCATTATTCAGTACTTCGTCGCAGGCCTTAATGATGGTATCGGCAATATTGCGCGGGATGGTCTGCAGCTCTTTATTGGCCATCGCCGCCGCTTTTTTAACCATCACCATGCCGCGGACAAATTCAGGTATGTCACTGATTTTACTGTTACTAATATAGAAATTTTCAATCGCACGCAGAGTATGAACGCCATAATAGGCATCCGCCGGAACTTCGCGCATACCTAACAGGTCTTCTTCGATACGAATGTTGTTCGCCATGATAACCTTCTTGTTTTTGCCGCTAACCATCACAAGGATGTGTTTATTTTGTCGTGGTGTACCCGTGCCGACATATTATCCGTCTTCATAGGGGCGTGTGCGATCATATTCTGATGCATAAGAAAAGCACGCATGCAGATGACTTAATGCTGCAGTCTGGTCAACGATATGTGAAGTTGGTTACAAAATTAACCCCGCAGGATAAATTTGACAGGATCGGTTGAAAATGGCGGCGCGGGTGCCCATCTCTTTTCTTATCATCCTCAGGATGAACGCTTTCTGCTGACCGGCACGCTGCCGTTCAGCCCTTACTTACAGGAGAGTACGGTGCGCTGGATACCGTTATTAGTCTTTTTCGTTCTGGCCTGGATTGAGATTTCACTCTTTATTCAGGTCGCACACGTCATGGGCGTGCTGCTTACCATGCTGCTGGTGGTCTTTACCTCGTGCATTGGGGTCTCGCTGGTCAAAAATCAGGGCATGAAAAACTTTATGCTGATGCAGGAGAAGCTGGCGCGTAACGAAAGCCCGGCCAATGAGATGATCAAAAGTGTGTCGCTGATCATCGCCGGTTTCCTGCTGCTGCTGCCCGGTTTCTTCACTGATCTGCTGGGCTTGTTGTTGCTGCTGCCGCCGGTACAGAAGCATCTGACGCTGAAGCTGATGCCTCATCTGCGCGTCTGGCGTGGGCCTGGAGCCGGACCGGACAGCGGCTACACCATGGATGGGGAGTTTGAGCGTAAAAACAGCGATCGCCTTGAGCACCATGACGATCACAAGGATCGTTAACCGCATTCTCAGCCTCTGAAAGCGCAGCCTTCGGGTTGCGTTTTTTATTTGCCCCGTCATCTGTTTAAAAAGTCACCACTTATTCCGTTAGGGTAAAAAATTTGTTGTCCGCCCCCTTGAAAGCGGAAGGAAGCGGCCCTATCTCTCTGGTCACGAGGCCGGAAGCCATGCAGCCCGGTGTTCAACCCCAAAACTGAATGATTGGACTTCTCAAAGGAGAGCTATCAAATGAAAATTCGTCCATTGCACGATCGCGTCATCGTCAAGCGTAAAGAAGTTGAAGCTAAATCAGCTGGCGGCATCGTGCTGACCGGTTCTGCAGCCGGTAAATCCACACGCGGTGAAGTACTGGCTGTTGGCAATGGCCGCATCCTTGAGAGTGGCGATGTTAAGCCGCTGGACGTGAAGGTTGGCGACGTTGTGATCTTCAATGAAGGTTACGGCGCTAAAACCGAGAAAATCGACAACGAAGAGGTGCTGATCATCTCTGAGAGCGACATTCTGGCGGTTGTTGAAGCGTAATTTTTTCGCGTAATTCACTGAACGAAACGAATTTAAGGGATATTTAAAATGGCAGCTAAAGACGTAAAATTCGGTAATGACGCACGCGTAAAAATGCTGCGTGGCGTGAACGTACTGGCAGATGCAGTAAAAGTTACCCTGGGCCCGAAAGGCCGTAACGTGGTTCTGGATAAATCTTTTGGTGCACCGACCATCACTAAAGATGGTGTTTCTGTCGCACGTGAAATCGAGCTGGAAGACAAGTTCGAAAACATGGGCGCGCAGATGGTGAAAGAAGTGGCCTCTAAAGCGAACGACGCGGCGGGCGACGGTACCACCACTGCCACTGTTCTGGCACAGTCTATCATCACCGAAGGCCTGAAAGCAGTCGCAGCGGGTATGAACCCGATGGATCTGAAGCGCGGTATCGACCAGGCAGTGATCGCTGCGGTTGAGAAACTGAAAGCGCTGTCTGTGCCTTGCTCAGACTCTAAAGCGATTGCGCAGGTGGGGACCATCTCTGCTAACTCCGATGAAACCGTGGGCCAGTTGATTGCTCAGGCGATGGAGAAAGTGGGTAAAGAAGGCGTAATCACCGTTGAAGAAGGCACTGGCCTGCAGGACGAGCTGGACGTGGTAGAAGGTATGCAGTTTGATCGCGGCTACCTGTCACCTTACTTCATCAATAAGCCAGAAACCGGTGCGATTGAACTGGAATCTCCGTTCATCCTGCTGGCTGACAAGAAAATCTCTAACATCCGTGAAATGTTGCCAGTGCTGGAAGCCGTTGCGAAAGCGGGCAAACCACTGCTGATCATCGCGGAAGATGTTGAAGGTGAAGCGCTGGCAACACTGGTGGTGAACACCATGCGCGGCATCGTGAAAGTGGCTGCGGTCAAAGCACCAGGCTTTGGTGACCGTCGTAAAGCCATGCTGCAGGATATCGCTATCCTGACCGGTGGTACCGTGATCTCTGAAGAGATCGGTATGGAACTGGAGAAAGCCGCTCTGGAAGATCTGGGCCAGGCAAAACGCGTTGTGATCAACAAAGACACTACTACCATCATCGACGGTGTGGGTGAAGAGGCGACAATTCAGGGGCGTGTAACCCAGATTCGTCAGCAGATCGAAGAAGCAACCTCTGACTACGACAAAGAAAAACTGCAGGAACGCGTAGCGAAACTGGCAGGCGGCGTAGCCGTTCTGAAAGTGGGCGCAGCAACTGAAGTTGAAATGAAAGAGAAAAAAGCCCGCGTTGAAGATGCGCTGCACGCAACCCGTGCTGCTGTAGAAGAAGGTGTGGTTGCGGGTGGTGGTGTTGCGCTGGTTCGCGTTGCAGCACAGCTGGCTGATCTGCGTGGTCAGAACGAAGATCAGAACGTCGGTATCAAAGTTGCGCTGCGCGCGATGGAATCTCCACTGCGTCAGATCGTTTCTAACGCCGGTGAAGAGCCATCTGTTGTCGCTAACAATGTGAAAGCGGGCGACGGTAACTACGGTTACAACGCGCAGACGGAAGAGTACGGCAACATGATCGACTTCGGTATCCTGGACCCAACTAAAGTGACCCGTTCTGCTCTGCAGTACGCGGCATCTGTTGCGGGTCTGATGATCACGACCGAATGTATGGTCACTGACCTGCCAAAAGGTGACGCACCTGATTTAGGCGGCGGCGCTGGCGGTATGGGTGGCATGGGCGGTATGGGCGGCATGATGTAATTGCCGTTGACTGCTTAAGTCATCTCAGAACCCCCGATCGGAAACGGTCGGGGGTTTTTCTTTTGGGCAGGAAAATAGTATAAGTAGTGGCGCAATCGTTCGTCTTTCCTCTTGATATCTCCCGCTGTCTGCATGCTGCTGCCTCGCCGGAATGACTTACTAACATAAGTTCATCGGAATGAGCCAATCTGCCAGCCTGAACACTGCATGGAATATTGAGCTGATATAACGGGATCAAGGCAATGAATGTTCAGAAAAAAGAGATCTTTTTCTGCTACGCTGCCACCCGACTCTGATGATAATAAATGGGGATTACAATGCGGATTAACCTCTTGCTCGGACTGACGGCTGGCGCGTTATTGCTGGCGGGCTGCAGCAGCTCTACGCAACTCTCTTCAGCAGGACAGCGCGTGACGTTTACCGATCAGCAGCCTGGCAATACCTGTCAGCTTCTGGGCAATATCACCGGCTCACAGAGCAACTGGCTGAGCGGTGCAGGCGGCGAAACCAGCGCACTGCGTGGCGCAGCAAATGACCTGCGCAATCGCGCAGCGGAGATGGGCGGCAACGTGATTTACGGTGCGACCAGCCCAACGCAGAATCTGTTGTCCGCGTTCGCGCCACTCGATAGCAAAATGAGCGGCCAGGTCTATAAGTGTCCATAATGTGAATCAGGCAGTCTGCTATATTGAACCGGCCAGCCTTTTGCTGGCCGTTTTTATTCCTGACGTAACTGTAAATCTAACGGTGTTTTACTGGGCTCCCCGCCAATTTCACGCGCCAGCCTTGGCACCATATAGCCGGAGACCTGTGCCAGTAATGCGCGCATCAACTGTCGTGCCTCATCATCTGACACAAAGAAATGCGCTGCGCCCTGTACCTTATCCAGCACGTGCAGATAGTAGGGCAGAATGCCGGCATCAAACAACGCGTTGCTCAGGATGGCCAGTGTCTGCGCATTATCGTTGATGCCACGCAGCAGCACGCTCTGATTCAGCAGGGTGACACCAGCACGCTTCAGGCTGTTCATCGCCTCACGCAACGCATCATCAATCTCCTGCGCATGGTTGATGTGCGTCACCATTACCACCTGCAGACGCGTTTCGGTTAGCATCTGACAGAGTTGATCGGTAATGCGCGCCGGTATCACCACCGGTAAACGACTATGGATGCGCAGACGTTTCAGATGCGGGATATGTTCCAGCGCGGCGATCAGCCAGGCGAGCTCATGATCTTTCGCCATCAAGGGATCGCCGCCGGAAAAAATGATTTCATCCAGTTCGGGATGAGCGGCGATATAATCCAGAGCAGCCTGCCAGCTACGTTTATTACCGGGATTATCCTGATAGGGGAAATGACGACGGAAGCAGTAGCGACAGTTGACGGCGCAGCCGCCTTTTACCAGCAATAAAGCCCGGTTTCGGTATTTATGCAGCAATCCTGGCACAACGTTACTTTGTTCATCGAGCGGATCGGTGCTATAACCTGGCGCATCGATGAATTCCTGGCGGCGGGTCAGTACCTGAAGCAGCAGCGGGTCGTGCGCATCGCCTTTCTTCATCCGGCGGATGAACGCATGCGGTACACGTAAGGCGAAAAGACGCCGCGCACCCGCACCTTCGGCCAGCTCATTGTGCTGATCAAGGGCTAAAATTCGCAATAATTCATCAGGTTCAGTGACAGCATCCGCAAGTTGCTGCAACCAATCTTCTCTGGAAGGTGTTTTTAGGGTTACAATGTGTGCCATTTTTTGGCTTAGTACCAGTGTCAATTTTCGTAGAGGGCCTTCATGGCGACTTATTCTAGCAACGATTTCCGTCCCGGTCTTAAAATCATGTTCGAAGGCGAGCCGTATGCCATCGAATCCAGTGAGTTCGTTAAACCGGGTAAAGGTCAGGCATTCGCACGCGTTAAAATGCGTCGCCTGCTGACAGGTTCTCGCGTTGAGAAAACTTTTAAATCTACCGACTCCGCCGAAGGCGCAGACGTAGTAGATACCAACCTGAACTACCTGTACAACGACGGTGAGTTCTACCACTTCATGCACCCGGAAAGCTTTGAGCAGTTCCAGGTTGAAGAGAAGACGGTAAGCGATGCGGCGAAATGGCTGCAGGATAACGCTGAATGTATCGTTACGCTGTGGAACGGTCGTCCAATCGCCGTTCAGCCACCGAACTTTATCGAAGCGGAAGTTATCGAAACCGATCCAGGCCTGAAAGGTGACACCGCAGGTACGGGCGGCAAGCCAGCCAAACTCTCTACCGGTGCCGTGGTGAAAGTGCCATTGTTCGTGCAAGAGGGCGAAGTGGTGAAAGTCGACACCCGCTCTGGCGAATACGTGTCACGCGTGAAATAAGTCTCACAGGCGCATCTTCTGGTGCGCCTTTTTCTTGTCCGAGAGAAAAAAATGATCAAGCTGGCAAAATTAATCGCGTTCGCGTTGCTGGTCTCCTCTGCGTTAAGCGCCTGCAACACATTCCACGGTTTTGGCGAAGATGTCTCTCACTTAGGTGGTGCCATTTCGCGTGCGGCAAAGTGACCTTAACTGATTGTCCTTTTTAGAGTCCCGCCAGCAGCAACCGCCGGAAATCCGGCTATGCTTAAAGCGCTGTACTTTACATCCATCAAAAAGGACATTGTTATGTTAAAGAAAAGTATTGCCACAATCTTCTCTGTACTGGTGCTCTCTTCTCTGCTGACGGCGTGTAATACAACGCGTGGCGTAGGTGAAGATGTCGAAGCGGGTGGCCAGGCGATTCAGAACAGCACGAAGTAACCTGTTATTCCAACCGGTACGAAATGCTTTTCGTACCGGCTTGTCAGATTCTGCACTATTGCTGTTTTACCCAGATTAACTCTTCAACCGGGAAGCCATCCCGACGCGCCTGTTCAACCAATTTCTCTTTTACGCCCGGCTCCAGTTGTGGTGTTCGTGACAGTATCCAGAGATAGTGGCGATTTGGGCCGCACACCATCGCATAGCGATAGTCGGGATCCAGCGCGATAACGTTATAGCCGCCGTAGAAGGGGCCGAAAAAAGAGACTTTCAGAGACGCACGTTGTGGTTCACCGGTGAAATAGGCTTTACCGATGCTCTCCTGCCAGCGTTGTTTTTTAACGTTATAACCGCGATTGATTACTTTCAGACCGCCATCTTCACGCGGGCTGTAGTTTGCCGTTACCTGGTCAAGGCCGCGCTCAAAAGGGTGGTTAAGGCGGGCAATCTCATACCACTGACCGAGATAGCGCTGACTGTCAAAGTTATCAACAACTATCACGTTCTTTGGCGGCGTGGTGCTGCACGCAACAGAGAGAAAAGCACTCAGGCTGGCAACAACGGTTTTCCATGGAGACATAGTGGGATTCCTTTGTGATTTAACCCCTTAAGTATAGAAGCCGGAACGCTGTTTTTGACAACACGCGCACGAGATTGTTTGCCGCAGGCATTACAGGTAGACTTCCCCCCCTAATTTGCATCAGGAGTCATCACCATGAGCGAAACGGCAAGCTGGCAACCAAGCGCATCCATCGCCAATTTGTTGAAACGCGCCGCTATTTTAGCAGAAGTGCGTCGTTTCTTTGCCGATCGCGGCGTGCTGGAAGTCGATACGCCGGCGATGAGCCAGGCGACCATTACCGATATCCATCTGGTGCCATTCCAGACGCGTTTTGTCGGGCCTGGCGCTGCCCATGGGCGCGATCTCTGGCTAATGACCAGCCCGGAATATCATATGAAACGTCTGCTGGCGGCGGGCAGTGGCCCGATCTACCAGATGGCGCGCAGCTTCCGCAATGAAGAGGCGGGACGTCACCACAACCCGGAATTCACCATGCTGGAGTGGTATCGGCCGCATTACGATATGTACCGTCTGATGAATGAAGTCGACGATTTGATGCAGCAGGTGCTGGAGTGTGACAGCGCAGAGTCGCTCTCCTATCAGCAGGCGTTTATCCGGCATCTGGGGCTTGATCCCCTGTCAGCGGATAAAGCGCAGTTGCGTGAAGCGGCAGAAAAGTTGGGTGAAGGCGAGCTGGCGCGTACAGAAGAGGATCGCGATACCTTACTGATGCTGCTGTTTATGCTGGGCGTGGAACCGAAGATTGGTCAGGATAAGCCCTGCTTCGTTTATCATTTTCCGGCCAGCCAGGCAGCACTGGCGGAGATCAGTACTGAAGACCACCGTGTGGCCGAACGTTTTGAGGTCTATTACAAGGGCATTGAGCTGGCGAATGGTTTTCGTGAACTGACCGACAGCCGTGAGCAGCGTCAGCGCTTTGAGCAGGATAACCGTCGCCGCGCAGCGCGCGGCCTGCCTGTGCATCCTATTGATACTTATCTGCTGGATGCGCTGGCGCATGGCATGCCAGCAAGTTCCGGAGTCGCACTGGGTATTGATCGCCTGATTATGCTGGCGTTGAAAGCGGAGTCATTGAGCGACGTGATCGCATTTCCGGTTGATCGCTGCTAGACGTCCGGGTGAAAAGGGCAGGGATGGCCCATCTGATTGCAAAGGAAACTTTTATCTCTGTAGGTCTGCCTCACCATCCTGGTTCGGACACTTTGCTCTTCGAGATGGGTCACCCCTGTCCGTCAGGCTAAATCATTGCTATTAGCCTCAGGTCCCGGCAATCAATTGCTATTATCAGGAAACTCCTGAATGGTCACTGGCAGTGTCAGTTTCTGATCGTTACGCAGCACCTGCACATCAATCACTGAACCCGGACGAATTTCTGCCACCTGATCCATGGTCTCCTGCGCAGAGATGGCAGGCTTGCCATTCACGCTGAGCAGCACATCGTTGGCCTGAATACCGGCTTTATCCGCTGGTCCATCTGGCGTGACCACGCTGACAATAATGCCCTGAACCCGATCCAGATTGCTGCCCTGTCCATGCAGCGGCGGCAACTCACGCCCGGTAATGCCGATATAGCCGCGAATTACCCGACCATCACGAATCAGCTTATCCATGATTTTCGAGGCTAAGACGGTTGGAATAGCGAAACCAATCCCTTCCGGGGTTTCACCATCATTGCTCTTATCAAAGGTCAGGGTGTTAATGCCCATCAGCTCGCCAAGCGAGTTAATCAGCGCGCCGCCGGAATTACCCTGATTGATTGATGCATCAGTCTGCAGGAAGTTCTGTCGGCCTGATGAACTCAGGCCAACCCGGCCCGTGGCGCTGATGATGCCCTGCGTGACCGTCTGACCGAGGTTATACGGGTTGCCGATCGCCATCACCACATCCCCGATATGCGCCTGTCGGTTTGGATTGATTGGGATAACGGGCAGGCCGGAGGCAGTGATCTTCAGCACTGCCAGATCGGTCATTCCATCGGAACCCACCAGCGTCGCTTCAAAGAAGCGGCCATCCTGTAGCGCCACGATAATCTGATCGGCATTGTTGATCACATGCTTGTTGGTAAGGATGTAGCCTTTTGCATTCATGATCACCCCTGAACCTAGGGTCGTGATGCCACGATTGTTGTTGCCGTGGGCGCTACGATTGTAAACATTGACAACGGCAGGCACGGCGCGGCGCACCCCTTGATTGAAGCTAAAGGGCGTTTCGTCGGTGATATTTTCGTGGTTATAGAGGGCGTTGCTGCCCATACGCAGTGCAGGCAGTGCTGCGAGCAAAATACCCGCCACAATCAGGCCCAGCACCACGGCACGCAAAAGTTTAATAAACATGGTGTTAAATCACGCCAGGGGAGATCGCAGGGGAGAATAGCATGAGAGCGGCGGACACACACGCGCTTGTGTCCGCCGTAATGCGAGGTTTATCTCAACAACAGATAGATATTTTCATCGCCGCGCACCACATTCAGTGCCAGTACTGGTGGTTTTCCTTCCAATATTTTACGCATTTCAGCAATGTTCTGAACCCGATTGCGATTAACGCCGATGATCACATCATCTTTCTGCAGACCAACCTGTTCAGCTGGTGTGCCTTTTTCGAGGGTATCGACCTTCACACCTTTATCACCGGTTTTTGTCTGTCCATCACTCAGGGTTGCACCCTGGAGTGCGGGTGACATCAGCTGTGCGCTGGCGGTGGTCTGTGCGCTCTGCTCCAGCGTAACCGTCACCGTTAACGGTTTACCTTCACGTAACAGGCCAAGCTTAACCTGTTCACCTGGCGGTGTAGTGCCCACTTTTACGCGCAACTCAGCGAAGCTGGTGATCGGCTTATCATTGATCGAGGTAATGATATCGCCAGACTTCACGCCCGCTTTCTGCGCGGCAGACTGCGGTAAGACTTCCGAGACAAAGGCGCCGCGCTGCGCATCGACATTGAACGCTTTAGCCATATCGGCCGTCATTTCAGTGCCTTTGATGCCGAGCTGACCACGTTTCACTTCACCAAATTTGATCAGCTGCTGCGCGAGATTTATCGCCATGTCACTGGGAATAGCAAAGCCGATGCCGATGTTACCGCCGCTGGAGGCGAGAATGGCGGTGTTAATACCAATGAGTTCGCCATTAAGATTGACCAGCGCACCGCCTGAGTTGCCGCGGTTAATCGCGGCATCGGTCTGAATAAAGTTTTCCAGCCCTTCGAGGTTAAGGCCGCTGCGGCCCAGCGCGGAGATAATACCGGAGGTGGCGGTCTGTCCCAGACCAAACGGGTTCCCGATCGCTACCGCAAAATCGCCCACTTTTAGCTGGTCAGAGTCCGCAACTTTCACCTGGGTGAGATTTTTTGCGCCTTCAATCTGGATCAGCGCGATATCAGTCTGCTCATCATGGCCGATCAGTTTGGCTTCATATTCACTGCCATCGCCAAGCTGTACATTGATTTTATCTGCACCGTTGACCACGTGATTGTTGGTCAGCACGTAGCCCTTAGCGGCATCAATGATGACGCCAGAACCTAAACCTTCAAACGGCTGTGGCTGACTGTTTCCGCCAGGCATCTGACCGAAAAAACGCTTCAGCGGTTCAGGAATATCCTGAGCCTGCGCACCCGAATCGGTGCCTTCTACGTGAACACTGACCACGGCAGGTAATACTTTTTCCAGCATCGGTGCCAGACTCGGCAGCGGCTGGCCCGCAATTTGTGCAGGAAGCGTTGCCATCGCGTCTGGCGCGGCGGCAACGCTCATCCCAATACTCAGGGCTAATGCGCTAAACAGGCGTGCTTGTTTTTTCATTGCTACAACGCTCTCGCTGCAAAAGGTGGGAGGAGTTAATGAATGTGACAGTCGTTTGCGGTCAGGGTTCGCAAAAATAGTAGGCGCAGACAGGCTGCGCCACAAAAAGATTAGTCGCGGGCAGGGCGCTCGCCACGCAGTAAACCGGATGCGCCCTCAGAATAATCGCGCGGCATCTGCACCGGCACCTGATCGTTGTCTGCTTCGGCTTCAGTCAGCTGATAGGCAAACGGATTTTTCTGGCCAGGCAGATTTGGCAGCAGGTCATTTGAGCCTTTTGCCATATGCTGATAGAGCTGACGATAATCACGCGCCATATTGTCCAGCAGCTCCGCGCTTTGCGCAAAGTGGTTGGTCAGCTCTTCGCGATAATCCGCCAGCTCCGCTTTCGATTTTTCCAGCTCGTACTGCATACTGCGCTGCTCACGCAGCTTTTTGTTGCCAAAACGCATGGCGACTGCGCCGACAATAATACCTACCACTAAACCAATTAGCCCGTATTCCCAGGTCATAATGACTCCCGTGTTATTTCCATTGTTCCGTAGGGCGTTGCACCATTTCAATAATAGTCACTATACCCGTTAATCTTATGGTTGTGGAACTCCGGAGCAGCATGGCTTAGTGTAGAACGGCCTTTTTTTCAGCAACCGTGGTTTGAATCAGACACTATTCAGGGACTTTGAAACAACAATGCAAACCTCAACTCCGCTTGCACGCTATGAGCAGGCGCTGTCGCAGGGCGAATTCAGGCCCGATGACATACAACGTGAAGCGATTACCCGTTTAGACGCGCTACAGCAGTCGCTGGTTGCCCGACAACAATCCGCCATGCCAGCCACATCCGGCCTGCTGAGTCGCCTGTCAAAATTGATCGGTAAAGAGAAAAACGAGACGCCACAGCCGGTGCGTGGGCTTTATATGTGGGGCGGTGTGGGTCGCGGCAAAACCTGGGTAATGGATCTCTTTTTTCAGTCTATTCCTGGCGATCGCAAACTGCGTCTGCACTTTCACCGCTTTATGCTGCGGGTGCATGAAGAGCTTACGCAGCTTCAGGGGCAGAGCGATCCGTTACTGATTATTGCGGACAAATTTAAAGCAGAAACGGACATCCTCTGTTTTGATGAATTTTTTGTCTCCGATATCACTGATGCGATGCTGCTGGGCACGCTGATGCAAGCGCTGTTTGAACGCGGCATCGCGCTGGTGGCAACTTCAAACATTCCGCCTGACGACCTCTATCGCAATGGTCTGCAGCGTGCGCGCTTTCTGCCTGCCATTGAGCAGATAAAACTGCACTGTGATGTGATGAATGTGGATGCCGGTATCGACTACCGGTTACGCACGCTGACGTCTGCGCATCTGTGGAACTCTCCGCTGAACAAAGAAACGCGCGCTGAAATGGCGCGTATGTTTAAGGCGCTGTCGGGCAGCCAGCCTGAAGCGGCACCGGTATTGGAAATTAATCACCGCCAGATGCCGACGCTGGGCGTCAGCGAAGGTGTGCTGGCGATTAATTTTACTACCCTATGTGGTGAAGGGCGCAGCCAGCATGATTATATTGTGCTGTCACGCCGTTTTCACAGCGTGCTCCTGTATGACGTGCCTGTAATGATCTACAAAACTGAAGATCAGGCGCGCCGTTTCCTGGCCCTGGTCGATGAATTCTATGAACGTCATGTGAAACTGGTGGTCGCGGCAGAAACATCACTGACCGAGATTTATCAGGGTACGCGGCTCAAGTTTGAATACCAGCGCTGTTTATCCCGACTTCAGGAGATGCAGAGTGAAGAGTATCTGCGTTTACCGCACCTGCCGTGAGAATAATCAGGATAAATACCGAAATAGGGTTCGATTTTTGAAACCGACTTCTCTATAATCTTGCGACCCCACGTTACAGCAAAGGATTTTTTTCCCAAATCCTCTGTGTTCCAGTAACTCTATCCGAAGGGGTGGCTTGCTGGTCAAAATGGTCGTGTGAGCCTCATTCGTTTACTTAAGCGTTTGGGATTTCACCAACGTGTAACTTAATTTGGGTAAGCTTTTCGATGAAAACTTTTACAGCTAAACCAGAAACCGTCCAACGTGACTGGTTTGTAGTTGACGCAACGGGCAAAACTTTGGGTCGCCTGGCGACTGAACTGGCGCGCCGTCTGCGTGGTAAGCATAAAGCGGAATACACTCCGCACGTTGATACGGGTGATTACATCATCGTTCTGAACGCAGAAAAAGTTGCTGTAACCGGCAACAAGCGTACTGACAAGATCTACTATCACCACACTGGTCACATCGGTGGTATCAAACAGGCGACCTTTGAAGAGATGATTGCTCGCCGTCCTGAGCGTGTGATTGAGATCGCGGTTAAAGGCATGCTGCCGAAGGGCCCGCTGGGTCGTGCTATGTACCGTAAACTGAAAGTTTACGCAGGCAACGAGCACACCCATGCGGCACAGCAACCGCAAGTTCTTGACATTTAATCGGGATTAAAGGCAATGGCTGAAACTCAAAACTACGGCACTGGTCGCCGCAAAAGCTCTACCGCTCGCGTATTCATTAAGCCGGGTAGCGGTAACATCGTAATTAACCAACGTTCTCTGGAACAGTACTTCGGTCGCGAAACTGCCCGCATGGTAGTTCGTCAGCCGCTTGAGCTGCTGGACATGGTTGGTAAATTCGATCTGTATGTCACTGTTAAAGGTGGCGGTATTTCTGGTCAGGCTGGTGCGATCCGTCACGGTATCACCCGCGCTCTGATGGAATACGACGAATCACTGCGTGGCGAGCTGCGTAAAGCTGGCTTCGTAACGCGTGATGCGCGTCAGGTTGAACGTAAGAAAGTCGGCCTGCGTAAAGCACGTCGTCGTCCTCAGTTCTCCAAACGTTAATTGTTTGCAGCTCAGGCTGCGTCAATTGGCTCAAAAAACCCGCTTCGGCGGGTTTTTTATTTTCTGCCTTCCCATCGACTCTCCGCGAAAACAGTAACGTTGCGCTCAATTTACCTGCAAAGATTCATTCCACGCCCACAAGCAGCCTAAAATCTGGTAAACTCTCTGTCACTTTGCGCCCGCAGGCCGGTGCGTTATGCGCCTCTACTCTGTCGGGGCGTCAGTATCTACGGCGCAGCTAACCAGGTTGCTTGCGAGTTCGATAAGCAAGTGAGCCGCCGTGTGGTTGGCTATTCGCAGTATCTTTTTGTGAACAAACTTGGAGGTTTTCATGGCTGTCGCTGCCAACAAACGTTCGGTAATGACGCTGTTTTCTGGTCCTACTGACATTTTCAGCCATCAGGTACGTATCGTCCTGGCGGAGAAGGGTGTCAGCGTAGAGATCGAGCAGGTCGAAATGGATAACCTGCCGCAGGATCTGATTGACCTCAATCCGTATCGCACGGTACCGACGCTGGTAGATCGTGAGCTGACGCTGTATGAATCACGCATCATCATGGAATATTTAGATGAGCGCTTCCCGCATCCGCCACTGATGCCGGTTTATCCGGTTGCCCGTGGTGATAGCCGCCTGATGATGCATCGCATCGAGCAGGACTGGTATAGCCTGATGAGGAAAGTAGAGAACAGCAGTGGTCAGGAAGCGGAAGCTGCACGCAAGCAACTGCGTGAAGAGCTGCTGGCCATCGCGCCACTGTTTGGCCGTACGCCTTACTTCATGAGTGAGGAGTTCAGCCTGGTTGATTGCTACCTGGCTCCGCTGTTATGGCGTCTGCCTTCCATGGGCATTGATTTGATCGGCTCAGGTTCAAAAGAGCTGAAAGGTTACATGAACCGCGTATTTGAGCGTGATTCTTTCCTCGCTTCATTAACTGAAGCTGAACGTGAAATGCGCCTGCAAGCCCGGGCTTAACGTATGGAAATGTCGCAACTTACTGCACGTCGCCCCTATTTGCTGCGCGCCTTCTATGACTGGTTGCTCGACAATCAGCTGACGCCTCACCTGGTGGTCGATATTAATCTGCCTGGTGTACAGGTGCCATTAGAGTATGCGCGGGATGGTCAGATTGTCCTGAATATCGCGCCACGCGCTGTCGGCAACCTCGATCTGGCGAATGATCAGGTTTCATTCAACGCTCGCTTTGGTGGCGTTCCTCGCCAGGTCAACGTGCCGATGGCAGCCATTCTGGCAATCTATGCGCGTGAAAATGGTGCCGGGACGATGTTTGAACCGGAACCGGCTTACGAGCTCGGTACTCAGGAGGCGTCACAGGGTCAGGAAGAGACCATGATGTCGGTAATTGATGGTGATCGTCCTGACGATGCCAGCGATGACGAAACACCGCCTGATGACGATCCACCGCCACGTGGCGGACGGCCTTCACTGCGTGTAGTGAAATAGCCGTGACATAACAGCGAATACCCGTCCATGTGACGGGTATTTTTTTGCCTGTCAGCCATAAAAAAAATCCGGCAGCCTGCGCAAGCCGGATTTTTATCAGCAGACCTTCGCAATCAGTAAACGTCGCGCAGGTAGCGTTTCTCTTTCTTCAGCTGATCGACGTAGTCCGCAGCACGCTCGGTAGAGAGACCACCAAACTGACGAACCACTTCATACAGCGCGTTATCCACATCCTTCGCCATACGCGAGGCATCGCCACAGACATAGAAGTAAGCCCCTTCCTGCAGCCAGGCATAGAGCTCTGCGCCCTGTTCCAGCATCCGGCTCTGCACGTAGATCTTCTTCTCCTGATCGCGTGAGAACGCCAGATCCAGGCGTGTCAGCAAGCCGTTATCCCGCCAGGCAAGCAACTCATCCTGATAGATAAAGTCATGTTCCTGATGCTGGTCGCCGAAGAACAGCCAGTTTTTCCCCTGAGCCCCGGTTGCCTGACGCTCCTGCAGGAAGGCACGGAATGGCGCGATACCGGTACCTGGTCCTACCATGATCAGCGGTGCGCTGTTATTGGCAGGCACGCGGAACGATTTATTCGGTGAGATAAAGATGGCAGGCTTCTCACCACGACGCACACGTTCGGCCAGATAGGTCGAGCAGACGCCACCGCGATTACGGCCGCCACTGTGATAACGCACCGAGGCAACCGTCAGATGCACCTGGTTAGGATGGGCTTTTGAACTGGATGAAATAGAGTAAGCACGATACTGCAGCGGACGCAGCAGGGCGACAAACTCAGGTACCGCCAGCGTGCGTGTCAGCTCAAGTTGCAGCAGGTCAAGGGTATCTTTACCCCACAGCCACACGCCCAGCGCATCTTTATCATCATGTTGTAAAACATGACGCAGTTCCTGGTTGGTGGTGTTCTGCCCGACCCATTCGATTAACTTGCGTGATGGCTCTGAAATCTCAAACTGATAGGTCAACAGGTCGCCAAGGCTGCGGTCAAAACCGGGCACTGGCGTCTGGTAGTCAGCGTTAAGCTGAGTCAGCAGCAGGCTGACCAGCGAGGGTTCGTTGACCGGTATCACGCCCAGCGCATCGCCCGCTTCATATTTCAGGCCGCTGTCAGATAAGTCGAACTCGAAATGACGAATATCTTTGGCTGACTGCTCGCCTGACAAGCGCTTATTGGTGATCAGCGCGGCGGCGTACGGATTTGATTTGTTGCTGCCTGGAATGACCGGCGCTTCAGGCGCGCTCTCAAGCACGGTACCACTGCTGCCAGCGCTGGCTGCAAACTGAGGCATTGAGCTGTTCAGCCACTCGCTGGAAGGTTCTTCATAGTCGATATCACAATCGATACGATCAACTACACGTTTCGCACCTAGCTGCTCAAGGCGCATATCGATGAATTTGCCCGCCTGACAGAAGCCATCGTAACCGGTATCGCCAATCGCCAGCACGGCAAAATGCATCTGTTCCAGACGCGGGGCGGTACTGGCCGAGATCGCATCCCAGAATAGCTGCGCGTTGTCCGGCATTTCACCTTCGCCATAGGTCGAGGTAACAATCAGCGCATGGCGCATGGTGGCGAATACATCGAGATCGACATCGCCCAACGCCTGAACCACCGGCACCAGCCCTTTCGCACGGGCTGATTTCGCTGCGGTCTGCGCCAGCGCTTCGGCATTGCCGGTCTGTGAGCCGTAAAGAATGTGCAGTTGTGTGGTCGCTGCTGAGCCCGTACCCGCGGCGGGTTGCTGTTTGTCTTCTAACACCAGCAAACGGGAGTGAAGACCCGCAAGAAAGCCAGCCAGCCAGTACTTCTGATCGCCATTAAAGGGTGCATCTTCTGGAATATAAGGAATTTTCATGGGTACTTTTACTCAATCCCGTTGTCGCCCATCATCATTGGCGTTCTCCGGTCTGAAAGCGGTTCCGCTTTCCCGCGCCGCAGCATTTGCGACAGGGGAGAGCGGTTCTGCATCTGTCCGGTACAACGTTTAATCCGGGCAATAATCAATTAATAATATTCAGTTCAGCCTGATCAGTATCACTGTCAGGAAAGTTTACCCACCGCGGCTGCGATTTCCGGCAATGCTGCACGTGCAAATAGCTCTTCAAAGTCCGGCAGGTGGCCCAGCACTTCCCGGTTACAGGCATCCTGATACATGATCCAGCCATAGGTTGCCAGACTGTCCATAGAGCGGATGTTACGTTGCGTCAGCGCCGCTTTGTAATCTGACATACGTTTGGTACCAATCAGACTGGCCAGTTCATCATCGCTGTAACTCTCGATGGCGGAACGGGCATGACGTTGCAGCTTGCTGACCAGCGAAAAGTCTTCGGTCATCAGCAGATTACGGACCGCTTTTTCTACCGCCGGATCTTCAACCGGCGTGCCTTTCGGCAACTTAGCCAGTGCCAGTTGTTGGGCAAAGCTCAGCACGGTGTAGTTGTTAAGCAGGACAAACATCTCCAGCGTATCGGTCGCACCATAGGCCGGTACGGCACCGTTGGCGATGGTTTTACCCTGACGCCATGCGGCTTTAAATTTCGCGACCTGATGGCCTGCCAGCGCTGTCGACAGCTCTTCAAGCAGATCTTTGCGGCTCTTGGCTTTCAGAATCTCGCCGCCATCCTGATAGAGCAGCAGCGAGCGCGGCATAACGTAAACAAAGTGGTGACACTCTGTTTCCCAGTTGTCCAGCAGCCAGGCGGCACGCGGTGATTTCGTTGCCTCCAGATGCCAGTTCAGCATGGTCAGCACCGCCTGCTTATGCACCTGCGCCATCTCATTCTGATCGGCAATCGAGCCGAACTGCACCGAATCACCGGCAGCATGGCTGGCCAGCGAACCATAGGGGTCGTACTGGTAGGCAAAGCCGCCGCTCATGCCGTTGCCGAATCCTTTACCAAAGGTGCCCAGATTGAGGATGGCGCCGTTAGTCATATATTCGCAG
Source organism: Pantoea sp. AS142 (assembly GCF_037152305.1). Taxonomy (NCBI): domain Bacteria; kingdom Pseudomonadati; phylum Pseudomonadota; class Gammaproteobacteria; order Enterobacterales; family Erwiniaceae; genus Pantoea; species Pantoea sp. AS142. Next base: position 161,042 of record NZ_JBBCMO010000004.1, on the reverse strand, counting down.
CAGAAATCACCAACGCCTTCAACCACGGCCGTTGCGCCTGAGTTACGCACCGCGAAACGGTCACCGGCCTGGCCCTGCACGAACAGACGCCCGCCAGTCGCGCCAAACAGCGCAAAGTTACCAATCAGCACATTGCCATCGGCGTCCTGCGCACCGCCGCCAGGCGACATCACGATCAGTTCGCCGCCACACTGTCCTTTGCCGACACCGTCGTTACAGGTGCCATAATGGGCCAGTTGCATGCCGTCGTTGCAAAATGCGCCAAATGACTGACCGGCAGAACCGGTGGTAGAAATTTTTACACTCTCAGGGGCCAGATAGCGGCGACCGCGATCGTCGGTCATTACCGCAGGCATCGCCTGCAACTGCTGTGTGCTCAGCTGATGGTTCAACATGCGCTCAATATCGATTGCCAGCTGGCCACCGACGCTTTTGTTCCGGTTATTCAGCACGATGTTGTTGCCCAATGCGACGTCAGGATTACCCTGGTCCAACAGCGACAGCTTCAGTTGCTCAATCCAGCCATCGTCCAGCTCAAAATCTTTTTCCAGATAAACAGGCTTGTCGATTTTCATCTCAGGCACCACGGTCAGCATGGCGCGTAAGTCGAGCTTGCCCACTTCCAGCGGGTGATCCATCAGGTGCAGCAGATCAGATCGACCGCGTGCCTCACGCAGGGAACGCAGGCCCATACGTGCCAGAATCTCACGCACTTCATGCGCCACATTGAGGAAATACTGCGCCAGCTGGCGCGGATCGCCATCAAACGCTTCGGCGTTGGTGGTTAAGCCAGCCGGGCACTTAACGTTGCAGTTTTTCGCCATCACGCATTTCAGCATCATCAGCGCCGTAGTGCCGAACTCGAAGCTATCGCCGCCCAGCAGAGCAGATTTCACCACGTCGCTGCCGGTCTGCTGTGCGCCAGAGCAGCGCAGTAGCACTTTCTCACGCAGGCCATTAGCGCAAAGCGCCTGGTGTACTTCAGCGATGCCGATTTCAGCCACGCGTCCGGTGTATTTCAGGCTGGTCACAGAAGCCGCGCCCGTACCGCCGGTATTACCCGCAACGTTAATCACGTCTGCACCAGCTTTGGCCACGCCAACCGCGATGGTGCCAATCCCTTCGGAAGAAACCAGTTTGACGATAACGCGCACCCGCGCCGCTTTACAGTCGTGGATCAACTGCGCCAGATCTTCAATTGAATAGGTGTCGTGATGCGGCGGCGGCGAAACCAGCTCGACGCCTGGCGTACCACCACGTGCTGCCGCAATCTCCACCGTGACTTTGGCTGCTGGCAACTGGCCGCCTTCGCCAGGCTTCGCGCCCTGACCGATTTTTATCTCCAGCTCTTCCAGCATCGGATCCGCCAGATAGGCAGCCCAGACGCCAAAACGACCGGAAGCCAGCTGTTTGATACGGGAGGCACGGATGGTGCCGTGACGGGAGTAATGCTCGCCGCCTTCACCGCAGTTACTCATGCCACCGACCATGTTGGTGCCGTGCGCGACCGCTTCATGAGCAGGCGCCACTAATGCGCCATGGCTCATCGCCCCGGAGGCAAAGGTACGGGTAATTTCACAGGCTGGCTGCACTTCGCTCAGTGGCAGTGAGGGCAGGGTGGTGAAAATACGAGCCAGATAGTCTGCCGCTTTACCGTAAGCGGTCACTTTCAGACCGCCTGTAAACACTTCGCTGCTTTCAATATCATCGCCGAAGCGGAATTTCAGGGCGCGAGACAGGTTCTGAAGGCGTTCGCTCTCAGGCTTGAGTCCCTCAATCGCATCGGTCAGGCGCAGCATAAAGTGATTCAGGCTGCCATCTACCGCTTCGCATACCATGCCACGAATGGCAAAGCCATTGTTGGTCAGTGAGTAGCGTCCCAGCTTGCGGCGGAACTCCGCTTCGCTGTCAATGTGGGTCAGGTCAGCCGGGAATGTCAGGATGTCGCGCAGGGCCGCGGGGCGACGTTTACGCTCTTCATACATCAGGCTTGAAAACTGACGGTAATCGGCAGTAATCGCAAAATTGTTGATCACCTCATCCGGGATGCGTTCGAAGCTGCTGTCTTTGAAGGTCTCTGGCTTGATACCAAAAGCATTATCCAGTTTTGCCAGCGTCATCAGGCGGATGAAGTTGTCCTCTTCGCGCGCTTTGTCGGCAAAGCGAATAGGCTCTTCGGTCATGTCGATAAAAGTGCGCACGGCGATGGTGCCGTAAGAGTGACCTGCGCCTTCTGCACGCTCTTTAAACAGGCCCAGTAATGGAACTTCAGACTCACCCTGAATCTTCAGTGCGCTCTGATGCCAGTCAACAGCCATCTGCGCTATAGTCGCGAAGCCTGCGCCGCCCACTGGCGTTCTGATATTCGGGAAGTACTTTTTCAGCACCGGATCATCGGTGTTGAGGAAGTTAGGCTCAAAGAACTCACCGCTGCTGTAGCTCTCAACGGTACAGAGGCCCACTTTGCCCATGGTTTTCATCAGTGCTTTTTCAGCCGCTTTGGCATAGCGCTTAAAGGCTTTATTACCTTCTTCACCTTCACCAAATTTTTCCTCTGCGCGCATCTGTACGCCCAGTGGATAGATAGCGGAAGCCCCAAAGCCAAGTGTGGCGGCAATATGGTGCGAGGAGATGCTCTGGCCGCTTTCAACCACCAGAGAGACATCCAGACGCAAGCCTTCCTGCACCAGGCGCTGGTTGATGGCGGAAACCACCAGCAGCATCGGGATCGCGGCGTGTTTTGAAGAGATGTGGCGATCGGTAAGCACGGCGATGCCACCCTGGGTTTGCGCAAAATCAACCACTTGTTGCGCCAGATCATCAATCGCTTTTTCCAGGGCATTCGCGTTGGCGGTGGTGCTCAGCAGGTCTTTGCCGATTACCGGCTCATAGAGCATCTCAAAACGGGCATACGGTGCGAGGGTCTGCTCACGTAAACGCAGCATATCAAGATGGCTAAGAATCGGTGTCGGCACCACAATCTGACGACCTTTACTGCGGCCCAGATGCGGTTTCGCGCCCAGCGCGACACGCAGCGTCATGCCATCCACTTCGCGGATTGAATCCAGCGGCGGGTTGGTAACCTGAGCAAAACGCTGTGAAAAGTAGTGCGCCATGCCGCCTTCATGATCGGATAATCCGTTGATGGCGTTACCGTAACCCATCGCGGAGATCTTCTCTGCGCCGGTATTCAGCATCGGGTCCATCATGAATTTGAAGCTTTCCTGGTTGTAGTAGTAGGCAACAAAGCGCTGATAGGTTTTCAGATCACCGCGATAACGCAGCGGTGAACCCTGCTGTTCTGCCGGGATCGCGGGCAGATCGTCAAGACCGACGCGTGCTTCCCGTAGCAGCGCCGGGTAATCTTTTTCGGCGGCCAGTTTTTCCAGTGCCTGCAGCGTGGTATAGCTGCGTTTTTCACGATGATCGAAATAGAGCATGCCGCCTGCTTCAATACGGCCACGACGTAACACGCTTTCAGGTGGAAAGGCGATCTGGCCCGCTTCCGACATCGCACCGATATACTCAGCGGTTTCAACTGAACGCAGTGGACGCAGGCCAAGACGGTCAAGACGGGCGCCAATCACTTCGCCATTGCCAAAGATTAATGCCGCCGGGCCGTCATTCTTCTCTTCATACAATGAGAAATACTCCAGCATGTCACGCACTTCTGGCGACAGCGCGCTGTCGTTTTCCCAGGCGGGTGGCATCATTGAGACGACGGCGGTGATCAGATCGAGGTTATCTTCCATCAGACGGCTGTGGATGCTCTGATCCAGACGTGAGCTGTCGGACTGGCCTTTAGGCCGAACGATTTTTTTGCCACGAGCCAGCGCCAGCGCGGACTCGGCGATGCGGTTTTTACGGTCAGTATTCAGCTCGCCGTTATGCGCCATCAGGCGGAACGGCTGCGCCATCGTAGTATGAGGATCGGTGTTGGTGGAGAAGCGGGTATGGAAGAAAAGCCCGCGCACCTGATGGTCGGGATCGGTCAGATCTTTAAAGTACGGAATCACTTCATTGGAATTCAAACGGGCTTTAAACACTTGCGTGCGTGACGACAGCGACAGCGGATAGAGACCGCCAAATTCGCTTTCGGTAAAGGCACGGGCTTCAATCGCCAACAGGGCGCGGTAGATACGTTTTTCGAAGTCGTTCTGGTCGACCACGTCCTGTGGCGCAGTGAAAATCCACTGGAGAATCGGTAACTGGAACTGCACGGCAGCCGGGCGCGTCACATTACTGTCGAGCGGCATGTCACGCTTCATGATCACCGGCAGACCAAAGCTGCTGAGGGTCTCATCCACCAGACGTTCGGCATTTGCGCGCAGTTCGGCATCTTTTGGCACAAAGAAGTTACCGACGCCAAAGCGGCCAGCTTCCAGCGGTTGGCCGGTAATCTTGCGGAAGAAATGCAGCGAGAGATCGACGTTGACCCCCGCGCCATCGCCGACGCCTTCCGCTGACATGCCGCCGCGGTGAGGCACCGTACACAGGGCGCTGTGCGCCATCTGAAGAATCTCGTGGGTCTGCTCGCCGTCCTTACGCGTAATGAAACCTACACCACAGCTGTCACTGCCTGCTGTCGGATCATACAAGCCATAGGATTGAGGTTTTTTAGTGGACATTGAGGGTCTCCTTAAACTGCTTTGACATTACCTGCACTGTTTCAGGGTCTGAGCGCAACTGAGGCGCAACATCATTTTCATCGCCATGCTCTGTCGAGCGCGCGTCATAGCCCTGAGCATTTCTCTCCAGACATCGGTAAAACGTCCCTAATTGAGCTGCTCTCTGATTTCCGGTCTCTTAAAGGAAATGACTTAAACCACGCGGGAGTCTTCTTGTTGCATAGATATGCCGAGACAATGGCCCGTCTGGAAAGCTTTCAGCGGATTTCCAACTTATCGGGAAAGCGTAATCAGGTCAAATAGGGTAGTTAAACGGGGTTATTACGTGTTTTATCTTATTAACCTAATGAATTTTATGGTTTTTATGGTTTAAAATGTATCACTCTGATGCATGGCGAACAGCCTATAAATGTGAACTGACTCACTGTAGTGCAGGCATCAGAACTCTGCACCATGCTGGTGATAGGGTATTAGACAGCATTAAATGCTGTTCAGCACCGTTGATGCATAGCATGTATCTGTTTTTCTTATATCCGGCTATTTGAATGAAACAGCGGTTAGTTATAAGAAAAATTAATCAGCCTGTGTTTGCTTAAAACATCATTAAGGATGAATGAGTATGCATATGAAAGGATGTATCTGCGCAGCAGGACGCTGCCAGGGTATTGAAAAAAGGCCATACAGAGAGATCGGTGATTCGCTGGCGGCATTACAGATTATTCATTTGGCTCAATAAGTCAAAGGTTTTAACCGCTTTGGTCTTAACGTCGCCGATCGGTTATGCGGATGCACCATAAAAGCGCATATGACCCCTTATCTCCATGCGACGTGCTGCGACGTCAGCGGGCTAACTACGCTATTATGAGGCTGTTTCTCTTCCAGGGAGTTGTTATGAAACAAATTCGTCTGTTGGCGCAGTACTACGTTGATTTAATGGTCAAGCTTGGACTAGTGAGATTCTCGCTGCTGCTGGCGTCTGCGCTGGTGGTGCTGGCGATGATTGTCCAGATGGCGGTCACGATGGTATTACGGGGCCATGTTGAGAGCATTGACGTGGTACGTTCGGTCTTCTTCGGACTGCTGATTACGCCCTGGGCCGTCTATTTTCTATCGGTGGTGGTCGATCAGCTGGAGGAATCACGGCAACGGCTGGCAAGGCTCGTAGATAAGCTGGAAGAGATGCGTACCCGCGATCTGGAACTCAATCAGCAGATGAAAGAGACCATTACACAACTGAATCAGGAGATTAGCGATCGTAAAAAAGCGGAGCTGGCACGCGAACAGGTAATGGATAAGCTGCGTGAAGAGGTGACGCGTCGTGAGCAGGCACAAATTGAGCTGGAACAGCAATCCTCCTTCCTGCGTTCATTTCTGGATGCCTCGCCTGACCTGGTTTTCTATCGCAACATCGATAAACAGTTCTCCGGCTGCAACCGCGCGATGGAGCTGCTGACCGGCAAAAGCGAAAAGCAGCTGATTGGCCTGACGCCGCGCGATATCTATGATAATGAAGCGGCGACTAAGGTACTGGAAACGGATGAGAAGGTATTCCGCCATAACGTCTCGCTGACTTATGAACAGTGGCTGCAATATCCTGACGGGCGCAAAGCCTGTTACGAGATTCGTAAAGTGCCTTATTACGACCGCGTAGGTAAGCGCAGCGGGTTAATGGGCTTTGGTCGCGATATAACTGAGCGTAAGCGCTATCAGGACGCGTTAGAGAACGCCAGCCGGGAGAAGACCACCTTTATCTCTACTATCAGCCACGAGCTTCGTACGCCGCTTAATGGCATTGTCGGTCTCAGCCGCATTCTGCTGGATACCGACCTCAATCAGGAACAGCTGAAATACCTGAAAACCATCCACGTTTCCGCTATCACGCTGGGCAACATCTTCAATGATGTGATTGAGGTGGACAAAATCGAGCGCCGTAAAGTGCAACTGGATAATCAGCCGCTCGACTTCACCGGTTTCCTTGCCGATTTAGAAAATCTCTCGGGTCTGCTGGCACAGCCAAAAGGGCTGAAGTTTGTGCTCGTGCCTCAACTGCCGCTACCGCATATGATTTCGACGGATGGGACGCGTCTGCGCCAGATTCTTTGGAACCTGATTGGTAACGCCGTGAAGTTCACCCGGCAAGGCGAAATCGTGGTGCGGGTAACCTATGAGCAGGACGAGACGCTGCGTTTTGAGGTACAGGATTCCGGCATGGGTATCCGCCAGGATGAGCAGGATAAGATCTTTGCTATGTACTATCAGGTTAAAGATCAGCATGGCGGTAAACCGGCAACCGGTACCGGCATCGGACTGGCGGTCTCACGCCGTCTGGCGCAGGCGATGGGCGGTGATATCCGTGTACACAGTGCGCCAGGACAGGGTTCATGCTTTACCGTAGAGATCAAAGCGCCACGCATCGCTGAAGAGGTGGAAGATGAGGGCGTGGACGACAGCCTGCCATTGCCTGCGCTGCATGTGCTGTTGGTTGAAGATATTGAGCTTAATGTAATTGTGGCGCGCTCGGTGCTGGAGAAGCTAGGCTGCAGTGTGGAAGTCGCTATGACCGGCAGCGAGGCGCTGGCAATGTTTGACCCGCTGGAGTTTGATCTGGTGCTGCTGGATATTCAGCTGCCCGATATGACCGGGCTGGATGTCTCACGTGCCATTCGCCAACAGTATCAGGGAACACATCTGCCACCGCTGGTTGCGCTTACCGCTAATGTCCTCAAAGACAAAAAAGAGTATTTCGAGGCAGGAATGGATGACGTCCTGAGCAAGCCTCTGGCTGTACCGGCACTGACTGCGATGATCAAAAAGTACTGGGATTATCAGGCAGAACCGGAAGAAGAGACCTCTGATGCCAGCAATGATAAAACCCGGATGTTGCTGGATGTCGCAATGCTGGAACAGTACATGGAGCTGGTTGGCCCTAGCCTGATTACCCAAAGCCTGACGATGTTTGAAAAGATGATGCCGGACTATCTGGCGGTGCTGGAGTCGAATTTGATGGCGCGCGATGAGAAAGGTATTGCTGAAGAGGGGCATAAAATCAAAGGGGCGGCGGGTTCTGTAGGTCTTCAGCGTTTGCAGATGCTGGCGAAACAGATCCAGAGTCCGGAGTTACCGGCGTGGTGGGACAATGTTGTTGAATGGATTGATGAGCTGAAGCATGAGTGGCGGCACGATGTGCAGATATTACGCGATTGGGTGGCCGAGCAGGATAAGTGATACCCCAGAAAAAAATGACCCCAGCCGAGGCCGGGGTGCGCGAATACTGCGCCAACACCAGGGAAAATATTGCGGCAGCTATGATTTAAATAATTGATGCAGCCGCAGGGTATTGGTTAACACTGCCATCACCTTAGCAAATTCATCTTCTCATGCGACAAGATTCATTAAAATTTGTGATATTGAGCAGCGTTTAAAGACAGAAAACATTAATTTGGCAACACAGTCAAGTAAGGAATCAATTTCTGTGCCGTATTGCTGATATTTTAATCAAATTTGCGCTTTTTTGTTTAGTTTTAATGCTACCCTGGCGGTAAGCAGAGGGTTAGCAGCAATAAAGTGAGCCAGCGTGAACATCTGCCTCTTCAGCAAGGCTAACACGCTGATATTGCAAGCTAGCGACCTGAAATGACACGAATTATCCAAAACGATTTGGAATAATAAAAAAGAATCCAGAACTTTGCCCTTTTATCGTTCTGACATCAGGGTTTTTACTGGAAGGAAACAGTGCCACTTCAGCAATGAGTGAGGCTGTTAAGTGCTGTTTATTTATACGTTACAACCCTAATTATGATTAATTTTTGGACAGGTCTGGAATAAGGGGAAAATAACAGTTAAGTATGTCGAATGATTAAAACAGGCGCTTATTACCCATTATTAAGTATTTATCTGGAAAGGTGCTAAGCACTGAGAGTGAATGGAACCGATTCCTTTTTTCGGAAGTACTTGAACTATTTCGACCTGTTGCAGCATTTTGATGCAAAATGGTTGAATAAAGTCTGGAAACTGCCTGTTGGTTTCCAGCGATAATTGTAAAAAGCCTGCTTTTCTGGCAGTGATTACATGAGTGATTGATTAACGTCTGAAACAAGTGTGGGAAGATTGCATGAACAAGCATAAAGGAAGCGCTGGACAGCGTATCAGACGTATTGTTGGTCGTATCGTGCTGGTGTGGCTGGGAATATGGATGGCGGGCATTTTACTCTTTTCGTTATTACCGGTCCCCTTCTCAGCAGTGATGGCTGAACGACAGATCGGTGCCTGGTTACGCGGTGATTTTAGTTATGTCGCCCATTCGGACTGGGTTGGCCATGACGAGATTTCGCCCTTAATGGGCCTGGCAGTTATCGCCTCAGAAGATCAAAAGTTTCCCACCCATTGGGGTTTTGATGTAGCAGCGATTGAATCTGTACTGGATAACAACGATAGCCGGATGCGCGGGGCGTCCACACTGTCACAACAAACGGCGAAGAATCTGTTCCTCTGGGAGGGTCGCAGCTGGATCCGTAAAGGTCTGGAAGCGGGTCTGACGGTAGGGATCGAGACGATCTGGACGAAGCGACGTATTTTGACAGTCTATCTCAATATTGCGGAGTTCGGGCCGGGTATCTTTGGCGTTGAAGCGGCTTCACAACACTACTTCCATAAGCCCGCCAGCCGCCTTACCGCTGCAGACGCTGCTTTACTGGCGGCGGTTCTGCCTAATCCGATTCGTTATCATGCTGCTGCGCCCTCAGGCTACGTCAGAGAGCGGCAGCAGTGGATAATGCGTCAGATGCGCCAGCTGGGTGGGGAAGGCTTTTTGCAACGTAATCAGCTCGACTAAGCCTTAATCTTCATCGAAGCCCGCTTCAAATAGTTCAATGACTGCTGCCAGCGCCTGAATCTCCTCCGGGCCGCTGGCTTCAATCTCAATGTGCCCGCCTTTTGCCGAGTCGAGCATCAGCAGCGCAATAACGCTGCTGGCTTCGGCTTCCGTGCCTGCTTCATTACGCAGCAACACTTCGGCCTCAAAGCTCTGCACCAGCTCAAACAACTTCATTGCCGGACGTGCGTGCATCCCCAGTTTATTTTTGATTTCTACAGTTTGTCTGACGGTCATGATTTGCGCTTTTCCAGCGTACGATGGCGTGACTGTACATTCTTACCGCGCGAACGGAAGTAATCCGCCAGCTGTTCTGCGATATAGACTGAGCGGTGTTTACCGCCGGTACAGCCAATCGCCACGGTAAGATAGCTACGATTGTTGGTCTCCAGCATCGGCAGCCAGAGTTCAAGATAGCTGCGTGTCTGGTAGATAAAATTATGCACTTCAGTATGGCGATCAAGGAATGCCGCCACAGGGCGATCAAGGCCGGTCATCGGCCTCAGCTTGGGATCCCAGTGGGGATTAGGCAGAAAGCGCACGTCAAACACATAGTCGGCATCAATAGGAATGCCATGTTTGAAGCCAAAGGATTCAAACACCATGGTCAGCTCACGTTCACGCTTACCCAGCAGGCGGGTACGCAGCATCTCTGCCAGCTCATGCACCGACATCTCTGAGGTATCGATGATCAGATCGGCACGCGAACGCAGCGGCTCCAGCAGATCGCTCTCTTCATCAATGGCACTTTCCAGCGACAGGTTTTTGCTGGAGAGGGGATGCAGACGGCGCGTATCGCTGTACCGGCGAATCAGGGTGTTGCGATCGGCGTCGAGAAACAGCAGCTGAGGTGAAAATGTATCAGGCAAATTATTCAGCGCGGTTTCAAAAATTTCCGGGGATTCAGGCATATTACGAACGTCAATGCTGACCGCCGCCGAAATATTGCGCTCGGCCAGCGAGTTAGCTAACTCAGGCAGCAGAACGACCGGCAGGTTATCAACGCAGTAGAACCCCATATCTTCCAGCGCACGGAGCGCCACTGACTTCCCCGAGCCTGAACGACCGCTCACGATCATCAGCACCATGACCTTCTCTCCCGTTTTAAAACCGGCAACCGGCCGGTAAAGACGCGTTACTGCTCTGTCTGGACTTCCGTAATAATGGCATAAAGCTCTTCATCGCTCTGCGCAGCACGCAGACGACGACAAACCGTTTTATCTGCCAGACGCTTTGCCACCAGTGAAAGGGTGTGCAGATGGGTTTTGCACTGGTCAGCCGGTACCAGTAAGGCAAACAACAGATCGACCGGCTGGTTATCGACGGCATCAAACGCAATCGGCTGTTCGAGGCTGATAAACACACCAACCGCACGCAGCGTATCTTCTTCCAGCTTGCCATGAGGGATAGCTATCCCGTTACCAATACCGGTACTGCCCATGCGTTCGCGGGTCAGGATCGCTTCGAAAAGCGTCTGGTGCGGCAGGTTGAGCTGCTTAGCGGCCAATTCGCTAATGATTTCCAGCGCACGTTTTTTGCTCTGGCAGTGTACACCGCTGCGGGTGCAGTCTGGCGAAAGCACTGTGCTCAATTCCAGTGTGAGATCGTTGTTCATTATCGTTTCACTTGCGTGTTCACCAGGCCGTTCACCGCCAGCGCGTCTTGACACTTGTGACAAACGGCACTTGCTTAGATGACAAAACGGGGCGGATTATCCGCCCCATCCTGTCGGCTCTGCGCGCCAGGCGCGCGTAGCTAGCGTGAAGGTTAGTGTTTTTTCAGTTTATCTTTGTGTTTGGTCAGCTGACGGGCGAGCTTATCAATCAGCCCATCAATTGCCGCATACATATCTTCCGCTTCCGATGTGGCGTGCAGCTCGCCACCGTTAACATGTAGTGTTGCGTCAGCCACTTGGGTGACTTTTTCAACTTTCAGGACAATATAGACCTGATTGATATGTTCAAAATAGTGTTCCAATTTGGCAAATTTACCGCTGACGAATTCACGCAGAGGTGCGGTGATTTCAACATGTTGCCCGGTCAGGTTCAGCTGCATAGGTCTTCCTTCTCATTTCTGTCAAACCAGCTGTTTACGCTGGTTCGATGGCGGGATGGATAAAGACTCACGATATTTGGCGACGGTTCGCCGTGCCACCATAATCCCCTGAACAGATAACATGGAGGTCAGTTTACTGTCGCTCAAGGGTTTGGCTGGATTTTCCGCCGAAATTAATTTCTTCACCAGGGCACGGATTGCGGTCGAGGAGGCTTCGCCGCCACCTTCCGTATTAACGTGACTGGAGAAAAAGTACTTCAGTTCAAAAATGCCACGCGGGCTGTGCAGATACTTCTGCGTGGTAACTCGGGAAATGGTCGATTCGTGCATCTCAACGGCCTGGGCAATATCCGCCAGCACCATGGGGCGCATAAATTCTTCACCCTGCTCGAAAAAAGCCTGCTGCTGCTCAACAATACAGCGCGTCACTTTCAGCAGCGTATCATTACGGCTTTCAAGACTTTTAATCAGCCAGCGGGCTTCCTGCAGGTTACTGCGAATGAACTGGCTGTCGCTATCGTTGCGCGTTGCACCACCCATTGCGGCATAGTGCTGATTGATCTTGAGGCGAGGCAGGCTATCGGCGTTGAGTTCAACTGTCCAGCGGCTGCCAACCTTACGCACCAGCACATCGGGAATGACATATTCCGGTTCGCTGGTATTGATCGACTGACCAGGACGCGGATCCAGCGACTGAATCAGCAGCATCGCTTCTTTCAGCACCTCTTCTTTGAGGCGTGTCACCCGCATCAGGCTACGAAAATCGTGATTTGCCAGCAGGTCGAGATGGTCACTGACGATCAGGCGCGCTTCTGCCAGCATCGGCGTTTCGGGCGCATATTGTGAAAGCTGGACAAGCAGACAGTCACGCAGATCGCGCGCGCCGACACCAATCGGGTCAAAGCGCTGGATGCGTTTCAGCACCGCTTCAACTTCATCCACTTCGAGTTCATCATTGCCGATACTGTCGAGGATCTCCTCAAGCGAAACGGTAAGATATCCCGTGTCATCAATAGCATCGACAATCGAGGTGGCAATGGCGCGATCGGTATCGCTGAAAGGCGTCAGTCCGACCTGCCACATCAGATAATCCTGCAGTGACTGCGTGGTTTCACCTTGATAAACCGGTAACTCATCATCCTGATAATCGGTGCCGGTTCCGGAAGGCGTGCCAGCAGTGTAGATCTCATCCCAGGTGGCATCCAGTGGCAGTTCATCGGGCATCTCTTTCTGCTCAAGCGCTTCGCGTGTATCCAGCGTCTCAGCCTCCGAAGATTCCCGGGAATCGATCTCTTCATGCAGGTCAGTCTGCTCAAGCAGCGGATTACTTTCCAGTGCAAGCTGTAACTCCTGCTGGAGTTCAAGCGTGGAGAGTTGCAGCAGACGAATTGCCTGCTGCAACTGTGGAGTCATTGCCAGCTGTTGGCTGAACCTGAGTTGTAAACCTTGCTTCATAGACAGGATGGTAGTTCCCAGGTAAACATCGGTATTAACGACACCTTATCAGAGTCTGAACTCTTCACCCAAATAAACCCGCTTAACCTGCTCATCCGCAAGAATTTCATTGGGTGTGCCATGCGCAATCAGATGGCCCTGGCTAACGATATAAGCCCGCTCACAGACCGCTAGTGTTTCGCGCACGTTGTGGTCGGTAATCAGCACGCCGAGGCCGCTGTCACGCAGATGCTCAATGATCTTCTTAATGTCGATTACGGATATGGGGTCAACACCGGCAAAAGGTTCATCCAGCAGAATAAACTTAGGATTGGCAGCCAGCGCGCGCGCAATCTCAACACGACGCCGCTCACCACCTGAAAGCGCCTGACCCATGCTGTCGCGCAGGTGCTCGATGTGAAACTCCTCCATCAGTTCACGGGCGCGATCCTGGCGTTGCTCTTCGGTCAGATCATCACGAATCTGCAGTACCGCCATCAGGTTATCGTAGACGCTGAGGCGACGGAAAATGGATGCCTCCTGCGGCAGATAGCCGATGCCACGACGCGCACGCGCATGCAGCGGCAGGATGCTGATATCTTCATCATCAATAATAATGCGGCCAGCGTCACGCGGCACAATGCCCACCACCATGTAAAAGGTGGTAGTTTTACCGGCACCGTTCGGCCCAAGCAAGCCGACAATCTCACCGGATTTTACCTGCAGACTGACATCTTCTACCACGCGACGGCCTTTATATGCCTTCGCCAGGTTTTCTGCGATTAATGTGGCCATAGCTATCAGTTACTCTTCTTTCCGCTGTTGGACGAACCTTTATCCTGAAGTTGCGACGGCACCAGTACCGTAGTGACGCGCTTGTTCTGGCCCTGACTGTAAGCCTGCATTTTCTGCTCTTTCACCAGGTAGGTAATACGATCGCCTTTGATGTTGCTGTCCTGCTGCTCAATGAAAGCATTGCCAGTCAGTTCAACGAAATCGTTAGCCAGTTCATAGTGCAGTTTTGAGGCATGGCCCTGAACCGGCTTGCCGCTATCCTGCATCTGATAGAAGGTGGCGGGGTTACCATAGGCGTCAACGATGGTTTTCTTACTGTCGCCGCCCGGGCGGGTCACCACGACTTTATCTGCCGTGATTTTGATTGAGCCCTGCGTCACGATGACATTGCCGGTAAAGGTCGCGACATTGCCTTGTAAGTCCAGCGCCTGATTTTGCGAGTCAATATTGACGGGCTTGTCCGAGTCACCGGTCAGGGCCAGCGCCGGAACGCTGGTTACCAGCAACATGCTGGCCAGTAAAAGCTTCAGGCTATTTTTGTTCATTTTGAATTTCATAAGAGGTTTTGACCTTCTCGATTAACTCGGCGTTTTTTGTCCGTAAATTGCCGCGCATTTTCATGCCGGTGGAGTTAAAACTGCGGCCATACAATGTCACCTGGTCATCAGAAGTAACGTCCTGAGTGACAAGATTGATCTGTGCATTATCTGTTTTGATGCGCTCAAGCTGAGAATCCTGCGTCAGCGTATTCAGCTCAACATGGCCATAAAGATAAAGCATACGATCTTTGGTGAGCTTTGCTTTATCCGCGCGTAACGTCCAGGTGGGGATTTTGTTCTCATCAAAGGTGGTCATCACCGGATTTTCGAACCAGCTCAGTTCATCATCCGAGAAATAGGTCACTTTGTCAGAGACCAGTTTATATGACAACGCGCCCTGCGGGTTGTAAACCACAGTGTGTGAATCAGCACTGGTATAGGTCGGCGACTGACTGCCCGTCCCGACTGGCGTGCCATCGTCATCCTGCTTAGTAAGATTCCAGCCGATCAAAACCAGTGCAATCAAGGTCAGAATCAGCGTTATCCAACGCCTGCTTTTACTCATACTGATTGCCCTTTGGCATCCTCAAATTTGTTCTGCGCCATTAAGATCAGGTCACACACTTCGCGTACCGCACCGCGTCCACCGGCGATCCGCGTGACATAATGCGCGCGCGGCAACAGGATTGGATGTGCATCCGCCACCGCCACGCTTAATCCCACTTTTGCCATAACCGGCCAGTCGATCAAATCGTCACCTATGTAGGCGACCTGGTCGTCGGAAAGAGACAGTTTATCCAGAAGTTCACGATAGGCCAAAAGCTTATCCGATTGTCCCTGATAAAGATGGCGGATGCCGAGCGTTTTGCAGCGGTCTTCCATCAGACGGGCATTGCGGCCGGTAATGATAGCCACTTCCACATTTGAGGTCAGTAAACAGCGAACACCGTAACCGTCCCGCACGTTGAATGCTTTCAGTTCTTCGCCATTATTCCCCATGTAGATCACCCCGTCGGACATTACGCCATCGACATCGCAGATCAGCAGACGAATCCTGCTGGCACGTGCCATGACGTCAGCAATGACCGGGCCATAGCAGGTTTCAATCGGGTGGGTTGCCTGTTGCATTTTCTCTTCCTGTTCAGACTACGCCAGCGCGCAGCATGTCATGCATATGTACCACACCGAGCAGATGGTCGTCATCGGCCACCAGAATCGAGGTAATGTTTTTGGTTTGCATCAGGTTCAGGGCTTCAACCGCCAGCATATTAGGCCGGACGCGGATACCACCAGGCGTCATCACTTCCCCGATGGTGGCGCGCTGAAAATCGATGCCCATGTCAAAGATGCGGCGCAGGTCGCCATCCGTAAAAATACCTTCAATTTTCATCAGACCGTCGACAATCACAGTCAGTCCCAGATTTTTGCGGGTAATCTCCAGCAGTGCATCACGCAATGAAGCGTCACGCGTGACGTGCGGCAGTTCATCACCGCAGTGCATAATATCAGCCACATGCAGCAGAAGTTTGCGGCCCAGCGCTCCGCCAGGATGGGACAAAGCAAAGTCTTCCGCCGTAAATCCGCGCGCTTCCAGCAGCGAAACCGCCAGCGCGTCACCCATCACCAGCGTGGCCGTGGTGCTGGTGGTCGGTGCCAGACCCAGCGGGCAGGCTTCCTGCGGGACATGGACACACAGATGCACATCGGCAACCCGACCCATCGCACTGTCAGGCCGTCCGGTCATGCAGATCAGCGCAATGTGCTGACGTTTTAACACCGGAATCAGCGCAAGGATTTCGTTCGACTCACCGCTGTTTGAGATGGCGATGACCACATCATTTTTGCTCACCATGCCTAGATCACCATGGCTGGCTTCGGCCGGATGTACAAAAAAGGCTGGTGTACCGGTACTGGCAAAGGTGGCTGCCATTTTTTTGCCGATATGGCCAGATTTGCCCATGCCCATCACGACCACTTTGCCCTGACAGGCGTAGATTAGGGCGCAAGCGCGGGCGAAGTCGCTATTAATATATTGATCGAGCTGTTCCAGTCCTTCACGCTCAATACGCAGTACGGTTTTCCCCGCCTGCTGGAAATCAAATGCTGTTGGTTGCTGATATGACATAGCGAGTCTGTCCTTGTTAGCCGTCTATGAATGCCGGCTGCATCCACAGCAGCGTCACCCAGACGAAGAAACCACAGAGTAAAATCGAGCCTGCCGTACGACCAACCCCTCGGCGACGAAGCAGGCAGAGCAGGGCAAATAGCACGCTGACCCCGAGCATCACCCAGTAATCACGGGTGAAGGCGTGATAATCGACGCTACCGGGGTGAATCAGCGCCGGCAGGCCCAGCACGATGGCAATATTATAAATGTTGGCGCCGATCAGGTTGCCGATCGCGATATCATCTTCGCCTTTCAGCGCACCGGCAATGACCGTTGCCAGCTCTGGCAGGCTGGTGCCCACTGCGATCAGCGTCAGGCCCATAACCAGTTCGCTGACGCCAAAGTAGTCGGCAAATGCCGTGGCATTGTCGATTACCATTCGTGTGGACATCGGCAGGATAATCAGTGCGACGGCCAGCCAGAGAAAGGCCACCGTATTTCCGCTCTCCTCGCGGGGCAGCTCGGCCAGCTGCTCGCGGGTCAGGGTGTCGTTGTTATCCCGTTCTGCTTTACGCGCAATACGAATTACCACCATCAAATAAATACCGGCAATGGCGATCAGGCCAATTCCATCCAGTCGACTAAGCTGGTTGTCAAATAGCATGAATCCGCTGAGCAGGGTAACCAGCAACATTAACGGCAGTTCACGGCGTATCAGATTAGAATGGATGCTAAGCGGGTGCATTAGCGCAGCGGCACCCAGGATCAGTAAAATGTTGGTAATATTTGAGCCGAGCGCGGTGCCAACGGCAAGATCCATCTGGCCATGCTGCGCCGCAGAAAAGGAGAGAATCATCTCTGGCAGCGAGGTGCCGATGCTGACAACGGTCATGCCAATGATCAGCGGCGGGATACCCAATGATCGACACAATATAGAGGCGCTAAACACCAGACGATCGGCACCATACGCCAGTAAAAGCAAACCGATAATCAGCAGTGCAGAAGCTACGAACATGAAAAATCCTTGCGTAAAAACCCAGGCAGGCAATGCCTTTTCCTACCGGTTTAAGGTTCTGTTTGGCGAGACAGGCGCTGATTTTGACCGTCTGAACGGCAAAAGTAAATTTAATGACCACTTTCGCCAAATCTTAGCGGTAAGTTTCTGTAAAGCTATCGTGAATCAGGACCGAACAGGCTACCATCGTACCCCATGTTTACGCCCGATCCTTACAAGAGGTAATAATGATCCACCAGCAAACGAATCTGGTTGAGGTTCGTGGCGTGAGTTTTTCGCGCGGAGATCGCACAATCTTCGATGACATTTCGCTGACCGTGCCGAAAGGCAAAGTGACGGCGATAATGGGACCGTCGGGGATTGGAAAAACCACTCTGCTACGCTTGATTGGGGGGCAACTTCAGCCGACCAGCGGTGAAATCTTTTTCCGTGGCGAAAACATTCCGTCACTGTCTCGCGCTAAATTGTACGAAGCGCGAAAGAAAATGAGCATGCTGTTCCAGTCTGGCGCCCTGTTCACTGACTTAACGGTCTATGAGAACGTTGCCTGGCCGCTGCGTGAACATACCCGTCTGCCCGCTCCGCTGCTGCACAGCACGGTGCTGATGAAGCTGGAAGCGGTAGGTCTGCGTGGCGCGGCCCATCTGAAACCTGCTGAGCTGTCGGGCGGAATGGCGCGTCGGGTGGCACTGGCGCGCGCTATCGCGCTGGAGCCTGAACTTATCATGTTTGATGAGCCTTTTGTTGGTCAGGATCCGATCACCATGGGCGTGCTGGTAAAACTCATTGACGAACTGAACCATGCTTTGGGCCTGACCTGTATTGTAGTCTCGCACGATGTACCGGAAGTACTGAGTATTGCGGACTATGCCTATATTGTGGCCGGACAAAAAATTATCGCACACGGCACCACGCCGGAACTGCGAGAGAACAATGACCCGCGCGTCCGCCAGTTTATTGATGGCGATGCGGATGGTCCGGTTCCATTCCGTTTTCCTGCCGGCGACTATCTCGCTGATTTAACCGGCTCAGGGAGTAACTAAACAGATGTTCTTGAAGGCGCTGGCGTCATTCGGTCGTCAGGGAATTGAAACGTGCGCCAGTTTTGGACGCGCAGGATTAATGTTGTTTCACGCGCTGGTAGGCAAACCCGCGTTCCGCAGACACTGGCCCCTATTGATCAAACAACTCTATAGTGTTGGCGTGTTGTCGTTACTGATTATTGTGGTTTCGGGTCTGTTTATAGGCATGGTCCTCGGATTGCAGGGTTACCTGGTGCTGACCACTTACGGCGCCGAAACCGGTCTGGGCATGCTGGTGGCGCTGTCGTTGTTGCGAGAGCTGGGGCCGGTTGTTACCGCGCTGCTGTTCGCCGGACGGGCAGGATCGGCACTGACTGCTGAAATCGGCCTGATGAAAGCCACTGAACAGCTTTCCAGTATGGAGATGATGGCGGTGGATCCGTTGCGCCGCGTCGTCTCGCCGCGCTTCTGGGCAGGCTTTATCAGTATGCCGCTGCTGGCACTGATCTTTACCGCTGTCGGTATCGCTGGCGGTGCACTGGTTGGCGTGAGCTGGAAAGGGATCGATCCGGGTTTCTTCTGGTCAGCCATGCAGAACGCGGTCGATTTTCGTACCGATGTTGTTAACTGCATCATCAAAAGCGCCGTATTTGCCGTGACGGTCACCTGGATTGCACTCTTTAATGGCTATGACGCGATTCCCACTTCTGAAGGGATCAGTCGCGCGACAACGCGTACCGTAGTACATGCTTCACTGGCGGTGCTCGGGTTGGATTTTGTGCTGACAGCACTGATGTTTGGGAATTGATGCAATGCAAAGCAAAAAAAGCGAAATCTGGGTTGGCATTTTTATGATTATGGCGTTGATCGCCGCATTGTTTCTCTGTCTACGTGTCGCCGATTTAAAGTCGATGGGCACGGAGCCGACGTGGAAACTCTACGCCACTTTTGACAATATTGGCGGCCTGAAAGCCAGTTCGCCAGTCAAAATAGGTGGCGTGGTGATTGGACGGGTAACGGGCATCGAGCTTGAGCCGAAAACGCTGCTGCCGCGTGTTACCATGGACATCAGCGAACAATATGCGAATAAAATTTCAGACACCAGCTCGCTGGCGATTCGCACTCAGGGACTGCTGGGTGAGCAATTTCTGGCGCTCAACTTAGGATTTGACGATCCTGAACTGGGTTCGGCGATGCTGAAAGATGGCGATACGCTGCGCGATACTAAATCAGCCATGGTGCTCGAAGACCTGATCGGTCAGTTCCTTTATAAAAGCGGCGACAACAAACAAAAAAGTAACAAGGATGCCCAGGAAGGCGACAGTGCTGTGCCTGCGGCACCGGCTCAACCTTAAAGAAGAGGGTATACCATGTTTAAACGTTTACTGATGATTGCCATGCTGGTGGTTGCAGTACCGCTGACGGCAACCGCAGCCGATCAGAGCAATCCCTACAAACTGATGAATGAAGCGGCGCAGAAGACCTTTACCCGTCTGAAAAATGAGCAGCCGAAAATCAAACAGAATCCTAACTACCTGCGTGAGATTGTGCGTCAGGAACTGCTGCCTTATGTACAGATCAAATATGCGGGCGCGTTAGTGCTGGGCCGCTACTATCGTGATTCGACACCCGCTCAGCGTGAAGCTTACTTCAGTGCTTTTGGCGACTACCTGGCGCAGGCTTATGGCCAGGCACTGGCACTCTATAACGGACAGAGCTACCAGATTCAGCCTGAGCAGCCATTAGGCGATGCCAAAATTGTCGCCATTCGAGTCTCAATTATCGATCCAAATGGCCGCCCGCCGGTTCGCCTCGACTTTCAGTGGCGTAAAAACAGCCAGAGCGGTAACTGGCAAGCTTATGACATGATCGCCGAAGGCGTCAGCATGATCACCACCAAACAAAATGAGTGGAGCGATCTGTTACGTACCAAAGGTATCGATGGTCTGACGGCGCAGCTCAAATCCTCTGCGGCACAGTCAATCACGCTGGATAAACAACAATAATGCACGAATCGTTACGCTGGGAGCGGGAAGTCAGCACGCTATTACTGAAAGGCGAACTGGATCGCGACACGTTGATGAGCCTTTGGCAGCAACGTGAGACGTTGATTAAAGATGTCGATACGATCGACGTTGCGGCGCTGGAGCGTGTTGATTCTTCCGGTCTCGCCCTGCTGGTGCATCTGCGGGAAATCGCACGAGCACAGGGTATTACCCCTCGCTTTACGGGCATCAGCGACAAACTGCACTCTCTGATTACGCTTTACAATCTGCAACAGATTATTGTTTCTGTGGATAAAAGCGCCTGATTTCCAGTTGTTATGCTAAGCCCCTGTTTACTATAGGGGCTTTTGCGTATTTAAGAGTCAGCCGCTTTCCTCTACTATGTCAGCCTTATTATTATTAAGATGAAGTTAAGCCCAATGGAAAACAGTGAAATTCAGGCCGTGCTGATGGCAGCATTGCCTTTAGACGAAGTTCATGTGATGAGCAATGATGGTAGCCATTTTCAGGTGATCGCAGTAGGCGAATTGTTTGGCGAACTGAGCCGCGTGAAAAAACAACAGGCTGTCTACGCGCCACTGATGGAATTTATCGCAGATAACCGCATGCATGCTGTCTCTATCAAAACCTATACTCCCGCTGAATGGGCGCGTGATCGTAAACTCAACGGTTTCTGATCCCCAGCGTGGTGAACTCGCCGTGGGCGAGTCTAATCTTTAGCTAGTTAATTGAGAGCCGTGTCAATGGACAAATTTCGTGTGCAAGGCCCCACCCGCTTAAGTGGTGACGTAACCATTTCTGGGGCGAAGAACGCCGCGCTTCCTATTCTGTTTGCTGCCCTGCTGGCTGAAGAGCCGGTAGAGATTCAGAACGTACCAAAGCTGCGCGACATTGATACCACCATGAAGTTGCTGAGCCAGCTGGGTGCGAAGGTGGAACGCAACGGTTCTGTGCATGTCGATGCCAGCGCGGTAGATGTATTTTGTGCACCTTACGATCTGGTCAAAACAATGCGTGCCTCAATTTGGGCGCTGGGCCCGCTGGTCGCTCGTTTTGGTCAGGGTCAGGTTTCCCTGCCGGGCGGCTGCGCTATCGGCGCACGGCCGGTTGACCTGCACATTACCGGTCTTGAACAACTGGGTGCCGAGATCAAGCTGGAAGAGGGCTACGTAAAAGCGTCAGTCAACGGCCGCTTGAAGGGCGCGCTGATTGTCATGGACAAAATCAGCGTCGGTGCCACCGTGACTATTATGAGTGCTGCGACACTGGCGACCGGTACCACCGTAATTGAGAATGCGGCGCGTGAGCCGGAAATTGTTGATACCGCCAACTTCCTTAACACCCTCGGTGCGCGAATCAGTGGTGCGGGCAGCGATAGAATCACCATCGAAGGCGTTGAGCGTCTGGGCGGCGGTGTTTACCGTGTCCTGCCCGATCGTATCGAAACCGGTACTTTCCTGGTGGCTGCAGCTATTTCGGGCGGCAAAGTGATATGTCACAAAACCCAGCCTGATACGCTCGATGCTGTACTGGCTAAGCTGCGGGATGCCGGTGCAGATATCGAAACCGGAGATGACTGGATCAGCCTGGATATGCACGGCAAGCGGCCAAAAGCGGTCAACGTGCGCACCGCACCGCATCCAGGTTTCCCAACCGATATGCAGGCGCAGTTCACACTGTTAAACATGGTAGCGGAAGGCACGGGCGTGATTACCGAAACCATCTTCGAAAACCGTTTCATGCATATCCCTGAACTGATTCGTATGGGCGGACATGCTGAGATTGAGAGCAATACGGCAATCTGTCATGGGGTCGAAACCCTGTCAGGTGCGCAAGTGATGGCAACCGATCTGCGTGCTTCTGCCAGTCTGGTTCTGGCTGGTTGTATTGCGGAAGGAACGACATTCGTTGATCGTATTTATCACATCGATCGCGGCTATGAGCACATTGAAGATAAACTGAAAGCCATGGGCGCGAATATCGAGCGCGTCAGCGAAGAGTAATCCCGGAGATGTTCTGAAAGAGCCAGCCCCCTTTGGGGCTGTTTTTTTGCCTGAAGATCGCCTGAGATCTCAGGTGTCACCGGTATGATCGGCCGGTGTCCTGATACGTTTTCTGCGATCCAGCAGGCAGTGGGTAGCGGGATCGTAATAGCGGCTGGGCCAGATCTCACAAGGATGAACCTTGATTGCATCCGCGATCAACCATTCGCCCTTAGGCCATGGACGCGTCAGTGCATTAGCCAGCGTTGATGAACTCAGACCTGCTGCGCGTGACAGCGCCGCCAGTGTCATACCACGCTTATGCAGCGCTGCGATAATGTCAGCCGGGTGCCAGTCTTCCATACTTTTTTGCATACCCTGTTCTCCTTTTCCTTGTCATTGCGTCGTCCAGCGGGACGTTGGCTTTACTTTTTACCGTTATCTGGAAAGAGCTGGGTTTTTATATCAAATAATTCCCATTAATTTCCAGTAATATTTAGATTCAGCATCGGCTCTGTGTGATGGCGCGCAAAAGGAGGGCAAAAGTTAAGAAGGAAGAAAGACGTGAGAGCAGGGACGCAAAAACGGAGCCTGCCAGGCTCCGTGAGGGATCAGAAATCGCGCTGAACTGACATGTGCGCCAGCGACTCCAGAGCGCTGCGCCACGGCGATTCGGGCAGAATTCGCAAGGCTTCAATCGCTTTATCCGCTTCCTGTTCGGCTCGGCTGCGCGTCCATTCCAGTGAACCACACTGATTCATCGCTTCCAGTACCGGTTCCAGCAGATGGCGGCCATTGCCTTGTTCAATGGCTTCACGGATCATTTTCGCCTGTTCAGGCGAGCCGTGTTGCATAGCATGCAGTAGTGGCAGCGTCGGTTTGCCTTCACTCAGGTCATCGCCGGTATTTTTACCCAGCGTCTCGCCGTCTGCGCTGTAATCCAGTAAATCGTCAATTAACTGGAAAGCAGTACCCAGATAGCGCCCATAATCCTGTAGCGCTTTTTCCTCTTCAGGTGTGGCTTCAGCCAGTATTGCAGAGGCTTGTGAGGCCGCTTCAAACAGGCGCGCTGTCTTACTGTAAATCACACGCATGTAGCTTTCTTCGGTGATGTCGGGATCGTTGACGTTCATCAGCTGCAGGACTTCGCCCTCAGCAATCACGTTTACCGCTTCTGACATCAGCGCCAGGATACGCAGCGACCCCATGCTGGTCATCATCTGGAAGGCGCGGGTGTAAATAAAATCACCGACCAGCACGCTTGCCGCATTGCCAAACGCCGCGTTCGCGGTCGCTTTGCCACGACGCATATCGGATTCATCCACGACATCGTCATGCAGCAGCGTGGCGGTGTGGATAAATTCGATCAGCGCCGCATTGGTTACATGCAGGTCGCCCTTGTAGCCCATGGCTCGTGCGGATAGCACGGCAATCATGGGACGGATACGCTTGCCCCCACCACTGATGATGTAGTAGCCCAACTGGTTGATGAGCGAGACATCTGAATTCAGCTGGTCGAGGATGGTCTGGTTAACGGCAGCCATATCCTGTGCGGTTAATTCATTAATCTGTTCTAAGTTCATTCGTCTTTTCAGCTATGACTCGTTATCTCTGCCATGGTAAGTGCTTTTACCCAGCCAGCGTTCAGGTAATCTGTTACTGATTGTACTTGAATTTTCTGCCTGAGAAACGGTTGCATTCAGCCTGTGTTTTTTTTCTGCAAGAGTGTGCAAAGTGCTCTTGTCTTCTTCTGGAGTTTTGCGTAGAATTCGCGCCCTATTGTGAATATTTAGCGCGCCGCCTGATGAACTAAAAGGCAAGCGCAGAAGCGGAGTTTTATATGTACGCGGTTTTCCAAAGTGGTGGTAAACAACACCGAGTAAGCGAAGGTCAGACCGTTCGCCTGGAAAAGCTGGACATCGCAACCGGTGAAACGATTGAGTTTGACCAGGTTCTGATGATTGCTAATGGCGAAGACGTGAAAATCGGCGCGCCACTGGTTTCAGGCGGAATGATCAAGGCAGAAGTTGTGGCTCACGGTCGTGGCGAGAAAATTAAGATCGTTAAGTTTCGTCGTCGTAAGCACTACCGTAAGCAGGCAGGCCATCGCCAGTGGTTCACTGATGTGAAAATCACTGGTATCACGGCGTAAGAGGAGATCTGACAAATGGCACATAAAAAGGCTGGTGGTTCGACTCGAAATGGTCGTGACTCCAATGCAAAACGTCTGGGTGTAAAACGTTTTGGTGGTGAATCTGTTCTGGCAGGTAGCATCATCGTTCGTCAGCGTGGCACCAAATTCCACGCCGGTACCAATGTAGGCTGTGGTCGTGACCACACCCTGTTTGCTACCGCAGACGGCAAAGTAAAATTCGAAGTTAAAGGTCCGAACAACCGTAAATACATCAGCATCGTTGCTGAGTAAGGTTGTCGTGACGCAGACGTTCAACGTCTGAACGCACGAATTGAAGGCCCCGCAGCTCCTGCGGGGCTTTTTACATTCTGCGCTCTGTCGCGGTAAAAGCGACGCATCACAAAAGTTTGCTGTACACTTTATGTACGCACTGGCGAAAGCCAATCCTGATTTATCCGCCGCTGGTCAGCGCAGAAGACCCTGGCGGACCCGTCTGCAGAGTGCTGCAGGCGATTGTGTGACGGAGAGTGAAAATGAAGTTTGTTGATGAAGCGACAATTTTGGTCGTCGCCGGTGATGGCGGTAATGGTTGCGTTAGCTTCCGCCGCGAAAAATATATCCCGAGAGGCGGCCCTGACGGGGGTGATGGCGGTGACGGCGGTGACGTTTATCTGATCGCTGATGAAAACCTCAATACCCTTATCGATTATCGTTTCGAAAAATCTTTCCGCGCCGAGCGTGGGCAGAACGGCCAGAGCCGCGACTGTACCGGTAAACGCGGTAAAGATATCGAAGTTAAAGTGCCGGTCGGCACCCGGGTTATTGATCAGGGTACCGGCGAGACACTCGGCGACATGACGCGTCACGGCCAGAAACTGATGGTCGGCAAAGGTGGCTGGCATGGCCTGGGCAACACCCGTTTTAAATCGTCTGTAAACCGCAGTCCGCGCCAGAAAACCATGGGTACCCCAGGCGAAAAGCGTGACCTGCAGCTGGAGCTGATGCTGCTGGCAGATGTCGGGATGCTGGGCTTACCGAATGCCGGTAAATCGACCTTTATCCGTGCCGTATCAGCAGCCAAACCCAAAGTAGCGGACTATCCGTTTACCACGCTGGTGCCGAGCCTGGGCGTGGTTCGTATGGACAGCGAACAGAGCTTCGTCGTGGCCGATATTCCTGGTCTGATTGAAGGCGCAGCCGATGGCGCAGGCCTCGGTATTCGCTTCCTGAAGCACCTTGAGCGTTGCCGTGTGTTGCTGCACCTGATCGACATTGACCCCATCGATGAAAGCGATCCGGTTGAAAATGCCCGCATCATTCTCGGCGAGCTGGAGAAATACAGCGAGAAACTGTTCAACAAGCCACGCTGGCTGGTCTTCAACAAAATTGATCTCATCAGTGAAGAAGAGGCGCAGTCACGGGCTAAAGCGGTTGCTGAAGCGCTGGGCTGGGAAGATAAGTATTACCTGATCTCTGCCGCAAGCCGTACCGGTGTTAACGAACTCTGTTGGGATGTGATGAGCTTTATCAACGCTAACCCGAAAGAAGCGGAGCTTGAACAGAAGCAGCCGGAGAAAGTGGAGTTCATGTGGGACGATTACCACAAAGAAACCATTGAAAACACGGTGGAAGTAGAAGATGAAGAGTGGGATGACGACTGGGATGATGAAGACGACGAAGGCGTTGAAATTATCTATCAACGTTAACAGATCGCCTGCTATAGCGTGATATGCGATGCCCCCTTTCAGGCCTGAAAGGGGGCATCGTTCTGTCTGCAGCTAACTCATCACCGCCACGCTCAGTCGCGCACTGCAGCACAGTTGATCACGACCGTTCCGAATCTCAATCTGCCAGCTCTGGCTGCGTTTACCGAGATGTAGTGGACGGCAAACCCCCCGCACTAACCCAGCTGACACCGCACGATGATGGCTGGCATTCACTTCAACACCCACCACGCTACTACCTTCTTCAACTGCCAGATACCCGGCAATGGAGCCCATCGACTCCGCGAGCACCACGGAAGCACCGCCATGCAGTAGTCCGAACGGCTGTTGCGTCCGGGCATCGACCGGCATTGTCGCTTCCAGATAATCATCGCCTATCAGGGTAAAAACGATACCGAGATGGGCAACCAGTGAGTTCTCACCCAGGGCATTCAGGGCGGGCAGATCAATGGATCGTTTCCAGATCGCTGACATAATCAGGCTCCCAGGGTTGCGCCACCATCAACCACAATATCCTGCAGCGTCACATGGCTGGCAAGATCCGACGCGAGAAACAGTACGTTGGCCGCAATTTCCTGCGGCTGCGCAATCTTGCCGAGCGGGATGCCGAGCTTAAACTGATCCGGGAAGCCCGCAATCATCTCCTGCTCACCGGTCGGTGTATGCCACAGGCTGCGCTGCATATCGGTGTCGGTAGAACCCGGTGAAACGATATTACAGCGAACGCCATAAGGTGCCATCTCCAGACCCACGGTCAGACAGAGGCTGCGCAGCGCGGCTTTTGAAGCACCATAACCGGACATGCCGATACGCGGCGCATGAGCCGAATTAGACGCAACGGTGACGATGGCACCGCTGCGCTGTTCGCGAAAGCGTGGCAATGTTTGCTGGAACAGGTTAAACGCGCCGCCCGCATTGACGTTAAGACAGGCCTGCCAGTCAGCAAATGACAACTCATCAGTGGCACCAATACGCAAAATACCGGCTGCGTTGACCAGCACATCAATGCGTGGCTGCGCGGCCAATACGCGCTGGCAGATCGTTTTGACCTGAGCCGGATCGGCTACATCCATCGTGTGGCAGGGAAACGGGTAATCATGGCCCTGAAAACGTTGATCAAAGGCCTCGACCTGTGCGCCAGCCTGATGAAAGGCTAACGCAGTATGATAGCCGATGCCCTGGCCGGCACCGGTTACCCAGACGATTTTACCGCTAAAATCGAATGTGTGGCTCATTTCGCCGGCTCCCGCGCCAGTAGCGCCCACCAGCCATCAATGCTCGGATTTTTCGCCAGGCTGACGAAATCGATATCACGATGTACCTGACGCCAGCGTGCCGCCAGCGCCATCACGCGTACTGAGTCCAGACCGTAATCAATCAGGTTTTCATCATCTTCCGGCACCTCATCATCTTCCAGCAGCGGCAGGATCAACGCGCGCAAATCGTCTTTGCTGAGTGGCACAGGCATCAGATCGGCGGTCATCACCACTTTTCCGCTGCGGCCCGCGGTGTAGGTCAGCGCCATCATATGTTCCTCACGGCTGAAGTCAGCCAGCGCATCGGCCACCATAAACGGCTGTATATTGCGCATAAACGCATCGGTGGCGGTGGTCAGGCAGCCAATATGGGCATAGACGCCGGTGATAATCAGCTGATCGCGGCCCATCTCCTGCAGGATTGACTCCAGCGGCGAGCGGTGAAAAGCACTGTAGCGCCATTTTGTCAGGACCTGATCGTCTTCATCCGGTGCCAGCGCATCCACGATCTTCTGCTGATCGGGATGTTTATTCAGGCCCGGTCCCCACATGTCGTTGAGCAGTGCACGATCTTCATCGCTCTGCGCGTTTGGCTGAGCGGTGTAAAACACCGGAATGCCTTGCGCTTTGCAGTAGCGACGCAGGCGGGCAATATTGTCGACGACCTGCTCAACCAGCGGGCTGTTGTCGCCCCAGAAGTTGAGAAAATAGCGCTGCATATCGTGGATCAGCAGGGCGGCACGGCCCGGCTCCAGCGTCCATTTCACTTTGTTGTTCGGCAACTCGGTGGCGGCTGGCAGCGGGTAAGAGGTCAGTTGTGGAATAGCCATTGAAAATCTCCGGACAGATCAGGCTTGCGCGTGTTGATCGGCAAGTTGTTGGCGCAGACGTTTTTTGTCCACCTTTCCGACCGCGGTCAGCGGCAGGGCATCTACGCAGGTAATACGGTCGGGCAGCTTAAATTCTGCGACGCCAAGTTCACGCAGGTGACGACGCAGCGTCACCGGTTTAACCGGTTGCCGGGTAACAATAAAGGCACAGCTCTTTTCACCCATCAGCTCGTCGCTCATGGAAACCAGCGCCGCGTGGATCACATCCGCATGGCGCTGCAGCAGGTTTTCGATCTCTTCGGCTGCGATCTTTTCACCGCCCCGGTTGATCTGATCTTTCTCCCGGCCCTGCACGATGATGTTGCCAGCAGGCGTGATCTCAATCAGATCGCCAGAGCAGTAAAAGCCCTGGTCATCGAAGCTGGCGGCGTTATGTTCCGGGCTGTTGTAGTAGCCGCGGAAGGTATAAGGACCGCGCGTCATCAGGCGACCGATGGAGCCTGTTGGCAATGGATTACCCTGATCGTCGGCGACCCATACCTCGTCATCCGGGGAGATCGGGCGTCCCTGCGTGATGAGAATGGTCTGCTCATCGTCATCCAGCCGGGTGTAATTCACCAGACCTTCCGCCATACCAAATACCTGCTGCAGGGTGCAGCCGATCTCGTTCTGGATGCGCGCGGCCAGCGTTTCGCCCAGTTTTGCGCCACCGACCTGAATGCGTTGCAGCGAGGCGAGCGCAGCATTACTGTGCCATTCCTGAATCGCCTGCAGCCAGAGACTGACGGCGGGCGGAACCAGGCCGGTATCGGTAACCTGATGTTTTTCAATCAGTGGAAAGCAGAGGGTTGCGCTGGGATCGGCGGCTAAGATCACCTGTCCGCCCGCGTA
The DNA here is from genome assembly GCF_037152305.1 of Pantoea sp. AS142. NCBI lineage: Bacteria > Pseudomonadati > Pseudomonadota > Gammaproteobacteria > Enterobacterales > Erwiniaceae > Pantoea > Pantoea sp. AS142. The sequence continues at coordinate 131,754 of NZ_JBBCMO010000004.1, read as the reverse complement.
AAAAACGCCCAGCGCGCCCGGCGAACTCATCGGAAAGTTATGCGCGGCGGGCAGGGCGATCAGGTAGCGGGTGTCGGCGGTAACACCGCAGATAACGTCACTCTCACGGATGCTGTAGTAGTAATCGTTATGGGTGCGCGGGATCAGTTTCGGTGTGCCGGTACTGCCACCCGACAGCTGGAAAAAGGCGACTTCATCGCCTGCGGTCGGGGTGGCCATGAAGTCACCAGCAGGTTCGGCCAGCAGGGTGTCGAGGCTGTTTTCCGTCTGAGCGTCATGACGCAGGATCACCTGTTGTAGTGAACGCTGTTCGCGGCGAAGTTGCTCAATAAACGCATCATCGGCGAACAGTGAGTGACTGCGGTCGGCAATTAGCAGCCGCGGTGAGATCTGACTGGCATAGGCGGTCAGTTCGGTGCGCTGATGGCTGAACAGGGCGTTAACCGGGGCGACGCCGATTTTGAACAGGGCAAACAGCGTCAGGTAAAATTCCGCCACGTTGCCAAGTTGCACCAGCGCCGTATCGCCTGACTTCAGGCCGCGACGCTGCAATGCCGCGGCAAGGTTGTCACTCAGCGCCGCCAGCTGGCGATAGGTAAATTGTCGGTCGCCATCAATCACCGCCACGCTGTCGCTGTCGCGATGACGCTCCAGGATGTCGGTCATCGGCAGATCGAGCCAGTACCCTTTTTCACGGTAACGTGCGGCCAGATCGTCCGGCCAGCGGCTGTAGGAAATTGTCATCCAGGTTCCTTTATTGCAGTCCAAAAGCGCGCAGCATGGTGTCAAGTTTGACGCCGGTTTCACGCCATTCTGATTCAGGTTGTGAGTCCGCCACAATGCCTGCGCCCGCAAACAGCCGCACCCGCGGGCCATTCACTGTACCGCAGCGAATGGTAACGACCCATTCGCCATTGCCCTGATCGTCACACCAGCCAATGATGCCGCCAAACAGCTGACGCTCAAACGGCTCAAGTCGCTGAATCAGCGCCTGAGCACGCTGATGCGGGAAGCCGCTGAGGGCCGGTGTCGGATGCAGCAGACAGGCCAGCGACAGCGCGTTTTCACGATCGTCCAGCACCTCCCCCCGAATCTGCGTGGCGAGATGCCAGAGTGTCGCAGTGGTCAGCAGTGAAGGTGTCTCGGGGACCGACAGCAGGCGGCTGCGCGGCTGCAGCGTGGTACGCATTGCGTCCGTCACCAGCTTATGTTCATGGCGATCTTTCGCCGAGCGCATCAGGCTGTCGCCTGAGGTCTGGTCACGCTGCGGATCGCTATTGCGCGGCGCTGAACCGGCGAGCGGACAGGAGCTGAACTGGCGACCCTGCTTACGGACCATCAGTTCAGGGCTGGCGCCAACCAGCGCGCCGCCATCGGGCAGTGGCAGATGAAAGTGATAACTGCCAGGGTTCTGCGCCACGATGCGCTGCATCAGGGCGGCAGTATCAATCGGCTGTTCAGCCATGATATCCATCAGACGAGACAGCACGACTTTATCCAGATCGCCGCGCTGCGTGGCAGCAACAGCCTGAGCAACCATGTCAATGAAGGTGTCATGATCCGGCACCGCCGTGCGACGACGAACCTGTGGCAAATCAGCCTCAACTGATGAGGCACGGGCTTTCAGATCGTCACGATTAAAGGTCTGCCAGGATTCAGGGATAAACAGCGCTGCAGGCTGCTCCACATCGAAGGGGATCGCGCCCACCAGAATGGGATGAGCAATACCCTGTTTTCTGGCAGAGGCAAAATGGTGCTGTAGTTGTTGCTGAAAATCCCCTGTCAGCTGCTCGCCTTGTTTCACCGGGGTGGAGAGGGTGGTAAAACAGCCCTGGGTAGTCAGGCTTTGCCAGGGAGAGGTAAACAGGAAACCGCGGCAGAGTGCCGGGAAATCCTGCAGCAAGGGATGTTCAAACGCCAGCGATTCCACCATAATCCCACCTGTAAACGATAAGATAACTAATAATGATTATCATTTGTATTGATGGCCAGTAACCTACGTTGATTAGCTGAAAGTGTCAATAAATACGCGGCGATTCGGCTGCATTTTCCGGTTAAATCAGCACAAAGAGCCTCTAAACTCACCCCAGTGAAGTGGACGAAAAGTTATGACTAAACATGGTGTCACATCGGCGATAGCGCTGTTTTTCCTGAGTATTTGCCTGTTCAGCGTTACCGCTGCTGCCCAGACCGGCTGGCCGCGAACTGTCGCCGGGGCAACAGGCAATATCACGCTGACCCAGGCACCCATGCGCATTGTTTCGACCAGCGTTACCCTGACCGGCTCGCTGCTGGCGATTGATGCGCCGGTCGTCGCCAGTGGCGCAACCGCACCCGGCAGTCGGCTGGCTGATAAGCAGGGATTCTTCCGTCAGTGGGGCGAAGTGGCCAAACAGCGCGGCGTAAAACGTCTCTACATTGGTGAGCCCAGTGCAGAAGCGATTGCTGCTGAAGCGCCAGACCTGATTGTGGTCAGCGCCACCGGGAATGATTCGGCGATCAAACTGGTCGATCAGCTCGCGGCGATTGCGCCGGTGCTGGTGGTGAATTACGACGATAAAAGCTGGCAGCAACTGGTGACGTTGCTGGGTGAGGCGACCGGGCATGAAGCGGAAGCTGCCGCCCGGAAAGCTGAGTTTGAGGCACGAGAAAAGGCTCTGAAAGCGAAGCTGACCCTGCCGCCGCAGCCGGTTTCAGCGATGGTGTGGAACGGGGATGGCCGGGCAGTCAATCTGTGGACGGATGCGTCGGCGCAGGGGAAATTACTGCAGCAACTGGGCTTCACTCTGGCGACGCCGCCGGCCACTCTTCAGTCTGGTCACAGCATGGGACAGCGTAAAGATATCCTGCAACTGTCAGGAGAAAATCTGGCGGCAGGCCTTAATGGTCAATCATATCTGCTGTTTGCCGCTGAAGAGCCCACCGCCGCACAGGTGATGAGCAACCCTTTCCTTGCGCAGACCCCAGCTGTGCGCGCAAAAGCGGTTTATGCGCTGGGGCTGGATAGCTTCCGGCTCGACTACTACAGCGCCAGCAATTTGCTGACGCGGCTGGAGACGCTGTTCGTTAAATCATGATCCTCTTTCCGCCGGTGCAGGCGGTTGATAGCGACGCAGACGCGCCATCAGCAGCCACATGCTGATGCCCAGCACGGTGGCTGCCAGACCAAACAGGCTGGCCGCCTGCTGCGGCAACAGCAGTGAACCCATCGCGCCAATCATCGCTGCACCTATCGCATCGCCGGTGACATTCTGCGCGGTCCAGAGGCTGTTGATCCTGCCAAGCAGCGCATCAGGCGTCAGCGTCTGGATCATCGCGTACTGCACCAGGCTGTTGATGGCACTGAAATAGCCAAAGGCCGCCAGGCAGACCAGACTCGCGCTGAACCACGGCATCAGGCTGAACAGAGCCAGCGCGATAAAGGCAGCGATGGCACTGGCCAGAATCAGGCGGCCCGGCTGCGGCGATTGTGCCAGCCGTCCGCTGGTGAGGGCACCTGTGGCAGCACCCAGCGGAACGGCGGCATACATCAGCCCTAACTCCCTCAGTCCCACCTGCCAGTGTGGCGCCAGCGCCGGATAGAGCACGCGCACCGCACTGGCTAACGTCACCAGCGCACCGACCAGCGCCGCCATGCCAACGATCGGGCTGGCAAACAGGAATTGCACGCCGCTGGCCAGTGCTTTCAGCGGATGTTCACGCGGCTGCGGCGGTGGCGCAAGCCGCGGTAACCGCAGCAGGGTTAAGACCGTCAGCAGCGTGCCAAACGCCGCCAGCCCGTAGTTCCATGCCACACTGCCCTGCGCGATGACCAGTCCGGCAATGGCGGGGGAGAGAATCGCACCAAATCGCACCGTCAGCATGGTAATCGCACCTGCTTTCATCAGATTTTCACGCCCGACCAGCGCCGGAGTCGCCGCCAGCAGCGCGGTGACGCCTATCGCGCCGAAAAAACCATCCCACAGTCCCAGCACAAAGACGGCGATCACCGATGGCGAAGGGAGCAGGGCATTGATGCATAAGGCGACAAAGCCCAGGCCACAAGTGGATCGGGCAAACAGGATCAGACGGCGGCGCTCATAGCGATCCGCCAGCACGCCGCCGGTCAGCAGGCCGATAAACATGCCGGCACCGGCCAGCGTCACCGCCAGACCCACCAGCAGCGGCGACTGCGTCAGTTGCTGAATCTGAACCGGTACCGCCACCGCCAGCATGCCGAGGGCGACGATGGAGATAAAGCGGGCGATAAAAATGGCGCGAAAGGCGGGGTGGGTTCTCAGCAGGCTGAGATCGATAAAGTGGGAGGGTTTGTTCATAACGTCGCTTTTTTGCACCCATTTTCCTCATCATTGAGTCCGGGAGTCATGGTAACATACAAAAAACGGCTAAGAACGATAACAAGTATCATTATCATAATGACTCGTGCTGCGATCTCATTGAATCGGTGAAGGTTTAAACGTTATGCGTCAACTCCGTGCAATAGCAGGTTCAGGGATGCTGCTGTTGTTGCTTCTCGTGCTCAGCCTGATGCTGGGTGCCAAATCTATCCCCTTTCATGATGTCACGCAGGCCTTATTCAGCGACTGTAACCGCGTCGATTGTGTCATCGTGCGCGATGCCCGACTGCCGCGCACCCTGGCGGGTCTGCTGGCCGGGATCAGTTTAGGTCTGGCGGGCGCGCTGATGCAGAGCCTGACGCGCAATCCGCTGGCCGATCCCGGCATTCTGGGCATTAATGCCGGTGCGGGTTTTGCGGTGGTGCTGGGCATCGCCCTGTCTGGCGCCGATTCCCCCGCTGACTGGCTAGGCTTTGCCTTTACGGGCGCACTGCTGGCCTCCCTGCTGGTGGCGCTGACCGGTGCGCTGGGCGGTGGCCGCGTTAATCCGGTACGTCTGACGCTGGCAGGCGTGGCGCTGGGCGCGGTGCTGGAGGGGTTAACCTCTGGTTTATCGCTGCTCAATCCTGACATCTACGATCATCTGCGTTTCTGGCACAGTGGCTCGCTGGATATCCGCGATTTTGCCCTTCTGCGCACTACCTTTCCGGCGGTAGTGGTCGGTAGCCTTCTGGCGCTACTGCTGGCGCGTTCGCTCAACAGCCTGAGTATGGGCGGGGATATGGCAACCGCGCTTGGCACCCGTGTGGTGCGCACTCAACTGGTGGGATTGCTGGCTATTGCGCTACTGAGTGGGGCGGCGACAGCCGCTGTTGGGCCCATCGCCTTTGTCGGCTTAATGACGCCGCATCTGGCACGCTGGCTGCTGGGTAACGATCATCGCTGGATGCTGCCGGGAACCCTCCTTATTACCCCCTGTCTGCTGCTGGCCGCCGATATTCTGGGACGACTGCTGGTGCCGGGTGAACTGCGCGTGTCGATTGTCACAGCCATTCTCGGTGCGCCGATGCTGATTGTGCTGGTGCGTCGCAAGCTGGGAAGAGGGCAGATATGAAACGGGTGATAATCAATGCGCTGCTGCTGCTGGCGGCCTGCGGGGTGTTGGCTTTTATGGGTATTACGCGCGGTACTTTGCCAATTTCTGCCAGCCAGTTATGGGCACTTCTCAACGGTGAGGCGGCGCGCAATATTCAGCTGATTGTGCTGGAGTGGCGTCTGCCGCGCGTCATGGTGGCGCTGCTGATTGGTGCGGCGCTGGGCGTAAGCGGGGCGATTTTTCAGTCGCTCCTGCGCAATCCACTGGGCAGTCCCGATATTCTGGGTTTCAATACCGGCGCTTATAGCGGTGTGCTGGTGGCGCTGGTACTGTTCCAGCAGAACATGGAAGGGATGACGCTGGCGGCACTGGCTGGCGGGCTGCTCACGGCGGGCGTGGTCTGGCTATTCAGCTGGCGCAACGGCGTGGAGACTTTTCGTCTGATTATTGTGGGCATCAGCGTGCGGGCACTGCTGATGGCGCTGAACAGCTGGCTGATTATCAGCGCATCACTGGAGGCGGCACTGAGCGCCGGACTCTGGAGCGCAGGATCACTTAACGGCATTACCTGGGCGAAAACCACGCCGGTGATTACCGTGCTGCTGTTGGCGCTGCTGGCAACAGGCATGCTGGCCCGGCGCATGCATCTGCTGGAGATGGGTGACGACACCGCCTGCGCGCTGGGCGTACCGGTTGAACGCAGCCGCGTCATGCTGATGCTGACGGGCGTGATTCTCACCGCCGCCTCTACCGCGCTGGTCGGTCCCATCTCTTTTATTGCACTGCTGGCACCACAGATTGCCCGGCGGCTCAGTGGTGGCATCCATGGTGCGCTGCCTCTGGCTGCCTTGTGCGGCGCGCTGCTGTTAACCGCCGCGGATTACGCTGCGCAGCACTTTTTCCTGCCTTATCAGCTGCCGGTTGGCGTTATCACGGTTAGCCTGGGTGGGCTCTATCTGATTGCTCTATTGGTGCGGGAGGCTGGACGCCAATGACAGTGAAAACACGTTTGCAGGGCGACGCGCTGACGCTGGGGTATGACAAAAAAATCGTGGCGGAGAATCTCACCGTCGCGATCCCCGACGGTGAATTGACCGTTATTATTGGCCCCAACGCCTGCGGAAAATCGACGCTGCTGCGCACCTTATGCCGTCTGGTCTCGCCCCTGAAAGGTGAGGTGCTGCTGGATGGCAATACGATTGCTCATTACGCGACCAAAGAGGTGGCGCGCCGACTGGGGCTGCTACCGCAAAGTTCGAATGCGCCAGCGGGCATCAGCGTCAGTGAGCTGGTGGCGCGTGGGCGTTATCCGCACCAGTCGTTGTTTGGGCGCTGGCGACAGGAGGATGAGGCGGCTGTTCAGCAGGCAATGCAGGCCACCGGCGTGGCTGATTTAGCGCAGCAACAGGTTGATACGCTCTCTGGCGGCCAGCGGCAGCGGGTGTGGATTGCGATGGTGCTGGCTCAGCAGACGCCGCTATTGCTACTGGATGAGCCGACCACCTGGCTGGATATCGCCCATCAGATCGAGTTGCTGGAATTAATGCAGGATCTCAATCAACAGCATGGCCGCACGCTGGTGGTGGTGCTGCACGATCTTAATCAGGCATGCCGCTACGCCAGCCACCTGATTGCGATGCGCGACGGGAAAATCATTGCCGAAGGCAAACCGGCAGAGATTGTGACTCCGGAACTGATTGGAGCGATTTACAATCTGCGCTGCATCATCATTAACGATCCGGTGGCCGGGACGCCAATGATTGTGCCGCTGGGAAGAGGCTGACCTGCGCTTTCTTCGGGTGGAGAAAGCGCAAAGTCAGAACGGCTCAGGGATTCAGCGAGGCCAGGCACTGCTGCAGTCGTGGCCCAATCTGTTCGAACATGCGCGGTGAGATGATCTCGACGTGCGCACAGTCCAGCGGCCAGATGGTCAGCTCGCCGACATACGGCGCCCAGGCGCGGCGCGCGTCCTGACCGGGCTGCTGAGTCTGTTCCGCCAGGAACAGGGTTGCGTGCCCACGGAAACGGGCACTGCGCGCTGTTGCCAGCAGCCGCACTGAACTGGCGTAATTGGCTTCAATGGTGGTAAACAGCGCCTCCATCCCTTCCCCCGCCTGCTGACGCTGCGCGGCGATAAACTGCTCTCGCTCACGATTAACCTCTGCCAGCACAGCCGGATCCAGCACGTTTTCGCCGCGCCGTTCATCCCAATTCTGCGTCTCTGGCGGCCAGGTATCCAGCAGCCCGAGGAAAGCGACCGTTTCACCCTCGGCCTCCAGCCGTGCGGCGATACCCTGTGCCAGCGTGCCACCCAGCGAATAGCCCAGGAAATAGTAGGGTCCCTGTGGCTGCTGCTGGCGCACCGTCGCCAGATGCGCCTCACACACCGCATCAAGGTGCTGCGCCTGGTTCAGCGGGCTGTTGATGTCGGGTGACTGAATACCCAATAGTGACCAGCGGGCATCCAGATAGCGTTGCAAGACGCTGAACTGCCAGGCAAAACCGGAGGCGGGATGGAAGCAGAACAGCGTCGGGCCAGTGGTGCGCCGCAGCGGCAATACCGCTTCAAATCCGGCGCGGGCTGTCTCCGCGGGTTCGCTGCTGAGCAGTACTGCCAACTTTTCCACCGTGGAGGCCACCATAATCTGACCCACTGACAGCGGCTGATTCAACGTCCGGCGCAGCTGTGCTGCCAGCCGCATCGCCAGTAGTGAATGGCCACCCAGCGAGAAAAAATCATCCTGTGCACTGACTGACTCACGTTCCAGCAGCGTGGCGAAAGCCTGTGCCAGGGTGGTCTCCAGACCGGGATGCGGCGCGCGACCGGTAACCGCCGTCTGGGAGTGTGGCAGTGGCAGCGCTTTACGATCCAGCTTGCCGTTGCTGCTGAGCGGTAACGCCGCCAGCTGAACAATCGCCACCGGCACCATATGCGCCGGTAACTGTGTGGTCAGAGTCTGACGCATTGCGTCGGTATCGATCGGGCCATCAGCCACCACATAGCCGACCAGCTGGCGGGCATCGCCCTGCCGATCGCTGCTGCTCCCCAGCACTACCGCATGTGTGACGGCCTGCTCAATGCCGGATAGCGCAGCCATGGCGTGGTCGATCTCGTTCAGCTCGATACGCTGTCCGCGAATTTTAAGTTGATCGTCGCTGCGGCCCAGATACTCCACCGCACCATCTGGCAGCCAGCGCGCCACATCACCGGTGCGGTACATCCGGGAGCCGTGGCCCCACGGATCGGCTACAAACCGGCTGGCAGTGAGGTCGGGACGATCAAGATAGCCATGCGCCAGCTGCACGCCGGTCAGATAGAGGTCACCCGCCACGCCAGGCGGTACCGGCTGCAGACGCGCATCCAGAATCCGTAAGCCGGTGTTCCAGACCGGGAAGCCAATCGGCACGCTGGCACCTTCAATGGCCGCCAGTTCCGGGCCAAAGGCCGGGTAGTAGCTGACATCAACCGCTGCTTCGGTCGGGCCATAAAGGTTATGCAATGGCACCTGGGTCAGCGTCTGCCACTGTCGTGACAGCTCAGTGGGCAGCGCTTCGCCGCTACAGAAGACCTGGCGTAGGGTGGCACAATGTTCCACCGCGTCATCCTCCTGCAACGAGGCGACAAAAGCTGCCAGCATTGACGGAACAAAATGGGTGGTCGTCACCCCGTATCGGGCAAATAGCTGCTGCAGCGCGTCCGGGTCGCGATGGGTATCGGGCGGTGCCATCACCAGTTGTGCGCCGACGATTAGCGGCCAGAAGAATTCCCACACCGAAACATCAAAGCTGCTCGGGGTTTTCTGCAACACCACATCATCACTGCCGAGCGGATAGTGATCCTGCATCCACAACAGACGGTTGACGATCGCCTCGTGACTGACCAGCACCCCTTTTGGCCGACCGGTCGAGCCGGAGGTATAGATGATGTATGCGCCATCATGTGGACGCGGGGCCTGCGTCAGCACATTATCAACGGGGGCTAACAGCGCATCATAAAACAGCGGTGTGACCCGAGAGAGTGCCGCCAGCCGCCCGGCCACTTCACGGCAGGTGATCAGAATTTTCGGCGCGGCATCTTCCAGCATCATCTGCAGCCGATCATCCGGGTAGCCAGTATCAAGCGGCAACCAGGTTGCGCCAATGCTGACAATCGCCTGCAGCGACAGCGATAGAAAGACCGACCGCGGCAGCGCCACGGCGACGATATCACCCTGTGTCACACCCTGCGCTATCAGCTGTTGTCCTAGCGCGGCGACCTGCTGTTGCATCTGTTGATAATTAAGCTGATGACCCTCATCCGCCAGCGCCGGGCCCTGCGGCGTACGCTGCGCCTGTCGGAGCAGCAGGCTGCTCAGGGTTTCTGTGGGAAGCGTCACGGCGGTCTGGTTGATCGCGGCGAGCTGCTGATGCTCTTGCGCCATCAGCATATCAAGCTCACCACAGGCACATGCTGGCCGGGCGGCAAGCTGCTGAAGCAGCAAGCCAAAGCGGCTGGCATGCTGCTTCAGTGTTGTGTTGCTGTAGCGCTGTGCATTGGCCAGCAACTCCAGCGTCAGGTCGCCCTGTTCGCTGAGGTAGATAGCAATCTCCAGATCGCGTACCGGGCCGGATGCCAGTTGATGAGTTACGCCTTCAATGCCGGCGAAATCGAGCTGGTAATCGAACATTTTCAGGTTAATCACCGGCCCGTAGAGCGGATCGCTGTCGCCGGAGCGACCCAGGTCGCGCTGTACCTGCTCGGCATCGTAACGCTGATGACGACGCATTTTTTTGACTTCATCCGCCAGTCGCGCGGCCAGCGCATCCAGCGGCTGTGCCGGATCGTAACGGACCGCTATTGGCAGCACGTTAATCACCGGCCCGGTTGCGCAGAGCGCCGCCGAGCCGATGCGGCGCATAAAGATGAAACCGGCGGCGAAGGCATGTTGACCAGTTAGGCGCGCCAGCCATAACGCCACCAGCGCAAAGGCGGTATCCGCTGTGCTGAGGTTGTGCTGCCGTGTGTGCGCCAGCAACGCCTGAAAAGTGTCGCGATCCACGGCAAACGTGTGGCGCAGCAGGTCGCTACTGGCGCTCTGACCGGCCAGTGGCAGAGCGGACAACGAGGCGGGCGCAGGTAACTGTGCGCCTTTCTCCAGCCAGAACTGGCGATCGCGCTGCCAGCCCGAAGATTGCTGGTAGCGCTGATATTCATCAACGACGTCGCTGAACGGCACAAACGGGGCCGGCTCCGGCGTGTCGCCGCGCTGCCAGGCACTGTAGAGATTGGCGATACGGCGGGTCAGGGCGGTGAAGCTGAAACCATCGACCACCAGATGATGGTAGCGCTGATACCAGTACCAGTGATGCTCGCCCAGCCGAAGCAGGCTGTGATGGTAAAGTGGCGCACCGCTTAGCACCCGCAGATCGCCGGACATATCCTGCTGCATCAGCGCACGTGCTGCGGCCTGCGGATCGGCGGCGTCGCGCAGATCGATCACCTCAGGATCGCGGAAAATCTGGGGTGCAGGCCACTGTAGCGGTTCGCCCTCCTGCTCCCCAAAGGCCATATTCAGCGTGTCCGCTTCCTGCATGCCAGCAACGATAGCCCGGGACAGCAGCGCACTGTTCAGCGCACCACGCAGTTCGACGAAATGTGCCACGGCGTAAGCATTGGAATGGGGCGATAGCTGGTCAGCGATCCAGATTCCAGGCTGGGCAGCGACCAGCGGCAGCATTTTTTGTTCTGTCAGCGGGTTAAGGGTGATCTCAGACATTGTCGTCTCTGTCCTGCGTCATAACCGGACGGATATCGTGCCAGTTTTCATTTAACCAGCTCAGGCAACGGGCCTGCAGCTCAGGGCCAAACACCGGTTGCCATCCTGGCGGAATGGCACCAAAAGCGGGCCATAAGCTGTATTGCTGCTGATCGTTTTTCAGCACCTGACAATCCTGCTGCGGATCGTCGAAAGGATTAAGTTGTTGCATGTCGGTCTCCTGTCCGCAGGCGCCGGGCGCGCTGACGCCGCTATCCTGCACATCCGATATCTTTTAATGGCACGCAGGCGGGGGGATATCAGTGGGTTATGGCTGTTGCCACATGGTTTTAAGGCCTGCCAGCAATCCGCCGCGCCAGCACAGCGCATCGTGACCGCCTTCAATCGGGTGGTAGCTGACCTGATGTCCTGCCACAGTCAGATCGCGCTGAAACTGCTGGTTTGCTGCCAGAATCAGCCGTTCACGCCGTCCCGCTTCCAGATAGAAGCGGCGCGGTGGGGCCTGCAACAAACCCTGCTGTAACTGTTGTGGCAGCCAGCCATTGGGGTCGCCGCGCGCGGGCCACCAGAACGACCCGGAAAGGCTTATCGCACCAGCAAAGGTTTCCGGCCAGGTCAGGGTGGCGTAAGCGGCAGAAAGACCACCAAAACTCTGTCCCACTACCAGCGTGCGGTCGGCACGAAACGGCGCCCAGCGCTGAACCTGCGGCAACAGCTCGTGCTGAATTGCCAGCCAGAAGTGAGGGTTACAGGTCAGCTCACGCGTGCGGTGTTCACGGTCGATGATGTCGGGCATGACATAGACCGCAGGGGGCAGTTCGCCAGCCTCCGTGAGTTGCTGGAGCGGGCCGGCAACCGGCATGCTGTGCGCCCAGAACTGACCATCCAGCAGCAGTGCCAGCGGACGATCGCCTGCACTGGCCTCGCCAGTGACACAGATCCAGACCTGACGCTGGTTTCCCAGCCGTTCGCTGCGCCACAAATAGTGTTGCAGAGGACTATCGGCGGCATGGCCCTCATCAACCGCACGCCATGCCTGCTGATCAGGTGCGTGTGGCAGGTGCAGTGGCGAGACCCTCATTCCACGCCCGCCCGCCCAGCTACGCAGAGGATTCAGCGGGTCGCTTTGCGCCTGCGGGAATTTCTGACTCCACCACTGACGCACTGCCTGCATATCGGCCTGCCCGGTAAAAGTCTCTTCCTGACTATCAGGAATCAGGCAGTAGCTGCCGCGCCAGCCAGCGGGCAGAGTGGTTTGCCACCACCAGACATCAGTATCGGGAACAGGTGTTAATGAGGAGGGAACCGCTGAATGATGATGATCGGTTACGCCGGTAATATTGATCCAGACGCGCCGGGTATTGGAGTGCTGCGTGTTACCCTGGGGATCGCGCCAGAAAAAGGTGACCTGACAGGTTCCCTTTTCGCCAGCTTCAACCAGAGGAATGCCCCGTTGCTGCTGCTGTTGCCACCAGCGTTCACTGCCGGTTTCTTCATTTAACCACGTCATACGCGCCATCTTTCGCTCACCCTTGATTAGGGTCATGCATGTTATAGATAATAGTATTGATAATTATTTGCATTTGCAATAGGGTGTTTCCGCTCGACAGGGAGCGCTCATACCTTCTCTGCCGCACCTGCTTTCAGACTGGCGCAAAGCGGTTCTGAAACAGGCCCGGCGAGAAGGGAAAAATGTTGCAGGCAAGGTCATGACCTTTTTATCGGCACGCCGGCAGTGGCATCCTCGCTGGCAATCCAGGAATAGAAAAATGAAAAAGTTATCCCGGCTTTCGTTCGCCTTTATGATTGAACTGGGTTTCACCGCCTCTCTCATTTCTGCCGGTGCAGTGGCTGCCGAAGCCACCCGCGACCCGGCTATCAACAGCAGCAACTCAGACACCCTCCACGACGACACCATGATGGTGACCGCCGCCGAGCAGACGTTGCAGGCACCTGGTGTGTCGACTATCACCGCCGACGAAATTAAAAAACATCCACCCGCACGCGATGTCGCCGAAATTATTCGCACCATGCCTGGCGTCAATCTGACCGGTAACTCCACCAGCGGCCAGCGCGGAAACAATCGTCAGATTGATATCCGCGGTATGGGGCCAGAAAATACTCTGATCCTGATCGATGGTCTGCCGGTGACCAGCCGCAACGCCGTGCGGCTTGGCTGGCGTGGCGAGCGCGACACGCGCGGCGATACTAATTGGGTGCCGCCAGAGATCATTGATCGCATTGAAGTGATCCGTGGTCCGGCAGCGGCCCGTTACGGTAACGGTGCAGCGGGCGGCGTGGTGAACATCATCACCAAAAAAGAGATGGATAATCAGTGGCACGGCTCATGGAGCGCCTATTACAACGTGCCGCAGCACAAGGAGGAGGGTGCGACCCGACGCACCAACTTCAGCCTTGAAGGGCCACTGGGCGATGATGTCAGTTTCCGGCTCTATGGCGGTCTGGCAAAAACCCAGGCTGATGCTTACGACATTAATGAAGGGCACGCCGCAGACCGCACCGGCAGTTATGCCGGATCGTACCCGGCGGGTCGGGAAGGCTCGATCAACAAAGATATTCATGGCCTGCTGCGTTGGGCATTTGCGCCGATGCAGGCGCTGGAAGTCGGGGCCGGTTACAGTCGTCAGGGCAACCTTTATGCCGGGGACACGCAGAACACCAATACCAACGCCCTGGTGAAAAGCAAATATGGTGATGAGACTAACCGGCTTTATCGCCAGAACTTTTCAGTTAAGTGGACCGGTGCCTGGGATAATGGCATCAGCACCAATACTTACGCGCAATATGAGAACACCCGCAATTCACGTCTGAATGAGGGACTGGCGGGCGGCACCGAAGGCATCTTCGCCAACAGCAACTTTAATACCATCCAGCTTGATGATGTGTTGTTGCACAGTGAGATCAGCGTGCCGTTTGAATGGTTGGTGAATCAGACCGCCACCTTCGGGACGGAATGGAATCAGCAGCGTATGAAGGATCCTTCTTCGACCACTCAGGCTGCCAGCTACGGTTCGATTCCGGGTATTGCTACGACCGGCCGCACACCCTATTCGCAGGCAGAGATCTTCTCGCTATTTGCCGAAGACAATATTGAACTGACCGACAGCACCATGCTGACGCCGGGCCTGCGTTTCGATCACCATTCGATTGTCGGCGATAACTGGAGCCCGTCGCTCAATCTGTCACAGGGATTGGGCGATGAGTTCACTTTGAAAATGGGGATTGCGCGTGCCTACAAAGCGCCGAGCCTCTATCAGACCAACCCGAACTATCTGCTTTACAGCAACGGTCAGGGTTGTGCCGCCAGTGCCGGTGCCTGTTATCTGATGGGTAATGACGACCTGAAGGCGGAAAACAGCATCAATAAAGAGATTGGGGTCGAATGGAAGCGCGACGGCTATCAGGCGGGCCTGACCTGGTTTCGCAACGACTACCGTAACAAAATTGATGCAGGTACATCGCCAACCGGCACCGCTTCTAACGGCAAAACCGACATCTACAAATGGGAAAATGTGCCAAAAGCGGTCGTCGAGGGGCTGGAAGGCACGGTCAATGTCCCATTCTCCGACAGCGTAACGTGGAACAATAATTTCACTTACATGCTGCAGAGTAAGAATAAAGAGACTGGCGATCGTCTGTCGATTATTCCGGAATATACGCTCAATTCGACGCTGAACTGGCAGGTGATGCAGGATCTCTCCCTGCAGACCACCCTGACCTGGTACGGTAAACAGGTTCCAAAGAAATATGATTATAAAGGTAACGCCGTCACCGGTAGCGCCACCGATCAGGTGAGCCCCTATTCGGTTGTGGGCATGAGCGGCACCTATGACGTTAATAAATATGCCAGTGTCACCGTAGGTATCGACAACCTGTTTGACAAGCGTCATTTCCGTCAGGGCAACGCGCAGACCACCGGCAATGCCACCACCGGAGCGTGGCTCTATGGCGCAGGGGCCAATACCTTTAACGAGTCGGGCCGCACCTATTATATGAGCGTGAACACCCGCTTCTGATGAAGGGGCAATAAAAAGCGCAGCGGTTGACCTGACTGCTGCGCTTTTTTATGACTGAATAATCAGTTGTTCTGATTGATGTCGCGGTAGAGACGGCTCTCAAATCGCACCAGCGGAATACGGCGAGTACGTTGATCTTCCGGTGGAACCGCATACCCGGAAAGGAACTGAACAAATGCAACCCGCGCGCCACTTGAGGTGGTAATAAAGCCCGCCAGGTTATAGACGCCCTGCAGTGAACCCGTTTTCGCCGAGACTTTGCCATCCAGCCCCGCCTCATGCAGTCCGCCGCGATACTGCAGTGTGCCATCATAGCCCGCCAGCGGCAGCATCGAAATGTAATCCAGCGTGTTGTCATTCTTCGCAATGAACTGCAACACCTGCATCATGGTTTGCGGGGAAATCAGATCATGGCGCGACAGACCGGAACCATCGACCTGAATGCTGTTGCCCATGTCGACGTTGGCTTTAGCTTTCAGGATGCGGCGAACCGCATCCTGCCCGGCGCGGAAGGTACCAGGCACATTAAAGTAGTGATGACCAATAGTGCGAAACACCGTGTCGGCAATCATGTTGTCTGATTTCTTCAGCATGGTGTGCAACAGCGTATGCAGCGGCGAGGATTGTGTAGATGCCAGTACCGTGCCCGGCTCCGTGACCTGGGTCTGGCGCACCAGATGTCCGCTGTAGTCAATCTCTGATGACCGCAATTCCGCCTTGAGGATTTCGCCAGCCCAGGCCGCGCCATCCTGTACTGCAAATGCCAGCGGCAGCGGTTCGGCACGCTGTCGCATACAGCCTGTCAGGGTGTAGCGGTTCAATTCGCCTGGCACCACATCCAGTTCGCAATATTGCCCTTCACCACTGTTGCGGCCAATGGTGCGTACCTGGCTGTACATATGCGCCGGATAATAGGAGGCGATGCGCACAAAGGCATTCTCACCCGGCGTATTAGCACTGTAGAGCGACACCGAGAAGCAGTTTTTATCAACGATTGCCGCACCTGGCGGGGCGCTGAAGCACTGGGTCATATCGTTCCATGGCCAGCCCGGCGCCATGTCGTGACTGGCAAAAACGGAGGTGTCGATAACCAGATTGCCTTTAATATGGTTAATGCCCTGCTTCTTTATCGCCGCCACCATGTTGCGCAGATCCTGACGGCTTAAGGTGGGATCACCGGCGAAACGTGCCACTAAATCGCCGTTCAGGGTGCCATCTATAATGGCGCCACGGGTTTCAAAGGTGGTCTGAAAACGGTAGTCGCCACCGAGTTCCAGCAATGCCGCCAGCGCCGTCACTACTTTCATGGTACTGGCGGGCAGGGCCATCTGTTTTCCGTGGTAATCAATGATCGGTGTTGATGCACCCACTTTCTGCACCATCAGCGCCAGATTGGCGCCGTCTGGCAGGTACTGCATGTATTCATCAACTGGCGCTGCGTGTGCCTGCAACATAAATGCGCAGCTTAATCCGGTAACAAGTCGTGAAAATCGCATAATCTCGCGGTAACTGGCAGGTGAGGGCGTCAATACTACGTTGCTGGACGGTGCAAAGTAAACGATGACCCGCAGGGAACTCTGGGGTAAAATACGTATCAAATTGCAAAACTCTTTTCTGGCCTGGAAGCATCTCCGGGTCAGGATTCTTTTATTTGCAAAAACGGGCTAATGCGCCGCAGAACGCTTTTTTCTGCAGTCACCGGTCAGGATGACATCGTTAAACAGGAAAGATGGCGAGGAGCTTAAATGAATCAGATTCCGATGACGTTAAGAGGCGCTGAAAGATTGCGCGAAGAGCTGAACGAGCTGAAAACCGTGAAGCGCCCGCGCATTATCGCCTCTATCGCTGATGCACGCGAACATGGCGATTTAAAAGAGAACGCGGAATATCACGCTGCGCGTGAAGAGCAGGGTTTTTGTGAAGGCCGTATTCAGGAGATTGAAGCCAAACTCTCTAATGCGCAGGTTATCGACGTCACTCAGATGCCGAAAACCGGACGCGTGATTTTCGGTGCAACCGTTACCGTGCTGAACGTCGAAACCGACGAAGAAGCAACGTATCGTATTGTGGGCGATGACGAAGCAGACTTTAAGCAAAATCTGATTTCGGTCAACTCGCCGATGGCGCGCGGCCTGGTCGGTAAAGAGGCCGATGATGTGGCTATCGTTAAAACCCCGGGCGGCGATGTTGAGTATGAAATCCTGAAGGTGGAATACCTTTAAGATGTTGCTACGCTTTGAAAAGCGTAAAAGCACAATGTAAAGAAAGGAAAAAGGCCGCGTTGCGGCCTTTTATCTGAGGTAAGAGCATGTCACTTTCTTTGCCCACTTAGCGTGGCAGAGAAATTTTGCTCTCTTTAGAGGGGCGATACAGCACCAGCGTTTTGCCGATCACCTGTACGTTGCTGGCACCGGTCTCACGCACGATTGCCTCAACGATCAGCTGTTTCGTTTCACGATCTTCCGAGGCGATTTTTACCTTGATCAGTTCATGATGCGACAGAGCCTGCTCGATTTCGGCCAGCACGCCTTCAGTCAGGCCATTGCCACCCAGCATAACCACTGGCTTGAGCGGATGGGCGAGGCCCTTGAGGTGCTGTTTTTGTTTGGTACTTAGATTCATCGTAGTTTTTTACTTACTCAGGGATTGAAAACGGTTCATTCTACCGCCATCTCGGGTATATCACCAAATCGACGCAACCCATTGCGTGCAGGTTTATCGCTACGATGACGATTTAGTTGGAAATATTATGACGGGTAAAAAGCGTTCGGCCAGCTCCAGCCGCTGGCTTCAGGAACACTTTAGCGATAAATATGTGCTTCAGGCGCAGAAAAAAGGGTTGCGTTCGCGTGCCTGGTTTAAACTTGATGAAATACAACAGGGTGACAAGCTTTTCAAACCCGGCATGACCGTGGTAGATCTGGGTGCTGCACCTGGTGGCTGGTCGCAATATGTCGTACAGCAAATCGGGAACAAAGGGCGAGTCATCGCCTGTGATATCCTGCCAATGGATCCGATAGTCGGTGTCGATTTCCTTCAGGGCGATTTTCGTGAAGAATCGGTGATCAATGCGCTGCTTGAGCGCGTTGGCGATCAAAAAGTTCAGGTGGTCATGTCCGATATGGCGCCGAATATGAGTGGTACACCTGCCGTAGATATTCCCCGGTCGATGTATTTAGTAGAGCTGGCGCTGGAGATGTGTCGGGATATCCTGGCACCTGGCGGCAGTTTTGTAGTGAAAGTGTTTCAGGGAGATGGCTTCGATGAATACCTGCGGGAAATTCGCTCCCTGTTTACGAAAGTGAAAATTCGTAAGCCGGACGCTTCACGTTCACGTTCACGTGAAGTGTATATTGTGGCGACTGGGCGCAAACTATAACCAAATTGCTGGAGAAGTCCGCAGCTTTGCTGCGATTCCATGTATGCAGGATCTATAGTACCCTACGCTATCTGTTAACACCGTTGTAATATGAGGTTAATCCCTTGAGTGACATGGCGAAAAACCTGATTCTCTGGTTAGTCATCGCGGTCGTGCTGATGTCAGTATTCCAGAGCTTTGGGCCCAGCGAGTCGAATGGCCGTCGGGTTGATTATTCAACCTTCCTGTCGGAAGTGAACCAGGATCAGGTCCGCGAGGCACGTATTAACGGGCGTGAAATTAACGTTGTTAAAAAAGACAGCAATAAATATACCACCTACATTCCTGTCAACGATCCTAAGTTGCTCGATAACCTTTTGACAAAAAACGTCAAAGTGGTTGGCGAACCACCGGAAGAACCAAGCCTGCTGGCTTCAATCTTCATTTCGTGGTTCCCGATGCTACTGTTGATCGGTGTGTGGATCTTCTTTATGCGCCAGATGCAGGGCGGGGGCGGTAAGGGCGCGATGTCCTTCGGCAAAAGCAAAGCCCGCATGTTGACGGAAGACCAGATTAAAACCACTTTCGCCGACGTAGCGGGTTGTGACGAAGCGAAAGATGAAGTAGCCGAGCTGGTAGAATATCTCCGTGAGCCAAGCCGTTTCCAGAAGCTGGGCGGTAAAATTCCAAAAGGTGTTCTGATGGTGGGGCCACCGGGCACCGGTAAAACATTGCTGGCCAAAGCGATTGCCGGTGAAGCGAAAGTGCCTTTCTTTACCATCTCCGGTTCTGACTTTGTGGAAATGTTTGTGGGTGTCGGTGCATCTCGTGTGCGCGACATGTTTGAACAGGCCAAAAAAGCAGCGCCGTGCATCATCTTCATCGATGAAATCGATGCAGTCGGTCGTCAGCGTGGCGCCGGTTTAGGTGGTGGTCATGATGAACGTGAGCAGACGCTGAACCAGATGCTGGTTGAGATGGATGGTTTCGAAGGTAACGAAGGTATTATCGTTATCGCCGCGACTAACCGTCCTGACGTACTGGACCCTGCGCTGCTGCGTCCGGGACGCTTTGACCGCCAGGTGGTAGTCGGCCTGCCAGATGTGCGCGGTCGTGAGCAGATCCTTAAAGTGCACATGCGTCGCGTGCCACTGGCCACTGATATTGATGCAGCGATCATTGCACGTGGTACGCCAGGCTTCTCGGGTGCCGATCTGGCCAACCTTGTTAACGAAGCGGCGCTGTTTGCTGCCCGTTCAAACAAGCGTGTAGTGTCAATGGTGGAGTTCGAAAAAGCGAAAGACAAAATCATGATGGGTGCAGAACGTCGCTCCATGGTGATGACGGAATCGCAGAAAGAATCAACTGCCTACCACGAAGCAGGCCACGCAATTATTGGTCGCCTGGTGCCAGAACATGATCCGGTACACAAAGTGACAATTATTCCGCGCGGTCGTGCGCTGGGTGTGACTTTCTTTCTGCCTGAAGGCGACGCGATAAGTGCCAGTCGTCAGAAACTGGAAAGCCAGATCTCAACGCTTTACGGCGGTCGTCTGGCAGAAGAGATCATCTACGGTGCAGAACGCGTTTCTACCGGTGCGTCCAACGACATCAAAGTCGCCACTAATCTGGCACGTAACATGGTAACGCAGTGGGGCTTCTCTGAAAAACTGGGCCCGTTGCTTTATGCAGAAGAAGAGGGGGAAGTCTTCCTTGGACGTTCTGTCGCAAAAGCGAAACATATGTCTGATGAAACTGCCCGCATCATCGACCAGGAAGTTAAGCACCTGATCGACAGCAACTATCAGCGTGCTCGCCGCATTCTGGGTGAGAATATGGACATCCTTCATGCCATGAAAGATGCGCTGATGAAGTATGAAACCATTGATGCACCGCAGATTGACGACCTGATGGCGCGCCGTGAAGTGCGTCCGCCAGCGGGCTGGGAAGATCCAGGCAGCAACTCAGACAGCAACGGTACGCCTAAGGCACCTCGTCCGGTTGATGAACCGCGTACGCCAAACCCAGGCAATACCATGTCAGAGCAGTACAACAAATAAGACGCAACATCGTCAGACAAAACCCCGGCTGGTCCGGGGTTTTTTATATCCAGATATTGATCAGTAAGGAGTTTCCGCCATGAAGTTGTTCGCCCGTGATTCCCATCTCGATTTATCTTTTCCCCATGTGATGGGTATTCTGAATGTCACGCCGGACTCCTTTTCTGATGGTGGTAAGCATAACGCGCTGGTCGATGCGCTGACGCACACCAATGAGATGGTGAATGCAGGTGCAACCATCATAGACGTAGGCGGTGAATCAACCCGTCCCGGTGCTGATGAAGTGAGTGTGCAGGAGGAGCTGGAGCGGGTGATTCCAGTAATCGATGCCATTGCCCAGCGTTTCGAAGTCTGGATTTCAGTGGACACCTCTAAAGCAGAAGTCATCCGGGAAGCCGCGCGAGTAGGTGCTCACATCATTAACGACGTGCGATCCCTTTCTGAATCTGGGGCGCTGGAAGCTGCAGCCGCAACAGGTCTTCCCGTCTGTTTGATGCATATGCAGGGTGAACCGCGCACCATGCAGCAGGCACCTCTTTACGAAAACATCTTAAGCGAAGTGGACACTTACTTCACTCAGCAAATTGCACGCTGTGAAACGGCAGGAATTAAAAAAGAGCGGCTGATACTCGACCCAGGCTTCGGTTTCGGTAAAAATCTCAGCCACAATTATAAACTGCTGGCTCATCTGGGCAATTTTCACCACTTCGGCCTGCCGCTGTTGGTGGGGATGTCGCGTAAGTCGATGATTGGTCAGCTGTTAAATGTCGGCCCGTCACAGCGTTTAACCGGCAGCCTGAGTTGCGCGGTGATTGCTGCCATGCAGGGCGTGCAGATTATTCGCGCGCATGACGTCAAAGAGACGGCCGAAGCGATGCGCGTGGTCGAAGCGACCCGAAGAGCAAAAGGATAATCATGAGTAATCGTAAATATTTCGGTACAGACGGCATTCGCGGCAAAGTCGGCGAAACACCCATCACCCCCGATTTTGTCCTGAAGCTGGGCTGGGCTGCAGGTAAAGTGCTGGCGCGCCACGGTTCAAAGAAGATCATCATCGGTAAAGATACGCGAATCTCTGGCTATATGCTTGAGTCCGCGCTGGAAGCGGGTCTCGCTGCGGCAGGCCTGTCGGCCGCCTTTACCGGCCCGATGCCAACGCCAGCCATCGCCTATCTGACACGTACTTTCCGCGCAGAGGCGGGTATTGTAATTTCAGCATCGCACAATCCGTTTGACGACAACGGGATTAAATTCTTCTCTTCTGAGGGTACCAAACTGCCTGATGATGTCGAAGAAGCGATTGAGCTGGAAATGGAAAAACCAATTACCTGTGTTGAATCAGCGCAGTTAGGCCGCGCCAGCCGCATCGTTGATGCAGCGGGGCGTTACATTGAGTTCTGCAAAGGTACCTTCCCCAGCGAACTGAATCTGAATGGCCTGAAAATTGTGGTCGATTGCGCCAATGGCGCTACTTACCACATTGCGCCGAATGTATTGCGTGAACTGGGCGCGACCGTGATTGCTATCGGTGTCCAGCCAGACGGCATGAACATCAACAAAGAGTGTGGCGCAACCGATCTCAAACTGCTGCAGCAGCGCGTGCTGGCGGAGAAAGCCGATATTGGCCTGGCCTACGATGGCGACGGCGATCGCATCATGATGATTGACCATCTGGGTGACAAAGTTGATGGCGACCAGATCCTCTACATTATTGCGCGTGAAGCACTGCGCCAGGGACAGTTACGCGGTGGCGTAGTGGGCACCTTGATGAGTAACATGGGACTGGAGTTAGCGCTGAAACAGCTCGGCATTCCGTTTACCCGTGCCAAAGTCGGTGACCGTTATGTGCTGGAGAAAATGCAGGAGAAGGGCTGGCGTCTCGGCGCAGAAAACTCCGGCCATGTGATCCTGCTGGACAAAACTACAACCGGCGATGGGATTGTTGCAAGTTTGCAAGTACTCACTGCAATGGTGCGCAACCACATGAGTCTGCACGATCTCTGCAGTGGCATGAAGATGCTGCCGCAGGTACTGGTTAACGTACGCTTTGCGGGCGAGCATGATCCGCTGCAAAGCGACGCAGTAAAAACCGTAACCGCTGATGTAGAAAAAGCTCTGGCGGGTCGCGGGCGCGTTTTACTGCGTAAGTCAGGGACTGAGCCACTAATTCGGGTGATGGTCGAAGGCGAAAATGAGGCGCAGGTAACAGAGTTGGCTAACCGCATCGCCAATCAGGTCAAAGCCGATTAAAACCCCTAACAGGCAGTCCGCAGAATGTTGAACTGCCTGTAAAATCACCTGGGTGGCGCTTTTTTCTGCAATCAGTATGAGTAGTAAAAATTGCACTTGCAGAGATATGCGCCTTTGGTTAGTATTCACACCCGCTTCTGATGGGTGATGACGAGACTCCCCATCAATACTGGCTGAAGCTTTAACTGTACGATTGTCGTGCAAGGAACAGGTTGAATATGTACGAAGCTCTTTTAGTTGTTTTCCTTATTGTAGCTATCGCCCTCGTGGGTATGATTATGCTGCAGCAAGGCAAAGGCGCTGATATGGGAGCCTCATTCGGTGCAGGCGCATCCGGTACGGTGTTTGGTTCTTCGGGTTCAGGAAATTTCCTGACACGTACAACTGGCATTTTAGCGGCATTGTTCTTCATCATCAGCCTTGTTCTGGGTAATCTGAACAGCAATAAAGCTTCTAAAGGAAGCGAGTGGGAAAATCTTTCTGCGCCGGCGCAGTCATCTCAACAGACTGAAAAGCCAGCTCAACCGGTCACTCCGGGCAGCGATATTCCTAAGTAAGATCGTCATCACAACGAATCGTTGTGGTCAGTGCAGAAGTGCCGTGGTGGTGGAATTGGTAGACACGCTACCTTGAGGTGGTAGTGCCCGATTGGGCTTACGGGTTCAAGTCCCGTCCTCGGTACCAAATAGCAGTATTCCTTGCATTTTATGCAGGTCTGGCGTATTATTCGCCACGTTTTCGGACGCGGGGTGGAGCAGCCTGGTAGCTCGTCGGGCTCATAACCCGAAGGTCGTCGGTTCAAATCCGGCCCCCGCAACCAATTTTCCCTTTGAGTTCTTTTTCAAATATACTGTATGCATCGACGGACGCATTCACGGCTATTTTTTGAAAGAAAATTCTTTGGATGGAGTCCGGGCCGCTTTGCGGCATACAGGGTCCAGTGATTAAAAGCCCCGAATATTCGGGGTTTTTTGTTATTAGCGAATCGTAATACTGGGCTATAGGCCCTTTTTTTATGTCTTGGGGGTGGGCTTGTCCACATTAGAGCAAAAATTGACAGAGTTGGTATCGGCTCCCGTAGAAGCGCTGGGTTACGAACTGGTTGGAATTGAATTCGTTCGTAGTCGCACATCTATCCTGCGCATCTATATTGATAGTGAAGATGGCATCAATGTCGATGATTGCGCCGATGTCAGCCACCAGGTAAGTGCTGTAATGGATGTTGAAGATCCCATTACGGTACCTTACAACCTTGAAGTCTCTTCACCGGGACTCGATCGTCCTCTGTTCACCGCAGAACACTACACCCGCTTTATGGGTGAAGAAGTGAGTCTGGTGTTGCGTATGGCCGTTCAGAACCGCCGTAAATGGCAGGGAATCATTAAGTCAGTAGATGGCGAGATGATCACGGTGCACGTTGAGGGTAGCGATGAAGTGTTCGCGCTGAGTAATATTCAGAAAGCGAACCTGGTCCCCCACTTTTAAAAGTCCGGATTGAGGCTAACCAGGATGAACAAAGAGATCTTAGCTGTTGTAGAAGCCGTTTCTAACGAAAAAGCCCTGCCGCGTGAGAAAATCTTCGAAGCGCTGGAGAGCGCGCTGGCGACTGCGACCAAGAAAAAGTACGAGCAGGAAATTGAGGTACGTGTCAGCATTGATCGCCGCAGTGGCGATTTCGATACTTTCCGCCGCTGGGAAATCGTAGAAGAGGTTACACAACCGACGCGCGAGATCACGCTGGATGCGGCCCGCTTCGAAGATGAAGCATTCAATCTGGGCGAATATGTCGAAGATCAGATTGAATCGGTCACCTTTGACCGTATCACCACCCAGACCGCCAAGCAGGTTATCGTGCAAAAAGTGCGCGAAGCTGAGCGCGCGATGGTGGTTGATCAGTTCCGTGAGCAGGAAGGCGAAATCATCACGGGCGTGGTAAAGAAAGTTAACCGCGACAACATTTCTCTCGACTTAGGCAGCAATGCCGAAGCGGTGATTCTGCGCGAAGATATGCTGCCGCGTGAAAACTTCCGCCCAGGCGACCGTATTCGTGGCGTACTTTACTCTGTACGGCCGGAAGCGCGTGGCGCGCAGCTGTTCGTGACGCGTTCCAAACCGGAAATGCTGATTGAACTGTTCCGCATTGAGGTGCCAGAAATTGGCGAAGAACTGATTGAAATTAAAGCCGCAGCTCGTGATCCGGGTTCGCGCGCTAAAATTGCAGTTAAAACCAACGACAAACGTATTGACCCGGTGGGTGCCTGTGTGGGCATGCGCGGCGCGCGTGTTCAGGCAGTTTCCAGTGAACTGGGCGGTGAGCGTATCGATATCGTGCTGTGGGACGATAACCCGGCGCAGTTTGTTATTAACGCCATGGCTCCGGCTGATGTGGCGTCAATCGTGGTTGATGAAGATAACCACACCATGGATATCGCCGTAGAAGCTGGCAATCTGGCTCAGGCGATCGGCCGTAACGGCCAAAACGTGCGTCTCGCTTCGCAGCTAAGTGGCTGGGAGCTGAACGTGATGACTGTCGATGATCTGCAGGCTAAGCATCAGGCTGAAGCACATGCAGCGATCGATATGTTCACTAAATATCTCGACATCGACGAAGAGTTCGCCACCGTACTGGTGGAAGAGGGCTTCTCCTCGCTGGAAGAGTTGGCTTATGTGCCAATCAACGAGCTGCTGGAAGTCGACGGCCTCGACGAAGAGACCATTGAAGCCCTGCGTGAACGAGCAAAAAATGCGTTGACCACCCTGGCACTGGCGAAAGAAGAGAGTCTTGGAAATCAGGAGCCCGCTGAGGATCTTCTGAATCTTGAAGGCCTCGATCGTGCGCTGGCGTTCCGCCTGGCGTCGAAAGGCGTTTGCACGCTGGAAGATCTCGCTGAGCAAGGTGTTGACGATCTGACAGATATTGAAGGCCTGTCTGATGAACAAGCCGGCGCGCTGATTATGGCCGCACGTAATATCTGCTGGTTCGGCGATGACGCGTAATAACAGGAAGGAACAGCATGACAGATGTAACCGTAAAATCGCTGGCCGCAGAAATTCAGACTCCGGTCGATCGCC
The DNA here is from genome assembly GCF_037152305.1 of Pantoea sp. AS142. Classification (NCBI taxonomy): domain Bacteria; kingdom Pseudomonadati; phylum Pseudomonadota; class Gammaproteobacteria; order Enterobacterales; family Erwiniaceae; genus Pantoea; species Pantoea sp. AS142. The sequence continues at coordinate 105,788 of NZ_JBBCMO010000004.1, read as the reverse complement.
TGGTACAGCAATTTGCTGATGCGGGGATGCCTAAGTCTGAAAACGACGCAGTGACCCAGCAAGAGAAAGAAACCTTACTATCTCATCTGAACCGTGAACATGGTCAGGTCGGTTCAGCTAAGCTGACGCTGCAACGGAAAACGCGCAGCACCTTGAATATTCCAGGCACCGGGGGTAAAAGTAAGTCGGTGCAAATTGAAGTCCGCAAAAAGCGTACCTATGTGAAGGGTGATGCAGAGGCTGAGCAAGCTCAGGCAGAAGCTGAAGCCGAGGCGCAGCGTGAAGCGGAAGAGCAGGCGCAACGCGAGGCTGAAGAAAAAGCCCGTCGCGAAGCTGAACAGAAAGCGCAACGTGAAGCCGAAGACAAAGCCAGGCGCGAAGCCGCTGACAAGGCCAAACGTGCAGCAGCGGAAAATGACAAAGTGACAAATCAACCTACCGATGAAGTGACCAGGGCTGCGCAATCAGACAAAGCCCGTCGCGAAGCTGAAGCCGCTGAACTGAAGCGTAAAGCTGAAGAAGAAGCCCGCCGTAAGCTTGAAGAGGCTGCCCGCCTCGTAGCAGAAGAAGCCCGCCGTCTGGCTGAAGAGAAATCAGCTGAATGGGAAAAACCGGAAGAAGAGGATAAAGGCGACTATCACGTCACCACTTCGACCCATGCCCGTCAGGCGGAAGACGAAAATGACCGTCAGGTTGAAGCAGGTCGTGCGCGTGCGCGGACTACTGCTAAAGCTGCGCGTCCTGCGAAAAAAGGCAACAAACATTCTGAAGCCAAAACCGACCGTGAAGAAGCACGTGCGCAGGTCCGTGGTGGTAAAGGCGGTAAGCATCGCAAACCTAGCGCACTGCAGCAGGGCTTCAACAAGCCAGCGCAGGCCGTTAACCGCGATGTTGTGATTGGCGAAACCATCACCGTAGCCGAACTGGCTAACAAAATGGCAGTGAAAGGTTCTCTGGTCATCAAAGCAATGATGAAGATGGGCGCAATGGCGACTATCAACCAGGTCATCGACCAGGAAACTGCACAACTCGTTGCCGAAGAGATGGGCCACAAAGTGACCCTGCGTCGTGAGAACGAGCTGGAAGAAGCAGTAATGGACGATCGTGATACTGATGCCGCGCAGGAGTCTCGTGCGCCGGTTGTCACCATCATGGGTCACGTCGACCACGGTAAAACGTCCCTGCTGGACTATATCCGTTCCACTAAAATCGCCTCTGGCGAAGCGGGCGGCATTACTCAGCACATCGGTGCTTACCACGTTGAAACCGACAACGGTATGGTCACCTTCCTGGATACCCCGGGCCACGCCGCGTTTACCGCGATGCGTGCACGTGGTGCTCAGGCGACCGATATCGTTATCCTTGTGGTTGCAGCAGACGATGGCGTGATGCCACAGACTGTCGAAGCTATTCAGCACGCCAAAGCCGCTAAAGTGCCGGTTGTGGTTGCAGTGAACAAGTGCGATAAGCCAGAAGCGGATCCGGATCGTGTTAAAAACGAACTGACTCAGTACGGTATCATTCCGGAAGAGTGGGGCGGTGAAAACATGTTTGTTAATGTCTCTGCGAAAGCGGGTACCGGCATTGATGACCTGTTAAACGCTATTCTGCTGCAGGCGGAAGTGCTGGAACTGACCGCTATCCGTGAAGGTATGGCGAGCGGCGTGGTGATCGAATCGTTCCTCGACAAAGGTCGTGGTCCGGTTGCCACCGTGCTGGTACGTGAAGGTACGCTGAACAAAGGCGACATCGTTCTTTGTGGTTTCGAATATGGCCGTGTTCGTGCAATGCGTGACGAACTGGGTCGCGAAGTCATGGAAGCGGGTCCTTCTATCCCGGTTGAGATTCTGGGCCTGTCCGGCGTGCCGGCTGCGGGTGATGAAGCGACCGTGGTACGTGACGAGAAGAAAGCACGTGAAGTTGCGCTCTATCGTCAGGGCAAATTCCGCGAAGTTAAACTGGCTCGCCAGCAGAAATCTAAGCTCGAGAACATGTTTGCTAACATGACCGAAGGCGAAGTATCTGAACTGAACATCGTTCTGAAAGCTGACGTTCAGGGTTCTGTGGAAGCGATTTCCGACTCTCTGCAGAAACTCTCTACCGACGAAGTGAAGGTGAAGATTGTTGGTTCAGGTGTGGGCGGGATTACCGAAACCGATGCGACCCTGGCTGCGGCCTCTAACGCTATCCTCCTTGGCTTCAACGTTCGTGCCGATGCCTCTGCGCGTCGCGTCATTGACGCAGAAAGCCTGGATCTGCGCTACTACTCTGTCATTTATAACCTGATTGACGAAGTTAAAGCGGCGATGAGCGGCATGCTGGCACCAGAGTACAAACAGCAGATCATCGGTCTGGCTGCGGTGCGCGATGTGTTCAAATCACCGAAGTTTGGCGCGATTGCTGGTTGTATGGTGACGGAAGGTAACATCAAACGTCACAATCCAATCCGTGTCCTGCGCGACAACGTGGTGATTTACGAAGGCGAACTGGAATCTCTGCGTCGCTTTAAAGATGACGTCAACGAAGTGCGTAACGGCATGGAGTGCGGTATCGGCGTGAAGAACTACAACGACGTTCGCGTTGGCGATATGATCGAAGTGTTTGAAATCATCGAAATTAAACGCACCATCGAGTAATTGACTGCTGATGTGTTGCAATTTGGGAGGCCTCTGGCCTCCCGAATTATTTGGGAGAAATAATGATGGCGAAAGAATTTGGTCGCCCGCAGCGCGTTTCACAAGAGCTGCAAAAAGAGATTGCGATGATCCTGCAGCGTGAGATCAAAGATCCACGTCTTGGCATGATGGTGACCGTATCAGGCGTTGAAGTGTCACGCGATCTCGCTTACGCAAAAGTGTTCGTGACTTTCCTTAACGACAAAGATGAAGACGCGGTTAAACATGGTCTGAAAGCGCTGAAAGAAGCGTCAGGCTATATCCGTATTCTGCTCGGCAAAGCGATGCGTCTGCGTATCGTGCCTGAGCTGACGTTCTTCTACGACAACTCGTTAGTCGAAGGAATGCGCATGTCCAATCTCGTCACCAGCGTCGTGAAGAACGATACTGAGCGCCGTGGTCCGGACGCCACTGGCGATGACGAGGAGGCGTAATGAGTCGTCCGCGTCGTCGCGGTCGCGACGTCCATGGCGTGTTGTTGCTGGATAAGCCACAAGGCGTCTCGTCGAATGATGTTCTGCAGAAAGTGAAGCGTATTTTCAATGCCAATCGCGCAGGACACACTGGCGCGCTTGATCCTCTGGCTACCGGCATGTTGCCTATCTGTCTGGGTGAAGCGACCAAGTTTTCGCAGTATTTACTGGATTCCGACAAACGCTACCGCGTGATTGCCCGGCTGGGTGAGCGGACTGACACGTCAGATGCCGATGGCAACATTGTGCAGACGCGTCCGATCAGCTTCAGTCAGACCGATCTGGACAGCGCTCTGGAGAGCTTCCGCGGCGAAACGCTGCAGGTGCCATCAATGTTTTCGGCACTGAAGCATCAGGGGCGTCCGTTGTATGAATATGCGCGTCAGGGCATTGAGATTGCACGTGAACCGCGTCCGATCACTGTGTATGAGCTGCAGTTTATTCGCTGGCAGCATAATCAGCTGGAACTGGAAATTCACTGTTCCAAAGGCACCTATATCCGCACCATCATTGATGATCTGGGCGAAAAGCTGGGATGCGGTGCGCACGTAATTATGTTGCGTCGCGTTCAGGTTGCCCGTTATCCGTATGAAAGGATGGTGACGCTGGAACAGCTCAACACCCTGCTGCTGGAAGCCACAGAAACCGGCATCCCACTGGAAATGCAGCTCGATCCGTTATTGTTGCCGATGGACAGCCCCGCCTCTGATTTTCCTGAAGTGAATATCTCGCCTGCCGTGGCAGATTTTTTCCGCCAGGGACAGCCGGTGCAGGCCAGTAATGCGCCTGCGCAGGGGCTGGTAAGGGTATCGGAAGGCGAAGCGCGTAAATTTATCGGCATGGCAGAAATTGCCGATGATGGTCGGCTTGCGCCACGTCGTTTAGTGGTTGAGTATCAGGATTAAGCCGCGTCATCACTTATCGCTGATGGAGCATTTGCGTTGCTATCGGGCGCAGAGTAGAATAACGCCGCTTTAAAGCGGGATGCTGAATTAGAGATCGGCACCCATACATTCATTTATTACTGGAGTTTATTATGTCTCTAAGCGTAGAAGCTAAAGCAGAGATCGTTGCTAAATATGGCCGTGGTGCTAACGACAGCGGTTCAACTGAAGTTCAGGTTGCCCTGTTGACCGCGCAGATTACCCATCTGCAGGGTCACTTCTCTGAGCACAAAAAAGACCACCACAGCCGCCGCGGTCTGCTGCGCATGGTATCTCAGCGTCGTAAGCTGCTGGACTACCTGAAGCGTAAAGACGTTGCACGCTACAGCAGCCTGATCGAAAGTCTCGGTCTGCGTCGTTAAGTCTGAAGAATCTGTTCGTCAAGGCGTAATGCGGGCTTTTGCACTGTATGCATCCTACGATCAGATTTGTGCGAGTTTCGTGAAGAGGGGGCCTTTATGGCCCCTTTTTTCGAGCAATCGGCAGCAATCCGGGCCAAACTGATGTATTGTTGCTTAGTGTGATCTTTAGTTTGCAGAATTTCGCGCGGCTAATGAGAGGCTTTACCGCAGGTGCGGTCGAGGGTTGTCATTAGTCGCGAGGATGCAACTGAAGATTGGTAATCAATGGCGGGCTTCAGATAGCCATGCCCCGAAGTTAAGGACTTTGATTTTGCTGAATCCGATCGTACGCAAATTCCAATATGGTCAACATACCGTCACGCTGGAAACCGGCATGATGGCTCGCCAGGCGACAGCCGCTGTCATGGTGAGCATGGACGATACTGCAGTGTTCGTTACTGTTGTAGGTCAAAAAAAATCTAAACCAGGTCAGGACTTCTTTCCGCTGACTGTGAACTATCAGGAGCGTACTTACGCTGCTGGTCGTATCCCAGGCAGCTTCTTCCGTCGTGAAGGCCGTCCAAGCGAAGGCGAAACCCTGATTTCACGTCTGATTGACCGCCCAATTCGTCCGCTGTTCCCGGAAGGTTTTGTTAACGAAGTTCAGGTTATAGCCACCGTTGTCTCTGTGAACCCCCAGGTTCATCCGGACATCGTGGCAATGATCGGTGCCTCTGCAGCACTGGCACTTTCTGGTCTGCCGTTCAATGGCCCAATTGGCTCTGCACGTGTTGGTTTCATCAACGATCAATATGTTCTGAATCCAACCGCAGATGAGCTGAAACAGTCTCGTCTGGATCTGGTGGTTGCAGGTACACAGAATGCCGTTCTGATGGTTGAATCTGAAGCTGAGATCCTGTCAGAAGAGCAGATGCTGGGCGCCGTGGTCTTCGGTCATGATCAGCAGCAGATCGTCATCGAAAACATCAATGCTCTGGTTGCTGAAGCAGGCAAACCACGCTGGGACTGGCAGCCAGAAGCGGCCAATACCGCACTGATTTCTCGCGTTGCTGTCCTGGCAGAGGCGCGCATCAGCGATGCTTACCGCATCACTGATAAGCAGGAGCGTTACACGCAGGTTGGCGTCATCAAAGACGAAACCATCGCTGCGCTGCTGGCTGAAGATGAAACACTGGATAGCGCAGAAATCGGCGACATCGTGCATAGTCTTGAAAAGAATGTTGTTCGTACTCGTATCCTGAATGGCGAGCCACGTATCGATGGTCGTGAAAAAGATATGATCCGTGGTCTGGACGTGCGTACCGGCGTATTGCCGCGTACGCACGGTTCTTCACTGTTCACTCGTGGTGAGACGCAGGCGCTGGTAACTGCAACGTTGGGTACGACCCGCGATGCACAGAACCTGGATGAGCTGATGGGCGAACGTACCGACAGCTTCCTGTTCCATTACAATTTCCCTCCCTACTCTGTCGGCGAAACAGGCATGGTAGGTTCGCCGAAGCGGCGTGAGATTGGTCATGGTCGTTTGGCTAAGCGCGGCGTGTTAGCTGTAATGCCTAAAGCAGAAGATTTCCCTTACACCGTTCGTGTTGTCTCTGAAATCACCGAATCTAACGGCTCTTCTTCAATGGCCTCGGTTTGTGGTGCCTCACTGGCTCTTATGGATGCAGGTGTGCCAATCAAAGCCGCCGTAGCCGGTATCGCAATGGGTCTGGTGAAAGAAGATGAGAAGTTTGTTGTTCTGTCTGACATTCTGGGCGATGAGGATCACCTGGGCGACATGGACTTCAAAGTAGCCGGTAGCCGTGAAGGAATCACCGCGCTGCAGATGGACATCAAAATCGAAGGCATCACGCGTGAAATTATGCAGGAAGCCCTGAACCAGGCCAAGGGTGCGCGTCTGCACATTCTGGGTGTTATGGAACAGGCTATTAGCACGCCGCGTACTGAGATTTCTGAATTCGCTCCGCGCATTTACACCATCAAAATCAGCTCTGACAAGATCAAAGATGTGATCGGTAAAGGCGGCTCAGTGATTCGTGCACTGACCGAAGAAACCGGCACTACGATTGAAATTGAAGATGACGGCACCGTGAAAATCGCAGCGACCGATGGTCTGAAAGCGAAAGAAGCGATTCGTCGTATCGAAGAGATTACCGCAGAGATCGAAGTGGGTCGCGTTTACAGTGGTAAAGTAACCCGTATCGTAGACTTCGGCGCCTTCGTCGCAATCGGCGGTGGTAAAGAAGGTCTGGTTCACATTTCACAAATCGCTGATAAGCGGGTTGAGAAAGTGACTGACTATCTGCAGATGGGGCAGGAAGTACCGGTTAAGGTGATGGAAGTTGATCGCCAGGGCCGCGTACGTCTGAGCATCAAAGAAGCGACAGAATCTAAGCCGCAGACTGAAGAAGCTGCAGCGGTGACCACGCCTGACGCTGAATAAGTCGTTGCTGATTTGCCCCTTTTTGCCTGGCAGAGAGGGGCGTTTGTATCATCGCGAGGGCGGGAATCCTTGTGCACAGCAGGCGGATGACAGGATGGTTATCCCAATGTTTGTATTCGGGAGTGGGAAATGAAGCCTTTTCTGCGCTGGTGTTTTGTTGCGACAGCTTTGACGCTGGCAGGATGCAGCAACTCCAATTGGCGTAAGAACGACGTTCTTGCAGTGCCTTTACAGCCCACACTGCAGCAGGAAGTGATACTGGCGCGTATGGAACAAATTCTTGCCAGTCGCGCTCTCACCGATGATGAACGCGCACAGCTATTATATGAGCGCGGAGTGTTGTATGATAGTTTAGGTCTGCGGGCATTAGCGCGGAACGATTTTTCGCAAGCGCTGTCTATAAGACCTGATATGCCCGAAGTGTTTAACTACTTAGGCATATATTTAACGCAGGCGGGCAACTTTGATGCCGCCTATGAAGCGTTCGATTCTGTACTTGAGCTTGATCCAACTTACAACTATGCGCATTTAAACCGTGGTATCGCCCTCTATTACGGCGGTCGATACAAGTTAGCGCAAGATGATCTGCTGGCGTTTTATCAAGACGATCCTAACGATCCTTTCCGCAGTCTGTGGCTCTATCTCGTTGAACGTGAGATGGATGCCGACAAGGCAAAAGTCGCGCTTCAACAGCGTCACGACAAAGCGGTCAGAGACCAATGGGGATGGAATATTGTCGAGTTCTACCTTGGAGATATCAACGAGAAATCGTTGATGGAAAGTCTCAAGGCGGACGCAACGGATAACACCTCGCTCGCTGAACATCTCAGTGAAACCAACTTCTATTTAGGTAAGTACTACCTAAGTCTGGGGGAGAAGGACGACGCGAAAGCGTTGTTCAAACTGGCGGTGGCTAACAACGTTAATAACTTTGTTGAACACCGATACGCATTGTTGGAACTGGCGCAACTCGGCCAGGCACAAGACGATCTATCAGAATCTGACCAGCAATAGCTGACGAACTTAATTTGCCTGTAAAACCTGTTAAGTCATCATCTTAAAGGATGAAGGCTTTTCTGTTCGTCAAAACTTCTAATTTGAGCCGGTTCACACTTTTTGATGAAAATGACTGAAAGTTTTCACGACGAGTTATGTAGACTGGCCGCCGCAATCTAAGAGGCACGTGTACTACATGACTGATATTCAAACCACTTTTGCTGACCTTGGCCTTAACGCCGACATCCTTGAATCACTGAATGGCATGGGCTACGTAAAGCCATCCCCAATCCAGGCAGAGTGTATTCCTCACCTGCTGGCGGGCCGTGACGTGTTAGGCATGGCGCAGACCGGGAGTGGTAAAACTGCGGCGTTCTCTCTGCCGCTGTTAAATAACATCGACCCTACTGTTAAAGCACCACAAATCCTGGTGCTGGCACCCACCCGCGAACTGGCGGTACAGGTTGCTGAAGCAGTTACCGAATTCGCTAAACATATGCGTGGCCTGAACGTAGTTGCCCTGTACGGTGGCCAGCGTTATGACGTACAACTGCGCGCACTGCGTCAGGGACCACAGGTTGTTGTAGGTACCCCTGGTCGTCTGCTTGACCACCTGAAACGTGGCACGTTAGACCTTTCTAACCTGCGCGGCCTGGTGCTGGATGAAGCCGATGAAATGCTGCGTATGGGCTTCATCGAAGACGTTGAAACTATCATGGCGCAAATTCCAGCCGGTCATCAGACTGCGCTGTTCTCTGCAACCATGCCGGAAGCGATTCGTCGTATCACCAAGCGCTTTATGAAAGATCCACAGGAAGTGCGTATTCAGTCAAGCATGACGACGCGTCCTGACATCAGCCAGAGCTACTGGACCGCTTATGGTCGTAAAACAGACGCACTGGTTCGCTTTCTGGAAGCAGAAGACTTTGATGCTGCCATCATCTTTGTGCGTACTAAAAATGCAACCATGGAAGTGGCAGAAGCGCTGGAGCGTAGTGGTTACAACAGCGCAGCGCTGAACGGTGATATGAACCAGGCACTGCGTGAGCAGACGCTGGAGCGCCTGAAAGATGGTCGTCTCGACATCCTGATTGCAACCGACGTTGCGGCCCGCGGCCTGGACGTTGAGCGTATCAGCCTGGTTGTAAACTACGACATCCCAATGGATGCAGAATCTTACGTTCACCGTATCGGCCGTACCGGTCGTGCCGGTCGTGCTGGCCGTGCGCTGCTGTTCGTTGAGAACCGCGAGCGTCGTCTGCTGCGCAACATCGAACGTACGATGAAGCTGACCATTCCTGAAGTTGAACTCCCCAATGCAGAACTGCTGGGTGAGCGTCGTCTGGCCAAGTTTGCTGCGAAAGTTCAGCAGCAGCTGGAAAGCAGCGATTTGGATCAATACCGTGCTCTGCTGGCTAAAATGCAGCCAGAAGACGAAATGGATTTGGAAACTCTGGCAGCCGCACTGCTGAAGATGGCACAGGGCGAACGTCCTCTGATTCTGCCACCGGAAGCACCACGTCCGGCACGTCGTGAATACCGCGATCGTGACGAGCGTGATGGCCGTCGTGACAGCCGTGAAGCGCGTGGCGATTCTCGTGGTCCGCGTGAAAACCGCGAAAGCCGTGATGGCGATCGTCCACGTCGCGAACGTCGTGACGTTGGCGAAATGCAGCTGTACCGCATCGAAGTAGGCCGCGATGATGGTGTTGAAGTTCGTCACATTGTTGGTGCTATCGCTAACGAAGGCGATATCAGCAGCCGTTATATCGGTAACATCAAGCTGTTCGGTAACCACTCGACTATCGAGTTGCCTAAAGGTATGCCAGGCGATGTGCTTCAGCACTTTACCCGTACGCGTATTCTGAACAAACCGATGAATATGCAGCTGCTGGGTGATGCACAGCCAAACGAAGGCCGTGGTGATCGTCGTCCAGCCGGTGCTGGCGGTGAACGTCGCAGCGGTCCGGGTGCAGCCAACCGTGAAGGTGGTCGTCGCTTCTCTTCTGAGCGCCGTGAAGGTGGTCGTGAAGGCGGTGGACGCAGCTTTAACCGTGAAGGTAGCCGTGGTCCACGTCGTGAAGATGGCGCAGCCGCCGCTCCACGTCGTCGTGATGCATAACGACTTGACGTCGTAATAAAAAGGGAAGCCACTGGCTTCCCTTTTTTATGCCTGTCAGGCACCGCCGCTCATCATGACGCATTCGACGCTGATCCGGTCAGATTCTTCAGGCGCCAGAAATAGCGCAACCTGAGCCACATCCTCCGGCAGACCTAAACGCCCGAGCGGCGTGGTAGCCAGCAGTTGTGCCTTGAGCTACGGGCTCATCCTCATCACAGCCAGTAATCCCTCGGTCAGGATCGTCCCCCGCGCTGAAGCGTTAATCCGGATGTTACTGGCACCCAGTTCGCGCGCCAATCTCTGGGTCAGGGTATCCACCACGTCTTTGGTCGCCGCCCAGAGTACGGAACCAGGCTTGCTGTTTTTTACTGTTCAGGGCGCTAAGGTTAATCATAGTGCCGCCGTGCGCGGGGCAGTGACGAATCGCCTGCGGACAGACCATCAGCGCGCCAATCAGGCTAACGTTAATTTGCTGCTGCACCTCCTCCTGCGTCAGCGCCGGTGGCGCAGGCAAGGTGCTGCTATGTATGGCCGGGGTGATCTGCGGGTGATGCTGGATATGCCGGTGCGCGTCTGCGCGACCGTCGCTACGCCGGAAAAGACGAGTAGGGGTATCGCCATCAATGAATCCCGGCTGATGCACTATCATGAACAGTTTCCTCCGGCGCTGCCGCTGGCGACAGCAGGGGATAAACGCGGCGTCACCGTGCATAAGGTCTGTCCCTTGCTGGTGAAGGCAGTCATTCTGCTGGTCTCCCGCTCTGACCACCCTGAAGATATTGAGGCGCAGGCCCCGCTCATCGAGCAGGAAATTTCTATCAGCCGATGAAGCTCGCCAGTAGTGTCGGCATGAGTCTCTCTTCGCTGCATTATCACTTCAACGCTGTAATGGCCATGACGCCGATGCAATACCAAAAACAACTCCCTCTGAATGAGGCGCGACGTTTGATGATGGTGGAAAAACTGGATACAGGTTCCGCAGGCTATCGGGTGGGGGGATTAGATCGCAGCAGAGTCCAGTCGGGAGTATCGCCACCTGGATGGGCAATCTCCAGTCAGGGAGAGTCATTAGCTGGCGGTGAGCCCGGATACATTGCGCCCACCGCAAAACTGATTAAAGGCTTTTAGCCGCTTCCATCGCAATGGCAAAGGAGCGCAGACGCGCTTCGGAGTCAAAAATCTGGCCATTAACCATAATTTCATCCGCCTGGGTTTCACGCATCAGTGAGGCCAGGCCATGACGCACTTTATCTGTATCGCCGACCAGCGACATGCTCAGTGCCTGCTGCACGCCATACTGCTCTGACGGCGACCAGAGGTTATCCATGTTTTCAACTGGTGCCGGTAACGGTCCCGGTTTTCCGCGGCGAAGGTTAATAAACTGCTGCTGCTGCGAGGTAAACAGGAAGCGCGCATCACGCTCACTGTCAGCGGCGACCACGTTAATACAGACCATGGCATAAGGCTTGTCGAGACGCGCGGAAGGCTGGAAGTGCTCGCGGTAGACATGTAGCGCCTGGAACAGCTGGTCAGGGGCAAAGTGGGAGGCAAACGCAAACGGCAGGCCCATTTTCGCGGACAACTGGGCGCTGTAGAGACTGGAGCCGAGCAGCCAGATCGGGATCTTTAGGCCCAGACCGGGCACCGGCTGAACTGGCGGCTGCGCATCTGTGTCAGCATCAAACCAGTTAATCAGTTCAGCCACATCCTCGGGAAAGGTGTCAGCGTGCATGCTGGCGTGGTGACGGCGCAACGCCATCATGGTGCGCTGGTCAGAACCTGGCGCGCGACCTAAACCAAGATCAATACGGCCAGGATAGAGAGAAGCCAGCGTACCAAACTGCTCGGCGATCACCAAGGGCGCATGGTTGGGCAACATGATGCCGCCCGATCCCAGCTGAAGTGTCTCGGTGTTGGCTGCCAGATAGCCAATCAGCACCGACGTTGCGGCGCTGGCAATTCCCGTCATGTTGTGATGTTCAGCCAGCCAGTAGCGTTGGTAGCCCAGTTTTTCAGCCTGACGCGCCAGCGCCAGTGAATTGTGGAACGCATCCCGTGCGGTCGCGCTCTGTGGAATCGGCGCAAGATCCAACACGGACAGGCGAAGAGGTTTTTTATCAGACATGACTACTCCCGTTGTATGGCGCAGGCGTAAAAAACCTGCACCATTTAGTATTACGCATCATTCCTTATATTAAAACTGCTAACCTCAGCAGGAATATAGCCGGTATGTGCTTTTACTCAGGATGCCAGCGTCATGCCCGCCAGTTTGTGCCAGTAACCGTTACAATCACTGCCTTTCGCGACCATTAGTGGTGCCTGACCCTTTTCATTGGCGCGGAAACGGTCAATCTCCGCCAGCGTCGATCTGTCCTGTGGAGAGAGTCGTACGCAGTCGACCTGGTCGCGCATGCCCGCCAGATCATTGCCCAGGTTGTAGCAGTAGCCACTCATGGTCTGAATACCATTAAGGACGAACACCTGTTGCCCCTCCTGGGAGTTGACGCGACGGCCTTTCGGGTAGTTGATGCAGCAGGTTTCACAATCGTCTTTAGCGCGGTTTTCCGAGCGGGCGGTGAAGCAGCGCGCTGAGAGCGCCAGCGGCAAATGACCGTAGCCCAGCACTTCCACCTCAAACTGCTGCCGGATACCTCGTGTCTCGCACTGCTCCAGAAGCTGTAGCAGCCAGTCCCGCGACATTTCCACCGGCATACACCAGCGGGTCATACCCTCTTTGACCAGCAGTTGCAGCGTGTCGGCGTTATAGACATTGAGCGTCGGGCCAGCGACAAAAGGCAGGTGGCGCTCAGCAGCCATGTTTACCGTGCCAATATCATTGGCTTCAATCAGGAACTCACCGTTCTCTACGTAACGCTGCAACTCTTTCAGCTCAGAGGGCGACTGCAGCAGCGCCAGCGTGCTCAGCACCACCTGTTTGCCGCTGGCCGCCACGTCGCGTGCCAGCGCCATCCAGCGGGCATAGGGGGTAGCACGGCGTTTACTGCATACTGCTTCGCCGAGGTAGACAATATCCGCGCTACTGCAGGCAGCCTGCTGGTAAAAATCTTCCAGTGTATCGGTCGGCCAGTACCAGAGCACCGGCCCAAGGGCATATTGCATCATGACTCCTTATTGCCATTCACGGTGATAAGCACCCAGCGTGGTTTGCGTGCCTTCAGAGAGATCGCCCAGCGTCTGCATCCACTGTGGCGCGACTTCAAACTGTTCCGGCTGCGCCTGGCAGCGATCGATCGCCTGACGCCAGACGCGCGCCACGTCAGCGACATAGGCGGGACTGCGCTGACGGCCTTCGATTTTCACCGAGGCGATGCCTGCGCGCAGCAGCTCTGGCAGCAGCTCCAGCGTGTTCAGGCTGGTGGGCTCTTCCAGCACATGATAACGCTGCTCGTCAACCTCATACCGTCCTTTGCACAACGTCGGATAACCCGCGCTTTCGTTAGCAGCGTAACGATCAATCAGCACTTCATTAAGACGTGACTCCATGCCCTGTGGCGTCTGCTGCCAGCGCACAAACTTTGCCGGGGAGCAGGCACCTGCGCTGTTAGGCGATTCGCCGGTCAGCCAGGAAGAGAGATAGCAGCGGCCTTCCGCCATAATGCACAGGCTGCCAAAGGCGAAAACCTCCAGCGGTACCGGCGTACTGCGCGCCAGCTGTTTAACCTGATGAATCGACAGCACGCGCGGCAGCACCACACGCTGCAGGTTGAAGTGACGGTGATAAAAGCGAATCGCCTCCAGATTGGTCGCCGAAGCCTGTACAGAAAGATGACGTTCAACCTGTGGATAGTGCGTCGCGGCATACTCCAGCGTGGCGATATCGGCCAGGATCAGCGCATCGGCCCCGTTTTGCGCTGCCACATCAATCGCCCGCTGCCAGCGGTTCATGCCATCAGGATGGGCAAACGTGTTGATCGCGACATGCAGTTTGCGGCGATGCTGATGCAGATAGCGTGCCGCTTCAGCCAGCTTTTTATCGGTGAAATTCAGACCCGCAAAGTGGCGGGCATTGGTGTCATCTTTCAGCCCCGCATACACTGCATCCGCGCCATTCTCTACGGCGGTGCGCACTGCGGGTAAGTTGCCTGCCGGGCAGAGCAGTTCCATAGGTGTTCCTCTCAACATGCAGATGGGCGTTGAGTCTAGGCATCTGGTGCGGGTAGCGTGTTGATTTGAGGCAGTGAAATTCCAATTCATCCGCCCTGGCGGCGTTTTTTTCCCTCTTTTCGCAGCGGTTTTTATTGATCTCAGAGGAGGCGTGCTGAAAAGGATATGGCAATATACGTAAAATTTTCTAAAGGGAGTGATGAAAGTGTTAGAGCGGATACATGCCCACTTTGTAAAAAATGGTCCAAAAATCTTAGGGTTACCTGCGGCACTCACCCCATTCCCGGTCAAGAAGTTGCTTCTGCAACAACTCTTAAACTGGCAATTTCATGATGCTTTGGCTGAAGGTGAGTTAGACTTTCTGGATGGTCGCCTGCTGGGTATCGAGATTGCCGATCTCAATCTGCAATGGATAACCACGCTGCAGGACGGCCGACTGGCGGTATTGCATCAGTCCGAAGCGGATGTCTGGTTTCGGGGCAATGCCAATGATCTGTTGCTGGTGGCAGCACGTAAAGCAGACCCCGACATGCTGTTCTTTCAACGCCGGCTGGTGATTGAAGGTGACACTGAACTGGGACTTGAGGTGAAGAACGTAATGGATGCTATTGAACCCGAGGCTATGCCCACCGCGTTACGCACGGCCATTGAACAGATGGCGGCATTTGTCGACGCCGGCATGAAACAGGACGCGAAGGCCGCACAGGCGCGCGCAGGTGCCGCATGTTAATCCGTAGCGAAATTGGTGTTGATGCCGCAGGCATCGACGCGCTGCTCAGACGCTGCTTCAGTACCTCAGCAGAGGCGGAACTGATTCAGACGCTGCGTGAAGATGGCCTGCTAACCTTAGGCGTGGTCGCCACTGATGACGAGGGACAGGTGCTGGGTTATGCCGCATTCAGTCCGGTCAGCATTCAGGGTGAAGATCGCGGCTGGGTTGGCCTGGCTCCGCTGGCCGTCGATGAAACGCTGCGCGGCCAGGGTATTGCCAGCAAACTGATTTATGAGGGGCTGGATACGCTTAATGAATTTGGCTACAGCGCTGTGGTCGTGCTGGGTGCTCCGGCATTGTTCAACCGTTTTGGTTTTGAACCGGCTGCACGTCACGGCCTGCGCAGCCGCTGGCCGGGCACAGAGGCTGCGTTCCAGGTCTACCGTCTGGCGGATAATGCCTATGACGGCGCGGAAGGGCAGATTGACTACGCCGACCCTTTTAATCGCCAGCGGTAATACTCAGCCAGCTTTCCAGACTCATCGGCTGACCCGCCACCAGCAGTAATTTCTGCTGACGGGTCAGTTGCTTAACCTGATATTCCAGTCTGGAGGCGCTGGCACGATCGCCCGCTTCACAGTGAAACACCAGGTCCAGCGGCCCTTTGCCGCGCAGTGCGCGGGCACCGCGTCCGCTCTGGTGCTCAGCGACCCGGCGTACCACATCAGTGGTGATGCCGGTGTACAGGCTCCCTTTCGCCGTACGGACGATGTAGAGTTGCCACTGCTGACTCATCGCAATCATTTCCCAAAAAAAGGTGCCGGGCAGTGTAGCGCGCTTCACTCTTCGGCGCACCGTCAGGAGTTTATCTTGTCCGAACACGCCCATCTGGTTCGCTACCTCAGAAAGCAGCATGTGCTTTCACTCTGCTGTACCTTCGACGATCAACTGTGGTGCGCTAATTGCTACTACGTCTTTGATGAGATGCGTATGGCTTTTTGGATCATGACCGAACCCGATACCCGCCATGGTGAGTTAATGCTGCAGAATTCGCAGGTTGCAGGCACCGTTAATGGCCAGCCCAGAAGCGTGCTCCTGATTAAAGGGGTGCAATATCGTGGCCGTATCACCCGGCTGGAGGAGGAAACAGAGAAGGTCGCCCGAGCCGCTTACCAGAAACGTTTTCCGGTCTCACGCAAAGTGTCGGCACCGTTATGGGAGATTACGCTGGATGAGATGAAGATGACGGATAATGCACTGGGATTCGGGAAGAAAATTGCCTGGCAGCGGGAGAAATAAAAACGCCCTTTTCAGCAGAAAAGGGCGTAGCGAGTTTACAGCGCTTCGAGTATCCGCAGGGATTCACGATTAAAGGCCGGTAAATCGGCTGGAGTACGGCTGGTGACCAGCTTATCGCTGTCTACCACCACTTCCAGGTCATGGAAGTCAGCACCGGCATTGATCAGGTCAATGGCAACGGCTTTAACGGTGGTCATCTTGCGACCGCGCACGCCATTAGCGCTAATCAGCAGCTGTGGCCCGTGGCAGATGGCAAAGATTGGCTTGCCGCTGGCAACAAACTCTTTGGTAAAAGCCACAAAACGATCGTCACCGCGCAGGGCATCAGGCGAGTGGCCGCCTGGCAGCAGCAGGGCATCAAATTCCGCCGGGCTGACATCATCAATGCTACGATCGATGGTCACTTCCGCTTCGCCTTTTTTGCCTTTAACGACATTGCCGGCTTGTTTCTCAATGGTAACCACCTCAAAACCAGCGCGTTTGTAAATCTCAGCGGGTGAGGTAAATTCTGAGTCTTCAAATTCATCGGTAATCAAAACCGCCACTTTCTTGCTCATTTTTTTCCTCCTTAAAACGAGTGGAGCGCGAGCCGCGCTATCCTGATAACAATGTAAGTCTGGTCGCTGAGGGTGAGAACGCAAGCCAGCCCGTTAAGATCAGCTATCTTTTAACCTGTCAGCAGTGAAATAAGGACGAATCTGAGATGAATCGCGTATTACTGACCGGTGCTACCGGCTTAGTCGGGTCGCATCTGCTGCGCTTACTGATTGAGGATCCGCGCGTCGATGAGATCATCGCACCAACCCGCCGACCCTTGCCAGCGATGCATAAAGTGGTTAATCCGGTTGAAGCCGATCTCACGGATGTGCTGGGGCCGCTGCAGAGTTCGCTGGATACGGTGTTCTGCTGCCTGGGCACCACGCGTAAGCAGGCGGGCAGCAAACAGGCCTTTATCCACGTCGATTACACCCTGGTGGTGGACAGCGGGTTAAGCGGATTACGTTTAGGGGCGAAGCAGATGCTGGTGATCAGCGCGCACGGTGCCCATCGTCACTCACCATTTTTATATAATCGCGTCAAAGGCGAAATGGAGAATGCGCTGCGCCATCAGGGCTGGCCACACCTGACGCTGGTGCGGCCTTCATTGCTGTTAGGTGATCGCGCGCAGAAGCGCCGGGGTGAAAGCCTGATGGCACCGATGTTTTCACTGCTGCCAGGAAACTGGCGGGCGGTGCATGCGCGCGACGTGGCACGCTGTCTGCACCAGCAGGCTTTCACGCAGGGTGGCGAGCGCGTCACTGTCATTGAGTCGGGCGAAATTCCGCGTCACTCAGCGTAACTGCCAGATTATCTGGTTACGGCTGCCGCGCCATTGCAGCGTGGCATCCTTCTCTTCTTCGATAAAACGGCCATCAATCAGCACATCGAGATAGTCCAGCACCGCGCGTTGCGCCGCATTCAGCTCCTGCATTCGATAACCGGTCCAGAGCCAGATATCTTTACCGGGACACGCCTGCCGAACCCGTTTCACCAGACGGCGAATGTGCGGCACGTTATGCGGATGTAGCGGATCGCCGCCGCTCAGCGATAATCCCTGGCGCGGAATGCGTGTGTCCTGCAAATCCGCCAGCAGTTGCTCCTCCATCGCCAGCGTAAAGGGCACGCCGGAATCGGTGCGCCAGGTGCGCTGGTTGTAGCAGCCGCGACACTGATGTTCGCAACCGGCGACAAACAGCGTGCAGCGGGTGCCAGGGCCATTAACGATATCCACATCATAGTAGCGATGGATATGCATCATCCCTGCGGCCCTTCTGCGAGATGCTTCACCCGACGCTGTACTTCCTGCTGTTTACCGGCGTTAAAGGGTCGCGCATCCGGGCTGCCCAGATAGCCGCAGACCCGCCGGGTGACGGAGACACGCGCCGGATCGTGGTTACCGCAGTTCGGGCAGGTGAAGCCGCGGCTGGTACAGGTAAACTCGCCGTTGAAGCCGCACTCGTAGCACTCATCAATTGGGGTATTCGTGCCGTAGTAAGGCACGCGGTCGTAACTGTAATCCCAGACATCTTCCAGCGCCTTGAGGTTGTGCTGCACGTTCGGGTATTCGCCGTAACAGATGAATCCGCCATTCGCCAGCGGCGGATAGGGCGCTTCAAAGTCGATTTTGTCGTAAGGATTCACTTTCTTCTCTACGTCGAGATGGAAGCTGTTGGTGTAATAGCCCTTGTCAGTGACGCCCGGCACCAGACCAAACTGCGCCGCATCAAGGCGGCAGAAGCGGTCGCAAAGATTCTCGCTTGGCGTGCTATAGAGGCTGAAACCGTAGTGGGTCTCCGCTTTCCAGCGCTCGGTTGCCTCACGCAGATAGGCAATGATCTCCACCCCTTTGGCGCGCAGTGCCGCATCATCATAAGGATGCTGATGCCCTCCGCTAAGCGCATTCAGTGTTTCGTGCAGGCCGATATAGCCCAGCGACAGGGACGCCCGGCCATTACGGAAAATGGGACCCACTTCATCATCCGCATTCAGCCGAACGCCACAAGCCCCTTCCATATAAAGAATGGGGGCAACGCGTGCTTTGGTCTTCTCCAGCCGTGCCACCCGCGTCATCAGCGCCCGCTTAGCCAGCAGCAGTCGCGCATCGAGCAGGGTCCAGAAGCGCGCTTCATCACCGCCTGCTTCTAGTGCGATGCGCGGCAGGTTCAGGCTAATCACCCCAATATTGTTGCGCCCCTCATGAATCTGTTCACCATTCTCTTCATACACGCCAAGGAAGCTGCGGCAGCCCATCGGCGTTTTGAACGAGCCAGTGACTTTAACCACCTGATCGTAATTGAGTATGTCGGGATACATCCGCTTACTGGCGCACTCCAGCGCCAGTTGCTTGATGTCATAATTAACGTCGCCCGCCCGTCGGTTGATACCTTCGCGAATGCTGAAAACCAGTTTTGGGAACACTGCTGTTTTGCGATTTTTACCCAGTCCAGCCAGTCGGTTAAGCAGAATCGATTGCTGAATCAGGCGGGCAGCCCAGTCCGTTCCCAGTCCGAAACCAAAGGTGACAAATGGGGTCTGACCGTTGGCGGTGTGCAGGGTGTTTACCTCATACTCCAGCGACTGAAAGGCGTCGTAGCACTCTTTCTCTGTACGCTGGCGCGCATACTGCTCTGCTTGCGGGATCTGCCATTGCTTAGCAATCGCCAGATGCCGGGCATAGCTCTGCTCAACAAACGGGGCCAGCACTTCGTCAATACGATTAATGGTGGTGCCGCCATAAATGTGGCTGGCGACCTGCGCGATGATCTGTGCTGTCACGGCGGTGGCGGTGGCGATCGATTTAGGTGGCTCGATCTCGGCATTGCCCATTTTAAAACCGTTGGTCAGCATGCCTTTAAGATCGATCAGCATGCAGTTGAACATCGGAAAGAACGGCGAATAGTCGAGATCGTGATAGTGGATCTCGCCGCGCTCGTGCGCCAGCACCACATCGCGCGGCAGGATCTGCTGTTGTGCGTAATGCTTTGCGACGATCCCGGCCAGCAGATCGCGCTGTGTCGGGATCACTTTGCTGTCTTTGTTGGCATTCTCGTTCAGCAGCGCCGGATTGGTCTGATCGACCAGTCCGCGAATAGCGTGGTGTAACTGGCTCTGACGATCGCGGGCAACATCGCGATCGTGGCGGTATTCAATGTAGGCGCGGGCCAGTTGAGGGTAGGGGCCCGCCATCAGCGTCTCTTCTACCGCACACTGAATTTCACGGATATCCACTTCGGGACGATCGGCCAGCCGCAATGCCACGCGCTCGGCGACCTGCGCGCACCAGGCCACATCGTCGACGTCTGCTGCTCCTGCCGCTGCCGCCACGGCCTGCTCAATACGCTGCGCATCAAAGCCTGTCCTGCATCCATCCCGCTTGATTACCACCGTCGCCATTTCTCTCTCCGTAAACTACATATGGGGGTAAAAAGGATTCTATTACCTACATGTAGTGATTGCTGAGAATTATTGCGATCTGATTTGACCTGAAACAAGGAAGCTTCAACCCGGCAGAAATTCCGACTAATGTAAAAAAATCGGGTCATTTTTCAGGTTTCCTGCAGGATTCACTGGCGGAACGGCGTGCAGCAACTTTAATCAAAGTTCTGCGCTGTCAAACCGTTGACGTTACAAGGACGCCCGCCAATGTGGTTACCCCGTTCTCTGCTTCTGCTCTCAGCCCTTAGCCCGATAACCCTGGCCAGTGCGCTGCCGCTAATGCCCTGGCCGCAACAGGTGGAGCAGACCACCAGCGGCGGCGCACTCACTCTGACGCCGCAGCTGACGCTGCAAATCTCTGGTGATCATCTGGCGGGTGCCGAAGCACGCTGGCTGGAGCGCATCAGCAATCAGACCGGCTGGCCGCTGTTACCCGCCACCCAGCCAGTGACAGCACCGACTATCCGCATCGTGATCGCTAAGGCAGTGGACCCGCTGCCGCTGCCCGATAGCGACGAGAGCTATCATTTACAGGTCGATGGCGAAGGCGTCGTGTTAACTGCGCCCGACCGTTTTGGCGCGATGCGCGGCATGGAAACCCTGCTACAGCTAATACAAAATGGCGCACAGGGCACGACTATTCCTTATGTCACCATCCACGATTACCCGCGCTTCCCATGGCGCGGTGTGCTGATCGACACTGCGCGTCACTTTATGCCGGTGGAGACGCTTAAGCGTCAGATCGACGGCATCGCCGCCGCGCGAATGAACGTCTTTCACTGGCATCTCACCGATGATCAGGGCTGGCGCTTCGCCTCCAGCCACTATCCCCAGCTGCAGCAGAAAGCCAGCGATGGCAACTATTACAGCCAGCAGCAGATGCGTGAGATTGTGAAATATGCCACCGATCGCGGGGTGCGTGTGGTACCAGAACTGGATATGCCGGGACATGCCTCTGCGCTTGCGGTGGCGATGCCTGAGCTTATCAGCGCGCCGGGAAATTATCAGATGGAGCGCGGCTGGGGCGTCTTTAAACCGCTGCTCGATCCCAGCAACGAACAGGTTTATCAGGTGATCGACACCCTGGTGGGTGAGATGGCGGCGATTTTCCCCGATCCCTGGCTGCACATTGGTGGCGATGAGGTGGATCCAGCACAGTGGAACGACTCACCCGCTATTCAGCAGTTTATGCGCGACCACGATCTGAAAGATGCCCATGCGCTACAGGCGTACTTCAATCAGCGGGTGGAAAAAATTCTGGAAGCCCATCACCGTCAGATGGTGGGCTGGGATGAGATTGCCCATCCCGATCTGCCGCGCAGCATTCTGATCCAGTCGTGGCAGGGCCAGGATGCGCTAAGTGCGCTGGCAAAAGAGAATTACCGCGGCATCCTCTCCACCGGCTTCTACCTCGACCAGCCCCAGCCTGCCCGCTATCACTACAGCAATGAGATCATGCCGCAGGGGCTTAACGGCCAGGATCGTCTGCGGCCAGGCGATCAGGCGCAGAGCTGGTCATTCACTATGCCACGGCTGAAAGGCAGCCCGGTAAAGGGCAGCTTTACGTTGATTCAGGGAGAGGCAGGCTGGCGCGGTTATATCGACTTTGATGGCAAAGCCCGGCGGATGGTCAATCAGATCAACTGGCTCTCTACCCGGCAGGTGCAATTTAGCGTGGATAGCTGGATGGGGCCGTTCCAGCCGGTGGTCACGCTGCAACAGCAGGCACTCAAGGGTTATATCGAGGTGGGCAACGTGCGTTATCCCACCAGCGGTCAACGTCTGACACAGCCGCCTGCGGGCATCGCGCCCGTGCTGCCCTCGCCAGAACAGGTACAGCAAAATCTGCTGGGTGGTGAGGCGGCGCTGTGGGCGGAAAACATCAACAGCCAGATTATTGATACCAAATTGTGGCCACGTGCCTTTGTGGTGGCTGAGCGGTTATGGTCGGCACCGAATGTCACCAACACCGACTCCCTGTATTCGCGGCTGGCGGCGATGGATAGCTGGAGCAGCATATCGGTTGGTACGCTGCAACATGCGCAGACAGAGCAGCAAATGATGCGGCTGGCCGATGGTCACGATATCGCCCCACTACGGGTTCTGGCCGAGGTGCTGGAACCGGCGCAATACTACACGCGCCAGCATCTCAAGTATCAGGCGGGCCACTACGACTACCATGAACCCTTAAACCGGCTGGCAGATGTGCTGCCCGCTGAGAGTGAAGCGGTACGCCAGCTGCAACAGCAGGTCGCCGTGTTGATCGCCAATCGTAAAAATCCGGCTGCCGCCTCTGCGGTTCGCGCCCCGCTGCAGCGCTGGCAGGACAACACCATCGCGGTGCTGCCGATGATTAACGCCAGCGCAACGCTGAAGCCGCTGGCACACAGCGTACAGCAGATTGAGGTACTGACCGCCATGGGCATCGCGCTGGTTAATGCTTACGGACGCAATCAGGCGTTTGGTGCCAGCGAAGTGGCGAAGATGCAGGCGACACTGGATGCCGCCGCCGAGGTACAGGATGAAACGGTGATTGCGCTGGTCAGGCCGCTGGAGACGCTGTTGCGTGCTTTTCAGTAACCGCGGCGTCAGGCCGGGCCGCTGACCGAGTGGCGGCGTACCAGCGTCGGGCTGAACATGTGGGTCACTTCCGGCAGCGGCAGATCGTTGGCCAGCGCCAGTGCCAGCTGGGCCGCCTGCTGTGCCATGGTGACAATCGGATAGCGGACGGTGGTAAGGCGCGGTCGCACATAACGCGAAACCAGCACATCGTCGAAGCCGATCAACGACATCTCTTCCGGCACGCGGACGCCGTTATCGCTCAGCACCGCCAGTGCCCCTGCCGCCATTGAGTCGTTGTAGCAGGCGACGGCGGTAAAACTCCTGCCGCGACCCAATAGTTCCGTCATCGCCTGCTCACCGCCTACTTCATCCGGTTCACCCCAGGTGACCAGCCGATCGCTGCACGGCAAGCCGTGTTCTTTCAGCGCATCGTAGTAACCCTGCAGGCGATCTTCGGCGTCGGAAATGGTGTGAGTCGAGCAGATAAAGGCAATATTCTGATGGCCAAGCTGGATCAGATGACGGGTCGCCAGCCAGGCACCATAGCGATCGTCAAGCGCGATGCAGCGCTTTTCAAAGCCTTTTATCAGTCGGTTCAGCAGTACCATACCCGGCACCTGCTTCATCAGCACTTCCAGTTCTGCGTCGGGGATTTTCTTGGCGTGAACCACCAGCGCTGCGCAGCGGTGACGCATCAGCTGTTCAATCGCCTGTCGCTCTTTTTGCTCATTATGGTAACCGTTACCAATCAGTAAAAAGTTCCCGGTGTTGCCTGCCACCTCATCCACGGCTTTAACCATTGCGCCAAAAAAGGGATCGGAGACGTCACCGACAATCAGCCCGAGCGTTTCGGTTGATTGCTGGGCCAGCGCGCGTGCATTGGCATTTGGGTGATACTGAAGCTGCTCCATCGCCTGGCCTACGGCCTGTCGGGAGCTGTCGCTGGCTTTGGGAGAATTATTGATTACACGGGAGACTGTGGCGACAGAAACGCCAGCCAGTCGCGCAACATCCTTTATGGTAGCCATGCGTTGACCTGCTTGGGGGAAAACGTTTACACATCGCATCAGTGTTACGGAAAAGGGCGGACACATCAACCCGGCAGAATGTCAGCGTCGTCGCAAAAGGGGCAAAATCGGACCCGCAGGCACATCTTCTGCTGAGACGTCGCACCATGTTATGCTCAATCTCCCATCAGGCTACCGTGAAAAACAACGATGAAAACCAAAGTGCCACATCTGGCGCACTGGGGCGCCTTTACCGCCGTCACTGAAAACGATCGCCTGATTGGCTGCGAACCTTTCTTCGCCGATGCCGATCCGTCGCCGATGATCCACACCATTCCCGAACTGGTCTATTCCGATAAACGCATTCGCCAGCCAATGGTGCGGCGCTCGTGGCTGAAGTCACGCGAGAAGAGCGACCGTACGCTGCGTGGCCGGGAAGATTTTGTTGAAGTCGACTGGGAAACCGCGCTGGATCTGATCGCGGAGGAGAATCGCCGCATTCGCGAGCGCTATGGTGCGTCGGGCATTTTCAACGGCTCTTACGGCTGGTCATCGGCCGGTCGCGTCAATCATGCCCGCACGCTGGTTCGTCGCTTCTACTTTCAGGGCGGCGGCGGCGTTGATCAACAGGGTAACTACAGCTGGGGCGCTGCGCAGTTCTTCCTGCCCTATGTGATTGGCACCTATATGCCGCTGACCGGGCGCGTTACCGAATGGCCGCAGGTGGTGGATCATGCAGAAATTTTTGTCGCCTTTGGTGGTCTGGCGCTGAAAAACGCCCAGGTCGCCTCGGGTGGTGCAGGGCAGCACAGCCTGAAACCGGCGTTAATGCAGCTGGCGGCAAAAGGTACGCCGGTGATCAACATCAGCCCGATGCGCGATGACTGTCCGGAATTTGTTAACGCCGAGTGGATCCCAATACGCCCTAATACCGATGTGGCGCTGATGCTGGCGCTGGGTCATGAGATTACCCAGCGTGGCGCGGTTGACGAAGCGTTTCTCGCCAGCCATTGCACCGGCTGGCCGCAGCTGCGCGCCTATCTGCTGGGCGAGACGGACGGCGTGGCGAAAACGGCCGGCTGGGCCAGTCGCATTACCGGTATCCCGGCCGATCGCATTGTGCAGCTGGCGCAGCAACTTACCGGTAAGCGCAGTTTTATCACCTGTTCCTATTCCGTTCAGCGCGCCCATCGCGGTGAACAGCCTTACTGGATGATGATTGCGCTGTCGTCGATGCTCGGTCAGCCTGGCCTGCCTGGCGCGGGCTTCTCCTTTGGTCACGGTTCGATGAACAGCGTCGGCAACCCACGCCAGGAGGGACCAGCCCCGATGATGAGCACCGGCCCCAATCCTGCCGGGCTGTCGATTCCGGTGGCGCGAATCAGCGATATGCTGCTCAATCCCGGCCAGCCTTACCGCTTCCAGGGCGAAACTCTGCACTATCCCGACATTCATATGGTGCACTGGGCGGGCGGCAATCCTTTTCACCATCACCAGCAGCTGAACCGGCTGGTGGAGGGCTGGCAACGCCCCGATACGGTCGTGGTGCAGGATATCGTCTGGACGCCCGCCGCGCAGATGGCGGACATTGTGCTGCCCGCCACCACCACGCTGGAGCGCAATGACATCGGCGGCTCCTCACGTGATCGCTTTGTGCTGGCGATGCATCAGGCGATTAAACCGCAGCATCAGGCGCGCAATGACTTTGATATCTTTGCCGATCTCGCAGAGCGCCTGGGCTACCGTGATACCTTCACCGAAGGGCGCAACGAGATGCAGTGGATTGCGCACCTCTATCAGCAGTGCGCGACCGCACACCAGCGCAAAGGCATCGACTTCCCTGAATTTGAGGCGTTCTGGCAGCGCGGTTTTGTAGAAATCCCCGAAGGTGGCAAGCCCTATCAGTTTATGGATGATTTCCGTGCCGATCCACAGGCGAATCCAATCAACACCGCCAGCGGCAAAATAGAGCTCTTCAGTCAGACCATTGCGGATTACCAGCTGGACGATTTCGCCGGCCATCCGGAATGGCGTGAACCGCAGGAGTGGCTCGGTTCGTCGGTCAGCCGCGATTATCCGTTGCATATGATCTCGATTCAGCCGTCCGACCGTTTACACAGCCAGCTGGATGCCACCAACACGGTGCAGGGCAATAAAACTGCCGGACACGAAACCCTTTACATGCATTCGCACGATGCGGCAGCGCGCGGGCTGGTGGAGGGCGACGAGATTGAGGTAAGCAACGCGCGCGGCGTGATGCTGGCGGGCGTGCGGATCACGGAGGGCGTGACGCAGGGCGTGGTGATTATCGCCACCGGCGCCTGGTTTGATCCCGGCTTCGGCAGGGTGTGGCAGCCACATGATCGCGCGGGTAACCCCAACGTGCTGACGCTCGACATCGGGACCTCGTCACTGACGCAGGGGCCAAACGCCATGAGTTGCCTGGTGGAAATCAAAAAACATCAGGATTGCACAATAGCGTAAGGATCTCATGGCTGGTTACATTTTGCCGGTAACTGTTGCGTTTGAGTGATGGCAGCCGATCAATCCCCCTTGCTACAGTCAGGGTCCCAGAGGTATTGATGGGTGAACATCAATAAATTTTTTTGATTACACCAACCTGCGCAGATGCGCAGGTTTTTTTTGCCCAAAATTTGCTGCCGATAACGAACTGATACACAGTTTTCCTGTTATACGGCCAGCGCTTTCTTTATAACTGCTGGCACTTACCCCTTTCTCTTTATTTTGCGCAGCGGAATGCCATGCCCCGGATTAAAAAACTACTGGGAAAAGACCAGATAAAAGCGCCGTTTAACCCTTTTCGTTTTCGGCTGATCTGCCTGGGTGTCATGACCTGTCTGGTGGTGTTGCTGGCGCGCGTAGCGGACCTGCAGTTCCTGAATCAGCCGATGCTGGAGCATGAAGCAGATCAGCGATCGCTGCGTACGGTGACACTGCCCACCAGCCGCGGAACCTTGCTGGATCGTAACGGTGAAGCGCTGGCGCTTAGCGTGCCTTCGCGCGACGTCATCGCCGATCCGCAGCGCGTGCTGGAGAGCAACCCGGATTTTACCAGTGTTAAATGGACCTACCTTGCTGCGGCGCTTAACACCCGTTCCGAAGAGCTGGCCGCACAGATCACCGCCAACCCGAAACGTCGCTTCCTCTATCTGGGGCGTAAAGTCGAACTGGGCATCGCCAAAGACATTAAAGAGCTGAAGCTGAAAGGCATCAGCGAAGTCTATGACGACAGCCGTTTCTATCCGATGAGCGAAGCCTCTGCGCCGCTGATCGGCATCGTGGGGGCGGATAACGTCGGTCTGAACGGACTGGAAAAAGGCTTTGATAAAGTGTTGCAGGGCGAGCCGGGCAAAGAGGTCTATCGTCAGGATGCGGCGGGCAATATCATCGCGATGATCAACTACCAGCCGCCGACGCAGCCGCCGACGGTGCAGCTCAGCATCGACAAATATGACCAGTACACGCTCTACAGCAAACTGCGTGATGGCGTGCTGATTAACAAGGCGGATTCGGGTGCCGCCGTGCTGGTGAAGATCGACACCGGCGAGATTCTGGCAATGGCCTCCTATCCGTCGTTTAACCCCAACAACTATGAAGGGGCCACTCCGGCGCAGATGCGTAACTCTGCCATCAATGACAGCTATGAACCGGGATCAACCGTCAAGCCGTTAGTGGTGATGGAAGCGCTGGAGCGCCACCTGGTGCGCCCGGACTCGGTGATCGACACCACGCCTTACAGCGTTAACGGCCACCTGATCCGCGACGTCGGCCACTGGCCGCGCCTGACCATGACCGGCATTTTGCAAAAATCGAGCGACATCGGGGTATCACACCTCGCACTGGCGATGCCCGCCGAAGCGCTGGTGAATACTTATCATGCGTTCGGCCTGGGCAAACCGACCGGATTAGGGCTGACTGGCGAAAGCGTCGGTTACTTTCCGTTGCACCGCACCCGCTGGGCCGATATTGAGCGGGCCACTTTCTCCTTTGGCTATGGCCTGCGAGTGACGCCACTGCAGATTGCCCGCGAATACGCCACGCTCGGCTCTTATGGCATTTACCGTCCGCTGTCGATCACCCGCGTCACGCCACCGGTCATGGGACGGCAGGTGGCTAATCCGGAAACGGTGAAAGAAGTGGTGCATATGCTGGAGAGCGATGTCCTGCCGGGCGGAACCGGGCTGAAAGCAGCTGTACCGGGCTACCGTCTGGCGACCAAAACCGGTACGGCTGAAAAAATGGGCGCCAGCGGCAAATATGATGGCGGGTACGTCAACTATACCGCTGGTCTTGCTCCAGCCAGCCATCCTGAAGTAGCACTGGTGGTTATGATCAACCATCCGACGGCGGGCGATCACTTTGGTGGCTCGGTTGCCGCACCGGTATTCGGTAATATCATGGGGCCGGTACTGAAACACATGAACATTGCGCCGGATGCCATCTATACCAAACCACCGGCCAATCCTCCGGTTAAATCCTAGAAAAATCAGAGTGTAAGCGAGGTGTGAAAGAGATTCACAACTCGTTACACTTACCATAATTTGGTTGCGTTTTCCCGCTTTTTTCGCGAGGTCAATCAGTGCGAGGATAGCTGCCCCAGAGGGATTAATAAGTGTGATAGCAACACCGCTTCGGCAGTGAGAATCCTGTTATTACACCAATCCACGCAGATGCGTGGTGTTCTTTTGCCTGGCTAACCCTGGCATTCCCACTGTAAAAACAGTCGCTAAATCATCATTGTTCTTAACGAAATCCTGACAGTTTACCAATAGAAAGGCGTGCCGCCTTTCACCGATAATGGCCGCCGTGAAGCCTGGCGGTTTTTTGCTCGCCGCAATGGGTTTTCACTGCCGCATTCCGCACGTTCCGGGATTTCTTTTTTTGCTTATCTGAAGAGTTTGACGATGACTCACCTTTCTCGCCCGGCGCGTACTTTTGGGCTTAAATGGCTGCTCCTGTTACTGGTGGCCACGATTATCGCTGGCATTATCTGGCGTCTGCTGTCGGCGGGTCACGGGCCGGGCGAGGGGATGCCGCCGGGCAAGCCCGGTACGCCTGGCTCGATGGGTGGAGGGGCGACGCTGGTACACAGCGGTGTCGCCAGCACGGCGGATGTGCCGGTATGGCTGAATGCGCTCGGCACGGTGATCCCCAACGCCAGCGTGACGGTGACCAGCCGGGTTGATGGCCAGTTGGAACAGGTTTTCTTTACCGAGGGTCAGAAGGTCAGTGCCGGGCAGTTGCTGGCGCAGATCGATCCGCGCAGCTATCAGGCGACGCTGAACCAGTATCAGGGCGAACTCAGCGAAAATCAGGCGCTGCTGAAAAGCGCCGAGCTGACGCTGGCGCGCTACCGCAAACTGGCGGCGCAGGATGCGCTGGCGCGCCAGGATCTGGACAGCCAGATTGCCACCGTCGGGCAGTATCGCGGTGCCGTCGCCGCCGATCAGGCACAGATCGCCAGTGCGAAGCTGAGCATTGAATATGCCCGCATCACGGCACCGATCAGTGGACGCGTCGGCCTGCGGCAGGTCGATCCCGGTAACATGGTACAAACCTCTGACAGCACCGGTCTGGTGACTATTACTCAGATGCAGCCCGCCGCCGTGACCTTCAGCGTGCCACAAAGCGAAATCCCGACCCTGGTCAGCGTACTGCATCAGGGGAAGAGCCTGCCCGCCACGCTGTTTGATCAGGAAAACCAGCATCAGATCGGCAGTGGCGAAGTGAAGTTCATCAGCAACCAGATCGACACCGCCACCGGCACCGTGGCGCTGAAAGCGGTGTTTGCCAACCAGGATGAGTCACTGTTTGCTAACCAGTTTGTCAATCTGCGGCTGCAAACCCAGGTGCTGAAAGGCGCGACGGTGATCCCGGCGCAGGCGCTGCAGTTGAGCAGCGACGGCAGCTTTGTGTTCGTGATCAATCAGGACCACAGCGTCACGCGCAAAGCCGTCACCACCGGCCCCACTTTCGGTGACGATCAGCAGGCGATCCTCAGCGGCGTGTCGCCGGGCGATCGACTGGTCACCGAAGGGATCGATCGTCTGACCAGCGGCAGCAAAGTGTCGCTGGCGGATGAGACGCCCGCTACCGGTGCTGTGTCGAAATGAATCCATCACGCCTGTTTATTCTGCGTCCGGTCGCCACCATTCTGCTGATGGTCGGTGTGCTGATCGCGGGCATCTTTGCTTATAAATTCCTGTCGACCTCGGCGCTGCCGCAGGTCGACTATCCGACTATTCAGGTCACCACGCTTTATCCCGGCGCCAGTCCGGATGTGATGGCGTCGTCAGTCACGTCGCCGCTGGAGCGGCAGTTAGGGCAGATGGCGGGGCTGAGCCAGATGAGCTCCACCAGCGCCAGCGGCTCGTCGATTATTACTCTGAAGTTTAGCCTCGATCTGTCGCTGGATGTCGCCGAGCAGGAGGTGCAGGCGGCGATCAATGCGGCGAATAACCTGCTGCCCGACGACCTGCCTAATCCGCCGACCTATAAAAAGGTCAACCCGGCGGACAGCGCGGTGGTGACGCTGGCGGCCAGTTCCGACACTCTGCCGCTGACTGGGGTGCAGGATCTGGTGAATACCCGGGTGGCGCTGAAGCTGTCG
Organism: Pantoea sp. AS142; assembly: GCF_037152305.1. NCBI lineage: Bacteria > Pseudomonadati > Pseudomonadota > Gammaproteobacteria > Enterobacterales > Erwiniaceae > Pantoea > Pantoea sp. AS142. Next base: position 75,459 of record NZ_JBBCMO010000004.1, on the reverse strand, counting down.
CAGATTTCGGGTGTCGGCATGGTGACACTGGCGGGCGGTCATCAGCCAGCAATCCGGGTGCAGATGAATCCTCAGGCTCTGGCGGCGCATCATCTGACGCTGGAGGCGGTGAATACGCTGATTGGCAACAGCAACGTCAATGGCTCCAAAGGCGGCTTTGACGGTAAATATCATTCAGTGACCATTGACGCCAACGACCAGCTGCGCACTGCTGAAGAGTACGGCAACCTGATCCTCAGCTATGAGAATGGTGCTGCGCTGCGCCTGAAAGATATCGCTCATATCGAACAGGGTCCGGAAAACAGCTTCCAGTCGGCATGGGCCAATAACCAGCCGGCGATTGTGATCAGCGTGCAGCGCCAGCCGGGGGCTAACGTGATCCAGGTGGTAGACAACATTAAGGCGCAACTCCCTGCGCTGCAGGCGGCACTGCCGGATGGCGTGAAGATGACGATTCTCTCCGATCGTACTCAGACCATTCGCGCCTCGATCAACGATGTACAGTTTGAGCTGATGCTGTCGATTGCGCTGGTAGTGATGGTGACCTTCCTGTTCCTGCGCAATGTCGCGGCAACGCTGATTCCCAGCGTGGCGGTACCGCTGTCACTGGTCGGCACCTTTGGTGTGATGTATCTGGCCGGTTTCAGCCTTAACAACCTGTCGCTGATGGCGCTGACTATCGCTACCGGCTTTGTGATTGATGACGCCATCGTGGTGGTGGAAAACATTTCACGACGGCTGGAGCAGGGCGAGTCACCGATGGAGGCGGCGCTGAAAGGCTCACAGCAGATTGGTTTCACCATTATCTCACTGACCTTTTCGCTGATTGCAGTGCTGATCCCGCTGCTGTTTATGGGCGATGTGGTCGGGCGACTCTTCCGGGAGTTCGCGATTACCCTGGCGGTGGCGATTCTGGTATCAATGTTAGTGTCACTGACCCTGACGCCGATGCTGTGCGCTTATCTGCTGCGTCACATTCCGCCAGAGCAGCAGTCGGTGTTTGCCCGCAAGGGCGGCGAGCTGTTTGACAATCTGGTACGCGGCTATGATCGGCTGCTGACCGTGGTGCTGAACCATCAGAAGCTGACGCTGCTGGTGGCGCTGGCGACCTTCGGCCTGACGGCGCTGCTCTATCTGGTGGTGCCAAAAGGTTTCTTCCCGACCCAGGATACCGGGCTGATTCAGGGCATTACCGTTGCTTCACAGGATGTCTCGTTCAAGGCCATGGCAACGCGGCAGCAGGCGCTCTCTAAGCTGATCCTGAAAAACCCGGCGGTGGAGAGCGTGTCATCGACTATCGGTATCGATGGCACGAATACCAGCCTCAACAGCGGGCGGTTGCAGATAAACCTTAAGCCGTTTGCCTCGCGTGATGTGAAGGCGGATGAGGTGATTAAACAATTGCAACAGGCAACGGCCGACGTGGCGGGTATCCGGCTCTATCTCCAGCCGGCGCAGGATCTCACCGTCAACGATCAGGTGTCGCCGAGTCAGTATCAGTTCACACTCGACGATGCTGACAGTGAAAATCTGGTCAGCGCTTCACCGAAACTGGTCGCGGCGTTGCAGCAGCGGCCCGAGTTTAATGGTGTGGTGAGTAATCTGCAGGATCAGGGGCGTGTCTCTTACGTTGAACTGAATCGCGACAAGGCAGCGCGCTTCGGTATCACCGCGTCGGACGTGGATACCGCACTTTATAACGCTTTTGGTCAGCGTCTGGTGTCGACCATTTTTACCCAATCGAATCAGTATCGGGTCGTACTGGAAGTGGCACCGGCCTATCAGCAGGGCCCGGCGTCGTTTGATGAGGTTTATTTGCAGCCGTCCTCCAGCAGCAGTTCGTCGTCGTCATCCACCAGCACGGCTTCATCAACCTCCACATCCTCATCAACGTCAGCATCCACCTCATCCTCTGACACCACCACCACCAGCAGCGGGATGGTGAAACTCACTGCTATCGCCACTATTCATCAGCGCACCGGCTCGCTGATGCACATGCGGCTGAACCAGTTCCCGGCGGTAATGATCTCTTTCAACCTTAATCCGGGCTATTCGCTGGAGGATGGACAGCGGGCGATAGCGGAGGTGCGGCAGCAACTGCATCTGCCGGAGAGTACCACCCTGCGTTATCAGGGAGAAACCTCGGCGTTTCAGAGCGCCACCGGCAATACCCTGTGGCTGATACTGGCAGCGCTGATCACCATGTATGTGGTGCTCGGCATCCTTTACGAAAGCTTTATTCATCCGGTCACTATTCTCTCTACGCTGCCTTCCGCGGCGGTGGGCGCGCTGCTGACGCTGCTGCTGGCGGGCACCGAATTCAGCCTGATTGCGCTGATTGGGGTGATCCTGCTGATCGGCATCGTGAAAAAGAACGCCATTATGATGATCGACTTCGCGCTGGAGGCGGAGCAGCAACAGCACCTCAGCGCGCGAGACGCGATTCATCAGGCCTGCCTGCTGCGTTTCCGGCCGATTCTGATGACGACGATGGCGGCACTGCTCGGTGCGTTACCGCTGATGCTGGCTTCCGGCTCGGGCGCAGAGTTGCGACAGCCGCTGGGGTTGGTGATTGTCGGCGGGCTGATTGTCAGTCAGGTGCTGACGCTCTTCTCCACGCCGGTGATCTACCTCTGGTTTGATGCGCTGGCACAGCGCGGCAATGCCTGGGTGAAACGTCGCCAGCATCAGGCCCGGAGCGGACAATGAATCTGACCCGGTTGTTTATCTTTCGTCCGGTGGCGACGCTGTTGCTGACGCTGGCAATCCTGCTGCTCGGCGCGCTGGGCTACCGGCTGTTGCCGGTGGCACCCCTGCCGCAGGTCGATTTCCCGACCATTATGGTCAGCGCTAGCCTGGCCGGAGCCAGCCCGGAAACGATGGCGGCGACGGTCGCCACCCCACTGGAACGGTCGCTGGGGCAGATTGCCGGTATCAGCGAGATGACCTCCAGCAGTTCGCAGGGCTCCAGCAGCATCATCCTGCAGTTTGAGCTGGACCGCGATATCAACGGCGCGGCGCGCGACGTGCAGGCGGCGATTAACGCGGCGCGCAGCTTACTGCCGAGCGCGATGGCGTCGCTGCCGACCTATCGCAAAGCCAACCCTTCAGATGCGCCGATTGTGATGCTGGCGCTGACCTCTGCCACCCGCACGCCAGGTGAGCTCTACGATCTGGCGGAGAGCAAAATCGAACAGGCGATGGGGCAGGTGCAGGGCGTGGGCGAAGTGTCGCTGATGGGCAGCGCCTTACCGGCGGTGCGGATTGATCTGCAACCGCTGAAGCTGATCCACTATGGCATCTCGCTGGAGACGGTACGCGCCGCCGTTGCCAACAGCACCACCAATCTGCCCAAAGGGATCTTACAGGGCAGTGACCAGTCGTGGCTGGTGGACAGTAATGGTCAACTGGAGAAGGCCGCCAGTTATCGCGATCTGATCGTCACTTATCAGCAGGGCAATGCGGTGCGGCTGCGCGACGTCGCCACGGTCTATGACTCGGTAGAAGATCGCTATCAGGCGGGATTTCTTAATGCCACGCCTGCGGTCATGATCGGCATCAAACGTCAGGCGGGTGCCAACATGCTGGAAACCATCGACGCGATAAAAGCGCAGTTGCCGTTGCTGGAAAAAAGTCTTCCTGCTGATAGCCAGCTGAAAGTGGTGGTTGATCGTTCGCCTGGCGTGCGTGCCTCGCTGTATGACACCGAAGAGACGCTGCTGATTGCGGTGCTGCTGGTGATTGCGGTGGTATTTATTTTCCTGCGCAATCTGCAGGCGGTGATCATTCCGGCGCTGGCCTTGCCGGTGTCGCTAATCGGCACCTGTGCGGTGATGTACCTGCTCGGTTACAGTCTGGATAACCTGTCGCTGATGGCGCTGATTATCTCCACTGGCTTCGTGGTGGATGATGCAATTGTGGTGCTGGAGAACATCACCCGTCATATTGAGCGCGGGCTGAGCCCGCTGCGGGCGGCTCTGCGCGGGGCGCAGGAGGTGAGCTTCACCGTGCTGTCGATGACCGTGTCACTGATCGCCGTGTTCATCCCGATCCTGCTGATGGGCAGCATTGTCGGGCGGCTGTTCCGCGAATTCGCCGTGACGCTCACCGTGTCGCTACTGATCTCGCTGTTTGTCTCGCTGAGCCTCACGCCGATGCTCTGCGCGCGCCTGCTGAAACCGAAACCGCCCGTCAGCCAGCGGCCGCATCCGCTCTATCAGTATATTGAAAACCAGCTGAATCGCCTGCTGGCTGCTTACGGGCGCGGGCTGGAGTGGGTGATGCGCCACCAGAAACTGACACTACTCAGCCTGTTGCTGACCGTTTTGCTGAATGTTTTTCTCTTCACCGTGGTGCAGAAGGGCTTTTTTCCCAATCAGGATACCGGGCTGCTGATGGGCGCGCTGCGCGCAGATCAGAACATTTCGTTTCAGGCGATGAAGCCGAAAATGCTGATGTTCACGCAGATCATTCAGGAAGATCCGGCGGTAGAGAGCGTGATGTCGTCGATGGGCAGCGGGATGTTTGGCTCCCGCAACAGCGCCAACTTCTTTGTGCGGCTTAAGGAGTTTAGCCAGCGCGATGCCACCGCCACCGAAGTGGCAAACCGGCTGACGCGTAAAACCAGTCACATCGCCGGGGCGCAGATGTTCCTGATGGCGGCGCAGGATCTGCACATTGGCGGACGCAGCGCTAACGCGACATACCAGTACAGCCTGCAGGCGGACGATCTTGAGCTGCTGCGAGTCTGGACGCCGAAAGTGCAGGCGGCGCTGGCGGCGATCCCCCAGCTTAACAGCGTGGACTCCGACTCGCAGACCGGCGGTCAGGAGGTGGAACTGACAATTGACCGTGACCGCGCTACGCGGCTTGGCGTCGACGTTGAAATGCTGGATACGCTGCTGAACAATGCGTTTAGCCAGCGGCAAATCGCCACGCTCTATCACACCCTGAATCAGTATCACGTGGTGATGTCACTGCAGGATAGCGACACCGCCAATCCGGAGACGCTGCAGCAGCTCTACGTGATTAACGACAGCGGTGACCGTGTGCCGCTTTCCGCCTTTACCCGCTTCAGCGGTGGCAACGCGCCGCTGTCGGTGGCGCATCAGGCACAGTCCGCCACCAGCACGGTAGCATTCAATCTCAATGAGGGTGTCTCGCTGGAACAGGCGCAGTTACTGATCAAACAGGCGATGGCGAAGCTGGGCCTGCCGTCAACCATTCATGCCGGTTTTGCTGGCACCGCTGCCGCTTTTTCACAGCTTACCGCGACCATGCCGTGGCTGATTCTGGCAGCGCTGGCAGCGGTCTATATCGTGCTAGGCGTGCTCTATGAGAGCTACATCCATCCGTTGACGATCCTCTCGACCCTGCCGTCGGCGGGAGTAGGGGCGATGTTACTGCTGCTGCTGACCAACACGCAACTCACGGTGATCGCGCTGATTGGTATCATCCTGCTGATCGGCATCGTGAAAAAGAATGCCATCATGATGATCGATTTCGCCATCGACGCAGAGCGGCAGCAGGGCATGTCGCCGCAGCAGGCGATCACCCAGGCGTGCCTGATGCGCTTTCGGCCCATCATGATGACCACGCTGGCTGCTTTTTTCGGCGCGTTGCCGCTGGCGCTGGGCAGCGGCGGTGATGCCGACCTGCGCAGCCCACTCGGGATCGCTATTGCGGGCGGACTGGCGCTCAGCCAGCTGCTGACGCTGTTTACCACGCCGGTTGTTTATCTTTGGCTCGATCGTCTGGGCCGTGCCACTCAACGTCAATGGCGTCGTCTGCGCCATGCGGAATCCTGATTCATGAAACCTGTTATCCCGTTTGTTGTGATGCTGCTGCTGGGCGGCTGTAGCGTCGGTCCCGACTATCAGCGCCCGGCGGTGGCGATGCCGATTCACTATAAAGAGGCCAGAGGCTGGCAGCAGGCGACACCGCTTGATGATCAGCGCAAAGGCGAATGGTGGGCGATTTATCACGATGCCACGCTGAGCGGGCTGCTGAGTCAGGTCAGTGTGTCGAATCAGAACGTGGCGAATTATGCCGCGCTGTACCGGCAGGCGCAGGCGTTGGCGGCAGAGTCACGTGCGGCGCTGTTTCCCTCGCTGGGCTATGACGGCAGCATAACGCGCAGCGGCAGCCCTGCCACTGATAGCAGCGTGCGTACCACCAGCAGCAGCCATCAGGCGTCGCTGAGTGCCAGCTGGGAGCTGGATTTATGGGGCAAACTGCGGCGCACGCTGGAGGAGAACCGCGCCAGTGCTTCGGCCAGCGCGGCCGAACTGGCCAATATCACCCTGAGCGCCCAGTCTGAGCTTGCTCAGGACTATTTCCAGTTGCGCATCATGGATCAGAAAATCGCGCTCTATCAGCAGAGCGTTGACGCCTATCAGCGCTACCTGAAAGTGATTAATAGCCAGTATCAGGCGGGCACCGCGTCGCGCGCGACCCTGGCTCAGGCACAGCTGCAGCTGGAGAGTGCCAGTGCCTCGGCGCAGGATTATCAGTGGCAGCGCGCGCAGATGGAGCACGCCATTGCGCTGCTGGTGGGTAAAGCCCCCGCCGAATTCAGTCTGAGCGCCGCGCCGCTGACGGCCACGCTGCCCGCTATGCCGGCGGGCCTGCCAGGTCAGCTATTACAGCGACGTCCCGACATCGCTTACGCTGAACGTAATATGGCCGCCGCCAATGCCGCGGTGGGTGTGGCGGTAGCCGGTTACTATCCTGACCTGACCCTGAGTGCCAGTGGTGGCACCAGCTCCTCGGTGCTGCATTCGCTGTTCTCGCTGCCGAACCGGGTCTGGTCGCTGGGGCCGGAGCTGAGCGGCACGCTACTGGACTTTGGTGCGACCTCCGCACAGGTCGATCAGGCGCGCGCCAGCTGGGATGCCAGCGTCGCCAGCTATCGTCAGACGGTGCTGACCGCGATGCAGGAGGTGGAAGATCAGCTGGTGGAGCTGAACACCCTACAGGGCGAGATCGCTGCGCAGCAGCGTGCGACTGAGGCGGCGCAGACTTCCGCGCGGGTGACACGGATGCAGTATGAGGCGGGCATGATTACCTATCTGGATGTGGCAACCACTGAAAACAGCAGTCTGAGTGCGCAGCAGAGTTTGCTGACGCTGCAGAGCACGCAGTGGGTCAGCAGCGTGGCACTGATTGCGGCGCTGGGCGGTGGCTGGCAGGCCCCCTGAAGGAGGAGCCGGTTGCCGATAATTCTGTTGTCGAACCGCATCAAATCCTGCATCGTGAGGGGCTATTTTTCACGATGCTAAGGAGCCGGCATGATTTTCACATTATTACGCCTGGTATTTCGCCTGTTATGGCGGGTCGAACTGCGTGGCGACGTCGCCGAACTGCAAAAGCAGAAGGTATTGATCACGCCGAACCATATGTCATTTCTCGACGGCATGTTGCTGGCGCTTTTTTTGCCTGTTAAGCCGGTGTTTGCCGTCTATTCGACCATCAGCGAAAGCTGGTTTATGCGTCTGGTTAAACCCTTTATCGACTTTGTGCCGCTGGATCCGACGCGGCCCATGGCGCTGAAGCAGTTGGTCAGGCTGATCGACAGTGGCCGCCCGGTGGTGATCTTCCCGGAAGGACGGATCACCGTCACCGGATCGCTGATGAAGATCTACAGCGGGGCGGGTTTTGTCGCGGCGCGTTCGGGCGCTAACGTGGTGCCGATGCGGATTGAAGGCGCAGAGTTCACGCCGTTTGGACGTCTGGCTGGTGTGTTTAAACGTCGCCTGTTCCCGCGCATTACCCTGACCATTCTGCCTGCCACCCGCATTCCCATGCCGGAGGCGAAACGGGCGCGCGATCGGCGCGTGCTGGCTGGTGAGCATCTGCATCACGTGATGATGGAAGCGCGCATGGCGGTGCGTCCGCGTGAAACCCTGTTTGAGGCGTTTCTGGCGGCGCGTACTCGTTATGGCGCGTTTAAGCGCTGCATCGAAGATGTGAATTTTAAACCCGACAGCTACAACGGCCTGCTGAAGAAGTCGCTGGGCGTAGGCCGTATTCTGGAGCGCTACAGCCAGCCGCGTGAAGTGGTAGGGCTGCTATTACCCAATACCACCGTCACGGCGGCGGCGATTTTCGGCGCATCACTGCGCGGCCGCGTTCCGGCGATGCTCAACTACACCGCAGGCGTTAACGGCATGCGGGCGGCGCTGACCGCCGCGCAGATCAAAACCGTCTTCACGTCGCGGCAGTTCCTGGACAAAGGCAATCTGTGGCATCTGCCGCAGGGGCTTGACGACGTGCAGTGGATCTATCTGGAAGACCTGAAAGATACGGTGACGGGAAAGGACAAGCTGTGGATTATCGCGCATCTGCTGATGCCGCATCGCGCGCAGCTGCTCCAGCAGCCGGAAGACGCCGCGATGGTGCTGTTTACTTCCGGCTCTGAAGGCAATCCCAAAGGTGTGGTGCACTCGCATAAAAGCCTGCTGGCGAACGTCGAACAGATCCGCACCATAGCGGACTTCACCCCGCGCGACCGCTTTATGTCGGCGCTGCCGCTATTCCATGCGTTTGGTCTGACCGTCGGGCTGTTTACGCCGCTGATGACCGGCGCTCAGGTCTTCCTCTATCCCAGCCCGCTGCACTATCGCATCGTGCCGGAGTTGGTTTACGACCGTAACTGCACCGTGCTGTTTGGCACCTCAACCTTCCTGGGTAACTACGCACGCTTTGCCGCGCCCTATGATTTCGCCCGCCTGCGCTATGTCGTTGCCGGTGCGGAGAAGCTTCAGGAGAACACCCGTCAGCTTTATATTGATAAGTATGGCATTCGCATTCTCGAAGGCTACGGCGTCACCGAGTGCGCGCCGGTCGTGGCAATCAACGTGCCGATGGCGGCGAAGGCACATACCGTAGGACGCATTCTGCCGGGCATGGATTCGCGGCTGATGTCGATGCCGGGCATTGAGCAGGGCGGACGGCTGCAGCTGCGTGGACCGAACGTGATGAAAGGCTATCTGCGGGTTGAGAACCCTGGCGTGCTGGAAGCGCCGGTCGCCGACGATGGCGAAGGCAATCAGGAAGCGGGCTGGTATGACACCGGTGATATTGTCAGCTTCGATGAGGGCGGTTTCTGCCAGATTCAGGGGCGTGCCAAACGCTTTGCGAAGATTGCCGGTGAGATGGTGTCGCTGGAGATCGTTGAGCAGATCGCCCTGAAGGCGTCGCCGGACAAACACCATGCCGCTTCGCTGCGCCCGGATGGTCAGCGCGGTGAAGCGCTGGTGCTGTTCACCACCGATAACGAACTGGCGCGCGACCGACTGCAGAAAGCGGCCCGTGAGCTGGGTGCGCCAGAACTGGCACTGCCGCGTGATATCCGGGTGATGAAGGCGTTGCCGCAGCTGGGCAGCGGTAAACCCGATTACGTGACGCTGAAAAAAATGGCGGAAGAGGAGCAGGCATGAGCCTTGATCGTAATGCACCGTTGATGTCACGCGGCATGATCGCCGTGATTATCGCCCAGTTCTTTTCGGCCTTCGGCGATAACGCGCTGCTGTTTGCCACGCTGGCCGTGCTGAAAAGTCAGTACTATCCCGAGTGGAGTCAGCCGGTGCTGCAGATGCTATTTGTCGCGGCCTACATTCTGCTGGCGCCCTTTGTCGGGCAGGTGGCGGACAGCATGGCGAAAGGGCGGGTGATGATGCTCGCCAACAGCCTGAAGCTGCTGGGCGCACTGGTGATCTGCTTCGGCTTTAATCCCTTCCTGGGTTATACCCTGGTGGGTGCGGGCGCAGCGGCCTACTCTCCAGCGAAGTATGGCATCCTCGGTGAAATTACCCACGGCGAGAAGCTGGTAAAAGCTAACGGGCTGATGGAGGCATCGACCATCGCCGCCATTCTGCTCGGCTCGGTGGCGGGCGGTATGCTGGCTGACTGGCATCTGCTGGCGGCGTTGGTGATCTGTGCGCTGACCTACGGCATCGCGGTGGTGGCTAACCTGTTCATCCCAAAACTGCAGGCGGCACGTCCTGGTCAGAGCTGGCAGTTCGGCGTGATGGTGCGCCGCTTTTTCAGCGCCGCCACGCTGCTGTGGCGCGACGCAGAGACGCGCTTCTCGCTGCTCGGCACCAGCCTGTTCTGGGGCGCAGGCGTGACGCTGCGTTTCCTGCTGGTGCTGTGGGTGCCGGTGGCGCTGGGCATCAGTGACAACACAACCCCCACCACCCTTAATGCCATGGTCGCGATCGGGATTGTGATGGGGGCCGCGGCGGCCGCGAAGCTGGTGACGCTGGAGACGGTGCGTCGCTGTATGCCCGCCGGTGTGCTGATTGGCGTGATGGTCGTGGTCTTTGCGTTGCAGCATTCCTTGTTGAATGCGTATCTGGTGCTAATGCTGATTGGTGCGCTGGGGGGGTTCTTTGTCGTGCCGCTGAATGCGTTGTTGCAGGCGCGGGGCAAAGAGAGCGTCGGGTCAGGCAATGCGATTGCGGTGCAGAACCTGGGTGAGAACAGCGCCATGCTGATCATGCTGGGGTTCTATACGCTGGCGATCAAGGCGGGTGCGCCTGCGGTGGCGACCGGCGTCGGTTTTGGCGTGCTGTTTGCGCTGGCAATAGCGCTGTTGTGGCTGTGGCGACCGGCTAAACGTTAAGCGATTCACCGCCTCTCTTCGGCATTAGCGGAGAGAGGCGGTGAGAACCCACTTAGCGACGAAGGGCAATCGCTTCGATTTCGATCTTCACATCTTTTGGCAGACGAGCCACCTCGACACAGGAACGCGCCGGAAAGTGAGCCTTATGCTCCGTGAAAAACGCTTCATAGGTCGCGTTGACCGTGGCGAAATCATTTAAGTCCTTCACGAACACCGTGGTCTTTACGATGTCACCGACCTTCAGGCCCGCCGCTTCCACAATCGCCTTCACATTTTCCAGTGACTGACGCGCCTGTGCGGCAACGTCATCCGCCACCTGGCCGGTCGCCGGATCGACCGGAATCTGACCCGAGGTGATGATCATGCTGCCCAGATCGACTCCCTGAACATAGGGACCGATAGCGGCAGGGGCTTTTTCAGTACTGATTTCACGAGACATCATTGCTCCTTTGATTATGTCGTCAGGCGGCGATGCCGCCAGTGCTGCCCATTATAAGATCGGGCAGGGCGATTACCAGTGACCCAGCACCACATGGCGAGCGAACTCTTTTTCGCAATATTTGCACTTCAGATGTACATCGTCGGCGCGCTGCTTAACGGCAAAGCTGGAGAAGACCGGCTCGCTGCGGCTGATGCAATTGCTGTTGGGGCAGGTCAGCACCCGTTCAACGTGATCCGGCAGTGTTGGGGCGATCTTTGCCACCACTTCATAGTCGTCGATGCGATTAACCGTAGCATGGGGCGCATAGACCGCCAGCTGATTCACCTGGTCGTCAGTGAGAAAGGTGTTCTCAATTTTGATCAGATCTTTGCGGCCCATCTCCCCCGAGGGCAGATTCAGGCCAATGGTAATGCGCTGATCGGTTTCAGTCAGCCGGAACAGGGAGAGCAATTTAAAACCGATCTGCGCCGGAATATGGTCGATGACCGTGCCGCGTTTGATCGCTTCGACCTGCAATTTGTTGTCTTGCGTCATGGGGGAATCTCCTTACAGGGCGAGTTCGCTGTTTAAAACCAGTGCCAGCAGAGCCTGGCGCGCATAGATGCCGTTACCTGCCTGCTGAAAATACCAGGCGTATGGGGTTTTATCGACATCGGTGGTGATCTCGTCGATGCGCGGCAGTGGGTGCAGCACTTTCATGTTGTCGCGCGCCGTATTGAGATCGGCAGCGCGCAGAATGAACTGCGCTTTGACGTTGGCATATTCTGACGGATCGAGCCGCTCTTTCTGCACCCGCGTCATGTAGAGGATATCGAGCTGCGGCATCACCTCTTCAAAGCTGTCGTGACGTGACCAGGCGATATTCTTCTCATCCAGCATGTCGGTGATATAAGCCGGCATCGCCAGCGCATCGGGCGCGATAAAGAAGAAGCGGTTGCCATCAAATTTCGCCAGCGCCTGCGTCAGCGAGTGCACGGTTCGGCCATACTTCAGGTCGCCGACCATCGCCACATTCAGCTGATTAAGACGACTTTGCGTCTCCTGAATAGTGAAGAGATCGAGCAGCGTCTGGGTCGGATGTTGGTTCGCGCCGTCACCGGCGTTGAGAATCGGGATGCCGCCGGAGAACCCGGTCGCCAGTCTCGCGGCGCCTTCCTGCGGGTGACGCATCACGATCGCATCAACGTAGGTGCTGATCACTGAAAGGGTGTCGGCCAGAGTCTCGCCTTTTTTGCCCAGCGAAGTATTACTGCCGTCAGCAAAGCCCACCACTGACGCGCCAAGGCGATGGATCGCGGTTTCAAACGAGAGGCGAGTCCGGGTCGACGCCTCAAAGAAGCAGCTGGCGATAACCTTGTGCTTCAGCAGTTCCGGCTGCGGGCAGGCTTTGAGTTTTGCGGCGGTGTGCAGCGCCAGTTCCAGCTCTTCACGACTGAGGTCGTTGATTGAAATAATGTGCTTGCGATATAGCGGGTTAGCCATAGCTGTCTCCTCTGCGCGGCCGGATTGCGGACAAAAAAAAGCCCCTGCTTAAGGGGCTTTTTTATGATCGGGTCGATGACCGAAAGAAACAGCAGCACCGCCTGCGGTCAGGCGTGATTGAGCATCAAATTGTCCGCTGTGCTGTAGCATATTTCCTCCGGCAAATTGGGCCGCATTATACCCGTTCGCGGTAGTGCAGCAAGAGGAAAACGTTTGCGGCTGCTTTGACGATAAGCGCCCGGCAGTGGTCGGGCGGACAAACAGCCCGGCACCAGCGAACGCTGTTGAGTGAGATCGGTTCAACGAGACCCGTCACTCAGCGCTGGCCCAGCGTGGCCACCATCACCGCTTTGATCGTGTGCATGCGGTTCTCCGCCTGGTCGAACACAATGCTGTGCGGCGACTCAAACACCTCGTTGCTTACCTCCATACCGTTGGGCAGATCGTACTGTTCTGCCATCTGCTGGCCCAGTGTGGTCTGGTCGTCGTGGAAGGCGGGCAGGCAGTGCAGGAATTTAACCTGCGGGTTGCCGGTCAGATCGAGCATCGCCCGGTTGACCTGATAGTCACGCAGCAGGGCAATACGCTCAGCCCACACTGCTTTGTCTTCGCCCATCGACACCCAGACATCGGTGTAGATAAAGTCAGCGCCTTTCACGCCGTCGGCAATATTTTCAGTGAGGGTGATTTCCCCGCCGGTCTGCTGCGCGGCGTCACGGCAATGTGCCACCAGTTCTTCCTCTGGCCAGCAGCTCTTTGGTGCCACCAGACGCAGATCCAGCCCTGCCATTGCCGCGGCTTCCAGCATGGTGTTACCCATGTTGTTGCGTGCATCGCCGACGTAGACCAGCGTCATCTCGCTGAGTTTTTTGCCTGGCAGATGCTCCTGCATAGTCAGCAGATCGGCCAGCAGTTGAGTGGGATGAAACTCAGTGGTCAGGCCGTTCCACACCGGTACACCGGCATGTTCCGCCAGCGTTTCCACCAGTTCCTGGCCGTAACCGCGATACTGAATGCCATCGTACATTCGGCCCAGCACTCGTGCTGTGTCGCGCATCGACTCTTTATGGCCGATCTGACTGCCACTCGGGCCAAGATAAGTGACGTTCGCACCCTGGTCATAAGCGGCAACTTCGAAAGAGCATCGGGTACGGGTCGAGTCTTTTTCGAAGATGAGCGCAATGTTTTTACCTTTCAGATACTGTACTTCGCTGGCGCTCTTTTTGGCCTGTTTTAATTCAGCAGAAAGGGTGAGCAGGTGATTAATTTCGGCGGGGGTAAAATCCAGAAGCCTGAGGAAATGACGCTGATAAAGCTGACTCATACAACACTCCGGTAATCATTAAAGTGAATTAAAATTCAATTTAACCGTATGAATATGCATTTTCAAGTGTGGGGGCTAATAAACTTTTTGTTTTGTGTAGTGGCGCGACAGGCAGTGTGGGAAAATAATTGTTTATTGCCGAACTCAGAGAGGACATCGTCATGGCATATGAAGCATTACTGGAAGAGCAGCAGGAAGAGACACGGCAGATTATCGAAGAGCTGCTGGAGGATGGCAGCGATCCTGAAGCGCTCTATACCATTGAGCACCATCTCTCATGCAATAATTTTGATTCACTGGAAAAAGCCGCTGTTGATGCGTTCAAGCTGGGTTATGAAGTCACCGAGCCGGAAGAGCTGGAGCTGGAAGATGGCACCACCGTCATGTGCGTCGACATCATCAGTGAATCCGCGCTGAAGTCTGAACTGATCGATGTGCAGGTTGAGCAACTGGTGAACCTGATTGGTAAATACAACGTGGATTACGACGGCTGGGGCACCTACTTTGAAGACCCCGATGCCGAAGATGAAGATGATGAAGATGCCATCGACGAAGAAGATGATGGCATTCGCCACTAAGTAGCCGGGGCGGAGAGTTCTCCGCCTGTCACCTCAGCCACTTATTTTGACATCATGAACTACGCACCCTTACTTGAACCGATCTATCAGTTTCTGCGCTGCCGCACGCCACAAGCCTGGATTGATGAGGCGCGCAAGCCGGAAAATCTGACTCTTCTGTTAACCGATCATCTGGTATGCGAGCTGAAAGCCGCTCAGACTGCGGTGTGGTTGATCCGCAAATATGTTGCTGACAAACCCAGCGGCGACGCCATTCTGGCATGGCTGAAACCCTATGAAGATTTTATCTTCCGCGAAGATGGCGACAGCGACTTTATCAACGCCCATAAGAACCTGACGAAACGTATCATCATGCGCAATGCGATGCCGTGGGCGGATGAACTGGTGGAGAAGATGGTGCTGCTGATTAAAGAGGAGCTGCATCATTTCTATCAGGTGTGGGAGATTATGCAGTCGCGCGGGTTGGTCTATCAGAAGATCACCTCCAGCCGCTATGCCAAATCGCTGCTGCGCGAAGTCACGACTCATGAGCCGGAAACGCTGGTAGATAAGCTGATTTGTGGCGCTTACATTGAGGCGCGCTCCTGTGAGCGTTTCGCCAGTCTGGCGCCCTATCTTGATGATGAACTGGCGAAGTTCTATCTGTCGCTGCTGCGCTCCGAGGCGCGGCATTATCAGGACTATCTGACTCTGGCAGCGCAGATTTCCACCAAAGATATCGCGCCACGGGTGCAGGCGATTGGGGTAACAGAAGGGCGGTTAATCAGCGAACCCGACAGCGAATTACGCTTTCACAGCGGCATACCGGCATTTTGATAATAGTCAACACGGCCGCTCTTCTGGCGGTCGTTACTGTTTTAAATTGAATCGGGTTGATTTAGTTAATAACAAAAAGACAAACGTTAATTATCAATTTAATACGTATTAGTTACTTTTGCGGGATATTATTTGAGTCATCCCTCACAGAATGTTTTTTCTCTTCTTTTTTTTCTCTGAGGGATAAGTATAGTAGCCGTTGCCAAACCAGGGTTGTTATTATTTTAAGCAAAACCTGATTCATAATTCCTCTTTGCCAGAGAGGAATTATGAATCAGGTTTTTTTTTGCTCTGTCCACCGATGGGAAGAGGCCAGCCACCTTATTCCTGACGGTCAGTTTTATTAACAAGTATTTAATGGAAGGGGTAATAAAATGAGGGAAAAGATCTATATTCTGTTATTTATTCCACTGCTTTTACCGCCGCCTCTGGCATGGGCTGACTATTCCGACGCATTTTCACGTTCTGACAATGCTTTCCTGCACGATGCGCAGTTAGAGCTGAAGCTGCGTAATCACTGGAAGTATCTCAAAGAAAATGAAGCGCAGCCTAAAGCCGTTCATAACGCCTGGGGACAAGCAGCAAGCCTGAATTTTCGTTCCGGTTATCTGTGGGACTGGCTGGGTTTCGATGCAACCTACATCCGTGCGATTAGGCTCGGGGCCAGCGATAACTTTGCATCACGCGGCCTGCTTTATGACAGCGGCGGCAACCGGAAAAAAGCTGACGCTCACGGCTTTAGCAAGTTTGGTCAGCACTATCTGAAAATGAAGCTGGGTGACGAACAGGCTGGAATCGAGGTGAAAGCGGGCTGGCAGGAGTTAAAAAACGTCGGCGTTCTGACCACCACTGATCGCCTTTCACGAAACAGTTACTCAGGCTATAGCGGCTCGTTGAACGGGGAGAACGTACGGCTGGATTTAGCTTACGTGACCAAAACGCTTCGCCACGACTCGCCGGATAGGCTTGCCCTGCAAACCCAGGACCAACGGACAATTGCTGCGGTTTATACGGGCGCACTGAGCTATAAAGGTGACCGTGGACGGCTCGCCTACGCATTTGGCGAGGCGAAAGCCTATCAGCAGCGTCACGTTATCGAAGCGAATTACTCCCTCTCTCCGCACTGGCGTTTGTCCTCTCAAATCTATGGCAGTCAGGGGCTGGAAAATTATAAAAGCATGGCCGCCAGCAAAAGATCATTCGATGATCATGCGTGGCACTATGTTGGCGAAGCAGACTGGATTAACAACGGATGGACACAAAAATTCGCTGCTGCCTGGACCTCGGCGCCCAAACAGAATGCGGTGGGATATTATGCGCGCCCGCTGACAAAAAATAGTCGCGGGCGTTTTAACTCACTTACCTCTGCCGGAAAAGATTATACCCGTGATAAAGAACTGGCGCTGGTGTCGCAGACTGAGTTTGAAATTGCAAAAGGTATTTTTAGCGGATTTCAGATCAACTATGGACAGTTTAATTACCGAAATAAGCCTATACGTTCGGGAGAAATTGCGCTCATAAACCGCTTTATCGAACCCCATCCCGCCCTGAAAAATCTGTCGGTTTTTACGCTATTTGGTTATGGCTGGTCATACAAGAATAATAAAGAAACGCCGCTTTTTAATGCGCAGGGAAATGCTATGCGCTCTCCCTCTCTTTCGGCCGAGATCGCATTTGAGTATAAATTAAATCTGTTCAAATAAGGAAAATAGGATGAAGAGAATCTTGAAAGTGTTGGTGATTTTTGTCGTGATAGGGACGGGTGCAGTTGAAGCTTTCGCTGCCGATGTAACTCTGTTTGTTACGCGGCATGGTAAAACGATGTTTAACACGGTTCAGCGCGTGCAGGGATGGGCAGATACGCCGCTAACGCCAGCGGGCATGGAGGTGGCGGAAAAGCTGGGACGCGGCCTGCAGACAGTGCCCTTTATCGCCGTCTGGTCCAGCGATGCTGGCAGAGCGAGACAAACCGCGCAGCTGGTCATGCACGAATGGAAAACACCGCTACCGTTAAACGAACTCACAGGGCTGCGGGAAGTTGGCTTTGGACTGTATGAGGGCGATTTGGATAAGAATATGTGGGACGCCGCCGCCAGGCAGGTCAGTTTTGCATCCGCTACGGCGCTAATGAAGGCATTTGCCGAAGGTAAGATTCATATCGACCGGATGATAGACGCTATCCGCCAGGCGGAAGCGTCTGGCACATCGTCACTTGAAGGCATTAAATCAACAGGGATGGCCGAAAGCTATCAGCAGGTGGCGAAGCGAATGGTGGAGAGCCTGACCCAAATAGCGCAGCAGGCCCGGCAGAAGGGCGGCGGTAACGTTTTGGTCGTCACGCACGGCATGGCGATTACAGCGCTATTGCAAGCGCTTGGCGATACGTCGTTAAACCAGCCGCTGCACAATGCTAGCGTGACACTGCTGCGTTACACTGATAGCGGAGAGTTCGTGATTGAGTCCATCAACGACATGCGTTACGTCGAGCGAGGCTTATAGCGATCTCAACATACGCACTTCACAGTCTGTATGGCCTGTGCAGCCTAGTGGGCTATCGATCAGCTCAAAGCCCAGGGACTCATAAAGTTTGATGGCGCGCGTCAGGCTGCTGGTGGTTTCCAGATAGCAGCGGCGGAAGCCACGCTGGCGCGCATGTTCCATCGCTCTTAACGCCAGTTCGCGCGCCACACCGAAGCCGCGCACGTCTGGCAGAAAATACATTTTTTGTAGCTCGCAGATATCGGGTGCGCTACAGGCGAGTGGGGCAACGCCGCCGCCGCCCGACACTTTACCCTGATGCTCCACAATCCAGTAAGCGCTGTGCTCGGCGCTGTACAATTCAAACAGGTGGTCGAGCTGCGGATCGGATACGGTGTATCCCTTATCAGCCGTTAGGCCAAACTCCGCCGAAACGTCGCGGATGACCTGGGCGATATGCGGATTATCGGCGGCAGTAATCGGCCGCACGATGAGTGAGAGTTGGGTTTCAGAGGTCATGGCAAAATAGCGTGGTTAAAATCGGTTAGACATTCACCAGAAATAGCATTATCGTCGGGCAAAAGCAATTTTGGTTGTGACGCATGGATGCTGACGGCAATGTTTTTCCTTAGCTTTAAAATCATCAAAGGGATTTTTCCTTTATTTATTTTTTTTAGGGTTTATTAATATCTGGGACTAACTGAAATGGATCGGGCAGCTGGATATTTTCCGCAGATCATTAATAATTTTCAGGCGTAGTAGCGGTTTGTAGCGGTATTAATCACATCACTAATATTTTTTAGCGTTTTTTGCATTACGCTACTGATTTCCTCGGCGTTATCATCCCTCTTTTAATAGGCAGAGTAGTAAAAAAACAGGCTAAAGATAAAGTACAACGGAGGATGCTGTACCGCGACAGCATCGGCAGCAGTACTGACAGCGCTCACGCTACTGTCCACTGAGAAAACCCTTTCAATAGGGTAACCTGACTCCCTGTGCCACTCTCTTTGGTGTTTATCGGCTTTTAAACTATCGCTTTAACCGACAACGCCAGCGTCACCATCGCGAACTTATCAGCCGGCGTAAGCTTACCTATATGACGGTCAGGTCTGACAGGCAAGCGTAAATAGGCCTTACGGCTAGCAGAGACGGAAATACATGCCGTTTTCATCCATCCTGTTTTTACCTTATTTTCGCGCACTCTTGCGGGCGTCTCTTTTTTGCCGCTCATTTTTTGCTGCAGGCTGATGTTTATTTTTTCGGGTCGTGATTTTGCTTCAATATGTCGTGATAATGATAATGCAGTTCTTGCTCTCCTGGCGGGCATTGCTCTCGCTCATCACTAATCAAACCAAAGCGCGCTTCGGTATTAAGCCGGTGGCTTTTTCGCCAGCGCTGGTCATTGCCATTTCTATCCTGTTTTCCTTTCAGCTTATACAGATTAATCAGCGCTCGATTGAAATCGTCGGCATGGCTTCCTGGCATCAACAGGCCTTTGGTTTTAAAGCGGAAAGTTTAACTGCCTATTCTTTCCCCAGGCTATCCGGGGCGTGAGCAAAGTATTGGGCGCAGAACGCATGATTGAAGGGAACAGGGCTTTTTTAACGGCGAAACGTATCTGATTTTCCCAAAACGCTCTGGTGCGTTAAGGGAAACAGCCTTAAAAAAACAATGCCTTTACCTGGCAGACCGACGAAAAAGCCAACGCATAACTTGTCAACATGAGCCAGTACTGTCTGCTGGCGAAAAGCGATCAGGTCAGACCCTGGGCCACGCTTGTCACGTTATTGCCCTCGTCGTAGCCTTAAACGGCCAGGTCTTTGCCATTAAAAAACCCCGCGCCGAAGCGCAGGGTTTTCTCAGAGCAGAGCGATCGGTTAATCAGAGCGCTGCAATCACTGCCCGCTGTTCAATCAGTTTTGCTTTTGATTGTTGCAGTTCTGTCACGCGTTCGCGTTCTTTTGCTACCACCGCTTCCGGCGCACGCGAAACAAAGCCTTCGTTCGCCAGCTTGGTCTCGATCTTCTCGATTTCCACATCCAGCTTAACCAGCTCTTTCGCCAGACGCTCCAGCTCGGCGGTTTTATCCACCAGATCCGCCATCGGGATCAGCAGCTCTGCGCCTTCAACCAGTTTGGTCACCGACACCGGGCCTTTCTCACCCGCAGGCAGAATGGTCAGGCTTTCCAGACGCGCCAGGCGCGACAAGAAGTTGCGGTTGGCTTCAACGCGACGCAGCGCCGCAGGGGAGCAATCACGCAGCAACACATCCAGCGGTTTACTCAGCGCGATGTTCATCTCGGCACGGATATTACGCACCGCCACGATCGCCTGCTTCATCCACTCAATGTCCGCTTTCGCTTCGGCATCTTCTTTCGCCGCATCGTAGTGCGGGAAAGGCTGCAGCATAATCGTGTCGTCGCTGATATTTTTCAGCCCCTTCACGCGCTGCCAGATGGTTTCAGTGATAAACGGAATGATCGGATGCGCCAGACGCAGCAGCGCTTCCAGCACCTGAACCAGCGTATGACGCGTACCGCGCAGTTCAGATTCAGTGCCACTGTTCATCACAGGCTTGGTCAGTTCAAGATACCAGTCGCAGAACTGGTTCCAGGTGAAGTCATAAAGCAGGTTAGCCGCGATATCGAAACGGTAGCTATCCAGCGCTTCACGGTACGCTTTCACCGTGGTGTTAAACTCGGTCAGGATCCAGCGATCCGCCAGCGACAGCGTCAGGTCGCCGCCATTCTGTCCGCAATCCTGATCTTCGGTGTTCATCAGCACAAAGCGGCTGGCGTTCCACAGCTTGTTACAGAAGTTGCGATACCCTTCCAGGCGCTTCATATCCCAGTTGATGTCGCGACCGGTTGAAGCCAGCGCCGCCAGGGTGAAACGCAGCGCATCAGTGCCCGATGGCTCGATGCCGTCCGGGAACTGCTTCTCGGTACGTTTGCGAATCTTCTCAGCCAGCTGTGGCTGCATCATGTTGCCGGTGCGTTTTTCCAGCAGCGCTTCCAGCGAAATACCGTCGACCATATCCAGCGGGTCAATCACGTTGCCTTTGGATTTCGACATCTTCTGACCCTCTTCATCGCGGATCAGACCCGTCATGTAGACGGTTTTAAACGGCACCTGCGGTTTGCCGTTTTCATCTTTGATGAAGTGCATGGTCAGCATGATCATGCGGGCAATCCAGAAGAAGATGATGTCGAAGCCGCTGACCAGCACGCTGGTCGGATGGAAGGTGCGCAGCGCTTCGGTGTTTTCCGGCCAGCCCAGGGTGGAGAAGGTCCACAGGCCTGAGGAGAACCAGGTATCCAGCACGTCATCATCCTGACGCAGCGCCACATCGGCGGCCAGGTTATTCTCGGCGCGCACTTCGTCTTCGGTGCGGCCGACGTAGACGTTACCGTTGTCGTCATACCACGCCGGGATGCGGTGACCCCACCAGAGCTGACGGGAGATACACCAGTCCTGAATATCGCGCATCCAGGAGAAGTACATGTTTTCGTACTGCTTCGGTACAAACTGGATGTCGCCGTTTTCAACGGCTTCAACCGCGACTTTCGCCAGCGGTGCGGTACGCACATACCACTGGTCAGTCAGCATCGGCTCGATAACCACGCCGCCACGGTCGCCGTAAGGCACGGTCAGATCGTGGGGTTTGATCTCTTCAAGCAGGCCGAGTTCATCGACAGCGGCAACAATCGCTTTACGCGCCGCGAAGCGTTCCATGTTCTGGAAAGCCGCCGGGATCACATCGGAACAGGCATCGCTGGCTTCGCCATTGGTGTCATACACCTGAGCACGGTCGCGGATATCGCCGTCGAAGGTCAGGATGTTGATCATCGGCAGTTTGTGACGACGACCGACTTCATAGTCGTTGAAGTCATGCGCCGGAGTAATCTTGACGCAGCCGGTGCCTTTTTCCATGTCGGCGTGTTCATCGCCCACGATGGGGATCAGACGCTCTACCAGCGGCAGCATCACAAATTTGCCGATTAGATCTTTATAACGTGGATCTTCCGGGTTAACGGCGATGCCGGTATCACCCAGCAGGGTTTCCGGACGGGTGGTGGCAACGACCAGGTAATCTTTACCGTCGGCAGTTTTTGCGCCGTCAGTCAGCGGATAACGGATATGCCACATTGAGCCTTTGCTCTCGCGGTTTTCCACTTCCAGGTCGGAGATGGCGGTGCGAAGCTTAGGATCCCAGTTCACCAGGCGTTTGCCACGGTAGATCAGGTTCTCTTTATAGAGGCGAACGAACACCTCTTTAACGGCGTTGGAGAGACCCTCGTCCATGGTAAAGCGCTCGCGCTCCCAGTCGACGGAATTGCCCAGACGACGCATCTGGCGGGTAATGGTGCCGCCAGATTCTGCTTTCCACTGCCAGATTTTGTCGATGAACGCATCGCGGCCATAGTCCTGGCGCGTTTTGCCCTCTTCAGCCGCAATCTTGCGCTCAACTACCATCTGCGTGGCGATGCCCGCGTGGTCAGTACCGGCCTGCCACAGGGTATTTTTCCCCTGCATGCGCTGGTAACGGATCATGGTATCCATGATGGTTTGCTGGAAGGCGTGACCCATGTGCAAGCTACCGGTGACGTTCGGCGGCGGGATCATGATGCAAAAGCTTTCCTGGCGGGTGTCGCCATTAGGTTTGAAGTAGCCCTGCTTTTCCCAATGCTCGTAAAGCGGCTGCTCGATATCTTGCGGGTTATATGTCTTTTCCATTTCTGCTATGTCGTTTGCGGCTGTGGTGGCGCTGCCGTATTCAATTGGAATCCAACGCTGCGATACGCTTTGTAGCGGTCGCGCGCCAGTTGTTTGAGAGCGTCCTCGTAAGGAACGAAGTCTATCACTTCATGGAAAGCAGTAGCAAAATCTGCGAAGTGGGGCAGCAGGCTAATCAGCAGGTCACGTTGGGAACTGCCGCGACGCTGTGGCCAGGCCAGCTCGACCGGCGCACCGTAGCGCGGGCCTTCGCCCGCCAGGTTGTGCGGCACGAAGGCGTTTGCCGGTCGTTGCCACAGCGCTTCGTCGAGACGAATGGCTTGCTGTTCATCTTCGCAGGCAATCAATACTCGCTTTCCGGCCCGCCAGCGTGTTTCCGCCAGATTGCACACCAGCGCTTCAATGGCGCTAAGGCCATCGCTCGGGGCATCGGTTTCCAGCACGTAGAAGGTTGCGTTTTTCATCGGTTTGCTCATCAGAAGATCAAGGGCGGAATCAGATCCGCCCCTGTTGTCAGAAAAGAGGGCGCTTAGTCGTCGCCGTTCAATCCTGCCCGATTCAACAGAAACTGCGATAGCATCGGCACCGGACGTCCGGTGGCGCCTTTGGCCTTGCCGGAGCGCCAGGCGGTACCCGCAATATCCAGGTGCGCCCAGTTATATTTGCGGGCAAAGCGTGCCAGGAAGCAGGCAGCGGTAATCGCGCCGCCCGGACGGCCACCAATGTTTGCCATATCGGCAAAGTTGGACTCCAGCTGATCCTGGAACTCATCCGCCATCGGCAGACGCCAGGCGCGATCGCCTGACTGTTCCGATGCGCTGATCAGCTCATGCGCCAGCGGATTGTGGTTCGACAGCAGGCCGCTGATGTGATGACCCAGCGCAATGACGCAGGCACCGGTCAGCGTCGCCACGTCAATCACCACTTCCGGATCGAAACGTTCGACGTAGGTCAGTGCATCGCACAGGACCAGGCGGCCTTCAGCATCGGTGTTCAGTACTTCAACCGTCTGGCCAGACATGGTGGTCAGCACGTCGCCCGGACGCATCGAGCGGCCATCTGGCATGTTTTCACAGCCGGCCAGCACGCCAACTACGTTCAGCGGCAGATTTAGCTCAGCCACCATACGCATCACGCCATAGACAGCGGCCGCGCCGCACATGTCATACTTCATTTCGTCCATGCTGTCGGCAGGCTTGATGGAGATGCCGCCGGAGTCAAAGGTCAGCCCTTTACCCACCAGCACAATCGGGCGCGCATCAGCATCCGGATTGCCTTTGTATTCGATCACTGACATCAGCGATTCGTTTTGCGATCCGGCACCGACAGCGAGATAGGCGTTCATGCCCAGCTCTTTCATCTGCTGTTCGCCGATCACCCGGGTGGTCACATTTTTACCGAACGCATCAGCCAGCTGTCGCGCCTGTGACGCCAGATAGGCGGCATTACAGATATTAGGTGGCATGTTGCCGAGATCTTTAGCCGCTTTCATACCGGCGGCAACCGCTAATCCATGCTGGATCGCCCGTTCGCCGCTGGTCAGTTCACGGCGGGTCGGCACGTTAAAGACCAGCTTACGCAGCGGACGACGCGGCTCCGCTTTGTTGCTCTTGAGCTGGTCAAAGTTGTAGAGCGCCTCTTTTGAGGTCTCCACCGCCTGACGCACTTTCCAGTAGGTGTTACGGCCTTTGACATGCAGCTCAGTCAGGAAGCAGACCGCTTCCATTGAGCCGGTGTCGTTCAGCGTATTAATGGTTTTCTGAATGACCTGCTTGTACTGGCGTTCATCCAGCTCACGCTCTTTACCGCAGCCAATCAGCAGAATTCGCTCAGACAGGATATTTGGCACATGATGCAGCAGCAGTGTCTGGCCCACTTTCCCTTCCAGTTCGCCGCGGCGCAGCAGGGCGCTGATGTAGCCATCGCTGATTTTATCCAGCTGTTCGGCAATCGGTGACAGACGACGCGGTTCGAAAACGCCAACGACAATGCAGGCGCTGCGCTGTTTTTCCGGGCTTCCGCTTTTTACACTGAACTCCATGCACTCTCCTGAATCTTAAAGACAACGGCCGCGGCTGCCGCTAGAATGTAGCGCGCTAATGACCCATTTATTCATTGTCGCAGCATGACATTCTGCCGCTGGAGGTCATAATGAATCAGGGTGACAAGATGTTGTTTTTTCACCACCCGGACGCGTTTTTCATACAATTTTAGCTACGGCAACGGCCATTGATGAAGAAAAATGGCTGATAAGCGTTGAAACTAGCGATTTTCCTGCAAAAAGACAAGTTTTCACAGGCGTACTAAGCGTGATCATCATTAGATATCTGGTTCGGGAAACGCTCAAAAGCCAGCTGGCTATCCTGTTTATCCTGCTTCTCATCTTCTTTTGTCAGAAGTTAGTCAGGATCCTGGGAGCCGCGGTGGATGGCGAAGTGCCGACAAACCTCGTTCTGACCTTGTTAGGACTCGGTGTGCCTCAAATGGCACAACTTATACTGCCCTTAAGTCTGTTTCTGGCGATCCTGATGACGCTGGGGCGGCTCTACACGGAAAGTGAAATTACGGTGATGCACGCCTGCGGCCTGAGTAAGGCCGTACTGGTTAAAGCAGCGATGGTACTGATGCTGTTTACCTCGGTGGTGGCGGCTGTGAACGTCATCTGGCTGGGGCCGTGGTCATCCCGTTATCAGGATGAAGTCACGCAAAACGCCAAAGCGAATCCGGGGGCGGCGGCGATGGCCGCCGGCCAGTTCCAGACCTCCAGTGACGGCAGTGCCGTGCTATTTGTTGAGGATGTGAAGGGCAACCAGTTTGGTAACGTTTTCCTGGCGCAGTTACGGCCAAAAGGTAACGCGCGGCCTTCAGTCGTACTGGCTGACAGTGGTCACATGGAGCAGCATAAAGATGGCTCGCAGGTGGTGACGCTGGATAAAGGCACCCGCTTTGAGGGCACGGCACTGCTGCGTGATTTCCGTATCACCGACTTCACCAACTATCAGGCAATCGTGGGTTATAAAGCGGCAACGCTCGATCCTAATGATGCAGAGCAGGCGAGTCTGACTGATCTGTTCGCGAATAAGACACCTGAGTTTCAGTCCGAGCTGCACTGGCGTCTGACACTGGTGTTTGCGGTGCTGGTGATGGCGCTGATGGTGGTGCCGCTCAGCGTGGTGAATCCACGTCAGGGTCGCGTGTTGTCGATGCTGCCCGCTATGCTGCTCTATCTGATCTTCTTCCTGATGCAAAGCTCGCTGAAGTCGAGCGGCGCGAAAGGGCGGCTCGATCCGGCGATCTGGATGTGGGTGGTGAATATCAGTTATCTGGTGCTGGCGGTACTCCTTAACCTGTGGGATACGGTGCCGATGCGTCGGATTCGCGCCCGCTTTACCCGCGGAGGGTCGGTCTGATGTTTCGCGTACTTGACCGCTATATCGGTAAAACCATCTTTAATACCATCATGCTGACGCTGTTCATGCTGGTGTCGCTCTCCGGCATCATCAAGTTCGTCGATCAGCTGCGTAAAACCGGCCAGGGCAGCTACAGCGCGCTGAGTGCCGGTTATTACACCCTGCTCAGCGTGCCGAAAGATATTGAGATTTTCTTCCCAATGGCGGCCCTGTTGGGTGCGCTGCTGGGACTGGGCGCACTGGCGCAGCGCAGTGAGCTGGTGGTGATGCAGGCGGCGGGCTTTACCCGCATGCAGGTGGCGCTGTCGGTGATGAAAACCGCGATTCCGCTGGTGCTGCTGACCATGGCGATTGGTGAGTTTGTAGCGCCGTCAGGCGAGCAGATGGCGCGTAACTACCGGGCGCAGCAGCTTTACGGCGGCGCACTGGTGTCGACGCAGAATGGTCTGTGGGCGAAAGATGGCAATAGCTTTATCTTTATTGAGCGCATTAAAGGCGACAACGAAATTGATGGCGTCAGCATCTACAGCTTTAACGATCAGCGTCGTCTGCAGAGCGTACGTTACGCGGCGACGGCGACCTGGGATGCGGCTAAAAAGCGCTGGATGCTGTCACAGGTTGATGAGTCTAACCTCACCGATCCGAAGCAGATTACCGGTTCACAGAGCCTGAGTGGCGAATGGAAAACCAATCTGACGCCGGACAAGCTGGGTGTGGTCGCGCTGGATCCCGACGCATTGTCGATTCGCGGTCTGCATAGCTACAGTAAATATCTGAAGCAGAGTGGGCAGGAAGCGGGACGTTATCAGCTGAATATGTGGAGCAAGATTTTCCAGCCGCTGTCCGTAGCGGTGATGATGCTGATGGCGCTGTCGTTTATCTTTGGTCCGCTGCGTAGCGTGTCGATGGGTGTCCGTGTGGTAACCGGTATCAGCTTTGGCTTCCTGTTCTACGTGCTGGACCAGATTTTTGGCCCGCTGAGTCTGGTTTACGGCTTGCCGCCGATTTTGGGGGCGATTCTGCCAAGCTTTGCGTTTTTCGCGATCAGTATGTTTATGTTGATAAAGCGGCGTTGATCTTTATCCCGAAAAAAGCCGCCTCCGGGGCGGCCTTTTTCATGGCAAACACCGGGCGCCAGTTTAGTGGTCCAGCCGTCTGATACCTTCCACAGGCACCCGGGCGCACTCGTCCGATACGCGTTCTGCCCAGTACCAGCCGTTCAGCGAGGTCATTACACTAACCTGCTCACCGGGGCTGACCGTCAGTTCCTGCGCGCAACAGGTTTTCCGGCAGAGAGCCTGATGGGAACTGAGCAGGGAAAAGTATTGCTGAGGTGCCCAGCCTGCTTTTCCATTAGGCTGGACGGCAAGTGCCAGGGAATGACGCCGCTCAACGTATGCGTTATGCCTCCATCACCTCATCCAGTCATTAATCAATGCACCATACAGCACCTCCGCTTCCGCTAACCGACTCAGCAGGCAGTATTCATCGGTCTGATGTGCCATTGATGGCTCGCCAGGACCGAGGATAATGCAGGGCGGCGTGCCCAGCGCGGGCAACAACAGCGACGCATCAGTGAAGTAGGGGACAATGCGCGGTGTCAGCGGGGCGTCATGTAACGCCTGACAGTGCTGATAAACAGACTTAATCCAGGCCTGGTTGTCTTCGCTCAGCACCGCAGGCAGATCCACCAGCGTAGTCACCGTTACGCTGTCTCCCAGTAAAGTTGTCAGTTGCTGACGAATGGCCGCGTGCTGCAGATTGGGTGCGCTACGGATATCCACGTCAAACTGCGTGCGATCGGGCACTGAGTTAATGTTCAGGCCGCCTGCAATGCGTCCGACGTTAAGGGTCGGCTGCTTCATCAGCGGATGTGGTGCGCCAGGTGAGAAATGCTGAATTTTGCCCAGTGCCTCCGCCGCCAGATAAATGGCATTAATGC
Source organism: Pantoea sp. AS142 (assembly GCF_037152305.1). Taxonomy (NCBI): domain Bacteria; kingdom Pseudomonadati; phylum Pseudomonadota; class Gammaproteobacteria; order Enterobacterales; family Erwiniaceae; genus Pantoea; species Pantoea sp. AS142. The sequence continues at coordinate 47,623 of NZ_JBBCMO010000004.1, read as the reverse complement.
CCAGCTCAGGCATCGCGCCGTGCGCCGTTTTGCCCCGGGTTTCACAGCGAAGCCACAGCGCGCCTTTATGACCAATAACCGGATAGTTGGCGGTAGGCTCGCCGACGATCAATGCGCCCACCTCGGGCAGGTCATTGGCGTCAATCAGCGCCCGCGCGCCGTCGCAGCCCGTCTCTTCCCCGCCAGTGATCAACAGTACAACACCAGAACCCTGTTGAATCGTCTGCTGGTGCGTCACGCAGGCGACGGCAAAGGCCGCTACGGCGGCCTTCATGTCACTCGATCCGCGCCCGTAAAGTTTGTCCCCCACGCTTTCACCGTAAGGATCGTACTGCCAGTCAGCATTGCCGAGCGGTACGGTATCCAGATGGCCGGTAAACGCCAGCTTCGGTCCGGGCTGACTGCCAGGCAGACTGGCAATCAGGTTCAGGCGATTTTTACCGAAGGGGGACAAGGTGACGTCAAAGCCATGTTCCACCAGCCAGTTCGCCAAAAAGTGCATGCAAGCCGCTTCATTACCCGGTGGGTTTATGGTGTCAAAGCGCAGCAGCTGCTGCGCCAGTGTCTGACTCTGGCTCATCAGTCGCGCACCGTTAACCAGTCCAGGCAGTTGATCCACAGCTGGCGATAACCCTGCCACTGGGCGAATTCCTGCGGCAGCCAATGCGCAGACATATCGCTGGTCCAGACCAGTGAGCGACCCTGCTGATACTCGCGCACCGCCAGCAGCGGATGTGACGTACCGGCAATCGTCGCCAGCAGTTTGCCTTCAGGATGCATTTCCACTTCGTTATAACCCAGTAACCACGGCCATTTGTCTGGCATATCGGTGAACAGCGGGTGGGATTCAGTCATGCTGGGATAAGCGCCTTCAGGCGTTTCGATGCGGTCATCCCACGCCAGGCAGCGCACCGGCAGCACTTTCTCAACTGCCGTGTTACGATAGCGCGCGCCGCCATTGATACCCTGAAAACTAAAGTAGCCGCCAATCATCATCAGCGCGCCACCCGCGGCTACATAGTCGTGGATCAGCGTCAGGCGGTTCGCCGTGCGCCGGCTCTTCAGCCAGGTATCCGGATGTAGCAGCAACGTATTGGCCCCGATGTCGGACAAAATGATGGCGTCCCACTGCTGGAGCCCGTCAAGCGTCAGCGGAAACTCGGCGGCGGCGGCATGGGCAGGCATGTAGGTGATGGCATAATCACTGTCGGCCAGCGCCGCCATAAAGTCGGTTGCGCCATTATGCCAGGTGGCGGTGGCAAACTGATCGAAGCCTTTGACGTGAACGGATGTGCTGGTCCAGGACTCGCCGACCAGTAAAATTTTCTTCTGCATTGCGGTTCTCCCTTACCCACCAAAAACGCGCTGTGGGTTAGCAATCAGTAAGGTTTCAAGTTGTTCGCCGCTTACGCCGTGGCGTTTCAGGCGCGGAACAAAATGTTTAAGGATGTAGCCATAACCGTGACCGCCGTAGCGGGTTAGCATGGTTTTCAGGAACACGTCCTGCGACAACAAAATCTGTGCAATAAAGCCGTCATCGATCAGCTCGCGAATAGCACGGGCATTCTCCTCATCGGACGGTGACTGCGCAGATTCATCGGCGTAGTAATAACTCATGCCGATCATGTCGTACTCCAGAAAAGCTCCGCGCTGCGCCAGTTCGTGCTGGTAACGCTTATCCGCAAAGCTTGGGTTCATGTGGCACAGCACGACATGGCGCAGGTCAGCCCCTTCTTCTTCAAGGATATCCAGCACCCGATGGCCCAAACGCTCCCAACCGGGCAGATGCACCTCAATCGGTACGCTTGTCGCAGCACTGGCACGGCCTGCAGCTCGAAGGGATTTCTCTTCATTGGGGGTAAAGCGGCTGGACACGCCAATCTCGCCGATGAGTCCTGCCAGCACGTCGGGTTTGTCTTCTCTGCCGCCCAGGTCGTAAATCAGCTTGTCGGTCAGCGTTTCAACGCTGATCGTTTTCATCCAGTCCGGATGTGACGGTTCCAGATACAGCCCGGTGCTCATGATGATATTCAGCCCGGTCAGGCGCGAGATCCGTTGCAGGGCTTTTGGGTCGCGACCAATACCGATATTAGTGGGATCTACTACCGTATCGCCGCCCAGCGCCCGGAACTTCATTAGCTCTTCAATCGCCAGATCCACATCAAACAGCTGACAGTTATCGCGGCTGATAAGCGGATTGAGTGACAGTTCGCCCAGGTTTTGAATGCTGACCGGCATCTCCGCCAGATGACGATCGCTACAGCAGCAGGGCGGCACCCATTTGCCGGAGGCATCCAGCAGAATGTGTTCGTGCATCAGCGTTACGCCCATTTCACTCACCGGCAGCGGGCCGAGCACAGTCATCACATAGCCGCTGCTGATGCCCAGCGGCAGCGGATCGGGATGGCGAAAAATGGAATGTTTCATACGCTATCCTTTTGCCGCCGATCGCGTCGGGTTGAGAATGCGGGTGTTCAGCCAGATCGCCAGCAGAATAATCGTACCGGTGGCGATCTGCGTGTAAAACGGGGAGATATGCGACAAAATCAGGCCATTCTGGATAATGGCAATCGACAACGCGCCTAACAGCGTGCCAATAACGGTGCCGAAGCCGCCGAACAGGCTGGTACTGCCCAGCACCACTGCAGCGATAACCTGCAGCTCAAAGCCTTCGCCCTGGTTAGAAGAGCCGCTGCCCAGACGGGCGGTGATGATCATGCCCGCCAGCGCCGCCGCCATGCCGCTGATGATGTAGACCTTCATGGTCACGGCTTTAGTGTTAATCCCGCTACGGCGCGCGCCTTCTGCATTCGCGCCAATCGCCGTAACATAGCGACCAAAACGCATATGGTTCAGCACGATATGGCCGACCACCAGCACCACCATCCCAATCAGCGCGGGCATCGGAACGCCCAGCACCCAGGCGCGTCCCATAAAGGCGAACAGGCTGTCGGCAGGGATGGGAATGGAGTAGCCCTGGGTGATCAGCAGCGCCACGCCGCGCACCACCGCCAGCGTCGCCAGCGTGACAATAAAGGCTGGAATGCCTTCATAGGCGATAAAGAAGCCGTTGATGGCACCGACCAGTGCGCCCAGCAGCAAGCCGCCCAGCAACACTACCGGCCAGGGAAGGCCCCAGTTATTCAAGGCGATCGCGGACAGGGCACCGACCAGTGCCAGCGTCGATCCCACGGAAAGATCGATCCCACCCGTGGTAATCACCAGCGTCATCGCCGTGGCGACGATCAGCAGCGGCGCACTCTGGCGAATAATATTCAGCCAGTTAGTGCTGCTGAGAAAGTTGCCGGTGATCAGCGAAAACACCACGCAGCAGAACACAAAAAACAGCGCGATGCTGACCACGCCAGAGTGGTTGTGCAGAAGGCGACGCGGCAACGAGTGCTGTGCCATACGGGAACTGTTCAGATTCATAATCGTCATCCTGTTACCTCACTCAGTGCGCTGCGGCCGAGCGGGCGACAAATTTCTCACCCACGATCAAATTGACGATCTCGGTCAGATCCGTTTCGGCCACCCGGCGTTCCGCCACGTTGGTGCCTTCGTACATCACCATAATGCGATCGCAGACCAGGAACAGATCCTGTAAGCGATGAGTGATCAGGATGACACTCACGCCACGTGCCGACACCCGACGGATCAACTCCAGCACCGCCTCCACTTCAGCGACGGCCAGCGCGGCGGTGGGTTCATCCATGATCAGCACTTTGGGATCGAAGGCGGCAGCACGCGCAATGGCAATCGCCTGGCGCTGCCCGCCAGATAAATTGCGCACCAGCAACCGCGTGTCCGGGATAGAAATCCCCAGGCCTTTCAGCATCTCCCGTGCGTCAGCGTGCATTTGCTCTTCATCCAGAAACGGAATCCCAAGAATGGACTTCATCGGCTCACGTCCCATAAACAGATTGCCTGCCACATCGACGGTGTCGCACAGCGACAGGTCCTGATAAACCATCTCGATATGGCAGCGACGTGAATCCGCCGGGTTACTGAAATGCTGGTCCTCACCATCAATACGAATCGTGCCGCTGGTAGGCACGACTGCACCTGAGAGCACCTTGGTCAGTGTGGATTTACCCGCGCCGTTGTCGCCCACCAGGCCCAGCACTTCACCCGGGGCCAGTTGCAGGTTTACGCCGCGCAGAGACCGTATCGCGCCGTAAGTTTTGGTAATATTCACCATCTCTACCCGTGTCAGGGCAGTTTGTGCTTGTTGCATGTGATCACTCCCATCACCGCTAACGGGACAGTTACTCTGCATGCAAAAAGGCGTTATCCGGCACGGTTTACGCCCTTGTAAACCGGTTTACCTGCAAGACAAAACCTTTGTGACAACACACAGAACAACACGCTACAACGATATTTGTTTGCCGGATACGGCGTTGCAGCTTCCGTGCCAGCCTGTGAATAGGCGCTACACTCACGGTCTAACTAACTGTAATAAAAAACATTTAAAATTTAATTTTAGGTAAACCGGTTTACTTAATATAACCAGGCGAAATTTAAAAGCTCATTATTTGCGCCAAAGCTGTGCGCTTTTGCGCCATTCTGGGACGTTGTTAATATATTTGTATTGAATCGCGCGCCACCCATTCTACCGGCAGGCGGGTTTCGGCGGGAACGGGGAGGTCGTCATTCAGAATGCGCAACAAGATCTGGACCGCCGTGCGGCCCAGCTCCCGTGCGGGCTGGCGGATGGTTGAAATACGGGGTTGGGTAAAGTCGGCATAGGTCGCGTCATCAAAGCCCACCAGCGACAACGCCTCGGGAGCTTTAAGTCCGCGCGCGCGCAGGCCATCCATCAGTCCCAGCACCAGATAATCACTGGCAGCGAAGACGGCGGTAGGGCGCTCAGCGCGGCTAAATAGCCGTTCCAGCGCCTGTTCACCGAACTTACGCTGGTATTCACCGTACATCACCCATTCGGGCGGGACATGCAGGCCGGCCTGCTCCATCGCGGTGCAAAAGCCCTGATAGCGCTCTCGCACGCTCATCAGTTCATCCGGCCCGCCAACAAAGGCAATATGCCGGTGACCTGCGGCGATCAGGTTTTCGGTAGCAATCCGGCCACCCTGAACATTGTCGGCAAAGATCTTGGGCACCACGCTACCAGGAATGTCCTCATCCAGCAGCACGATGCGCTGGTGGCGGTTAATTTCTTTGCGTAACAGGCCGTTATCAGGATGGTTGGTGGTAAACAGCAGGCCGTCCACCTGGCAGGTATCCAGCCAGCGGATAAACTGACTCTCTTTGTCTGGATGGTTTCGGGTAATGCACAGCACCAGGCTGTAGCCATGGGCAGAGGCGGCTTCTTCGGCGGCATCTGCCAGTTCGGCAAAGAAGGGATTGGTGATATCGGGCAGCACCAGCCCCAGGGTTTCGCTGCCGCCCTTGCTCAGGCGGCGTGCCAGGCTGTTACCGCGATAATCCAGTTGACGAATCGCCGCTTCGATGCGGTCAATCGTCTCTTGTGGCAGCATAATACTTTGATTCATATAGCGGGATACGGTCGCTTTTGACAGTCCGGCCAGCGCTGCAACATCGGATAACAGCACCCGTTTTTTACTCATATCACCTGCCATCTTGCCCGGAATAAGCTATCAGTAACACAGTTGCGCGCAGCGAATACAGTTTTTTGCATGACCGCTGACGATAAAATAATCGCTTGACAAAATTTAGCCAGAAGCGAATGTTAAAGGCAGTTTACCGCATTACCCGGGAGTCACTCCCCAACCCGATTAATCCCTTTCACACGTGCACCATAATGGACGGTGTGCAGAAAGTCGATTATTCAGGTCCTGGCTGAAGCAGCCATTTCTACGATATTTGCCCGCCAACAATAATCCCTCTGCATTTCGATGCGGAGATCGACTGGTTATCGCTCATTCCCGACGAGGAATTTTAAGATGATGGCATTTAACACCAGAAAACTGCGTGCTGTTGCGCTGGCAACCGGCTTACTGTCTGCGGGTTCTTTATTTTCACTGGCGCAAGCCGCCACCACCTACGCGCTGGTTCAGATTAATCAGCAGGCCCTGTTTTTTAATCAGATGAATAAGGGTGCACAGGAAGCAGCGAAAGCCAGCGGTAAAAATTTAGTGATCTTTAATGCCAACGATAATCCCGTGTCGCAAAACGATGCGATCGAAAATTATATTCAACAGGGCGTGAAGGGCATTATGGTGGACGCGATTGACGTCAACGGTATTATGCCAGCCATAAAAGAAGCGGCCGCCGCTAAAATACCGGTGATTGCGATTGATTCGGTATTACCGGCGGGCCCTCAGGCAGCACAGGTGGGCGTGGATAACCTGGAGGGCGGCAAAATTATTGGTAAATATTTTGTCGACTACGTGGCGAAAAATGGGGGTGGCAAAGCACGACTGGGCATCGTGGGCGCGCTGAATTCGGCCGTGCAGAACCAGCGTCAGAAAGGGTTTGAAGAAACCATTAAGAGCAATCCGGGCATCACCGTGGCGGACGTGGTTGATGGCCAGAACGTGCAGGATAGCGCGATGACGGCGGCAGAAAACCTGATCACCGGTAACCCGGATTTAACCGCCATCTATGCGACCGGTGAACCGGCACTGCTGGGTGCGATTGCTGCCGTTGAAAACCAGGGGCGTCAGAAGGACATCAAAGTCTTTGGCTGGGATCTGACGTCAAAAGCCATTAGCGGCATTGATGGCGGTTATGTCACGGCCGTGCTGCAGCAGGATCCGAAAAAGATGGGTGAAGAAGCGGTAAAAGCCCTGAACGCGCTTACGTCGGGCAAAACCGTGTCAAAAACCATTCTGGTGCCGGCCACGGTGGTAACCAAAGCCAACGTGGACAGCTACCGCGCGATGTTTAAGTAATCGCTGACTCGCCGCCTGTATGGAGCAGCGCGGCGAGTTCCTCTGCGGTGGGGAAGGCCTGAAGTGTCCCATGACGGCTGACGGTCAGCGCAGCGGCATGACTGGCGTGAGTAAGTGCTAACTTATCAACTCCACCCCCACGCAGGGTCGCCGAAGCCAGCATCACGGCAAGAAAAGTATCACCTGCGCCGGTGGTATCTACGGCATTGGCGGGTTGCGCCGGGGAAAATGTTCGCTGGTCGCCCTGAGTCAGCCAGGCACCTGCGCTGCCGAGCGTGATCACTACCGTTTTAACCGCGCGGGGTTGCAATTGTTGCGCTTCGTGCTGATTCACCACCGCAATATCCACCAGCGGCCAGCACGAGACAAAACCGACGTGCACTGGCGAGGGGTTGAAGACGGTGATAAGGCCAAGGGATTTGGCCAGGCTAAATAGCGCATGGGTTTTCTCGGGCGAGAAATTGCCCTGCTGCACGAGCAGATCGCCCGGACGCGCGCCGGCAAGATGGTGGCTAAGTGTATGGATATCCAGCGCATCTGCCGCCGTTGTACTGGTAATAATGGCATTATCGCCATCAGCGCTGTGCAGAATAAGCGAGGTGTCGCTCAACGCAGTAAGGGGTTGGGTGGGGAGTAACGTCACTGGCTCGTTCATGAGCTGCTGACGGATCCATTTTCCATTGCTGTCATGACCGGTCGCGGCAATTAAATACGTCTCAATGCCGCAACGGGATAAAATTATCGCCTGATTCGCGCCTTTACCGCCGATATCCTGCGAACGTTGATAACCATGAACAGAGGCACCCTTAGCCGGAATATCTGAAACAGACCAGGTTTCATCAACAGTAATATTACCAGCCACATAAACACGCATAGTGTTTTCCTGAACAGGATAAAGAAACGATGGTTGCTATCTCAGCAGAAAAAATTGATGCAATACAAGCGATATTTTCCCGTCCTAAAGCTGTTATTGGCGTCATTCACTGTGACCCCTTTCCGGGGTCGCCAAAATATCGCGGCAAACCCGTCAGCGCGATAATTGATCGCGCATTACGTGACGCAGAAAATTATATTCTCGGCGGCGTTCACGGTCTGATTGTGGAAAATCATGGTGATATTCCTTTTTCAAAACCTGAAGATATTGGCCCGGAAACGCCGGCGCTAATGGCGGTGATTACGGAAAAAGTGCGCGAACGTTTCGGCGTGCCGCTGGGCATTAACGTGCTGGCAAACGCAGCATTACCCGCTTTTGCTACCGCGCTGGCGGGCGGGGCGGATTTTATCCGCGTTAATCAATGGGCTAACGCTTATATCGCCAACGAAGGTTTTATTGAAGGGGCAGCCGCGAAAGCGCTGCGCTACCGAAGCCAGCTGCGCGCCGAACATATCAGGGTGTTCGCCGACAGCCACGTTAAACACGGCAGCCATGCGATTGTGGCCGACCGCTCCATTCAGGAACTGACCCGCGATGTCGATTTTTTTGAAGCCGATGCAGTTATTGCCACCGGACAGCGCACCGGTGACAGCGCTACGCTGGACGAAATCGACGAGATCCGTGCCGCCACCGCCTTACCGCTGCTGGTGGGTTCGGGCGTTACGCCCGTCAACGTCTGCCAGATTCTGGCGCGTACCCAGGCCGTGATTGTGGCCAGCGCGCTCAAGGTGGATGGCGTCTGGTGGAACGATGTGGATCGGGACAGGGTAAAACATTTTATGGCCGTGGCGCAGGTTGCGCTGGATCAAGCGTAGCCGCCGTTTATTACCTGGCGCAGACAACAAAAAAACCCGCGGGTGAGGCGAGGTTTTTTGTTTACGTCAGCCCCGTAAAGTGCGGCGCACAACATGCCGCACCTGGCTCAGACCAGCCAGCCTTTCACCATCGGCAGCGCTGCCGGAATCTGCGAGAGCAGATAGAGAATCAGCCCGATGGTGCCGCCGACCAGCGTGCCGTTGATGCGGATGAACTGCAGGTCTTTGCCGATATTGAGTTCGATCTGCTGCGACATGTCGCGCGCATCCCAGCTCTTCACGGTGTCGCTGATGTGACGCGTCAAAAAGCTGGCAAACTCCGGCGCAACGCTGCGCGCGGCCTGTTCCAGATGCTGGTTCATGGAGTCACGCAGCGCCGGGTCGGCCGCCAGGGTTTCGCCCAGCCATAATGCCGCACCGCGTACTTTCTCCTGCACCTGGGAATCATCACTGCTAAGATCCGCCTTGAGCCAGTTACGCATGTCATTCCACAGCTCACCGATGTAGCGGTTAAACGACGCATCCTCTTTCAGCCAGCCTTTAATCTCCTCGGCGCGCTCGGCCATTTCCGGGTCGTTCTGCAACTTAACGATTAGCTTGTCTACCGCCCGGTTAAAGCCAAGGCGCAGCTCATGGCCCTGATCCAGCGACACATCATCCAGCAGCGAATCGACCGCGTTCGCCACCAGCTCGGCGCTGTGTTCGCCCAGCCATTCAGTCGGCAACATTTTGGCTTTGATTGGATGCTCGCGTTTCAGCCAGCGCACCAGCTGCAGGGCAATAAACTCGCGGGTAGTGGGCTTATGCAGCAGTTTCAGTAGCTGCTCGATTGCCGCGTCCAGTAGCGCCTGATGACGGTTGTTTTTCGTCAAACTCTCCAGCAGCAGGGCGCTGGTCTGACTGAGATCGACCTTATCAATCGCACGATGCACCGCGCGGCGCATAAAGGTCTGGATCCGTGCGTCATCAGTGAGGTCAAGGAAGCCGCGCATGACCTGGAGCAGATGGCGGCCAACGCGGTCGGCATTGCCCGGCGCATTCAGCCACTGTGCCAGCAGGTTTGAGGGATCGTGACGGCGAATCAGATTCAGCAGCGAGTCGGTATCAAGAAACTTCTCCTGCACAAAGCGCCCGAGGTTTTCCCCGATACGATCTTTGTTGCGCGGAATGATGGCGGTATGGCGCGAGATAAAGGGCACCGGCACGCGCCGGAACAGCGCCACCACGGCAAACCAGTCCGCCAGCGCGCCGACCATCGCGGCTTCCGCTATTGCTTTGACGCCGCTGACCCAGAAGCCGGGCGGCAGAAAAAGGGTGACAATAAAAGTCGCGGCGGCGAGCAGCAGTAACAGCAGCGCCAGACGTTTTGTCCGTTTCAGTTCGTGTTGTTTATCCATATCCTGATCTTAGCAGAGAGCCTGGTTCATCGGCGACGACCACCCAGCAGGCTGCCGAGTACGCCACGGATGATTTGATTGGTGATCTGGCGGGTGGCACTTTTCGCCATGGTCTGCACCATACCGTCGTGCCTGCCACCGCGCGGGCCGGTCCGGCCAAACAGGATCTCTTTGAGGCCACCGAGAATGCCATTATCCACTGCCACGTTCTCACCTTTCGCTGGAGGCGCACCGGCCTGATCGCTGGCGGCCTGAAACCCGTTTTGCAGCCGTTCAAATGCCGATTCGCGATCGATTCCGGTGTCATATTTGCCATACAGCATTGAATGGTTGATCAGGCCGTTGCGTTCATCGCCTGTAACCGGACCCATGCGTGAGCCGGGCGCAATCACCATGGCGCGTTCCACTACCGACGGGCTGCCTTTGGCATCCAGCAAGGAGATCAGCGCTTCGCCGGTGCCCAGCGTCTGAATTGCTTCGACGCTTTTAAAGGCCGGATTAGCGCGCAGGGTATCGGCTGCGGTTTTCACCACCTTCTGATCTTTGGGGGTGAAGGCGCGCAGGGCGTGCTGGATGCGGTTGCCGAGCTGGCCCAGCACCCGATCGGGAATATCCGCCGGGTTCTGGGTGACGAACCAGACGCCGACCCCTTTGGAGCGGATCAGCCGCATCACCTGTTCTATTTTTTCCAGCAGCACCGGCGGCGCGTCGGTAAACAGCAGATGCGCCTCATCAAAGAAGAAGACCAGCTTTGGCTGATCGAGATCGCCCGCTTCCGGCAGATGTTCATAAAGCTCCGACAGCAGCCACAGCAGGCTGGTGGCATAGAGTTTCGGCATCTGGTAGAGCTTTTCGGCGGAGAGGATGTTGATCACACCTTTGCCGTTACTGTCGACGCGCATCCAGTCGGCGATATCCAGCATCGGTTCACCAAAGAAGTGTTCCGCGCCCTGTTGCTCCAGCGTCAGTAATCCGCGCTGGATCGCACCGACCGAAGCGCTGTTGATGTTGCCGTAATGGGTCTGGAAGCTTTTGGCGTTGTCACCGATGTACTGCGTCATGGCGCGCAGATCTTTGACGTCCAGCAGCAGCAAACCCTGGTCATCGGCAATGCGGAAAATAATCTGCAGCACGCCGCTCTGCACCTCATTCAGGTTCAGTAACCGCGCCAGTAGCAGCGGACCGAGATCAGAGACGGTGGCGCGCACCGGATGCCCTCTTTCACCGAAGATATCCCACAGCACCACCGGATTGCTTTGCGGCTGCCAGTCGGTGACGCCGATTTTTGCCAGCCTCTCCTGTAGCTTCTCGCTGGACTGGCCCGCCATCGCCACGCCGGTCAAATCGCCCTTAACGTCAGCCATAAAGACCGGCACGCCACTGGCGGAGAACGATTCGGCCAGCTTCTGCAGCGTGACAGTTTTACCGGTGCCGGTTGCACCGGTGATTAAGCCGTGGCGGTTCGCCATTTGCGGCAACAGATGAAGTTCGACATCTGGCGTACGGGCAATCAATAGCGGGAAAGTCATGATTTCCACTCTCAGGCATTGGGTTATGCCTGAAGAATAGCAAGTGGGAGACAGACAAGAGGAGAACAATTCATCAAAAACGCGGCCGCTGCCCACAGAGCAGCGGCCTGAAAACCGAGATTTACTTCTGCACTTCTTCGAAATTGAGCAGGCTGACGCCAATGCCCTGTTGCAGGTGACTGAGGTTGCTGCGCACCGCCACCTGGGACGCGCCCTGTAACAGCAGGACAAACGGTGAATCCTGCTGGACGCGGGTTTGCAGCTCTGCGTAGCGGCTGCGACGTTTCACAGCATCGCTTTCACCGGCAGCGACGCGGGTCTCTGCGCTGAGTTCCGGGATAGACCAGCCGACGCGCCAGGCCAGGGTTTTGCCGCCACCCGGAACGTTAGATGCAAAAGTGCTGGCGTTAGTGTTGGGATCGATGTAGTCCGCGCCCCAGTAAGAGAATATTGCCTGGAAGTTACGGCTGCGCATTTTACTCCACAACGCCGATTCTGCCACCGGCTGGATATCGAGCTGTACATCCGCTTTGGCAAAGCTGGCTTGTAGCGCCTGCGCCACGTCGATATAAGGTGGCTGGTTCACCACGGTCAGCGCGATATGGGTTCCGGGCTTGATGCCACCTTTTTGCAAAATCGCCTGCGCCTTTTTCAAATCGTAATGGAACGGCGTCGTGTTCAGCGCACCATCGAAACCGTCCGGCAGGAAACTCTGATGGATGCGGTACTGACCTTTCAGCAGCTGGTTCGCCAGGCTGTCATAGTCAACCAGCCAGCGTGCTGCCTGCCACAGTGCCGGATTCCCCAGCGCCGGTTGCTGCGGGCTTTGGGTGTTAAAGCCCAGGTAGTAAACCAGGCTGGACGGGAAGGCATCAATACGCACATTGGCGGTATCTTTCAGGGCGGCAATTTGATCCGGGCCGAGTTGATAAGCGACATCCACATCACCCTGTTGAATCAGCAGACGGCGGCTACCCGGGTCGGCTACACCCTTGAGCAATACCCGCTTCAGGTGCGGCTTCTGGCTGCTAGTGGGATTGGCCTCCAGTACCAGCGCCTGCAGCGGCACAAACTGTTTGATGGCATAGGCGGCACTGCCCGCGGAGTGCACTTTCAGCCAGCTATTGCCGTAATCGTTGTTGCTGGCGTGCTGCTGTGCCAGCTTGCTGTCGACGATGGAGGCAACTGGCGCGGTCAGCAGGCGTAGCGCCAGATCGCTGCCGATCTCTGCTGGCCAGCGCAGCTCAAGCTGGTGGTCGTTGATCACGGTAAACTGCTGATCGATATTTTCCGGCGTCCAGCCAAATTCACCCAGGATAAAAGAGGGCGCTTTGTTAAGTTTGACCGCGCGGGTTAATGAAAACACCACATCCTGAGCAGTCAGTGGATTGCCGCTGGCGAAGCGGGCCTGCGGGTTGAGGTCAAATACCAGACTGTGGGGTGTTTTGCCGGCCTGCCAGCGCGAGGCAGCCAGTGGGGAGAGCTGCTGAGGATTCTGATGATTCGGCTCCAGTAGCGTCTGGTAGATATTGCGCAGGCTGCTGCTGCTGACCGTTTCAAAACTTTCCGCCGGATCGAAACTGATGATGCCATCAAGCGGAACGGCAATTACCAGCGTATCGGCAGGCGTGGCGGCGTGTGCCGGGTGAACCAGTGCCAGAGCAGTAAACAGTGACAAGAGTGTTTTGCGCATCGAGAGTTATCCTGAGTTGTTGTTCGCTCTACTCTATCGGGCGTCGGATAATCTCCAAATGCGGGTTTGTTATGAGCTTTGCACAATTATTAGCGTAGCTATTCAGGCAAAGAGATAAACAAGATAGTGACGGTAAGTAATTATTTTGCTGTTACTTTTACGCTGGAAAAAATAAGGAGGGTTTTCCTCAGACGATCACAAATTGCGCAGGGTCTGATTGTATGGCTATCAAAGTCACTATAGTGTTATCAATGAGGATGATTCACTTGTATGGAAGTATGATATTTTTTTATCGGTTATTCAGCGTGATGATGACATGGCGAAAATAATACCCCTTACTCCTGCGTTAAAATAGCTAAACACCCGATGTTTATGCGGTTTTATCTCCGTTTTCCGGGCTGTAATTCTTTTACCTTGCTGTAACCTCTCCGCAACGTCATGATGAATTTTTACTGCGACACACTTTAAATTCAATTTTTACATTCAGACATATCTATATCCCTAATATTGCCAGGTTATTAACCGATATGTTCTGTTTGTCACCCATAATAATTCTACCCGCCGTTGTACGTTCTGCTGTGGTCTGTGCTGTGCGCGTTAATTTCGGCGATACGTAATCTGTCGCGACCAGCCTTTCAGCGCCATAACAAATAAAACGGGTATTTAGCAGATGAGAGTCGTGCGGATATGCTTTTAGAAAAACCCACCACCAGGCGTAAATTTTTGCTCGGTTCACTGCTGGCGTTGCCATTAAGTGAACTGGTCTTTAAGGGCATGACTGCGGCACAGGCTGCAGAAATGGCCGCACCCGAGTTAGCCGATTACACCCCGATCTTTTTCAGTGCCGATGAGTGGCAGTTCATTCTGGCTGCCACCGACCGTCTGATTCCGGCGGGCGGTAAAGGCAAAGCGCCAGGCGCGCTGGAAACCAACGTGCCGATCTTTATCGATCAGCAGCTGCACAGCGAATCGTTCGGCAGCGAAATCTATATGCAGGGGCCGTTCAATACTCAGGCTCCCGCCACCCTGGGTTATCAGATCCCGTTCCGCCCTCAGCAGATGTATCAGACCGCTATCCGGCTGATTAATCAGTGGTCGCAGAACACGCATCAGAAAGCGTTTCATGCGCTGACGCTGGCAGAGAAAGATGCGGTGCTGACCCAGGTTAACAAAAACGAGATCGACTTTGTCGCGCTGGGCGAAGCCGATCTTAAGCCTTCTCATTTCTTCAGCCAGCTGCTTTCAGATACCAAGCATGGCTACCTGGCCGACCCGATGTACGGCGGCAATAAAGGCATGAAAGCCTGGATCGCCATCGGGTTCCCGGGCGCGCGTGCCAGCTTCACCGAATGGGTGAAACAGCACAACGTTCCTTATCCGCTGGGTCCGGTCAGCATCAAAGGTGAACGCGCATAAGGCGCTTCCACATCAGGTATTTGAAACAGGATTATCATGGCACAGGTTACTAAAAAAGAAGTCGACGTCGTGGTCTGCGGCCTCGGCTGGGCAGGCTCGCTGATGAGCATCGAGCTGGCACTGGCTGGTCTGGACGTGCGCGCCCTGGAGCGCGGCGGCGATCGTGATTATGACGAGTTCGCCTACCCGAAACCGGCGGATGAATACGCCTATGCGGTGCGCGATAAAGTGTTTGCGACGCCCGCCGAAGTAGCGGTTACGGTTCGCTACAACAGCAGCCAGACGGCATTGCCGACCCGTAAATGGGGCGCATTTGCACCGGGCACTGGCGTAGGCGGTTCCGGCCTGCACTGGACAGCGGTCCTGATCCGTCCGACGCCAACCGATATCAAACTCAAGAGCTATGTCGATGAGGCTTACAAGCCGGGCATTCTGCAGGATGATATGCGGGTAATGGACTTCCCGTTCAGTTGGGAAGAGATCGAACCGTATTACTACAAATTCGAACTGATTTGCGGCCAGTCCGGCAATACCGGCAACCTGCGCGGTAAAATCCTGGAAGGCGGCGACCCGTTCGAAGGCCCGCGTTCCGAGCCTTATCCGCTGCCTGCGCTGGATGACACGCTGAACAACGTGATGTTCAAAGAGGTGGCAACTAAACTCGGCTACCACCCGTTCCCGAACCCGTCAGCCTGTGTATCGCGCGCGTGGAAAAACCCGTACGGCAACCAGATCGCCCCGTGCAACTACTGCGGTTATTGCAGCAAATATCCCTGCCTGAACTACTCCAAAGCGTCGCCGCAGACCGCAGTAATGGATTCGCTGAAGCGCATGCCGAACTTCTCTTATGAAGTGAATGCGGAAGTGATCAAGGTGGTGCTGAACGATGATAAGAAAACCGCCAAAGGGGTAATCTACATCGATGCACAGGGCAACGAGTGCTTCCAGCCCGCGAAAATCGTGGTGCTGAGCAGCTTCCAGCTCTACAACGTGCGCCTGATGCTGCTCTCCGGGATCGGCAAGCCTTACAACCCGATTACCGAAGAGGGCGTGATTGGCCGTAACTACGCGTTCCTGTCGAACGGCGGCGCAACGCTGTTCTTTAAAGATAAGAATTTCAACCCGTATGCCACCGCGGGCGCGACCGGCCAGATGTTTAACGATATCTCGCCAGGCAACGTCGACGGTCCTTCACTCGGCTTCCTGGGCGGCGCGAAGATCCACAGTTCGCAGGCGACCGGTACGCCGATCAGCACCGCGCTGCCAAAAGGCACGCCGACCTGGGGCATGGGCTACAAGGAAGGTCTGGAAGAGTGGTACGGTCATTCGATGAAGATCAGCATCACCACTACCTGCCAGTCTTACCGCGACATCTATCTGGATCTCGATCCGAACTACCACGATCATCGTGGCTTGCCACTGCTGCGTATGACATTTAACTGGAAAGAGAATGAGCTGAAGCTGCAGCAGCATCTTAAGGGCATCGTCGGCAACATCGCCAAAGAGCTGAACCCGGACAGCATGAGCATGAGCTTCCTGCCGATGGGCGCGGACTTTGACCTGACCAAATATGTCTCTACCCACAACGTGGGCGGCGCGGTGATGGGCGATAACCCGAAAACCTCGGCGCTGAACAAATATCTGCAGAGCTGGGATGTGCATAACGTCTTTGTGCCGGGCGGCAATGCTTTCCCGCAGAACTTCCAGGCGAACCCAACCGATACCATCGGTGCGATTACCCTGATGGCGGCACAGGCGATTAAAGATCAGTATCTGAAAAATCCCGGCCCACTGGTACAGGCATAAGCGCATGAATAAGCTGAAACTGAAGTCTTTTATGTTCGCCAACGCGGTGCTGTTCGCCAGCGGATTTGTGCTGCCGGCTCACGCCGAAGATGAAGCGCAACTGATCAAGCAGGGCGAATATCTCTCGCGGCTGGGCGATTGCATGGCGTGCCACTCACTGCCCGGCAAACCGGCCTATTCGGGTGGACTGGCGATTGAGTCGAACCTCGGCACCATCTTCTCCACCAACATCACGCCCGATAAGCAACACGGCATCGGCAACTACAGCGAGCAGCAGTTCGCTGACGCGGTGCGCAAAGGGGTATTACCGGACGGTTCGCATCTTTATCCGGCGATGCCGTACCCTGATTACGCCAAAATCAGCGATGCCGATATCCACGCGCTTTACGTCTACTTTATGAAAGGCGTGCAGCCAAGCGCGGAACAGCCACCGGAAACCGATCTGAGCTTCCCGTTCAGCCAGCGCTGGGGCATGCGGTTCTGGAACTGGGCGTTCGCGTCCGATAAGCCGTTCCAGCCGATTGGTGGGGCATCAGCCGAAATCAACCGCGGTGCCTATATCGTGGAGAGTCTCGGTCACTGCGGCAGCTGTCATACGCCGCGCGGTCTGGGCATGAACGAGAAAGCACTGGATAGCGGTGACGATAAATTCCTGGCAGGCGGCAGCCTGAACAACTGGGATGTGCCATCACTGCGTGGCCTGCCACGCTGGAGCGAGCAGGAGGTGGTGGACTACCTGCAGACCGGTCGTAACGATAAAGCGGCGGTGGGCGGCGAGATGACCTCGGTGATTGAGCACAGCAGCTCACACATGACCGACGCCGATCTCAAAGCCATCGCAGCTTACCTGAAGTTTCTGGGCGGTAACCCGCCGCTGCAGGCTTACGATGTGAAGGCGCAACAGGCAACCGAAGCGAAACTCACCGCGGCGAAGAACCTCAGCGAAGGCGAGCGGCTCTATCTGGATAACTGTGGTGCCTGTCACTTTGTGACCGGCAAAGGCGCACCAGGGATCTTCCCTGAGCTGGATGGGGCAACCATCGTCAATGCCAACGATCCAACCGGGCTGATCCACACTATCCTCGCAGGCGCACAGCAGCCTTCGACCGAAAAAGCCCCCTCTACACTGGTGATGCCGGGCTTTGGTCAGCGTCTGAGCGACGATGAGGTGGCGGAACTGGCCACCTTTATTCGCCAGGGCTGGAGCAACAGCGCTCCGGCGGTGAGTAAAGATCAGGTAGCTGAGGTGCGGAAAACGCTGAAGTAAATCGACCCGTTGCCGGCTGGATCGACTCAGCAAAAGAGAGGAGGAGCGCATGCGCTCCTCTTTTTTATTTAAAAGGTGTGCGCCACTTCCAGCACGCCGTTAATGATAAACTGCACGCCCATGCAGACCAGTAAAAATCCCATGAGACGCGAGATCGCCTCAATGCCGCTTTTACCGACCAGCTTCATGATGGCACCTGAACTGCGCAGCGAGATCCACAAAATCAGGCTCACCAGCAGGAAGGTCAGCACTGGCGCAACACTGATCACCCAGGCGGGAAAATCGACGCCACTTTTTACCGTCGAGGCGGAAGAGATGATCATCGCAATCGTACCCGGCCCGGCCGTGCTCGGCATCGCCAGCGGCACAAAGGCGATATTCACTGGCTCTTTGGCGCCATCCAGCTCATCCAGTTTATGTTTTGCCTCAACCGAATGACCCGCAGGCTTCGCCGGGAACAGCATCCGGAACCCGATAAAGGCGACAATCAGGCCGCCCGCCATACGCAGGCCAGGAATGGAGATGCCGAAGGTGTTCAGCACCGCGCTGCCCGCGTACCACGCCACCATCATGATGGCGAAAACATAGATAGAAGCCTGGCGCGCCTGCCGGTTGCGTTCCTGGAAGTTCATCTCACCCGCCAGGCCTAAAAACAGCGCCACGGTGGTGAGCGGATTGGCGAGCGGCAGGATGACGACCAGCCCCAGACCAATCGCTTTAATCAGTTCCAGCATGTCCGATCTCCCCGATTAGTGTTTCGGGCGCTCCAGCGCCTCAAGCAACTCCGGGAAGAAGTCCTGCAGGATTTCCGGCGTCATCAGTTCGGGATACTGCATCAGATGCTCACGGATACGCTCATTGACGTCCGGCAGCAGACGCTGGGCCGCGGCGCTGGCGGTGATTTTGTGCTTCTTCATAGCGCGCAGCAGATCCCCTGGTAGCGCGTCTTCGTCGTCGGCGTCATCGACCATCTCCAGCGCGTCCAGCTCGTCGAACATCTCCATCAGCGCTTCGGTCTGCGGCGTGCGCGACTCATATTCGCGCGGATGTTCATCTTCCAGGAAGCGCAGCATGGCGCGCATCGGTGTACCGTCTGGCGTGGAAGGCGGTTCAGAGGCGAACCAGCTCAGCAGCTGATGCATGGTGACCTGATGGACGCGAAAGCCGCTGTCGACCAGTTCATCGGCCAGCAACTCGGCAGTTTCATTTTCAATCAGGCAGATATGGGTGCGTTTGGGTTCGTACTGCTCCAGCCACTGATAGATCTCTTCAATAACGCCGTCGTCATACTCGAATTTTTTGCTGAGATAGCTGTCGTCTTGTTCATGAACGCAGGCCTGAATCTGGTCGGGGTCGAAGTAAAGTGCGATGTTGATGCCTTTCATGCGTGCTGTCCTGTAGAAATCAAAACAACACTATAGCGCTCAACCCCAGGTGAAGGGAATGTCAGGCGTCACAGCATGAGGGCGTTTAATACTCCCCTCTGAGCAGAGAGGGGAGAGAGAAGGGAAGCAGATTAGGAGATAAAGTTTTTGCCCTGCTTTAGTACTACGTCACAGGCTTTGGTTTTCAGCTTCTCACCCATTGGTGAGTTGCTCAGGCTTTGCAGATTGAGCTGCTGGCCATTACCGGTATTCAGCAATCCTGCTACGCCCTGGGTATAATCGGTTTTCTGTTCCTGGGCGGTCGTGGTATTCAGACCGAGCTTACTCAGCACCTGATCTTTAACCGACTGCACATTGTTTTTCACCACGTTGTGTTCGACGCAGTACTGCATCACACCGGCCGCGTTGGTCATGCTGTTAGCGCTGACCGCTTTGTCGCCGCCGCCCAGCAGGCTGGTAATAGAAGAGAGCGACATGCCGCCATTCTGCTGGGTGGTACTGGTGGTGCTACCAGTGTTTTGCTGGCTGAGCTGCGATGCTGCACTGCTCAGCTGATCCTGCCAGCTTGCCGCTGATGCACTGCCTGCCACCAGAAGTGCCGCCAGTCCCCATCCCCACGCACTGCGTTGTGCTTTTTTCATTTCAACCTCGGTATGTGCTTATTCAGTTTTGCTAAGAAAGGCTAAATAGCAGAAAGTTCCTGAGTTTCTTCCTTAAATAGCGCTTTCAATAGCGCTTTGGGAATATTCTGCAATAGAGACGATGAAATATTCAGATGCGTGTGGGTGTTATTATTTCGTGAGGTAATTTTCTATAGTCAGTAATAAGCACGCTCTGCTGAAATATTATTTAATATCCTTGCGGCATTTATCAGGAATTGTCCTGGTTTAAATAAAAGTTACCGCTTTTCTTATAGAGTGTTTTATAAGTGATTGCGTCTGGCTTGGTAATATTTACATGGGAAATTACTTGTTTATAACTTCATGTATTTCAGGTTATTTTTATTTTTAGCGCAGCGTGCATTTAAGCCTGGTCACTGGTTTTTGATGCGGTTTTCTGTGCCGTAATTAAATTGAGCTAGCGGAGTTTTTTATTATTCCGGCTTGCGAAATCCGCGAGAGTGTTCATGCTTAATCACTGTGTCAGGCAGTTGTGGCAGATATTTAATTTAACGGGAGCGATATTATGGCTGGACAGCCAGAGCACAATAATAATGCAGAGGTCACGCTTAAACTCGCGGAAGAGAAAATAGCCCTGACGAAGCAAAAGATTGTGGATGGACATGTCCGCGTTACCCGTTCTACAACTGAACATGACGAGGTCATCAGTACGCTGCTTAACCGGGAGAAGGTTGAGGTTGAGCATGTAGCGAAAGCGCAGCCCATTGAAATGATGCCCGACATCAGGGAAGAGAACGGTGTACTGATTGTCCCGGTAGTAGAGGAAGAAATCCAAATCGTCAGAAAGCTGGTGCTTAAAGAGGAGATCCACATCCGAAAAGTGCAGGAAAACGTTCCTTTTCAGGAAGTGGTGACCCGACGTGAGCAGCAGGTGAAAGTTGAGAGAGATGACGATCAAATTAGCTAACAGAGAGGAACCTATCATGGCACAGGAAAAAATCGTAACACTGTTCGATTCTGCACATCAGGCAGAGGCCGCGAAAAGAAATCTCGTGAAAGCAGGCTTTTCTGATCGGGACATCAGTCTTATCAGTGGAGAACGTTTGCAGCAGGAAGGACACTCTATCCGTCATCCAAGCATCTGGCAGCGTCTGTTTGGTCACGCTGTTGATAAAGAGCACGCAGCTGTTTACACCAGAGCGATGGACAAGGGCGGCGTGGTGCTGACCCTCCGTACCGAGGAGGAGAAGCTGGCCCGTGCCATGACCATTCTCCATTCGCATGACTCGGTGGACGTACCGTCACGTATGCAAAGCTCGGTTGATAATGCTTCAACAGCCGCGCCGGGGATCAACCCGACCACCGCAGGCAAGCAGTTTGCCGGTGAAACCAATGACCGTCAGGTTGAACCGCGACGAACTTCACTGACCGGTGATGAGAGCGAAGCGGATATTCTGCGTCTGGCTGAAGAACAGGTGGAAGTGGGTAAACGTCTGGTGAGCGAAGGCTCCACTCGCGTTCGCCGATATACGGTGACCGATACCGTATCTGAAGATATCTCGCTGCATGAGCAGCACGCTGACATCTTCCGCCGTTCGGTGAATGAACCCGCGCTGGCCGGTGAAGTGGACTGGTCAGAGAAAACCGTCGAGGTCGCTGAGACGCATGAGCAGCCAGTGATCAACAAAACGACCCACGTGAAAGAAGAAGTGGTGGTGCGTACCGACGGCAGCGATCGTACCGAGACGATAAATGACACGGTGCGTCGTCAGGAAGTGGATATCGACCATGCACGCAGTGGACTGGAGCGCGATCTGCCGGGTACAACTGCTGGGGTAAAACCTGCGACCGCCGCAGCAGGCACGCAGTCACCAGGGGCGCATAACCGTGACCACAAAGAGAGCCTGACTGAAAAGGTGAGTGATAAAGCCAGCCAGGTGAAGGATAAGGTGGACCATAAGCTACATGACCATTCGCATTGAGGCGCTGATCCTGACAACGACAGGCGCTGATGGGCATTACTGATGCCCAATGCTGAGCATGCAAGAAGGGGCCAACCGTGAGGTTGGCTCTTTTGCGTTGTGGGGAGAGAGAAAAAAACGGATAACGGCGTCAAATCCTCTTCGATATAATCAGGCGCTATCTGTGCAGGCCGGGCAGAAATAAAACCTGAGGGATTAAAGTGAATTGTAAATCGATGCTTTTCATGCTGGTGGCGCTTTCCCTGTCGGCTCAGGCCGCCCAGAGCGGAAAAACGCTTGAGCACAAAGACTGGGAAGTTGCCTGTGATAACACCCTGACCTGCCGCATTGCGGGTTATGCCAAAGAAGAGGATCCCTC
Source organism: Pantoea sp. AS142 (assembly GCF_037152305.1). Taxonomy (NCBI): domain Bacteria; kingdom Pseudomonadati; phylum Pseudomonadota; class Gammaproteobacteria; order Enterobacterales; family Erwiniaceae; genus Pantoea; species Pantoea sp. AS142. The sequence continues at coordinate 25,546 of NZ_JBBCMO010000004.1, read as the reverse complement.
CGGCTCCATCCTGCTCACCCGTGCCGCTGGACCTGCAACGGAGACAGTGGGAGAAGTGACGCTGGGCGACACCGAAGATGACAGCGAACCAGCGGAAAAGCTGACGCTGTGGATCGACGGGAAATCAGCTGGCGATCTGGTGGCGGCCGATGACAACTGGCGCATGTCGGCCAGTCAGACCGCTGCGGTAATCAGCGCCGTCAAAGGCAGCGGTAAAGTCGAGTTTAAAGGCGGTACCAAGCCTTTCCTGCTTTCAGGCGAGGGCGCATATGCCGTGCTGCTGAAAGCGGACGACCTGCAGGGCCGTATCGGCACGCCAGGCGCGCTCACCAAAAAGGGCAATAAGCCGGAAAGCAACGTGCCTAAAGCTGTGCCTGCACCGGTTATTCAGGCGGCTAAAACCCTCAGCGGCGAACCCCGTTTGCTGACCGCCTCAGAGAGCGACGCGCTGAAAACCCGACTGCTTGCAACGGTCAATCATAATGACGATGACACGTGCGACAGCCTCTATTCACCGGCAGAAAACAGCGATCCGGAAACCGACGGGCTCACGCTTACGCCACTCGACGACAGCCACGTTTTGCTTTCGGCGCTCTGCTGGCGTGCTGCTTATAACGAAGGATATGGCTACTGGGTCATTGATAATCAGCTGAAAGGCAAGCCTGAACTGGTGACCATTTCCGGGTCAGATTACGACAAGGGCGAGATAACCAGTGTGCAGAAAGGCCGCGGCATCGGCGACTGCATGAGCCAGGAAAGCTGGGTATGGGGTGGTCAGGCTTTCCGCAAAAGCTATGACGGCGGGACCGGCATGTGTCGTTATATCCATGCGGGGGGTACCTGGGATTTGCCCACGCTGGTGACTGATGTGAAGCCGGTATCGGGTTAGAGCCTTTGTTATGTCAGTGAAACATGATGGCTGACGTGAATGCTTCGGCAGGTGAGGGGGGGCGTAGGCAGCTTCAACAAGGAGGTGATGCTGTGTCCCGGAGAACCCAAAAGACGGTTTTTTCAGCAGTTGCACACTTGCCTGCGGATAAGGGTTGCGGAAACAGGGGGTAACGGTATAATCCTCAACGTTTTCCGCATACCCTTCAGTGCCGAAGTGGCGAAATCGGTAGACGCAGTTGATTCAAAATCAACCGCCGCGAGGCGTGCCGGTTCGATTCCGGCCTTCGGCACCAGTATCCTTTCCATCCCCGTCCGGGGAAGTCCAAAAAAACCTTTAAAATCAATGTTAGGCCTGATTTTATCATCCTGCGTCGTCCGAGCGCATCCGTTGCAATCCAGACCTCGGTGGGGGCATAATTGGGGGCATTTCCACTTCGATAAGAAATGTGCCCCCAAAATGAAGCTGAATGCCCGTCAGGTCGACACTGCAAAGCCCAAAGAAAAAAACTATAAAATGGCCGATGGTGGCGGTTTGTATCTTGAGGTCACGACTAAAGGATCAAAGTACTGGCGTATGAAGTACCGACGGCCAGCCGACAAAAAAGAAGACCGGCTTGCCTTTGGCGTCTGGCCGACAGTAACACTTGCTGAGGCACGTGCTAAGCGTGACGAAGCTAAAAAGATGTTAGGGCAGGGGATTGACCCCAAAGCTGAACAGAAAGAAGCCCAAGCTGAAAATGCGGGAGCTTATACTTTTGAAACGATCGCCCGCGAATGGCACGCGAGTAACAAGCGCTGGAGTGATGACCATCGTTCGAGGATCATGCGCTATCTCGAACTGTATATTTTTCCTCATATTGGTTCAGCAGATGTACGTAAGCTGAAAACCAGCCAGCTGCTAGCACCTGTTAAGGCCGTTGATGCCAGTGGCAGGCATGATGTCGCTCAGCGTCTTCAGCAGCGTGTTACTGCAATAATGCGCTATGCCGTGCAAAATGATTATATTGAGTCTAATCCCGCTGTTGATATGGCTGGGGCACTTTCTACGGTTAAAGCTCGTCATTATCCCGCATTACCTTTTAACCGTTTCCCTGAATTTCTTGAGCGCCTTGCCGCATACCGTGGGCGTATCATGACGCGTATAGCCGTCGAACTTTCATTACTGACCTTTGTACGTTCCAGTGAGTTGCGCTTTGCAAGGTGGGATGAGTTCGATTTTGAAAGAGCTTTGTGGATAATTCCTGCACAGCGTAAAGAGATAGAAGGAGTTCGTTACTCTCACCGTGGTATGAAGATGAAAGAGGAACATCTTGTACCGCTAAGCCGTCAGGTTTTAGCCTTGTTGGAAAAGTTGAAGCAATTAAGCGGCGACAACGAAAGGCTCTTTCCCGGCGATCACGATCCCAAAAAAGTTATGAGCGAAAATACGATTAACAATGCCTTGCGTGCTATGGGGTATGACACAAAGACCGAGGTCTGCGGACATGGGTTCAGAACAATGGCGCGTGGTGCTCTAGGTGAATCGGGATTATGGACTGAGGACGCCATAGAACGACAGATGAGTCATTCAGAGCGAAATAGTGTTCGTGCTGCATATATTCATACATCGGAGCATCTTGATGAGCGGAGATTAATGGTGCAATGGTGGGCAAATTTTCTAGAGGCTAATAGCGATAATTCTATATCACCCTATGATTTTGCCAGAGTAAATACGTAAGAATTGGTAGGATAAACCCTGTATGTGACTTTAAAAAGTATGACAGGGTTTTCAAATTATTTTACCAAGATATTGGGCGCCCAACATAACCTTTCTTAGGGTGATTTAGAAGCCACTGAGACATACTGTTTATAAGTGGCTGACCAAAGTTTACTCTGTAACCTCTGCCCGTAGGGTACGCATTTTCACTAATCCCTTCAAAAGTTGGTGAGGGAATGCTATCGCAACCAAAATAAATAAAGTTTTGACTAATCAAAACATTCAGACTTGAAGTGTCTCTATTTAAATTATCTTGGTTCAAAGCTCCATCTTCTAAGCTATGATGCGAATCCACCTGTATCCATTTATTAAATTCATCTTGATGATAAATGTTATCTCCATAGGCGTTAATTTTATTGCTGTAAAGATTAGGTCTTTTGTTATAAAACCGGACATCATCCCAATACTGTTGATATGTTAGTTTTTCATCAACTCGCATAATGTAAATTAATTCTTCATTATGCCCCATGCCTTTGCTGCCATAGCCTAATATTAAATCTCCAGTCTTTGCATGCTTGCGGATTTGTGGCTTGCACGTGGCTAATGTACAATATCCATGGAATGGATTAGGAGCAAAACCATAATCTCGGACTATTTTGTACGAGAACATTTTTATTGTCATTGGCACTTTACTCGTTCAATTTTTCTTTTTGGAAGTTTATTTCCATCTGAGTCCTCCCATATGCTTTCACCTTTCACCGCATTTTGAAATTTTCCACTTTGAATAGAAATTACTGAATTTGCTTTTTCATCAATTATAGCAGGCAATTTTACTTTTTTTTCTGTAACTCCAATTATGTTTTTTCCATCCGCTGCTGCGCTTCCAACAGCTCCGCCAAATGAGGGGTATTCATTACATTTATCATCTAATAGGAAGATGCAAACATCAGCATTACTCTGACAATCTGCTACCGCTGGAGTAAATTTTTCTTCACTCCATGACTCTTCTAATTTGACAGAACATATACTAAAACCATCATCCTGAAGTTTCTGCTCGGTCGCAGGCAGCATATGTTCAGTTTCTTTAATAAAAATTACGCATGCTTTTCTCATTATTGAACTCCACTTTAATAAAATATAATTATCTATTGATAAGTCTTAATAGTGTTAAGAAAGAATATTTTTTTCCTAAACTCACCCTGACCTCCATAACTTGGATGTCTAATTTTTTCGTGAATGATTCCTAAATCAGATAACCTCTTAGATGCATCATTTCCAAGCGCGAGTATTTTTTCGAAATCATATATTTTTAATAGATTTAAAATGAAACAAGAAGAAGTAAGAAACTCTTTATTAGTATGACACCTATTTGACATTTGATTTCCTATTTCATACGGGTGAAAGGGGAATATGTTCCACAGAAAAGGGATATGTTCAATATGACTTATGACACTCCATATTTCTGTTGCCGTCCTCTCTTTAACACTCGTTGTGTAAGTACTCTTATTAAAAAATCTTGGACCGATAATCTCAGATGCAAGTTGTAGATGATGTTCATCAGTTAGGGCTAAACCAGTCCTTCTGCCGCCTCTGTAGCCGAGGTCCCTACCAACCCATAATTGTTTGGGTCTGATGCTGGTATGAGCCAACAAATACAATTCGAGATTAAGTAATCTTAACATCGGTGATTCTGGAGTATCATGATTCTGACATATATCTTTATATGGATTGAAAACATTTTCAGATGAGAATTTTCTAATTTCATTTATGAAAGTTCTAATTTTTTTTGATTTGTCGTTATCTTTCACTTTAAATCTCTTCGAAGATGACTGTATGAGAAACAAAATCGGCTACTACTTTGCCTTTTCTTGATTTTTTCATCTGGCGAAATATTTTGTAGCCATCAATAATGGCCTTTTCCCATTGCCAGAGATTACACTTCTCAACCTCATATCCTTTGACAAATTCTTGAATGAATTTTAACAGGTCGTAATCAAGCCTTTCAACATTCTCAAAAAGAGACTGATTTAATGCTCTACTAAAAACAAAAGTCGATACTCCTTCTTCAATTATAATTGCTCTTGCACCATCTTGATTTTCATCTGTAGATGAAATATTTTTCCGTTTTAAGCGCAACAATGCTCTTAAGACAGGTGACCAACCTAGATGTACCGCAAAGCAAATGTGAAAAACATCATGGAATCTATAATCATCTTTATCTTTTTTGTTGTCTGTTAATCGATCACCGATGTTGACACCTTGGCATTGCTGTATCACAAATTTTTTCTCACCAAGATCAATTTCCTTAAAAATGAAATTGATCTTATCGGGGAATCGCTCGTATTCTTCATGAGACTTATCAAATGGTTCTGGATATACCTCTTTTTGAGGCCATCTGCTTTCGATTTTTTTTAAATTACAGATGATCGCTTTTGAAATACATAATTTTTTAGATAGGCTAAAGATTATGAGCTTGCTGAGGAATATTGAAATTACCTTGGATTTATCTTGATGCTTTTCAACTTGTTTACCTGAATAAAGAGTTAAAAGTAATGATAAAGCAGTTGCAACATCTAATGAACTTTCTAAAACGTTTAGATCAAGCTTATGAGATGCTGACAAAATGTCTAACTCATTAAGACTTTTCAAGGATAATGGATTTAATTGTGAATATTCATCTTTTATTATTATAAATGAATTTCTAACAATCTCTCTAATATCATAACCCTCTCTGTTAATGAGGCATGTGACATACCAAAGTACATCACCTAATTCTTCGTGTAAGTGATCTTCGAGAGAACCAATTACGAAAAGGTCTCTCTGCTCTTTTTTTATTAAACTGAGTAAATCACCGACTTCACCAACTAAGCCTAGTGCAATAAAACCAGAACTTTTAGAAGTCAGTATATCAGTTTCGGCTACTTTTTTTTGATATTCATCATAAGTAATCATCTGATCATCCATAAAATAAACTTGATAATGTTTAGATATATATGTTGTGGTTTTGATTTGCAATAGATCCATTAATGAAACATAAACATTTGAAATTAAAGCGTTTTATTTGTTTTCTTGGTGTGTGTAACTATTTTTATAGATTAAGTTAGATTTATGTTTCTCTTTCTGCAGCTGAAGGTTAGCTATATGACCGAAACTTTTTTAGTTAGGATTACAGTCTTTTCATCACTCGTTTCTTAATGTGAATACTTTTTTTAGCGAGATAAAATTTGCCTACCGGCTCATTTTTTAAGTTTGCGGTAGGATTGAACATTTATCCCCGTTGCGCGCTCTCGTAGCCCCGCCACGCCTGCGCACTTTATGTAGCGGTTTTCATGCGCCTGCATGAGTGGTTCAGCGCCGCGCCGCAGCTGGCCTTTCCCGCCGTTCCGCGGTGTCTGAAACTCATGCGTTTTCATGCAGCATAGACATGCACGCCCCCTTCGGTGATTAGCGGACACAAAAAAGCCCGGCGCGTAGCCGGGCATCAGTCAGGGGTTATCTCTCTGGCTCAGAAAATTTTGCGCTTGCGCCGGTCGGTTCTGGCCCCTCTGAACGGGTAAGCGCCGGTCAGGCTGATGACGTCATCCCGGAATTTCAGCGGCAGTTTTTTATGCGTCCACTCTTCAATGAGGTTCACTGCAAATTTTCGATACAGCGTATCCGCATCGTTTGCACCTTCGATAACGCCCGGCGCATAGACTGAGCCATTCCGCTCAAACTGGCTGTACTTCATCCTGAGCAGACTGCTCAGTTCAACGCCATGGACGATAAAAAATTCATCAATAAGCGTGTCGATACGCTCGTCCATGATGCCCTCGTGGCAGAACACGTAGGCATTGGCTTTGCGTCCGGTGGCGTCGGCCAGAGCAGGTAACTGCTTTTCTTTTTCGGCAATCAACCCGGAAAGGTCTGATGCCGTTTCCTGCTGTTCCAGATACTCCGCGCGCAGCGCCTTCATCTCCGGCGTGACGGTGCCGCCGTTCTGCTCAAGCAGTTCACGAAAGCGCGCCCGGTTGTCCTGGCTTGCCTGCTCCGTTTCGGTTCTGCTCTGGCGCAACGCGCTGATGGTGTCCTCAGCTGCGGCTTCTGCCTGCTTTGCTTCCAGCCAGGCCAGCATTTTACCCTGGAGGTCCTGGACGCGGGGGTGCCAGCCAGCAGGAAGACTCTTTACCAGCGCGGTTGTATGGCTGATAACGTCGGCTTCGGGCAGCTTCAGGAGCCACCCCGCATCCTGCAGCGGTTTCTGGCTTTTTGCTACGAGCGAGCCAACGAGTTCAGCGATTGTCTTCATCTCTTCTTCTGTCATGTTCTGCTGTGTCATGCTGTTTTTCCTCTCTGTCAGGGCTGTGCGTGGCGGTCTTTGCGGGCGCTTGCTGAACCATAGCGGCCCAGCGTCTGCGGCTGGCGAACCGGTACATCATTCTGCGGTTCCGGCTCTGCCGCTGCGGGCCTGTGCGGCTTCATGATGATTTTCTCGACGCTCTCCAGCGCGGTGAAGGTGCAGGAGCAGTCGAGGTTCTGGCACTGGTACCAGGTACGCTTTACGGAGGGCGCTTCATAAGCGCTGGTGCGGGTATGGGCTACCTGACCACATTCGGGACATTTCAGGGCCATTTCGTTTTCCTGTGTGGTCGTTTTCAGTAAGTCAATTGTGCCGGGTCTGGCACAGCGGCTTCTACCGGAGGGCGTTGTATGACGGACCAGACAAAAGCATTACTTCTGGCGAGCCAGAAAAAGGTCTCACTAAAGCCTGTTATCAGATTTCAGTTTTATATAAATCCTTCACCATTCTTCACCAGAGAGAAAAAGATAGTAAATACAGTAAATTAAGAGGTGAAGAGTGAAAAAGTAATCCTTCACCTACTGTTCACCATTGTTCATCGCCGGGATTCCGGCCTTATTCGCCCTTTAGAATGAGTAGTTTTTAAAATCCGGCTGAAGCAAACTTAAAGTTATTGGATAAAACCTTCTTAGTACTCATTAGCACTATTTAGTACTGTTCTCGTACACCCATGCTTTATGTGGTTTTTGTGCGGCCGGTCAGACAGATTTCTGTTGTTGTCACCGGCAAAAATATTCGCAAAATAAAGAGCTACCCGATGCCGTACACACCTGTGCGGCGCTTCACGGATACATAAGAGGTAGCTCATGCACACGACTTTAAACGCTCATTCATCCGCCCCGGCGGCCCCTGCCATGCCGGTATCATTCCCGGTCCAGGAACGCTTTATGCGCCTGCCGGAAGTGATCCACGTCTGCGGCCTGTCCCGCTCAACCATTTACGATCTTATCAGTCGCAGCGCTTTTCCGGCGCAGGTGTCGCTTGGCGGCAAGAACGTCGCGTGGCTTGCCAGCGAAGTCAGCGCCTGGATGAATGCACGCATCGCTGCACGCAGTCAGGAACGGGCGGCATGATCTTCACCAACTGTTGAGATTTTCCGCCATGCTGCATTTTCCTGTGTTCCCCGGCTTGCGCGCCGGGGCCATTCCCTGGTACAGTCTTTCTGCTGTCGCAAAATCGGCAGCCGGGATTGGCGTCCTGAATATCTCAATGGCGACACCAGACGCCCCATGCGTCTTTTTTTGTGTCCATGCCTTAGTGCAACCATTTTTCGGGCTGCGGCGTTATTGCCGTAGTGCCGTCTGTGTAATGGTGGCCCGGGCGGGGGCTTCTCACGAAGCGCCGGTATCCATTGAGGCCGGTTACGCCAACCCCGTCCGGGCTACCACCAGTGAAATTGGCGTTTCCGGTGGTGGCGATAACCGCTACTCAATGGAGACTGCCATCATGGCTACCGTCCTTAATTCCCCATATCCTCAGTTTGTTTTCGTCTTTGCCGCCGTGCGCCGTACCGAGCGCCAGCAGCGTATCCACATGCTCCGCACCGTTGCCGCTGACGAACGCGCCGCACGCCTGCCGCTGGCCCGCGATTACGTGCTGTCACTTGCCGCCCGCCTGCCGGTACGGGAGGTGCGCGCATGACTCACGCCACCATTTCCCACGCCGATCTGTTACGTCTTGAGCACCTGCGTAACGCCGGGCGCTTTATCAGCGACATGACCCTGCTTCAGGAGTGCCACGAACAGCCACCGGCTATACAGCAGGCGCAGCTGAATTCGCTGATTTTCCTCATCACCGAGCAGCTGGACGGAGTGGTAAACCGCTGTCAGGACGGCTGGATGAACGGGGAGGTTGAGCCATGAGTACACGTACCCTTTCCCCCGAACTGCATTCCGCGCTTTCACGCCGCGCGGTGGCCTGCGCCTGGCTGACCATCTGCCGCGAACAGAAGCGCTATCCCGGCCTGACGCTGGCGCGCCTTGAACACGCCATTGAAACCGAGCTGGAAGGCTTCTATCTGCGCCAGCACGGACGCCAGCGCGGTCAGGAAATTGCCTGCGCGCTGCTCGACGACCTGCTGGCCGCCGGGCCGCTCAAGTCGGCCCCGTGCCTGAGCTTTCTGGGACAGGTGGTGATGGATGAACTCTGCGGGCGTCTCAAAGACGCGCCGGTGCTGCACTGAGGGAGTAAAGAACAATGAAAATGACAGTATCAGACGCGGCAAAAGCCGCGCGGGGCCAGTGGCCCCGCATCCTGCCCGCGCTGGGCGTGAAGGTGGTAAAGAACCGCCATACCTCCTGCCCGGTATGCGGCGGAACCGACCGCTTCCGCTTTGACGACCAGGAGGGACGAGGCACGTGGATTTGTAATCAGTGCGGTGCCGGTGACGGCATGGACCTGGTGAAAAAGGCCCTCTCACTGAGCCTGACCGAAGCCGCCGCGCGGGTAAACGGCCTGACCGGCAGCCTGCCACCGATAGACAGCACGCCTGTCGCCAGCGCGGGCGAAGATAACGAAGCCGCACGCGCCACCGCCGTGAAGCAGGCCCGGCAGCTGGTCAGCACCGCGCAGCAGGCAACCGGCAACGCCTACCTGTCCCGTAAGGGCTGGCCGGAGCAGTCCTGCCTGACGCTGGCGAAGTCGCAGAAAATCGCGCTCACGGCCTATCGCGCCGGTGATTTGCTCGTTCCCCTCCATGATGCGGGCGGCCAGCTGGTCAACGTGCAGCTGATTAACGCCGCGGGCGAGAAGCGCACGCTGAAGGGCGGCCAGGTAAAAGGCGCGTGCCACGTCCTCAGCACCGGCAAACCGGCAGCGCGCATCTGGCTGACGGAGGGCTACGCCACCGGCCTGACGGTGCACAACCTGACCGGGGATGAGGTGTGGATTGCCCTGTCGTCCGTTAACCTCCTTTCTCTGGCTGGCCTTGCCCGTGAAAAGCACGCCGCACTGCCGCTGCTGATTGCCGCCGACCGCGACCTGAACGGCGACGGCCAGACTAAAGCAAGGCAGGCAGCCGAAGCCAGTCGCGCCGCCGTGGCCCTGCCGCCGGTGTTCGGTGACTGGAATGACGCCTTCATGCAGCACGGTGAGGAAAGCACCCGGCTGGCGCTGGCCGGAGCCGCCACGCCGCCTGCCGCCAGTCCGTTCGACGTAATGAGCGAGGCGGAATTTTCAGCCATGAGCGCCAGTGAAAAGGCGGAGCGCGTGGCGGAGCACTACCGCAGCGCGCTGGCCGTGGACGCCAGCGGGGAAATTCTGTCACGCTACCGCTCCGGCGCGTGGAAGGTGATTTCCGGGAAGCAGTTTGAGCGCGACGTGGCGAAGCTGTTTCAGCGCCTGCGCGCGCCGTTTTCGGCGGGCAAGATTTCGGGCGTAGTGGACACGCTGAAGCTGATGCTGCCGCAGCAGGCCGATCCGGCGCGCCGCCTGATTGGCTTTCGTAACGGCGTGCTGGACACCCGCACCGGTGGTTTCAGCCCGCACAGTAAAGACTTCTGGCTGCGCACGGTCAGCGAGGTGGACTACACAAAGCCCGTTCAGGGTGAAACGCTGGCAGACCATGCGCCGCACTTCTGGCAGTGGCTCGACCGCGCCGCCGGACGGGACCCGGCCAAACGCGACATTATTCTGGCCGCGCTGTTTATGGTGCTGGCGAACCGTTACGACTGGCAGCTGTTTCTGGAGGTCACCGGCCCCGGTGGCAGCGGTAAGAGCATCATGGCGGAAATCGCCACCATGCTGGCCGGAACGGACAACACCACTTCAGCAACTATCGAAACGCTGGAGTCGTCGCGCGAACGTGCGGCGGTGATTGGGTATTCGCTGATTATCCTGCCCGACCAGGAAAAGTGGAGCGGCGACGGCGCGGGCATCAAGGCGATTACCGGCGGCGATGCGGTATCCGTTGACCCGAAGTACCGCGACGCCTACTCAACCCACATTCCGGCGGTGATTCTGGCGGTGAACAACAACCCGATGCGCTTCACCGACCGCAGCGGGGGCGTGTCGCGCCGCCGGGTTATTCTGCACTTCCCGGAAATCATCCCGGCAGACGAGCGTGACCCGCAGCTGAAGGAAAAAATCAGCGGTGAGCTGTCCGTTATCGTGCGCCAGCTGATGCAGCAGTTCAGCCAGCCACAGCAGGCCCGGTCGCTGCTTCAGTCGCAGCAGAACTCCGACGAGGCGATGCGCATCAAGCGCGATGCGGACCCGATGGTGGATTTCTGCGGCTACCTGTTTACGACGCCCGAGCCAAACGCACTCTATATGGGTAACGCCAGTATCAGACCGCTTCAGCCCAGGCGTTATCTTTATCATGCCTATCTGGCCTATATGGAGGCCAACGGCTACAGGAATCCGCTGAGCATGAAGATGTTTGGCCTGTCACTGGAGAGCATCATGCGGGAATACGGAAAGCACTACATGAAGCGGCGTACAAAGCTGGGGATGCAGACCAACCTTGATCTGACGGAAGAAAGCAGCACCGACTGGCTGCCAAAGTGCGACGCCCCTCCAGCAGCATGACTATCTGAACCGGCGAAAGCCGGTTTTTTTATACCTGAACTTCACCGGTGATGAATGATATCCTTCACCCTACACCTATCATTCATCATTTAATTGCCTGATATATATAAATAAAAATGGAAGGTGAACAATGTGAAGGGTTTTCTGTAAAATCTTTTTTTATCGAAAATTTGAATTCATTATCCTCTACTGCAATTAATGAATCTCAAATTTTGATTATGGACGAACCTCAATTCGGCAGATAAGGTACTGAGACAGTCATAAAGGAGATGCGTAATGGATACTGTCGAAGAGCTGAAAGGGACGTATTTTTACAAAGGAATGTTCAATCTTTCCGCTGGAGAGCTTTTTTTCTTCGTGTTCCTGGATGAGACTCAAAAACAGCTTGGTGTGGAAGATGTAGCCACTTTAGCACTAATAATTTTAGGTCAACCAACCCAAACCACGCGCGCAAAACCAGCCGGAACAACTAAGGGAACTTCAATCTTGAGTGCAAATCTTCGTGTTTGGTTAAAGATTAGAGTGCACCGCTGGCCAACACTTACTACCGAAAGCATTAAAGGATTGAGATTCAGCTATGTTAATAACCTGGGTGCTTTCGCTGGACGCTGGATACCCATATTGGGTATAGGATTTATCATAAATGACGTGACTCAAATTGGATGGAAAACGACCCACGCTTACAACCTGATTGCAAAAGAAGGGGACAAGTTATGGTAAAAGACACAATCGAAAGCGCTGTATTGGAATGGTATGAGAATAATTATAATTTTAAGCCTCTTTTTTCAAAAGATAAGCCTGAGCTAACGATTGATACCAGTCTATCGACAGGTAAATATCCCTGGGCCAGAGAAACTGGTGACGAAATAATGAATGACTATTTCGAGCGATTTAACGTTGATAACAGCGAATTTGATTTTCTTGCATACTGGCCTTATGAAAAAGGATTTCTGCCTAATTTCTTAAGGCCTAAATCCCATAAGCTCCCTGACGTTGAACCCAAACCCTTGACGATTCATATGCTCGTTGAATCAGCAAAAGCCGGACGGTGGCTTTTCAGCTAGCCCATGCAAGCGCTGCTATCTCATCCAGATGAAGTTAACGCGGTTAGGTTCCGTCTTTCGGAGCCTAACTCATCGGTCGGGAAATCTGCTGGTTGGCTACTCTTCAATCTTAAAGACCATCTGCCCTTAAAAAATTCATTAAAATAATGAGGAGGCACAAAAGGGGGCATTCTTAGTTTTGTGTTATTTTATTTTCATACAGAACATATAGTTGCAGTATTGTTTGAGTCCGGCCTTCGCACCATCGGAACATCAATAGACGTCAACGGACGTCTTTTTTTGTGCCTGAAATCCAGTATCCGCAAGGCTTTCCTCGTTTTTTCACTCAACCTAAGTCAACCTGATTCAATCTACATCAACTTACTGATGCGGGTACATCTGCGGGTATATCCCGGTTCGATAATGTTTGTACCCACACAGAACCCTTGAAAGGATACTCATCATGGCTCTGAGTGATGTGAAGGTTCGTTCAGCTAAGCCTGAAGCAAAAGCCTATAAACTGACTGACGGTGAAGGCATGGTTTTGCTGGTTCACCCTAACGGTTCAAAATACTGGCGACTTCGTTATCGCTTTGGTGGTAAAGAAAAAATGCTGGCGCTGGGGAAGTACCCCGAAGTCTCGCTGGCGGATGCAAGGGCTCGCCGGGATGAGGCCCGTAAACTATTAGCTAATGGCGTCGATCCCAGTGAGAGCAAGAAAGCCGTTAAGGTAGAGCAGGAGCAAGAGGCGATAACGTTTGAAGTGGTTGCCAGAGACTGGCACGCCAGCAATCAGAAGTGGTCTGAGTCGCACAGTGCTCGTGTATTGAAAAGCTTAGAAGATAATCTCTTTGCTGCTATCGGTAAGCGGAACATTGCTGAATTGAAAACACGGGATCTTCTTGTACCCATTAAAGGGGTGGAATCATCCGGACGACTCGAAGTCGCCGCCCGTTTACAACAGCGAACTACCGCGATTATGCGCTTTGCTGTGCAGAGCGGCTTAATCGACTATAACCCCGCGCAAGAGATTGCCGGTGCGGTTGCTACGGCGAAAAGACAGCACCGTGCAGCTCTGGAACTTAACCGAATTCCTGAGTTACTTCATCGCATTGATCACTATTCTGGCAGACCCCTAACTCGATTGGCTGTTGAACTCACTTTGTTGGTCTTCATTCGTTCAAGTGAACTGCGGTTTGCCCGCTGGTCAGAAGTAGATTTTGAAAGGGCTATGTGGACGATTCCGGGCGAGCGTGAGCCACTGGAAGGAGTTAAGCATTCTCAGCGTGGTTCAAAGATGCGGACACCTCATCTTGTTCCTTTGTCGCGACAAGCTCTCGCAATTTTGGAAAAGATCAAAAGCATGAATGGGAACCGTGACCTGATCTTGGTAGGAGGTCACGATCCGCGTAAACCCATGAGTGAGAACACGGTGAACAAGGCTCTACGAGTGATGGGCTATGACACCAAAACGGAAGTATGCGGACATGGTTTCAGAACGATGGCGTGTAGTTCGTTGATTGAGTCGGGGCTATGGTCGAGAGATGCGGTAGAGCGGCAGATGAGCCATCAGGAACGCAGCTCTGTGCGGGCGGCTTATATTCATAAGGCGGAGCATCTGGGGGAGAGGAGGTTGATGCTGCAGTGGTGGGCGGATTATCTGGATGCGAATATGCAAGAAGTTATCTCTCCCTTTGACTATGCCAAAACTAACAACCCATTGAGATAAGTTGGAACGAACTACTTCATCAATATTCATTTTAAATAAGAGAATTCTAGCAAGGGGCAAAATATACTATAAATCACCGGGATATTCATAATAATGCATATCCCGGCGATTTACTGAACTGGATTGACTGTCTAATCATAGTGAAAACTCAGATCTTTTATGACAGTTATAGGTTGATTAGGTGTAGTAATAATTAATACCAGTAAATGTGAGATATACCACATCCATTAAGAGATGGCATGGTATTTGGATACAGTGAGCGGAGCACAGTACTGATCCGGACTGCGCCCCGCAAAACACGTCGGGATTATTTAACTGTGATCTGTCCGCTCATAAGTAGAGGGAGGAGCCAGTCTCGGAGTGCGATAAGTTGCTGATTTTCAAGTTCTAGTTTTTCCTGGCGGGAAAATATTCCAGTCACAGTTTTTGTAAAACTATCAGTAACAGAAAATGCTGGAAGCATAACGTTAATACTCTTCAAAACAGAACTGGAAACTTCTTTAAACGTCGAGCCCGAGGCATTTTTGACAATAACTGGCAAGTTATTTTTCACCGTATAGTACACATATTCCGTTGAGTAATTTTTTGAAGGAATGAAGGATTTAAAACCCTGATTTGTAGTCAGTTCATTTCGGGCAATCGCCATATAACCAATAGGAGCCCGTGAACTTAATAACACCGTTCCGGCAGGGTAAATCTTTAGTGATGCACTTTTAATCCCTTCAACAGAAACGTCTTGGGCACCACAAGAGATAAATTTATTACTCTGATTGTCAGACAGATCGTTTGGTGTGATCCATGGAGTACCATTTGCTGTAAAATTCTCTGGTTTACTGGTAGTGGGAGTACTACCACCTACAATTTGGCCTAAGTCGTCTAATGTTCCAGATTTCCAACCCGCCGGAATTTCGCGTTTCAGAGTAGTATCATACAACATTTTTCCACCGGAGGTTTTATATGGTTTCCCGTTGACATCAGGAAAATCAAACTGAACAAACCAGTAGTCATACAACGTTTTCGTCATCGCTTCCAGTTCAGCGTTGATGCGGTTGTTAAGGGCGATTTTTTTATCAATGGTAATAAGAATAGCCACCAATTTTTCTTGATGTTCTATTTTTTCTGGTATTCTGACTGGATAATTTTTTAAAGATACCAGATCAACCCCAGTTTGTCCTCCGGTTCTGGCTGATAATTTATCGACATATTGAAAAACAGAGTCTTGCTTAAGAAAATAGTATAAAAAATCACGACTTACACCTTCTTTAGGTATAACTTTCAGCAAGGCAACGTTATATGCACCTTTCAATCCGCGACATATTTGGAAAATTGGGGGGCCATATCTCCCAATCATAATATCGTATTCGTTACAAAATTTCTTCGTCGATGATTTTGGTATATAAGTAGGAAAAGCATCTGTTTTGTAATCACGCGTCTGAATCAACCTGACATACCCAGGTTTAGGTTCATAAATAAATTGCGATTTTGGAGGTTGACTTCCTCCGACAAAATCACATACATCTCTTATTTTCAGATAGTTAAATTTCATAGTTGATATCTGCCATCTGCATTCTTATTTTTACTTCTAACTCGCGCGACTGTTCAAAAAGATTATTTAAATTCTCCGAAAACCCTGTCATCTTTGCGGCAAACTGTTCCGGCGTCATATCGGTGTATTCAATTTTGACATCAAAATACTGGCCAGCGCTGAACGAGTAATTTTTCCCGACGATATCGTCATAGCTGACCACCACCGAGAAATCTTCTTCGCTCCATTTATTATTGAACACTTCGCAGATGCGCTGCTCTTCTTCTTCTGTCAGCACCGTTTTCTGGTTTTTACCGTCTTTGACTTTTTCCCCTAAGTTAGAAGCATCGATCAGCACCACTTTCTCTTTGTTGCTGGCGTCGATAAACAAGATCGACACATTGGTGCCGGTGGTGGCAAAGATATTCGACGGCATGGAGACCACTCCCGCCAGCATCTTATTTTTCACCAGATGTTCACGAATGCCTTTATCAATACCCGACTGAGCCGTGATAAAGCCGGTCGGCACTACGACCGCCGCTTTACCACCCGGCTTCAGCGAGAAAATGATGTGTTGCAGGAACAACTGGTAAATCGCCATTTTGTCTTTGGCGGCTTTGGGTACTTTCGGTATCCCGGCAAAGAAACGTTGCTGGTTTTCCTTACTGTCCAGCGCATCGCGGAAGTCGCTGAAATCCATCTTAAACGGTGGGTTAGAGACGATGTAGTCAAAGCGTTTCAGTGCGCTGCCGTCCTTGTGGAACGGATGCAGAATGGTATTGCCTTGGATAACGTTGGGGATCGAATGCACCAGATTATTGAGGATCAGGTTCAGACGCAGCAGACTGGAGGATTTCTGCGAGATGTCCTGCGCAAAGATGCTGCAACGATCTTCCCCGATGGCGTGTGCCACGTTCATCAACAGTGTGCCGGAACCTGCGGATGGATCGTAACAACTTACGTTGCGCACGACGCCCTGTTGCGCTTTCGGTACCAGAATTTCCGCCATGATGCGTGCTACGGCATGGGGCGTGTAGTATTCAGCGTATTTACCGCCGGAGTTGCTGTTGTAGTCTTTGATCAGGTATTCAAAGATGGTGGCATAGAAGTCGAATTTCTGCGTAAAGATGCGCTCGAAGCTGAAATCGGCCAGTTTGTTGATAATGGCACGGCAGAAGTCGTCGCGCTTTGATTCGTCGGCGATGTACTGGCTCAAGCGTTCAAACAGCACCACTTTTGCACCGCCGTCGGTTTTGACCGCGAAGACATCGTTGTTGGTAGCGGCGATGTCCATCAGGGTGTCGTCAAAGGTGGTGGCGAAATTGGCCTCATTTTGACGGTTGTATAAATACTGAATGAAGTGATGTGGCTTCAGACGCGCTGTGTCGGCGCTCATTTTCAGTTGCAGCTTATCCCGCTGTTCTTCACTCATCTGATTGAGCGCAACTTCCCATTTTTCGGCGCTGGCGATGCTTGTATCCACCTTTTTGGCTTCAAAGGCGAATTTGTCGTTCAGGAATTTGTATAGAAATGCCTGAGTGATGATTTTGAATTCGTTACCGTCGTTGCCCAGACCGTAGTTAGCACAAATGCTTTTCAGGCTATCGATCAGGGTTTTAGTTTTGTCTCTAAATTCCAGTTCTACCACGTACGTGCTCCGGTATTAAATTCGTTCAGGTATTCCGCCACAATCAGGCGGTTGATATCGCCAGCCGCTTTCGCACTGAGAGTGATCTTCTGTTGTTTTTCAAAGTGTTCCAGCACGCATGACACGATCTGGCGTTCAAAGTAGCTTTCATTGTTCAGTATTTGGCTATTGTTCAGCACTTTTCCATCCGCATCCAGCTTGACACCGAGCAGTGCTTCGAAGATTTTACGCTCTGGCTCGCTAAGGCCGCCGTGCTCGCGCAGGCGTTTGTGGGTACGCGCGTATTTCACATCGCCCCGGTATTTCTGGCGCAGCAGGTTGTTCTGACGGTTCAGCTCTTTAATACGGTCATGAATTTTATTGAGTGTGCCAATATTCGCAACCATTTCTTCCTGGGTGACTTCGCTGAGTTTCTTTTTCTTAAACAGTCGCTCCAGTTCGTCTTTCAAACTGACGAACTGCGGGTCCTGCTGGTCGAAGTTGGCGGCCAGCGCTTCACGGGTACGGCGCAGCGTCTCTTTCAGTTCGTCAGCCAGCACCAGTTCTTCTTCGCCCACTTTGTGGAATTCAAAGATCACCTCTTCCAGCGCACGGTTCAACAGACCGGAGAGGTCAACACCCTGCTCCAGATCCGCCTTCAGGTTGAGTAAGTCGAGGCGGTGGCTGGCTTCGCGGTAGAGGATGTTGAGTTTGTTGAAGTCCAGCGCCTGGAGAAACTCAGTGTTGCCCTGGAGGCGGATCAGGTTGTACAGGCTGCGGGCATCGGCCAGCGCGTTTTTTAGCGCCAGCGCGGTTTCCCGGTCCTGGATCTGGTTTATCTGGTCAGTGAAAATTTCTGCGTTTTCCGTATCGAAACTGAACAGAACATCTTTAATGTGTTCAATTTCTTCGCGGATCTCTTCCGCCGATTTGAACAGGCGGGAATAGTGCTCCATTTCGTCGCCCAGTTCGGCCTGTAGCTCTTCGAAGTAGGCTTTGTTGGTGGCGTCAAATTCCTGGCGGATATCGGCGAAGTCCACCACGTAGCCGTAGCGGAAGTGGTTGTAGGTTCGGTTGACGCGGGTCAGCGCTTGGAGCAGGTTGTGCTTTCTGATCACCCGCCCGAGGTAGAGTTTTTTCAGCCGTTTGGCATCAAAGCCGGTGAGCAGCATATTGTAGACGAACAGCAGGTCAATCTCACCCGCCTTGAATTGTTCCACCCATTCTTTACGTTCCTGCTTGCTGCCGATGTCGTGCAGGATCAGAGCGGCGCGTTTGATTTTCCGTGTTTCTTTGGCGTGGATCTGGTAAACGGCAGCGGGTTCTGCGGCCTGTAATATAGACATTTCGTCGGTAACTTCATCGGCAACGGTGGGCGATTCGGCGTAGTCGGCGTTGAACAATTCAAACATCTGTTTGGCCTGTTCAGAGCTGTCACATATCACCATGCCGCCGATGGTGCCATCATTCAGCGCGCCCCGGCTTTTGGCAAAGTCGGTGACGATGTAGTCCAGCATCGGTTTGACGAAGCTGGGATGGGCGTAGATGTATTTGCGATCTACATCGCCCATTCTGACTTCTACGTCTTTTAGCGCCTGTTGCAGGATCATCCGGTAGTTGGTGGCGATCTCTTCACGGATCAGGCGCAGCGTGTAGCCGTCGGCAATGGAGGCGTTGTAGTAGTATTTGTGGATGTAGTCGCCGAAGAGGTCGCGGGAGTTGTAGTCCGTTCCCAGCAGAGGTGTACCGGTCAGGCCAATTTTGATGGCGTTGGTGTCCGACTGGCTTAAGTTCGCCAGGAAGCTCCCTTTGGGGTTGTAGCTGCGGTGGACTTCATCGAGGAAATACACGCGCTGGATGTTGATGTCGTAGTCTTTGATGGTGACGACGTCCGGGTCATCGCGGAATTTCTGGATGTTGACGACGGTGATTTCCGCTTTGCCGTGGTGATTGTGCAGCGCCTGCGCCGCTTTGATGTCGCGGGTGAAGGCTTCGCGTGAGTCAATAAGGTGAACAATTAAGCCACGGGCGGTGAACTCGCGCTGCGCCTGCTGGAGCAGATCCAGACGGTCAACAATAAAGTAGAATTTTGGGATCACCTGCTGACTCTGGAAGTAATCCGTCAGGAAGCGCACGTTGTAGTAAGCCAGTGCGGTTTTTCCACTGCCCTGGGTGTGCCAGATAATGCCTTTTTTCACGCCAGCGTTCAGTTTGCGCTCGATTGCTTTGGTGGCGAAGAGCTGCGGGTAACGCATGATGTGCTTCTGGATGCCGCCCGGTTCGGCGACGTACACCAGCGCATAGCGCAGGATAAATGCCAGCCGATCGCGGCTCAACAGCGCGGTGCAAAGGCGGTTGGTCGGGCGGTTGTGATCTTTGTTGGTCTGAAATTCCGGGTTGGTGCGAATGACTTCCAGGTTGTTGTCTTTCAGAACGGCGATTTCGGTTTCTTCTGACAGCGGTTTCAGTAAGTTGGTCAGGTTGAAGAGTTCTTCTTCGCGGAAGTAGTTGAATACCGGGTTGCTGTATGAGCTGCTGGCGTAAAATGCCCCCTGAATCGGCTCCGGGTCACTGTCGTCATACTCCATGTTGTTGGAGAAGATCATGAACTGGGTGATATTGGCGAAGCGTTTGAATTTGGGGTTCTTAAAGCGTTCGTTGATGCGGTTGCGTTCTGCGACGATACCTTCGCGGTTGTTGGGCTTTTTCACTTCGATAAAGATCAGTGGCATGCCATTGATCAGCAGCGTGATGTCCGGGCGGAACTCTTCATCCCCGTTTTCGCAGGTCAGTTCGGTGACGACATAGAAGCTATTGTTGTTGAAGTTATCGAAGTCTATCAGTTTGATGCCGGAACGGTCGCTGAGTTTTTCGAAGAAGGCGCGGCCTAGGTCGTCGTTGTCGAGAAGCAGCGTGAGATCTTTTAACTGGCGCCCGATGTCGTCGGGCGCAATTCCGGGGTTAATTCTGCCAACTGCAGCGGTGAAGAGGTCAGGAAAGATGTTGGTTTCTTTGTCCCAGTGTTGTTCTTTCAGAGACAGGTAGCGGTAGCCCAGCCGTATCAGGTGGAGGATGACGGGGATTTTTACCCGGGTGTCTTCGGTGAATTTCATCGTGTTCTCTGTTTTTGGTATTTATCACGTCTCAGGCCATGCGGTATTCCACAACCCCCGAACGGCTGGCAACAATGTTTGTTCAATTTGTATCTATGTTACACGTTCTCTGTTAACTGCCGGAGTACATTTGTCGCGCTTTACTGAAAATGATAACCGCCGTGCCAGACTCTGAAATTTTTCGTGAAAATCAAGAATGGTGGCAAAGTTGCGTATCCAGCTCTGGTCGATCATGTTTTCGCTTGGAACGTCGATCGGCGGTTCGCTAGGAATCAACGCTCATGTCAGGCCAGAATACGCCGCTAAGTCAGAAGAACGGTAGCCGGTTCTGGTTCTGCACAATTCACTCAGATAACTGGTGAAGTCACAGATAGCGCAGACTAAAGCTCTGCATGGCACGAATCTTTAGTTCGGTGAAACCATCCACAAAGGCCACTCAACCTGCAAATACGGGTTGTAGTGGATCAGTAATTTAGGATGCTCAGGCAGTACAGAGCCTGTACATCTACTCACTAGCGGGCAAGCTGAATCGTTATCAGTCTCAGCTACTATGCATCATCAACATGTGACGTCTCCCGAACCATACCTAGCGTAAGACAGTAGATAGCGAATGTTGACGCAATAACTTGCCCATCCGCAACCAAACTCCAGTTTGGAAGAGCAGTGACTGAAAATATTACTCTTCAAACAACTTCTCCAAGCATTTAACTTCTTGTAAAGCTTCTTTATTCAGGACATCAAAGTACAACCAACCATTATTGTTATTTCCAGTCAGATCTATTTTCCAGTTGGTCTTTACGTACCAGGCCAAAGCAGCGCGACATGTAACAGAATGTACATTACCGCTGATCGAAAACTCACGAGAGATTTTATCTACAATCTCAGGTCGAAGGTCCTTTTTGAATGCAATGATAAAGGTAACCTCCTCATTCCATTCTCTGTCCGTCAACTCTGCAACCGTCGGCAGTATCGATTCCTCTTGCTCAACATCAAAAATTCTCGATAACTTAAAGTTTTTAAACCCACTCAGTTTTGGATCCGAATCGTTTCGATCATAAGCTCTGAAGTACCAGTTTTTCCGATCTACAAATAATGCTGATGGAAATAGTATCCGTTTGCCATGCTCGCCACTTTCTGAGCCATATGTGCATTTGATCGCATAGCGGCCTTTTATTGCCCTGGTGACAACATAGACCTGTTCTTCTTTCAAACGCTCGGGTAGATAAAGCGGGTCTATCTCATCAATCGGCAGCATCGGACGTTTTTGCATCAGCTCCGAACGAGAGAAACCATACTGGATCAGATTCAGCGCCGTATGAACACTAATCTGCACCAACGGAGTATAGGTACCATGAGAAATAATCGTCCTTTTGGTTGCCGTATCAATACTACAGTTACCTGGCTTGAGTTCCCGATATAAAGCAAGATCTTTTGAGGCTGCAGCCTGTGCAACTTTGAACTCAGCCATAATTTCGGCCCTGGATATGCTGCCGAGGTAGCGTATACACAAATCGATGTACGCCAGTCGCTCTGCCTGAGGAAGCGAATAGGCTTCAACAAGCAGTTCCAAATGAACGTCATGAAATTCTGTCATCGTAACACTCCGATATATGATACATTAAGTATACTGTCAATTATCACATGTTGATCTACTGCTTGCAATGAGTTAGGATTGACACCTATTGATAAATTGATCATCAGCAGTATCGTTCTGGAGGAATATTTGGATAGAACAATTGTTCTGTATGAGTATTTCTTCTGGAAGGGATGGTGAAGGTTGTTTGCAGACAACCTTCACCAGAAAAACAAAACCTCTGCGGAGGAATAATCCGCCACTTGAGCCCTGCTAATCGCATTTCGAGTATACGTTATTCACAACGTAATCGACAAGCGTGGCTCCAGTAACGGTACCAATAAACCGATTTGGAGTAACTGATGGAAAAAGTAACCGACCAGTATTCACCCGAAATTGCGCGGCACAAGCTCAATGCTTATTTTTCAGGCAATTTCATCATGCTTGACGTGATAATGCGTTTGCAAAAATCAAGCCTGTGCGTATTTGCAGCCTTATGTGATGGAAAAACGATCACAACTGCAGGGTATGAAATTAATGCCGATTTTAGCGTTAAACGAGCATCTGCGGTCATTCACTCCTTGAAGCTGAAGAATCTCCCTGTCTCAACAAATTCCGTTTCAACGGGCTCTGATGTTGGTGGAATCACCAATCAGGCGGTTTTTTTCATCAGTAAAGAGGATCTTCATTCTCTGAAATCCGAACCGGAGGAGATTATGAGGAAATGCGCAAGGTTACACGCGCAACATAAACGTTCACATGCACAAAGGGACATTGCTCGTCTATGCAAGGAGTTTGGCAAGGAAGCGATCCTTAAATTAGTAAACCAAGCTGCAGCCAACCCTAAGATGCCTCCTGATGGGATGAGTGCATGTTAATCGTGTTAGGGGCTGTTTGCCCCTTTTTACACTAACTACAATAGCTGGATATCAAGGATATTTAAGGAGAGATTAACGTTTATGGCTACCCTCGTTTTTTCCTATTCTCATGCAGATGAAGCCTTGCGTAACGAGCTCGAAACGCATCTCTCACCGTTAAAACGCATGGGAACAATCAGCGCGTGGCATGACCGACGTATTGCTCCTGGGCAGGAATTTGAGCATGAAATAGATCGCTATTTCGCCGAAGCCAATATTATTCTGCTGTTAGTCAGTAGCGACTTCATTGCATCGGATTATTGCTGGAATATTGAAATTAAGAATGCAATGGCGCGGCATGAACGAGGGGAAGCGATAGTCATCCCGGTGATTTTGCGCAATTGTGCCTGGCACAATCTCCCTTTTGGTAAGCTACTGGCCGCAACCAAAGATGGGAAACCGATTACTCAGTTCCCCAGTCATGATGACGGGTTTGTGCAGGTTGTTGATGCAGTATCAAAGGCTGCTGCCCGTATTGATACCAACAATTCAACCCAAGTGCCTCACGCTTCAACTTCATCAAAGGCTCAACTATCACCGTCGGTAAATTCAGTTTTAAAGCCCCGATCTGGCAACCTCTCGCTTCCAAAAACATTCAGCGATCTCGATAAAGATCGGGCTAGCCGTGAAGGTTTTGAGTATGTTGCACGCTATTTTGAAAACTCTCTCTTCGAGCTAAAACAACGCAACCCAGGTATAGAAGTGGAATTTCAACCGGTTGACTCCAGCGCGTTCACCTGCGCGATTTATTTACACGGTACCCGGAAGGGGCAGTGTGGGGTCTGGCGTGGTGACAGACTCCATGGGGTAGGCTCAGTCTGTTTCAGTCATGACGGCATGGTTCGAAACAGCTACAACGAAAGTCTAAGTTTGGCGGATAACGGTCAGTCTCTGGGTTTTCGCACGATGATGGGGTTCACCGGAAACAGTCATAACACATTACTGACTAATGAAGGTATGGCAGAACATTTGTGGGATATGTTCTTCAAATCCGTAAAACAAAGTATGTCCTGAGGACCGGGAGGCAACAATGGTACAGCTCAATCTGGTAAAAGTACTGCTGTTGAGCAATGAACGCACCGGCGATGTCCGCTATGAGATTTTCTCGAAGGAAGGTGAAAATCCTGACTATCCGGAGAAAATCATCGTTTATCGTGAGGGAAATATCGGTGAGCATGGTGAGCGTGGCTGAATCAAGACTGATGATGTTATAAGTCTTGAACACTTGGGATTTCAACCCGGAAGGGGATTCCAGACCACGATAACCTATCACATGCGCCCTGCACGAGATATATGTTCAGCAATAGCTGAATGCCGACAGCACTTTCAGGAAAAGTTTTGTTCTGATAGATAATAAGGGTCTTGTAAAACACACTCGCGTTCAGTTCTTCCGCGGAAAAGTCGGGGGATGGATTGTTTCTCTGGTAACCTGCTCATCACCATTCGAAATGGTAAGTGCCTGCAACAGGGGAGTTCTTAAGAAGCGGTCGCTAAACACCGCGGGTACCCAACGGGGCATACAGAAATCCGGCAGGTACTTGCCACGTGTAAAGCCAGCGGCAGTCATGCATTACGGATGATGCGGCTCTTCCAGACTGACCGTGGTCATCTTGGGCTAATATCACAGCAGTAATTCAGTTGCCAGCTGGATTTTTCAATACTGTAAATGCCCGTTCCACACGACGCACAATATTTATCCGCGCTGTAATGTCCACCACACCAGACACAGTACCAGGAGAGTGTTGTCACCGACGCATCCAGCCCATTGATGATGTTGCATAACTTTCTGTGACGAGCCTCCGCCTTCACTTCCGGGTCCAGATGGGCACTTCATCAGTACATGCTGTGCCACTGAGCGCTGATCGTGTTCAAACCAGGCTGGGTCACCGTAAGAGCCGGCATGCAGCACCAGACGACAGCCACAGGAGGCGCAGCTCCATACCTGGCCTGGTTGCACTTATGGCTTCGTCAGCCGTTACAAAGTGACCTTCACGGTTATTTGCCAGGTAACACTGCAGCATGCGCATGTCGTCTCATAGCCCCGGCTTTCAACATCAGAGAATATATGGCTGTGTAAACAGACCCGTTTTAGTTCCACACACTTTTTGAGATTTCCGGTTTCTCAGCCATCAGCCGATATTCTTCCGGCGTCAGGTTATTCAGGGATTCATGAGGCCGCTCGCTGTTGTATTCCGTCACCCAGCGCTCCGTGATTTCCCGTGCTTCGTTCAGCGTTCTGAACAGGTAAAAATCCAGGATTTCTGTCCGGTACGTTCGGTTAAACCGTTCAATAAAGGCGTTCTGCGTTGGCTTACCCGGCTTAATAAATTCCAGCGTCACACCGTGGTCTTCAGCCCATTGCGCCAGAGCCAGTGATATCAGTTCTGGCCCGTTATCCATCCGCATTTTCAGCGGATATCCACGGTTTGCCACTATCCTGTCCAGCACCCGAACCACCCGCTGTGCCGGGATATTCAGGTCAATCTCTATCGCCAGAGCCTCGCGGTTAAAATCATCCACGACGTTGAAAGTCCGAAAACGTCGGCCACATGTCAGTGCGTCGTGC
>NZ_JBBCMO010000003.1:0-315437 GCF_037152305.1 Pantoea sp. AS142 | reverse complement strand
TCGCTCCAAGCTGGACTGTATGCACGTCCTCCCGTTCAGTCCGACCGCGGCGCCCTTTCCGGTAACTATCATCTTGAGTTCAATCCGGACGGACACGCAAAAACGCCACTGACAGAAGCCATTGGTAACTGGATTAGCAGAGCGAGATGTGTAGACGATGCTACAGAGTTCTTGAAGTGGTGGCCCAACTGACTTAACTTTCGATCAAACCACCTAGCCATGGGGTTTTTTCGTTTACAAGGCATGAAATTACGCATAGACAAGAGCAATCTCAAGTAAATCATTGCAGTAGTAGGTTCATTTGAAAACACATTTAGATTAAAATACCAGCTGTCGCTAAAAAGCCAATGACAGGTACAGGACTCTAATGAATAGGAAAAACGTCATCCTTGTAGCAACTTGCTTATTTTTCTCACTCCCTGTTTTAGCAAATCTTCCTCTCTCAACTAAATTTTCTTTTGTTGCCCCAGAATTAGCGACTAAAGAATCATCAAAACCAGATTTTGATGGCTCACCACTAAGTAAAACAAGAAAAAAAGGCCAGCCAGAATGGAGAGAAGAACCAAAATATCGCCAATACTCAAAAGTAAAGAAAGACCCCATGACTGGAGAAGTAACCAATGAAACATATGGGGTTGAGTTTTAGTCTTTACCATAACACCTCTTGGCCGCTCCCCCGGAGCGGCCCTCAGCTCTATCATGACGTAAGTGGGGCGTTTCCGGCACCTTTTCTCCGCCCGCGTCGTGAAAAAACGCGCATGATGATTTCTGCTCGTCTGCATGACTATGCACGTGGGTGAATAGCGCGGATTTTAGCCTTATTATCCGGCGGAATGCCCAAAAGCATCATTGAACATCGCAAATAACCGTGAACGGATGCGCAGTTTACTGTGCTGACCTGTTCCCGGTTGACTAATACACCGCGATGTTAGCAACATCCATGGCGACTCAATTTCGAACGTCTGCTGATCGCGTATATGGGACATCCATAATCATATCTCCTGATCGAATGGAGATTGAAAATGACAATATCCCCCTGGAACAAAAGCCGTATCATTGGTCAGAAGCGACCTCTTCAGATATCTCATATCTTGGGTATTCGCATCCAACTCAAGCTGGAAGGAAAAGTACGCGACCTGGCTTTGTTTAACATGGCTCTGGACAGTAAACTTCGGGGCTGTGATCTGGTGAAGCTGAAGGTTTCTGATGTAGTCTACGGGCAATCTGTTTCGGACAGAGCGACAGTATTACAGCTAACAACAGGGATCCTGTTCAGTTTGAATTGACTAAAGGAACCAGAGAGGCAGTAGCTTCATGGATTAAAATGGCTCAACTACGCAGTGGTGACTATCTTTTCCAGTCCCGCGTCGGCTCTTCACGGCACATCTCAACCAGGCAATATAAACGTATTTTTATGGCTGGATTGACAAGTCAGGGCTCGAGGATTCGCTTTACAGTACGCATTCTATGCGCAGAGCTAAACCATATCTGATCTACAAAAAATCTAAGGGTGCTCCAGCTACTGTTGGGTCATAAAAAACGCGAAAGCACAGTTCGTTACCCTGGTATTGAAGTCAATGATGTTTTGGAGATTTCTGAGTCGACTGACGTCTAACTTGCGAGGGCTACAATAGCAGCCCTGTGCCAGAAGCGAACACTCACGGATTATTATTTCATTGAAAAGTTAATTTTTGAAACCTGTTCAGTCATAAGAACGGCTGCGAGGAACCTACCCTGGCAAAGCGGCCTCATTTATTCGCACACAGAGCGTGCCAGGAAAAGCAGATGAATTTTTAATCCGCTTCAGGCCTTGTGGTAAGGATTTTTAGCCATAAAGGCAGCTCCGTTCCGATGAAAAGAAGATAGTTTTCGCCATTCAAACGATTCCTGCAATGTACGACCACAGCCCTCGCACCAGCCTTTTGTTTTACTGAAGAAACAAATACCAGTACAGGGTGGATTTTGCTGGCATGATTCTTCCTCAGATAAAACTTGATATACAGAACGAGTCTGTCGCTTTCTGACCCTCTGGAATTTTGAAGGCACTCCTTGCCCATTAGTTAAAAGGTTTCGGCTGTTTTTCAGGTATACTGGATATTCATTGTTCCCTGTCGGGTATTATTGATGACAGCATCAACCTGCCATGTAGACTGAATAAGCGACGGAGTCAGCACGTCGGCAGGCTCACCGGCGGCAACAACCTGTCCTTTTTTTAATACCACCAGATACTGACAATATCTCGCCGCCAAATTGAGATCATGTAATGCCACAATCACGGTTACTGGCAGCGCGGTGATGAGTCGCATAAGCTCCAGTTGAAACTGTATATCCAGATGATTTATTGGTTCGTCCAGCAGCAGAATATCCGGTTGTTGAGTAAGCGCACGGGCTATCTGACAGCGCTGACGTTCTCCGCCCGAAAGTCGATGCCAAGGCCTGTGCGCCAGCGCATTGAGTTTCATCATCGAGAGCGACTGCTCAACTGCATCCTCATCCGCCTGATGCCATGGCGAGAAGGCACTGCGGTGCGGCGTACGGCCAAGTCGCACAATATCAATCACGCTCATTTCTGCCTCTGACTCTGCATGTTGTGCTACAAAAGCAAGCGAGCGGGAAAGCTGACGCCGACTCAGATTTCGTGTCTGTATCCCGCCAATTTTAACTCCCTCATAAGCGCAAGACTGAACGCCAGCCATAGCCCGAATCAGCGTGGACTTACCTGATCCATTCGGACCCAACAACCCCACTGTTTGCGCACGCTTCGCACTAAAACTGATGTCAGATAAAATGTTACGTGCCTGGAGTGTCACACTCAGCTTTTCAACCACGACATGCATAATCATTTCTCCCGGTTTCGGTACAGAATCAGAACAAAAACAGGTGCGCCGACCAGGGCCGTTACCACACCAATGGGTAAAACCTGATGGCTGATCAGAGTGCGTGATATTAGGTCTGCCAGAATCATGAAATGACCTCCGGCTAGAAACGCGACAGGTATTGTGATGAGGTGCCGGTGACCAGCTATAATGCGAGTGATATGCGGTATAACCAGACCGACAAAGCCCACAGCGCCAATGGCGCTGACAATAACGGCAGTTATTAAAGCCGTAGTCAGCAGTAAGATAGTGCGTACCAGCATTACACGGGTGCCAAGTGTTGCAGAGACGTCAGTACCCACGTTGAACGTATCCAGTGAACGGGCATAGCAGATCACTATCAATAACCCTACTGCCACTACGACAAGGGACAGCATTGCGTCAGTCCAGCGTACACCGCTAAGGCTGCCCAACAACCAGAACATGACGCCGCGTGACTGTTCAGCATTTGCCGCCGTACTGACAATGTATGAGGTCAGTGCATTGAACAGTTGCGTACCGGCAATGCCCGCCAGGATGATGCGTGAGGCGTTTTCGCGCATGCCGCCCGATAGCACTACAATCAGCGAAAAAGCGACACAGGCGCCAGTAAACGCTCCGGCTCCTGTCGTAATCGCGCCGCTTCCAATACCCAGCAGCATGACACAGACGGCTCCGGTTGAGGCACCGGCAGAGATGCCCAGTAAATAAGGATCGGCAAGTGGATTGCGCAACAATGACTGTAAAACCAGCCCGCATAGTGCAAGCCCTCCTCCGCTGCAGGCTGCCATCACCGCACGGCTCATACGGTACTGCCAGATAATTCCGGCCTCTACAGCAGGCACATCAATGCAGGTTATACCTAAACCATTCGTTATTGCTTGAGCCGTAGTGGCAAAACTTACCGGCATATCGCCGACAGACGCAGCCAGCACGATCATGACAGGCAGACTCAGTACGCCAGCAAAAATGATCAGGCCGTTTCGCCAGTAAAGAGCAGCATGCTTTTTCATCTGGCTTGGTCGAACGCATGAATCTGCTGACTAATCAGCTCTGCCGCTTCTACGTTACGTAAGGACGGATTAAGCGACATCGCAGGAACCACTGCAATATGACCCTGTCTGACCGCCGGTATTTCACGGGTGACAGGATCTGTCTCCAGAAACCTTTTTTTGGTTTCCACGTCATCGGCTGGGTAAAGCCGTCTGTCCATGTCAGCAATGACGATAATATCTGGCTGAGCCCTGACGATGTATTCCCATGTCACTGAAGGCCACTCTTCATCTGAATCGATGATGTTAGACAGACCGAGGGTCTGACTGATCCAGCCCGGTGCACCTTTATTGCCAGCTACCCATGGATCTCCTTTGAGGCGGGCGCTTGAAAACCAGTAAACAACTTTAAGCGGTGATGAGCCCTTTATACGATCACGCTTTTGAACGGCTTCGATGCGTTCAGACAGCTTGTGCTTCAGCGCTTCGCCACGTTCAGCAACATCGAAAATACGCGCCATTGCGGTAATCTCATCAAATATACTATCAATGGAGTAAGGTTCGGAACGTGCGCCATCACCGTTCGAAGTCGCAGTGACTGTTTTTGCTTTACAGTCAGCAGGCGATATCCAGGTTTTGATACCGAGCTGTTCAAACTGCTGCCGGGTGCCGACTTCGCCCTGTGGCCCAATGTGCCAGCTATACTGGGCCAGCACCAGCTCAGGGCGCTGAGCCGCAACAGCTTCGAATCCAGGCGCATTTTCAGCCAGACGTTTAAGACTTTTACCCTGCTGTTTTAGCTCTTCAGGCAGAGCACCAAACCAGACGGCTGTCCCTGTAATTTTCTTGTCCAGTCCCAGCACCAGCATAAGTTCTGTTTCATGCTGACCAATGGTTACAACGCGTGAAGGTGCATGACTAAACGTCTCTTTAACTCCACAGTTTTCAACGGTGAATGGATAGTCAGTGGCAGCCAGGCTGACAAGAGGGAATAAAAATATTGTGGACATTAGAAGAAAAGAAGCAGATTTCACTATGGCATCTCACTGATATGTTATAACATAACAATATGCACAATAATAAGGCGTCTGTCAATGTCGAAGGACAGCACAGTATGGGCCGGAACCTGAAAGTTTTTTACATCCGTATTCTCAGCTGCAATTCGCAAAAAAACGTCTGAAAAGTCCACCCTCAATCATCCGTCAACGGTCTGCAGTTAGGGATTTCCACTACTTTCAAACCTGATGCGGACCGAATCAAAAAAGCTGGTAAGCCATTTATGTATTACTTATGGCTGCTCTGTGCCGGTAGCTGATGTTAGGATTTCGGGCTTATCAATGCGGCAGGTAGCGTTCGATTCCGTTAAAAGTTGTTCTAAAACTTTACTGGCCAGACCCGTGGGCCTTTAAGCATGGCGTCGAGCTTCGGCTTATTCAGCCAGGCAAGCCGATACAGAACGGGTTTATCGAAAACTTTAATGGTCGATTTCGAGATGAGTGTCTGAATGAGCACTGGTTCAGTGATATTGTTCACGTGAGAACAATCATTAACGGCTGGCGGCAGGAATATAACGAGTGTCAGCCTCATTCCTCACTGAATTATCTGACGCCAGGGGGAGTTTGCAGCGGGCTGGGGAAATGAGAAAAATTAAGGTAAACAAACCGACATTACTAACTGACTATTGTGCTTA
Organism: Pantoea sp. AS142; assembly: GCF_037152305.1. Taxonomy (NCBI): domain Bacteria; kingdom Pseudomonadati; phylum Pseudomonadota; class Gammaproteobacteria; order Enterobacterales; family Erwiniaceae; genus Pantoea; species Pantoea sp. AS142. The sequence goes on along the minus strand of NZ_JBBCMO010000003.1, from coordinate 309,900 downwards.
ATACTGGGGGCAAATCAGCAGGATTCGATACTTAACATGCTGCGATCGTACTTAAAGAAATCCGCGTGTATGTTCAATTTAATTAATCATGGCGAAAGCTGCAATAATTAATTAAGCTAAAGAAGCAGTGTAAATAGTAAATCAAATAAGAGGGTCATCATGACTAACTTAGTATCTGAAAATCGTAATCCTGTTCCTGATATTGCTGAAGATAATGCGTTCTTTCCATCGCCTTACTCCCTAAGTAAATACACGTCGGCAAAGACGGATTTTAGCGGTGCCTACTATCCCGCTCCCTATAAGGGGGGGAAATGGAAGATATTGATGATTGCGTCTCAAGAGCGCTATCTCATGATGCAAAACGGAAAGTTTTTCTCTACCGGAAACCATCCTGTGGAGATGTTATTACCCATGCATCACATGGATCTTGCCGGATTCGAAATCGACGTTGCAACTCCATCAGGCGATCCGGTAAAACTTGAAATGTGGGCATTCCCGTCTGAAGATGAGGCAGTCAAGGCCACATATAAGAAATATCGCCTTCAACTCAAACAACCTAAAAAACTGACTGACGTTGTACAGAATTTAGATGCGGGCAATTATATTGGCATTTTTATCCCAGGTGGTCATGGAGCACTCAACGATATTCCCTTCAGCGAAGACGTAAAAAAGGCGCTGTTCTGGGCGCATGAAAACGACCGCTATGTAATATCACTATGTCATGGGCCTGCCGGGTTACTTGCTGCAAGCTTGGGTGAGGATAAGGAAAACTTCTTGTATCGCGGTTATAAAATCTGCGTTTTCCCTGACGCACTTGATACCGGCGCAAATATCGATATCGGATATATTCCGGGCCCAATGCCTTGGTTGGTCGGCGAACGCCTTAGCGAGCTAGGCGTCACAATCATCAATAGTGACATAACAGGCAAGGTCCATAAAGATCGTCGTTTATTGACCGGCGACAGTCCTTTGGCTTCCAATAACCTCGGCAAGTTAGCTGCAGAGACATTGCTGGCCCACGTTACCGCTCGGTGAATAGCGCCATCGTCCACGAGGCCTTTTTAGCCGCTCTCGCCATTGGGGAGAGCGGCTCACTATTAGCTATCCGGGATAGGGTTCGCAACTTTGCCAAACCGTACGGTTTTGACCGTTTTGTCCTGTTCTCTGCCTCCGCACCGGCAGAAGAGCCGGTCAAACATATTTATTGGGTAGAAGGCGTCTGGTTCGGTAACGGAGAAAGCGTGGATACCTTAACTTACGTGCGCCGCTGCCCGGTGACCCGGCATATACTCCTGGTCGGTGCTCCCTTTTTCTGGCGCAAAATCAGTTCTGATAAAGGGGAGCTGTATAACGTGGTCCGTATCCCATGCGGGCCGGAAATTTCTGCATGAAACACCCTTTTGCAGGCCCCGGAAATAAAAATATTTTACACGCAGCTGCGGTAACAGCGAAAATTTACCACGTCACTTCTGACCTACCGCCAACACGCATATTATCACCAAAAATATTTTTTTCATGAAACTCCTTACTTTCAATCTTGCCTGGTGTACAACTCAAGATGTTGAATGATAAACAAAATAATGTTATTAACTTAAACATATATATTTCCATATAGAACAATTCAGAAGTTTATCTGACCCAGAAAAAGGTAAGAACTATTCTTTAAAGAAGAGAATCCCCCCAAGCCATAAACCAATGACAGCGCCGAGATCGGTTACATCGAAACTTTTTTCTGTGCTTCGGGGGGTATAGGCAGACAACATTTTCCTGAGTTATATTTTCCGTAACGTCCTTCTTTCCTGCTACAACCATTATGCTCTCGGTTGTTGTTGCAAGACTCTCTCGGTTGTTTTTTCTAAATACATCAGGAATATTTTGAGTCATCAACATATCAGTAGAATGCTCTTTATTCTCCGGCTCTGTTAAGCCAAATTTTACCTCACATTCCACACCCAAAATGTCATTAAGGGCCCTGTAATTCATTATAAGTTTCCTTCTTAAAGGAGATTGCTAGAAACTTTTATAATCGATAGTTTGCAAATGCAAAACCAACCTGTCAAGTGATAATGATAATCAATTGCATTGTCATCGAGGCTGATGCATCTCTGGCTAAGTGTGCTGCGGGGAAGTTGCTATTTTTTGGTGGTTTCACCCGACCCTGTCTCTGGGCCGAAAGCTTTCTGCTGTTTGGTTTGCATTATCGTATTGATAGCTCTCGTACAGATGCCTGCCACCGGTGGTGGCAGGCATCTGTACGAAGCTAAACAAGCTCCCGGAAAGAATGGCTGACGCGCTATTATGCTGACCATTCGCCCTCTCACCTGCCGGTTCGTCCTGCAGGCGAACCATCAAGATAACGCTTTTCGCCGGCGTCAAGGTCCCATGTTGCGTGGGTGGTAAAGGCAAGCAACAATAGCGCAACATTTTTTTGATTTGCCCCCGTTAACACTACAATAAATTCACGGTTTGCCTTTCACCAGACGTCGTAATTACGATATCTCATAGGAGATTCACAGCCATTTCGAACTCAATTTGTTTATTTTTAATTTACAGAATCGATCAGCTTTGTAAAAAAAATACGCAATACGCGTTAAAAACCATGAATTGAAATAAAATCCGTTCCAGACTCTCCTCGCTTACAAAATCATTACACTTGTTAATGACAACCAAAATAATATTCTGAAATTATAGATCTCAACAATAAATAAACGATCTTTCATGATTTCAACCAACTCTTGAATAGTTTTTTATGCTGTTTTTATTAGATTTACGATCTTATGTTTCGAATAATACTAAATTGATAGTATATTGATCTGCCACAGGGTCGGGGCAAGATTGATGGCGTTTTTGATCAATTTTGTTATGGTCATTTTTTTGAATGTAAAAGGAATGATGTGCAAAATAAAACGGATCACACTGCCAGAAATTTTTTCCCGTCACTCGTGCTTAAAACGTTAACATTTAACATTAGGCGATTTTTAATTACCTTTAACAAACGGAGCGGTTAACATGCGTAATCATCAATTCATTAAAATAATTACACTATGCTCACTTCTTACTACAGGTATTACTTATGCAGCAACGACGACTGTCAATGGTGGTACGATTCATTTTAGGGGCGAGGTTGTTAACGCAGCCTGTTCTGTCGATGCAGCTTCAGTTGATCAGACCGTTCAACTGGGGCAAGTAAAAACGGTCATTCTGAACGAAGCAGGTAAAACCAGCCCTGCTGTGGGCTTCAACATTCAGCTGAATGACTGTGACACATCTGTAGCGTCTAAAGCTGCCATTGCATTCTCAGGCGTGACTCTCGGCGCTGATAATCCAACTGCCCTGGCACTGGAAAACTCGGCCTCCGGCGGTGCAAGTAATGTTGGCATACAGGTTCTGGACAGTGCAGGCAAGGCGCAATCTTTTGATGGTGCATCATTCAGCACCCCAGCGACTCTGACCGATGGTACCAACGTACTCCCCTTCCAGGCGCGTTACATTGCCACTGGAACGGCTACCCCAGGTATTGCAAACGCGAACGCCAACTTTAAAGTTCAGTATCAGTGATGCATACCCTACAGGGATGTTTAATCCGTCGCAGGCCTGCTGATATCAGTAATGAATGAGGAAAAAGCGATGCTAAAAATCAAAGAAGGAGCCTTCCCATTTCACATCGATCGTCCGTCCATGCCGGTTAAGTGGAATGTCACCCCGCACGGCGTTCAAATGCGCTTTCAGGGTAAATTGGTTGTCTGTGCCTGCTCAACTGAGGTGGACGACAGGCAAACGAATCCATATTGCTAAATATGTAGTAATCGATTCAGGTTATTAAGTAATGATGCCGATCCCGTTCCATTTTCCTTACCTCTGTATGATTTCAATTTAAACGTCATATATTGCTTAACGGTGTGGCAGATGGCAAAAAACCTGATGTTTTGTCCGTCGGTGAAGGTGAAGGAGTTACGTTCGGGGTCGGGATCATCCTTTACAAAGGATAGGGGAAATCATCCCTGTTAATTCCTACACTCAGTTACGAAAAACACTGACCTGATAAACGCGTCTTCTTAAGCTTTTGGCTAAATATCGCTCTGCCGGGAATAAGGTAATGGGTGGAGCAGCGAATGCATAGCACTGGTTCTCTTTGAGATGTCAGTAAAACTCTTACTTTTAAAGATAAAGCGTCTCTCTCAGATGAGACGGATATGTTAGAGACAATAAAACACCTGTTTTATACTTAAAGAGATTAACGAGATTAAAATGAAGACAATCGGTAACTCCATGGTAAAAACACTGGCTATGGCAGTGATTTTATTTAATGTGCGTGCTGAAGCGGGCGTGGCTCTTGGTGCAACACGCATTGTTTACCCAGCAGAACAGAAACAAGTCACTCTTGGGGTAAGTAACAGTAACGATAAAGACACCTTTCTAATTCATTCCTGGGTCGAGAATGAAGATGGTAAAAAAGAAAGCCTGTTTGTTATTACTCCGCCATTGCTTCTCATGCAGGGTAAAAAAGAAAATACGCTGCGCATTATCGATGCCACAAATAATTCATTGCCCGAGGATAAAGAGAGTATTTTCTGGGTTAACGTCAAAGCCATTCCCTCTCTGGATAAAGAAAAAAAGAAAGAAAACACGCTTCAACTCTCGATAACAAGCCGGATAAAGTTGTTTTATCGCCCCCAAAAACTGAGTATGCCTCCCGATCAAGCTCCGGATAAACTGACATTCACACGCCATGCACATTCACTGGTTATTAATAATCCAACACCCTACTTTTTGACGATTGCAGAACTGAATGCCGGCACACATGCATTAGCTAACGTCATGGTTCCACCACTGGGATATGCGACAGTTAAATTACCTGAGGATGTAGGCAGGAGAATCTCTTATCGAACTATTAATGATTACGGTGCGCTGACCCCATTTATGAAAAAAAAACTGCAATAGTAAATTCAAACTTAATCAAACAATGTGTTTCCACCATGAAATACCGCGTATTTGAGAGGGTGAGTCGTAACTGAATTATGGGGCAGCTACGGATAACATGAAAAATCACCGCATCCGGGGGTGGATTCTGAACCAGACTACGTTTACATCGCTTGTATTTATTCTGGTGTCTTCGACATTTTCCGCGCACTCAGAAAATTACTTCAATCCCAGATTCCTGGCGGATGACCCGATATCAATTGCTGACCTGTCTGGTTTTGAAAAAGGACTTGATGCACCACCGGGAACCTATCGCGTGGACATCTATATGAACGACAGTTACGTGACAACGCGAGATATCACCTTTGATAAAAGCGACGACGGTACCAGGCTGGAACCGTGTCTCACGCGCTCCCAGCTGACTTCACTTGGCGTCAATACCCTGAAAATTCCGGATATTGCCGTAATGAAGAGTGCTGCGTGTGTGCCCTTTACACGGCTTATCACCGATGCCGTAAGCGCATTCGATGTTGGTCGCCAGCGTCTTTCCATCAGCATTCCTCAGGCTTTTATGGGGAACCATGCGAGGGGCTACATCGCCCCTGAGCTTTGGGACAACGGCATCACTGCCGGTTTACTTAATTACAATTATACCGGCAGTGAAATGCGGACTCGTGACGGGGGAACCCGCAATTATTCCTATCTCAATCTGCATGCGGGTCTCAATCTGGGGGCGTGGCGCCTGCGGGATAACACCACCTGGGCATACAGCAGTGGCAGGGGATATAACAAAAATCGCTGGCAACATGTCAACACCTGGCTTGAGCGTGACATTGTTCTCTGGCAAGGAAGGCTGACGATTGGTGACGGGTTTACGACAGGTGACATCTTTGAAAGTATCAACTTTCGCGGCGTGCAGGTTGGCACAGACGATAATATGTTGCCCGATAGTCAACGCGGCTTTGCGCCCATTGTCCGCGGAATAGCACGTGGCACAGCACGCGTATCGGTCAGGCAGAACGGATATGAGATTTATCAAACCACGGTGTCCGCTGGCGCATTTACCATCCGTGACCTTTATGCAGCAGGAAACAGTGGTGATCTTCAGGTTACGGTGAAAGAGGCGGATGGCTCCGTTCAGGTCTTTACCATCCCGTTTTCTTCCGTCCCGCTATTACAGCGTGAAGACCAAGTGAAATACGCGGTGACGGCAGGGAAATTTCGCAGTGGCAATGAACAACAAGACAAGCCCGGTTTTTTCCAGGGAACGGTACTTTGGGGATTACCCGAAGGCTGGACAGTCTATGGCGGAACCCGTGCATCAAACGATTATCGTGCCTTTAACGTCGGGGCAGGCAAAAACTTGGGTTACCTCGGGGCGGTATCTGCAGATATCACGCAGGCGAATGCGGTCCTGCCTGACAGCAGTAAACATCAGGGACAATCTCTGCGCTTTCTCTACAACAAATCGATCAATGAGCTGGGGACCAATTTCCAGCTGGTGGGATACCGTTATTCTACCTGGGGCTCCTATTCTCTGGCTGATACCGCACGGCGAAGAATGAGAGGCTATACCGTAATTAGTGAAGAGGGGACCGTGAATATCAGGCCAAAGCTGACAGATTATTACAATCTGAACTATAGCAAACGCGCCCGCCTTCAGGCGATGGTGTCGCAACAGGTTGGACGAACATCAACAATATATTTAACCGGCAGTCACCAAAGCTACTGGAATACAAGCCGTTCCGAAGAACAACTCCAGATTGGTTATAACAGAACCATTCAGGATATCAGTTGGGGGCTGAGTTACAGCCTGGCCAAAAATGCCTGGTCAGACGAGAAAGACCAGCTGCTTGCTTTCAACATTAATATCCCGTTCAGCCACTGGATGCGCTCAGATACCCGTTCAGTGTTCCGAAATTCCAATGCCAGTTACAACACGTCAACAGACTTCAGGGGACATACGACCAATACGGCCGGCGTTTACGGTACGCTTCTGGAGGAAAACAACCTGAGTTATAGCGTGCAATCGGGCTATACCCGCGGCGGTAATGGCCACGCCCGCGCAACGGGCAACACCGCACTGAATTTCCGTGGCGCTTACGGAAACGCCAACGTCGGTTACAGCCACAGCGGTGACGCTAAGCAGGTCTACTACGGTGTCAGTGGTGGCGTGCTTGCGCATGAAAATGGTGTCACCTTCAGCCAGCCGCTCAATGACACCATGGTGCTTATCAGGGCGCCGGGGGCGAAAAACGTTTCTGTCGAGAATCAGACAGGCGTACGTACGGACTGGCGCGGTTATGCCGTTCTACCCTATGCGATGGATTACCGCGAGAACCGTATATCTCTGGATACCAACTCACTGGCAAATAACGTCGAGCTGGAAGAGCCGATATTGAGTGTGGTTCCGACACGGGGTGCCGTCGTGCGTGCAGACTTCAAGGCCAAAGTCGGGCTGAAGGTTCTTATGACAATGACGAAGAACGGCATGCCTGTCCCGTTTGGCTCTGTAGCCTCTTACGGGGATGGAAAATCAGGCGGCATCGTGGCAGACCGCGGGCTGGTTTACCTTACGGGTCTTGCGCCAAAAGGAAGCATCAACGTGAAGTGGGGCAACGATAAGAATGAGCGCTGCACAGCGACTTACAGTTTGCCGACTGACAGCCAAAACCAGGCTTTAAGCTACGCCTCTGTCATTTGCCGGTAATAAGCAGGAGATGATGACGCAATGAGAAAATACCTTTCAATCATGTCTGCCCTGCCCTTGGTTATGGGGTATGCCCATGCGGTGGACAGTACGATCTCCATCACAGGCTACCTCAAAGACAATACCTGCTCGGTTTCCGTTGATTCTCAGGATTTTACCGTAGATTTGCTGAGCAATGCTGCGACACAATTTTACCGGGTGGGGGCTGTTACGCCCGCCGTACCTTTCAGGATTGTCTTCAATAAATGTGGCAATTCCGTGACGGCGGTGCGAGTGAGATATACAGGGACCTCTGACAGCGACAACGCCACCCTGTTGAAGATAGATGTGGGAACAAATGCGGCAAGTGGCATAGGTGTACAGATTTTAGATCATGACAAGACTTCCATTTCGCTAAATGCCGCTCAGGACTCCCAGAAGTGGATGCCCCTGACCGCGGGCCAGTCCAACACGCTGGGTTTTTATGCACGCCTGATGTCAACGCGCGCGCCTGTGAAGGCAGGGACAGTGACAGCAACGGCAAATTTCACCCTGGAGTTTCAGTAAGGAAACCTGGAAATGACCAATATCAAAAGATTTTTGCTGACGGGAATGGTGCTTTTTACGACGACCCTCTCCGTGCATGCAACGGATGTGACCATTACGGTCAACGGACGCGTAGTAGCCAAGCCCTGCACCGTATCAACGCCATCGGCGATGGTTGATCTGGGTGATTTGTTTTCGTTCAATTTTGCACAGGCCGGCTCGGGCTCGGCCTGGTATCCCGTTACGCTGAAATTGACCCACTGCCCAACAGGCACCTCAAGAGTTAGGGCAACGTTTACGGGTACAACGGACAGCACGGGATATTACAAAAACCAGGGCGGAGCAACCAATCTTCAATTGGAACTGCAGGACACCAGTGGCAATAACCTTAATAACGGCAAAACCAAAGCGGTTCAGGTTGATGACTCAACACAGTCAGCGAGTCTGCCATTACAGGTCCGCGCCTTATCTGTCAATGGCAACGCCAAACAAGGCAGCATTCAGGCCGTGATTAATGTCACATACACTTACGCCTAATCTGAAGGAGTCACTAAATGACACGGGTTTCGAAACTAAAAATAACGCTGAAGAAAAAGGGAGGGATTGTGCTCCTTGCTTCTGTATACCTGATGACATATTCATCCGGAGCTAACGCATTTACCTGCAAAGTTAGTGCAACCGGACAAACGGTTAGCTCAGGAACAGCTAACGTTTACGTTAATCTGACGCCATCTATTGGCGTGGGGCAAAACCTCATTGTCGACTTATCAAGTAAAATAGAATGCAAGAACGACTCGACATCATCTAATATAGATACCGACTATATAAAACTAACGAATGGTTCAGCATATGGGGGGGCTCTTGATAATTTTAGAGGTACAGTTTATTGGAATGGCAAAACATACGCGATGCCTTTAAATACAAACACAGGAGATGTTGTAATAAATAAAACGCATTACCAAGGATTGCCTTTTAAATTATATCTGACTGCTTTAGGCGCGGCAGGAGGAACGGCTGTAAAATCAGGTGAGCTAATAGCGGTAATGAGAATGTATAAGATAGCGACTTTCGGTGGAGGGTATCCCAGAAACTTCACCTGGAATATTTATGCCAATAACAATGTTATAGTTCCTACAGGAGGTTGCGACGTGTCGTCGCGTAATGTGACAGTGACTCTTCCTGATTACCCTGGCACGGCTACTGTTCCGCTTACTGTGCATTGTGGACAGAACCAACAACTGGCTTATTACCTGACAGGCACGACGGCAGATATGGCAAGCACCATATTTACCAACACGTCATCATCCAATGCTGCAACCGGTATTGGTGTCAAGCTGTCTAACCATAACGGGCCGATTGCCACTCACAAAAATGTTTCTCTCGGAACGATAGGAACAAGTCCTGTTAGCCTTGGACTTTCGGCATCCTATGCTCGCACCAACGGGCATGTAGTTGCAGGAAATGTTCAGTCAATTATTGGCGTGACCTTCGTCTACGAGTGAAATACACAGGAATTTTATGTTACTACAATTAGCAGTGTAATTTTCAATAGAATAAAGTCGCTTAAAATATCATCGCGACGCTTTAATTTAAAAATTAAAATAAATTTAGTCACACTCTTACGCTTCCTGAAGGTGAATAAATGAGGTTTTTATTATTTGTGCTGATTATATCTTTGTCTTCATGCGTATCCTACTCTTCCCCGGAAGAGGTTGAACGCCAGGCAAGAGACTACGAAAAATATCAAAAATCTCAGTCTATTTTAAACAGACGTATAGATTCCCACTGCCCGGGTTTCGGCGTTTGCTCTCGTGATAATGAAAACCCTATGTGACTTGTACGCACATATGCGGGGAAGAACACCCGTTTTATTCCCGTAAATTTTTTGAGGATTCCTGTTGTAAAAGCTGTTTTCCCAAATAGCGTCCACGTGACAGATACCCTTAAGGTACGTCCGGCTTTAACGGACTTCAAAACAGCAATGTTCGGGTATTCAGTCAATCGGGTTTTACCTATGGAGATCTGTAAGCACATGAAGATAGCCAGACCTGTCAGTGCACTCAGCAAAAGCTGTAAAATGTACTGTAACGGGTTTGGTTAGAAAAAATCGGTGGTTTTACTGACCACGATGGATTCAGCGGATAGATGTTAGGACTGAACGGCTTATCCTGACACCTTGAGTTTACCCAGTACCATGATCATCCGGTGATACTTTCGCCCTCACATGAAGATCTCCTGGTTCTGTACATTCCTGAAAAAGATAGCTGGCGAATTACCTGTGAAAATATGGATGATGCTGGCTTTACCAGAGTTAAATCATCCTCCAGACTGGGACCGCAATGGCGTTACCTTCGATGACATAGATGGATACGGGGTTGTTATTCAAAACATGCACTGGGGCGAGCGCTGAGATTATTTTGCGGCCGAGTTGTTATGTTTAAAGTGGCAGAACTACCCTGTCATAATGATTTTGACGTCCGCTTTTCGCTGTGAGTTAAACCGCTCAAAGCGGACTTTGCCTGATGCACATATCCGCTTTGTGCAATAAGCCGTCACCGACCCACTAATGGCTCGCCGATAACATCCTTTGAAGACTATGTACGTTTAATTACGATTTGAGCGTGTTGCGAAGAAGACAACCGCTGCTCCGATAGCGACGATTAACGTATCTTCAATCATGCCACTCCTGGTCTGCCCCATTCCTGCCATGGCTTTTTTGCGTGCCGCAAGTGTGACATAGGCAAGTGGCACAGCGGCAGAGATCGCAATCGCTGCCCCGGTTTTTTCTTCTCCGCTGGGTGCCAACGCAGCGCCCGCAATTCCTGCACTGGCCACACGTGCTGACAAGCCCAAAAACACGGTACGGTCTGGCGCTGATTTCATCTTGTCGCCAAACAGCTCACCCACCCCCATCGCTAACGCACCGTATTTGAAAAGCGGACGGTCCAGTAGCAGGAGTTTGCCCGATGTGTCGCGTCTGGCAAGGCGTGCTGCAGCGAGGGCCGCCATCGGCGTCATAGAACGGCAGCTGGCGACAAAGCCAATTAAGGCAGAATAAACAAACTCAGTTATTTTCATTAGTTATCTCCCGGATAAATCGAAGTTTATTATTTTTTAAGCTTTATTGGGGTGTAAGCCAGGAACATTCTGTTTAATTAACGCATTTACACGGTCACGTTATTTAAACGCTTTTCCTTTGAGCGCTGGGTTGCATCTTGCAATGCCATAAGGATTTTGCAGCCGATGCACGTCTTACTTTGCCAGCAGAATGAAAATGTTGACTGCGGCGCGGCCTCCTGTGCAAATGACCACTGCAATACTCAGTATAGATGAACGGTTTGAGACAGCAGAAATGAGGGAAGCGGGAGACTCAAGAATGCGGACCGCACTTAATTGCCGAACAAAATCTCAGCGATACCCCTCTGGGATTATGGCCGTCAGGACGAGCGGCTACGTGCTTGCTGCATTAAATGGCATGACTGTTCACCAGGAAGAAATCATGCCGAACGTCCACTCTTTGCTCATAGCGAGCATTAGCGTGATGTCAGTCCACTTTGTGCTGTAGGTTCAACGGGTCGACGCAACGCTATCCTTAAAGAAGGGAGGATATTGCCATGAAACAAAGAATGCGCATTGACTACACTCCAGAACAGAAAACGACTATCTGGGCAGTAAAGAGGTGTAATGACTGCAAAATGTGGCGGTGCAAAGGCACTGCTGGATCTCGCCGTGTATGACAGTTTCACCAGGCTGCCAACGGCTGTGCTCTACGGATATCTGGCGTTGCTGGCACCCTGCCTGCTTGTCAGGGAATACAATAAAGGGATTTCTTCATATTTGTTTCACAAGGATAGGGATCATTGAACATCACTATCGGCAAAAGATTTTCTGACTCAAACAGCGGGTAATGAACCCGCATGTTTGATTCTGATTGATGGTTCGGAATTTTTGCTGTGAGCGGGGTTTGTTAAGAGGGTGTTATGTTTAAAATGATGAAAATATATTTACCGGCGGGTTAAGGCTAGCCTTATGCCCAATGCAATGAATGTAGCACCCACAATTCTATCCAGTAAATTTTGTAGCTTTCGGTTACCTGCAACAGCGCCTGCCGTGCTGCCAGCTAATATGGCAAATGTCACATCGGTCAAAAAAGCTATAAACGCATAAGTTAATCCCAGTAACAGAAAGGATGCCGCATGTTGTTCGCCTTCCGGCGTGACAAACTGAGGGAAAAATGAAATAAAGAAAAGGAGCACTTTGGGATTAGTTAATGTCGTGATGAACCCCCTGGACAGCAGCCTGCAGGCACTTACCTTCCTGGAGTTTTGGGGTGTGACATCTCCCCCGTCCTTTTTTCTTTTGAATGTTCCTAACAACATTTTTCCACCCAGGAACATCAGATAGCTCGCTCCAATGTACTTAATCGCGGTAAACATAACAGGAGAGGCAGTGATGAGGGCAGTCAGCCCTAAAGTGCTTGCAATCGCATGTGTGCAACTTCCTAACGCTACTCCAGAAGCTGAGACAATACCGGCGCGACGGCCGTTAGCAACGCTTTGTCCAATGACATAAGCCATATCAGGTCCGGGAGTTACAGAAAGCAAAAAAACTGAAAAGGCAAAGAGTCCAAAATTTGTAATATCCAGCATGGCGACCTCAGATGTCTTTGGAATTTAATATTAATCCAACCGTATAACACTTAATTTTCCAGCTCAAGAATTTTGCTGGCCTCTCCTCACTAGCATAATTGATATTCTATTTTCGGCAGCCGCCAACTAACTCTCAGATGAAATGCTGCTTAACACCGGAGGTCCGCTCTTCGCTCACAGCAGACATTGACCTAAACATCAGTCCGCTTTGTGCCAGAAGCGAACATACCTACGTCCGTACTGCTTCAAGCATGTTAAGCTCACTCTCTGCCACGGTGGAAATAGGACCTCTTTAAAAAGGGCTTATAAGCACGCAAGTCTGGGTTGTTTCCAGCGTGTTCATCAGTGTCTGTTTTAAGAGTTTTGTTCGCACAGATGCGTCAGACGCCAGCGAACGACGTAAGGTCAGCGACTCAAACCAGGAAAAATGAGATGCTTTTAGCCGATGTCCGCTTTGCAAAAATACTGGCTCAATCGTCATTCCAGCCATGAGTCGTCAGCTGTTTGTTTCTCTGGATGGGCCCAAGGGAACCGGTAAAACCACCCTGCTGGAAGCCATTACGCACGCGCTAAGGGCGGACAACAGGAAGGTGATACGACTTAGCGAGAAAAATAGCGATCCTTTCAGGGCGGAAACAATGTCTTTGGTTAACAGGCTTGCCAGAAATCCCTCCGTGGATCTGGAACGGGAAATTTGTGCACGCTTTGCTGTCAGTCGTGCATGGATTTCACAGAACGTGCTAACTCAACAGTCACCAGGCAGCATTATCCTCATGGATCGCTGGTATCCGTCGGACGCTGCGTTTCGCCGGATGATTCCCTTTGCAGAGATTTTGCAGCTCAACATTGATCACAACGTACGAGTACCAGACCTGCATGTCGGGGTTGTCACTGCGCCTCACGTTTCATGGGCAAGAGCCGCAGCACGATCGCGTGGGTTGGGGAGTACGGTAATTCACAAGCTGGAAGAACATGTCGCTTGCACCAGCGCGTTCGAGCAGGAAATTGCCAGCCACGACTGGTTTTTATGCCGCAATGAGGGAAGCATTGAGGAAGCAACAATGCAGGTCGTGGCTGAAATCTGCAGAGTGCTATGATGCTCCAGAACATCGGTTATTATGGCTGATTGTCCTCCGCAGGTCGCGGGTAAATCGCCTGACCGGCTAGAATTACTCCCCAAATGGGACCTTTAACGATATTGCGTCTGAAGAGTACTGTTTCCGTTCTTTGACACCACAAAATATACGAGCGCGTTATACCTTTCTCTGCGCCAATCCACGCCGTCTTTAACTGTTCAGTAAAATCATCCACCAGAATTTTACTTGTCGGAAATCAACAATAGTCGGTTTACCGCTGGCACAAACATCCTGCTTGCCCTTATAAAACGGCTTTATTTTTCAGATAAGGCACAGGGAATTGCGCTACGCATCGATACCATTCAATCATAATCAACTGGGCTGGCCTGCGGGTGAGCATGGTTTTCCGCCACAACCAGCACTGCAAGGTGATATCACTGCCGACTGGGTCATTGTCGGGGCGGGATTTGCAGGGGTCGCCTTTGCGCGCCGCCTGACGGAAATTAATCCCGGCCTGAAAATTATCATCGTCGATGCACACAGCACACGGGAAAGCGCATCGGCACGCAATTCCGGGTTTGTCATCGGCCTGCCTCATAATATTGGCAGTTCTACCGCCGAGTTAAAAAAAGCCAATGCTTACCGTAATTTGCTTCAGGAAGGCATTCGTCATTTGGAGAAGGTTATTTCTCAACATAATCTTCAGTGCAACTGGGAAAACGTTGGTAAATATCATTGCCAGGCTGAGCGTGGTAACGATCGTATTTTAAAGACGTATGCCAGCCACCTCGATCTCATGGATGAGCCATGGCAGATGTCAGACAGGGAAGAGCTGTATCAGAAACTCGGCACACGCTTTTACAGCAAAGGGATATTTACCCCCGGCTGTGTGCTGGTTAATCCGGCGCAATTGGTTGCCGGGCTGAACCATTATTTACCTGAAAATGTGCAACGTTTTGAAAATACGCCGGTACTGGGTATTCGTTATGGCAGCATGGCTGAGGTGCTGACACCATTTGGGGTTATTAAAACGCCAGACGTAATGCTGGCCACCAATGCATTATCGCCAGAGCTACGTCCAGGACTTTCGCGTCAGGCTTTAATGGCCACCTTCGCCAGTATTACTGATCCCCTGACGGATGAACAACTGGCTACCCTGCCCCCGATGGAGAACTGGGGACTTACACCAGTGAATGCGATTGCCGGAGCAACCTTCCGTTTTACTTCTGACCGCCGTTTTCTGATTCGTCAGCACGTGATACCCGCACTTAAGGGTCAGGTGAATGCCGCCCAAACTTATCAGGCGACTCAACTGCATCAGCGCTTATTTAATAAAGTCTATCCGACCCTGAAGAAGGTAAAAATCACCCACACCTGGTCCGGTATTATCAGCGTCACGCGAAACGGCGCGCCGGAATGGGGCAGGCTAAACAAATATATCTGCACTGCGGGCGGCTGTAACGGCGCGGGTGTTTCAAAACAGACCGTGGCGGGCAGCCTGCTGGCTGATTTCATCATGAAGCAGGATAATCCGCGTATTGCGGATATGTTGTCGTTGGGCAAAGCCAGTTTTATGCCACCGTCGCCAGCGCTGGATGTCGGCATTGCGCTTTCGCTGATGAAAGAGCGTTATCTGGGGCGTAAAGAAGTAAACCCCGGTGCGTCTCCTGAAGGCTGAGGACGATATCAGCATTCTTGTCGGCTTAATGGCAGGCGTCGGTGCGCATCTGCTCGGGCCGGAGTTTGCCTTTTTCTGGGGCGTGCTGATGTTCATCTTTAATTACATCCCGGTTAGTGGCTCTTTTTGGCCGCCATACCGCCGGTAATTCAAAGTGACATCATGTTCGATTTGCAGGTTGCACTGACGGTAGCAGGATTCGTTTTAGTGCTGAACTCTGCCTGAGTTCGGTGATAGAAACGCTGTTTATAGGCAAGCAACTGAATCTGGCGATAGCTACGCAACTGCTGGCGTTTCAGTTCTGGCAGGCGCTACTGGGCATCATGGTCGGGATACTGACCATTCCAAAGACCTATCTGATTAAGAAGGTCCTGCTGGCGAGTTGTCCGCAGCAGGCTCCGAAGGCTTAATCAGCCCAGTGATGGCGTCTTCACTTGCCAGGAGCGGGTAAGGCATTTTCAATCTCGACCACCCTAAAGATCGCCATACTGACAATCAGTGAAATCAGCCAGTAGTTAATCGGCAGTGGATGGGTACCTAACAGCGTGTTGATTAAGAGTATATAGACAATGATCGCCTTAAGAACAATCCGTAACAGCGTCACCAGCCAGATTCTGCGATTTTTCAGCAGACCGCGATCGTGAGAAGCCGTCAGAGTTACGGCAGTTATGCATGTAAGCTCACTGCGCGTTAATCAGCCTCTGCAGCATCCCGGTACGGACAAATTCGGCACTGTAATCACGCGGTTGCAGCCAGGCCTCCAGCTCAGCGAGGATGTCGCCGCAAAGAAGTCGCTGAACGCGGCGAAAAGAAAGTCAGTGTCCCACACCGCTGGCCCGCCGTACCCCCAGATAGCCGGGGTGACTTGCAGCGTCAGGGCACAGCCGCGTCAGGGCACAGCAGCGTCAGGGCACGCCGAGAAAACGTAATAACGCCGTCATCATTGCCGCCCCCAGAATAATCACAATCAGCGGCACCCGACGCCACGCCAGTAACAGGGCGAAGCCCACACCCGCCGCCCGTGCCACACCAGCATAATGCTGGCCTTCAAACAGCGTGGTAGTCGCCGCCACCGCCAGCAGCAAAACCGTGGCAGCGTCGGAGAGCATTTGCTGGGTGCGCTCGCTGAGCGGCAGACGGTTTCCCAGCCTGACCCCTGCAAACCGCATCAGATATGTTCCGGCGGCCAGCAGGGCAATCCCGGCGATAATCACTGTCTGATCTGTCATTTGCGTGATCTCCATGTCAGCAGGCCCAGCAGCGAAAACAGCACCGGCATGCCCGGCGGAACCAGTGGCGTTGCCAGCAATGAGAGCAGCGCGCCGACGATCGCAGGGAGCCGGGTGCGGCGCTGGCGCAGCGCCGGAAAGATCAGGGCGACCAGGATTGCCGGAAATACCGCATCCAGTCCAATTACCGAGACATCAGGAATAAACTGGCCGATCGCCGCCCCGGTCATGACACTTATCGGCCATATTAAGCCGATACCGATGCCGCACAACCAGTAAGCACTCCGGCGCTGAGCCAGTTGCGGCTGAGAGATACCAAACACCACGCTTTCATCGTTCATGATGTGACAGCCAAACCAGCCCGACGGGCCCTGCCCCACCAGATCCTTAACCGCAATGCCAAACGGCAGGTGACGCGCGTTCACTAACAGGCCCGCTGCGGCGGCGGTAAAGGGACTGCCGCCACCAGCCACGATGCCGATAAACAGGAATTCCGATGCCCCCGCCAGCACCAGCGTTGACAGCGCCAGGGGTACCCAGAGCGGAAACCCGTCGGCAGATGCCAGCGATCCATAGGATAAACCGACAATGCCATCAGCCAGGCAGACCAGAAAAATCGCTTTGTTCACCCCTTTGTCCAGCCATTGCATTTGCGGAAAAAGCATCACTCTGTCTCATAATGAACGTATAATCCGATATAATGAACAGGGCGGCAGTGTTTTACAAGATGAACGCTGTGTTCGATATAAAAAACATTCAGGTTATCAGGAGAGCGTTTGAATACCCCTATCAGCATTATTGCCAATGCCTTAGTGCGTGAACGTCAGCGTGCAGGTCTTTCACTGGCTGAAGTGGCGCGCCGCGCAGGGATCGCCAAATCTACGCTGTCACAGCTGGAAGCGGGTAATGGCAATCCGGGCATTGAAACCCTGTGGTCGCTGTGCGTGACGCTGAACATTCCATTTTCACGTTTGCTGGAGCCGGACGCGCGTCGTCTGCAGGTAATTCGGCGTGGAGAAGGTCCGACGGTTACCGCCGATCTCGCTGATTATCAGGCCGTTTTACTGGCATCCTGCCCGCCCGGCGTACGGCGTGATATCTATCTGCTGGAGGTTCAGCCCGGCAGCGAACGCATTTCGCAGCCCCATATCCCCAATACCATTGAGCATATTATTATCGCTAAAGGACGTGCGCTGGTTGGCCCGGTGGACAGTGCGGTGCAGCTTGACGTGGGTGATTACATTACCTATCCAGGCGATGAACTGCATATCTTTCGTGCGCTGGAAGCCGATACGCTGGCGTTGCTGGTTATTGAGCACAGTTGATTACGGCTCAGCGAGCCTCTGTTGAGTCTGTGCAGGCGTAAGGTGAGTAATCAGCTGCACCTCACTGCTCAGTCTGATGTCCGGATAGTGCTCGCGCATCCCCTCCAGCAGCACCGCATCCGGCCATTCTGCCTCTTTCCCCAGTCTCGTGGCGACCTCGCTTAAGCACAACGTCTCGACGCAAGTCACCCACACTATTACCGTGTCCGCTTCATCCTGCAGATTCACTAGTCTCAGCGGGCCGGTGACGATCTCGGCCTCCTGCCAACGTAACGTCGAGGTTTTCTCACCGCCTCTGACGGCGGGCATCAGACGCGGCACAAGCGTGAGTTGTTGCATTGCCTCTCCTTTTTGGCGGTCTCTGATACCCGATATAAAAACACCGTTCCCGGTTGAAAATGGGAAGGATAATGTTATGTTATAACATAACTTATACCCCACATCACAGGTGACAGTATGCCACTATCAGTTCTGGAATCCGAAGATCCACGTTTGCCGGTTGCGGTTCTCTCCGGCTTTCTGGGTGCCGGTAAAACCACCCTGCTCAATCATATTCTGAACAACCGCGAAGGACGGCGGATTGCGGTTATCGTCAATGATATGTCTGAAATTAATATTGACGCTGCGCTGGTGCGAAACGGTGGCGCGCAACTGTCGCGCACCGACGAAAAGCTTGTCGAAATGAGTAACGGCTGCATCTGCTGCACGCTGCGTGAAGATCTGCTTCTGGAGGTGAAACGTCTGGCCCAGACCGGTCGTTTCGATCAACTGGTGATTGAATCTACCGGCATTTCTGAACCGCTGCCGGTTGCTGAAACTTTTACGTTTGAAGATGAAACAGGTGAAAGCCTGTCGGCCTACGCCCGGCTGGATAGCATGATTACCGTGGTGGATGGCTTCAACTTCCTGCGCGATTACCGTTCAGTTGATGATCTTCAGTCACGCGGTGAATCACTCGGCGCGCAGGATGCGCGCTCAGTGGTTGATCTGCTGGTGGATCAGATTGAGTTCTGTGATTTGCTGGTACTGAACAAAACGGACCTGCTTAGCCAGGCGCAGTTGCATCAGCTGCAGGGCATGCTGCGCGCGCTTAATCCGCACGCTCTTATGGTAAACAGTGAGTTTGGGCAGGTTCCGCTTACGTACCTGCTGAATACCGGTCGGTTTGATTTTGACCGGGCAGCGCAGTCACCCGGCTGGCTACAGACCCTGCGCGGTGAGCATCAGCCGGAATCAGAGGAGTACGGCATTCACAGCTTTGTCTATCGCGCCCGCCGTCCGTTCCATCCACAGCGTTTCTGGCAAGTGGTTAACCACCAGCTCGACGGGGTTATCCGCTCTAAAGGCTACTTCTGGCTTGCCAGTCGGCCCGAATATGCCGCAATCTGGTCACAGGCGGGTGCGGTGGCACGTCAGGGTTATGCCGGGCGCTGGTGGGTCAGCGTGCCGCGCACGGAGTGGCCACAGGATGCGGATTCACTCAATTTCATTGCTGAACAATGGCAGGAAGGCACCGGTGATGCACGTCAGGAACTGGTGTTTATCGGCATTGAGATGGATGAGAATAGCGTTCGTATCGCACTGGATAATGCGTTGCTGACACATCAGGAAATGGCTGCGGGCCCTGAGCAATGGATCACCCTGGCCGATCCGGTGCCCGCCTGGTTCGATAAGATCATCGCCTGACAGAACGGTTGACTGCACTCTTAGGCTCCGCAATAGTGAAATGACCCGGCGGGCGGCTATCGCCCGCTGATTTCTGTTCTGGAGATGCCGGATATGCCACAACGTATTGCCGTAATCGGTGCAGGCGTGCTGGGTTTAGCCGTCGCACAGTCATTGTCACGTCGGGGCGCACAGGTCACCGTTTTCGACAAAAACTATCCTGGCAGCGGTACCAGCCAGATCAGCTATGCCTGGGTCAACGCCAATGGCAAAGAACCTGCCCGTTATCATGAACTCAATGCCCATGCGATAGACGAGCATAAGCGCTGGCAGGCTAGCCATCCGGCATCACCTCAGTGGTTGCTGGAAACCGGCACGCTGGAGTGGGCGACCGACAAGTCAACCCTGCACCAGATTGAGCAGCGTGCGGCAAAACTCGCCGCGCTTCACTATCCGTTCAACATATGTGACCGCGCCGAATTGCTCAGCACACTGCCTGAAATAAGGCTTGATCCGCGCGTTCAGCAGGCGTGGTTTTTTCCCTCGGAATGCCTGCTTTATCCGAGCCTGTTTATCGCTTCTCTTCTGGCTGATCTGCGCGCCAGTGGTGGCCAGCTGGTCTGCAACAATGAGGTGACTACGCTGACTGAATCGGATCGGGATGTGCATCTGACACTTGCCAGCGGTGCTGAATGGCGCGGGGATCAGCTGATACTGGCGACGGGTCGCTGGGCAACTGAGCTGCTTAGCCATTGCGGACTTGAATTGGCGATGACAGATGCGAACCGCGCCGATCCTGTTGCCTGCAGTTTTCTGGCGCAGACGCAACCTCTGCCTATCCAGCTCAACTGCAATCTTATTACCCCGGAACTGAATGTGCGGCCGGATGGCGCAGGCCGACTGATGCTACAGGCGCTGGATCTTGACCAGCATGCCGATCCGGCACGCCCGGTCTCGCCTGATGGGCTGATTGGCAAAGAGATGCTGCGACGATTGCACAGGCTATTTAATAACGCGGAAGGGGCGAGGATTGAGTGTATTGCCACAGGACAGCGGTCGCGGCCGTCAGATGGATTGCCAGCACTGGGATATATCAGTGAGTCAGCACGCATCTATCTCATGGTCAGTCATAGCGGCATGACCCTCGCCCCATTGCTGGGCAGGCTGGTCGCTGAGGAGATGCTGAGCGGCACAGGCTCACCAATGCTAAGTGCGTTTGCACCGCATCGGTTGCTGAGTCCGCTCAATGCGGTAGCTAAAACAGCGCCCGCTTATCTTCCGGCAGCGCAGTAACGATTAGCGACGATTCTTCCACACGGTCTGCACGTTACAGAATTCGTGAACACCAAAGTGTGACAGCTCACGCCCGTAGCCGCTTTTCTTGACGCCACCAATGGTGACGCGGGGATCTGACGCGCCGTTGCCATTGATAAATACGGCACCGACTTCCAGTTGCAGTGCCAGACGATCGGCAATCTCTTCGTTGTTGCTCCAGACAGTGGCGCTGAGGCCAAATTCGCTGTCGTTGGCGATCGCCAGTGCATGTTGTGGATCCCGCGCCACGGCAATGGCGGCGACCGGGCCGAACAGCTCCTGTCTGAATGCAGTCATATCGCTGGTAACATCAGCGAGAATAGTCGGTGCGTAGTAGTTACCCTGCCCTGCCACTTTCTCGCCGCCCAATACCAGACGCGCACCTTCACCTAACGTTGCCTGTACCTGTCCATCCAGTTCGTCACGCAGATCGGCGCGTGCCATTGGGCCGAGGAAGGTGTTTTCGTCCAGCGGATCGCCCATCGTGAGTGCCTGAACCGCTGCCGTGAAGCGCTTTTCAAACTCTTCCGCAATCGGCGCTTCTACAATAAAGCGTTTAGCAGCCATGCAAACCTGCCCGGTATTCTGAAAACGTCCGATTACTGCGGATTTGACCGCTTCATCCAGGTTGGCATCCGCCAGCACGATAAAGGGATCGGAACCACCCAGCTCAAGCACGGTTTTCTTGAGTGCGGCACCCGCCTGCGCGGCGATTGCAGCACCAGCCCGCACACTGCCGGTTACTGCTACTGCAGCAATCCGGTCATCTTTGATTGCCACGGAGACACCCTCGTTGTCGACGTTGATCAGGTTAAAGCCTCCTGCCGGCAGGTCAGTTGCCCTGAACAGCTCAGCCATCAGTGTGGCGCTTCCCATGACATTAGGCGCGTGTTTCAGCAGATAGGTGTTGCCAGCCAGTATCATGCTGACCGCGCCTCGCAAAACCTGCCACAGGGGGAAATTCCATGGCATCACAGCCAGTATCACCCCGATGGGACGGAATCGCTGCCACGCGTCGGCAATCTGAGTCGGCTGATCGGCCAGCATGGCAGGGCCATATTCTGCATACCAGTCGCATAAGTTAGCGCATTTCAGAACTTCAGCACGGGCCTGTGCAATAGGTTTACCCATCTCCAGCGTGATCATGCGGGAGAGATCCGGTTCACGCAGACGGATCTGCTCGCCGAGCTGACGCAATACGCGCACCCGGTCTGTGATGTTGCTGTGTTGCCATGTTGCAAAAGCAGATGCGCTTGCTGCCAGTGTTTGCTCCAGCTCGACGCTGTTTAGCAGAGGATAGCGTGCCAGAATTTCACCTGTTGCGGGGTTACGTGATAGGGCATGTTCAGTCATGGTGTCGTTTTCCTCATTCTGTGAGTGATACAGAAACGATACGCGCCATAATTGGTGATGAAAAATGAATAATAGTGATGAAGTTGTTTACTAGTTGAGAATACATGCTGTGCAGAGTTCCATGAAAGAGCTGATTGCTACCGTTCTGATGCTGCTACGTCGCGGACTTCTTGACAATGGTCAGTTCAGGGTACAGGGAGGTGAGTGCCCTGGGAATAAACGATTGAGGCTGTTGCCCGTTGCAGCCTTTACTGACGCTTTTAGCATAGCCGGGTTCAGGCTCCCTCTCGTACACTGAGCGCAACATCAACAATCATTTGAACGAACAAATGAACGAATGAACGGGTTAAGTATGTTGTTGAGGTTGGTCTCAGTTTAGATTTATTTGGCTGGCTCACGGGCAATCAGAAATAACTGAGCCAGCTGCGGTGTTTCGGATAATCGAGTCCTTTCGACATTGCCCATATCCTTTTTGATGTAACGCATTATCGGCGTAGGGGCATTCACTCCATGGTCAGTACAGATTCCAAAGATTTTCAAAAAACCTGATAAATATTATTTAAAGGCATACCGTACGCCTATCATGCCTTGTGTATCGCTATACCCTTTTCCGCCTATGATTTGCGCGACATTTGTCCAGAGAGACATCTTATCACTGACACGAGCCTCAACTCCTGCTTTAAGTTCACCCGCATTGCGCGTACCCTTTTGTGTATCAACGTCACCGTTCAGAGCAGTACTATACTGGTGAGTATTATAAATCCAGTTTGCCTCAACAAATGGCTCAAATTCGCGGGAATTTGTTCTGTCTAAAGCACTTTTTCCATTGATGTATGCTCTCATACCTAATCGCAGCTGGACATTATCCTCACCGTTTGCGGTGACGCGTGTACCGTTAGTTTCGGTATGATCGTTTGCCCGTACGCCGCTCCAGATTATCTGGGTATGAGGTTGCAACCAGACCGTATTTTGCATGCCTGTGCGGGTCGTCCATTTTCCAACCTGCAGGTTATAACCAGATTCAGCAGATCCAATGAATCCACGGCTGTTATAAGTCTCGGGAGCAAGGTCGTCTCCCTTCACTTCATTGTTAAACCAGGCATACTGAAGCCAGGTGTCAGCATAAAGCCCGGATTTTGCTTCCGCATCCTGGTACCAGGTGGCATACAATCCCGTACTGTATCCATTAACAGAACCTTTAGAGCGATATCCTGTCAGGCTGTTTTGCGTATGACTGCTCTGACTGGCATAACCTCCCATCGCACCCACCTCAAAACTGCCTTTGTCACTAACCGTGTTTTTCCATAATGTGCTTCCTAACTGAACCACATAGCGGTTGGCGGCAGTTTTATTCTGGCTGTCCGACATTCTGACCTTGTCACGTCCACCTTCCTGGCGTAACCACAATCCTCCGGAATTTTCTGCATAAGCTTTTTCACCCTCACGGTCATGTAAACTAATCAGAAACAGGGTGTTTGCGGCCTGAAGATTAGCAGCATAAGTGGCAGCTTCAGGACGGACCGCCTGAGCGCCAGGGGTAGGATTCGGATTCGGATTCGGAGTAGGAGCTACATAGTAAGATGTAAGGTACCAGCCATCGGCACCTTTCACTAGAGAGTAATCATAAGAACCCGCGACTATTCGGTTTCCCTGGGTGAAAGAACCGGAGGAAATCCCCTCTACTTTGACAAGCTCAATTCCCTCAAGTGTCTGGGCACCAGAACCGTTTTCGTTTGCAACATAAAGGGTACTGCTTCCACTTGTATTACCTGTAATCACGAGTCTATCAGATAATGAATTGTCACTTCCCAGCACGCTTCCAACGGAAACCGAACTGCCGTCCTGTCCATCATAATTTCCATTGATGGTCAAAGTATTCCCGGCGCTTGAGGGTGTGGGATTGAGGATGAATGCGCCGGCGTTTACAACGCTGCCGTTTATGGTTGCTGAGACGCTATTGTCATCGCTCAGGCTCAGGGTTCCTGAGTTAGTCAGGTTACCATTCAGGATGCTGTTATTATTAAGAATAATGGTTCCGCTATTATTGATAGCATCTGACTGCGAGGACGATGCGGTCCACTGCACGCCATCAGAAAGTTCAAGACGGCTGCCCTGTGCAATAGAGATCGTTCCTGTCGTCGCATCGTTACCTGATGAGGCAATATAGTCTGCCGCATTTTCAGCGGTACCTACATGAATAACCGACAGGTCGCTACCCGTGATATTTCCGGCAATGGAGGCTTCATAACCTTCAAGTGTCAGCGATGTATCCAGCAATTGTATGCCACCTTCAACCGTCCCCGAATTGTATATACCGCCACTGACAATTCCGGCATTCAGAATATCACCTTTAACGGTTCCCGTATTTATTAACCTGTCCGCGACTGAACCTGTATTAGCGATACCGCCCTGAACTGTACCGGTATTAATTAAACTGCCACTAATATTGCCATCATTTCTGAAATTACCTGAAGCCCGGCCAACGTTTACCTCAGTGGCGTCAACAGTAATGGTACCCGCGTTAATCATATCCCCCGAGATTAATGCGCCTGAGTCATTGACCATTTCACCTGTAAGTGTGCCCCCGGTGGCGTTTTCCATGCTGCCGTTAACCGTACCCTTGTTGGACATACTGCCGCCATCCTGTCTGTCGCTTACCGGATCGCCATCAACAATTCCTGCATTAATCATATTGCCCGTTACGAACCTGTTATTGTTCATTGCCCCATTTACAGTACCGAGGTTGGTCATGTCTTTACCAATAGTTCCATCATTGTACATTCCGGATACGGTGGAAGAAGATAAGACGCCAATTGTCCCGGCATTCACCATTGATCCCACAACCGAACCACGGTTGACCATGTCCCCCGCAAGGTTGCCGTCAGAAAGGATACGACCAAAGTTAGCCATATCTCCCTCGACAGCACCCGCAGAATCATTGAGCAGACTACCATTAATTGTCCCTGTAGCAGTGTTGACGATGTTTCCCTCAACGACCCCGGCGTTATTCAGGGTGCCCCTCTGATTACTGTCAATTCCTGGGTCGCTGCTGATAGTCCCCTCGTTAACCAGATTGCCGCTGATACTCCCGGCGTTCAGAATCACCCCCCTGGCGGTGCCAGCATTTATCAGACTGCCACCGACAGTTCCAATATTTTCCACTTTTGAAAAAGCCCCGTCATTACCGAAATTACCATAATTAATAAATGAACCAGAAATAGTGCCAGTGTTAAGTGCCTCACCAAGAACAGTACCGCTATTAACCAAATCGCCGGAGACAGTACTACCTATAACATTAAATAAACCGTTTACGGTGCCCGAAGATGAATTGATCAGACTTCCAGAAATGATGCCCGAAGAGCCGGTAACGCCCTGGCCGTTCCCTAACTGTAAAATAGCGCCATTATTAATTACATTACCCGATACAGACCCTTGATTAATAAGAGTATCATGTCCAGTCGTAAATTCAGATGAAGCAATTAAATTTCCGTTAATAGGAAGGGTATTTATATAAGTAATATAATCAAGCGTCGCTGAAGGTGTGTAGATAACATCTGCAGCATTTGCACTGAAATTAATTAGCAGGCAAATCGGTATTGATGCTGTAAGTAATGATCGTTGTGACATCAGATTCTCCAGGCATTGTTTGAAAGAAATACGATAGTTAACAGATCAATTACTACTAGTCTGTCGGTAAAACCATGTGTAAATCTTAATGCGCCCGCCAAAAAAACCATGAAAATCATACAATTAGATAATTAGATAATTAGATAATTAATTTATGCTTCATTGATTTTTGGTACTGATGTTATAACAACATTGACTACTTTTAATTACAAATTATAGGCAAATGGATCAACATTTGTTGTCTTTTGAGGAAAAAATTAAAGGGCGGGACAGCCTGCCGACCGCAAATTGAAAAAGCCGCCACCCGCCAAAACTGGGGTACCGTTCTGCTCTTTGTTAAAGCTGATAATTTTTCACAACGCGAATGGGACGGGATGAAGCTGATGAAGCCCGTGGATGCGCCGCCTGCAACGGTCGCAAGTGCCATACTCGAGCATAGTGGCAATATGGGGGCACACAGCCGTCCACAGCAGACAGAGAATTGATCCGATCCATGCTGTAAGGCATTACCCTACGCTACACCCACAACCCCTGCTGGTCTTTCATTCTGGATGCGTGTGACCAGCGTGATATAGAAAACGAAGCCGTCCCCAAAGTGGCCACTTTCGGCCCCCGTACCAGTGATATGAAGGAATATGCGTCCGTGTCCACTGTAAGTTTTGGCAGTGGTATTGCGCTTCTATGCATCCCAGCTGCATATCACCACATACGCTCCGGGGCGCGAGCTTATATTTAAGGTCAGAGGAAAATGCCAGAATGTCTACCTGTCCAGAAATACATCGCATGGCAAAAACCGTGAGATATCCGGGTCGTTATGTGAAGAAGACACTGATAACCTGTTCCCGGCTTGTGCACTACGCTGGGTGAAAGAGTTATCACGACCATAATACTGAAAAGCAGGACATTGAGGCGCTGACGTAGCGTGAGATAGTGAGCTGCCTGAAAATGTGTAATTCAGAGTGGCACTCTCAGATGGTGTTTTCTGGTTTACCGCGGGCGTGGTGTAAAGCTGTCGCCAGAGTAAGGTACGGTGGGGGCGAACAATCCAGCAGCGGTGATCAAGGAGATGCTAATCGCAGATGAGTATAGCGTTTCAGCACCGCGATCCTTTTGATTGCATCCTGTGCGGCGATTATCTGTTTTACTGTTGTGCAAAATAGCGCGGATGATTGTGAATTAGCTGAAAACCTATACACGGGATATCAGCCTGATGAAATACGTCCCGTCATGGCGCAGTGCAGATCTATCACAGGTGCGTGATGGAAAGAAGCACTCTGTTTCGTTACCCATAATTACGACAGACAAATGACGCAGACTGTTTGTGAGTTTCAGAGTAGTGAAAAATTTACATCTGCCTCAGTGCCTGAATGGTATGAATTTCATGGACGTGAACAACGATGAGTGCTGCCCCATTGTGAAGCGATTCTGCGTTCGGTCAGTAAGTCTTAAAAGGCAGTTATCCACTTATACAGCCCCCAGATCCTAAAAAGCGATCCTTAATAGATCCTAGAGAGATCCTAAGAGATCCCCGATCGCTGCAGGCCGCGCCCCACAAGGGCTGGAAGGGTGGTCGCGTTCACTATAATCAGTAAAGTGTTCACTGTAATCAGTACTTTATTCACTGTACCTGGTAGAATGTTCACTGTAAACAGTGCTAATGTTCACTGTAGTCAGAAAACGATCCTTTTCATCCACAGAATGAAGATCTTACGCCATGGCAGATAAAGACAACGAAAACAAAGCGTTATTAGAACCTTTTCTGTCAGTAACGAAAAACAGTGGTGAAGTTATTCAACTTCATCCCAACAAGAATAATACCGTTCAGCCCGTGGCGTTAATGCGTCTGGGGCTGTTCGTGCCAACGCTGAAATCGACCGCTCGCGGTAAATCCGGTGCGATGGCATCAACGGATGCCACTAAAGAGCTAAAGAACCTCACGCTGGTGAAAGCAGAAGGCTACGAAAAGATTACCATTACCGGCGCGCGGCTGGATATGGATAACGATTTCAAAACCTGGGCGGGGATTATTCAATCTTTCTCCCGCTATCCGACCAAAGGCGATACGGTCACGCTGCCGTTTATCGATTTTGTGAAGATGTGTGGCATTCCCTCTGCCAACTCTTCAGCCGCGCTGCGTAAGCGCCTGGATGCCTCTTTACGCCGCATTGCGACAAATACTCTCTCCTTTGAAGGCAACGGCAAGGCGTACCATACCCACCTTGTTCAGTCTGCTTATTACGATCGCGAAAAAGATATTGTGCGCATTCAGGCCGATCCTAAGCTGTTCGAACTCTACAATTTCGATCACAAGGTGCTGCTACAGCTCCGTGCGATATCCCGTCTTAAGCGAAAAGAGTCTGCTCAGGCGCTTTATACCTTCCTGGAGAGTCTGCCGACTAATCCAGCGCCTATTTCGCTTGCACGCCTGCGTATGCGCCTCAATCTCGGCTCTAAGACCACCACGCAAAACCATGTGGTACGCCGCGCTATGGAGCAGCTGAAAGAGATTGGCTATCTGGATTACTCAGAAGTGAAGCGTGGGCGCTCAGTCTTTTTCATTATCCACAGCCGCACGCCTAAGCTCGATGGCATCAATAATCTGGAGAGTATCGATTCTCTGGATGAGATCGAGTTTGATGATTAATAACGCGCGTTCACTGTAATCAGCATTTCAGCGTGGCAGTGTCACTTTATCCCTTGGTGGTAACATTGCTCAATCCCTTCCCCCATTCACTATAATCAGTACAGTCCGGATATTCACTGCAATCAGTAACGTTCACTGTAATCAGTATCCGGGGTACTATGCGACACCGCTACCCTGCCCCTTTATTCCTAACCTGCCTCTTCGTATGCGCCTGGAAGTAAGTGTGTGCTCACATACATTATTGTCAGCACTAACTTATTCGGTGTTTGCTGATTACAGTGAATGTACAGAGTCCGGTTAGCGATGGTGCCTTTACTGATTACAGTGAACCTTTTCACTGACTACAGTGAATGTCAGCGCTCTGTGCTGTTATTAAAGATCATTACTGGCTGTAGCACTATTCAGGAATTGATGCGGTTTACGCTTAGGGCGTGACCAGCGTGACACTGTTACTGATTACAGTGAATGTTCTCTAACAGGCAGAACCCTTACCTGTATATTACCCCTTTAGACTGCTTGCCGTGTCGACTACTGATTACAGTGAACGTTGCTACCTGAATCTTCAGATGAGAGAGGTTTGGTTTCTGTCGTGATCGAATACTGACGTCATACTGATTACAGTGAACGCCCTACTGACTACAGTGAATGTTTGCTGAAATGTGACCCAACATTCTCACCTGCTACTGATTACAGTGAACGTTAGAGCGAAGTCATTGGGTGCAGTGCTGATATTCTCGAGTTGATGCATAGCTGCCTGAGCGTTGTCATAATCAGGGGCCGCTAAAATATTCATTTTCAGTTCACGATACTAGAGGCTAAACCTTTGCCTTATAAGAACCCAGTTACTGTGCTGATTACAGTGAATGTTAGCGAGGTCATGCTAGCTTTACTGACTACAGTGAATGTTCTCCCCTGTCCGGCATCACTGATTACAGTAAACGTTAATGGGCGCTTCTCTTCGGAGCTGCTGAATAAAGCCTGTACTGAGGCGGCGGGTGTATGTTCACTCATCTGATGCCGATGCTTTAATGACCCGCTAAGGATCTCTTACCAGATCACTACTGACTAAAGTGAAGGTTTATGTCAGTAGCCCAAAACCCGCCGCCTGATGAGCAAGGTTACTGATTACAGTGAATGTTACCTCAAACTGAAACTCCTCACTGAAAAGCTACTGATTACAGTGAATGTTTGAATTATTTATCGGTAAAAATCCGCTGTAACTCATATAACAACTGATTAAATACCCATTAGTCTCAATAATGCTTACGTCCTTCCTACAAAATCACCTGATACGAATCTGACTCTACTGATTACAGTGAACGTTTGGTTTGTCAACGCTGTTCCTTGCCACCATTTCCCCCTGCTCTCAGGTTGCATCTGATTTGTCTGCTGATTTTTAGACCTGTTTACTCACTGCAGTGAATGGACTGCTGATTACAGTGAACACTGACCATATTTGACATGCAGGGTTGGTGTGGGCTGTAAGGATATGTGATGAAGCTCACCAAAAACGGTGCTATGACATAAAAACGCAGATTATGTTGAGAGGATAAATTATTGCCTCATGTGCAGGATTTCTGTATAAAGTCATAAATCCTACATGTTTGGAGCAACTATGGCTAATGATGAAAAACAGGTGATGAAGGTTGCACAGCGTTCAGAGCGCATGCTGTTAAGCCTCACCGAGCAAATCCAGGCGCAAAAGCAGGAACTGCATGAAAATACCTACTATCAGGTTTATGCCAAAGCGGCATTAGCAAAGTTGCCCAAACTGACACGCGCCAGTGTAGATTATGCAGTCAATGAGATGGAAGAGAGTGGTTATCAGTTTGATAAACGCGCGGCAGGTTCTTCTGTAAAATATGCTATGTCAATTCAGAACATTATCGATATCTATCATCATCGTGGTGTACCGAAGTATCGCGATCGCCACAGTGATGCTTACACTATTTTTGTCGGAAATCTGAAAGGCGGCGTCTCTAAAACGGTTTCTACCGTCTCGCTGGCACATGCGCTGCGTGCGCATCCTCATCTGCTCTTTGAAGATTTACGCATTCTGGTCATTGATCTCGATCCGCAGTCTTCTGCAACTATGTTTTTAAATCACGAGCGCTCGGTAGGGCTGGTGGAAGCGACAGCGGCGCAGGCGATGCTGCAGAATGTCTCTCGTGATGAGTTGGTAAACGAATTCATCGTTCCGTCGATTATTCCGGGTGTGGATGTGCTGCCTGCCTCAATCGATGACGCCTTTATCGCCTCAAGCTGGGATCAGCTTTGTGCTGAACATCTGCCACAACAGAACGTGCATGCCGTTTTGTACGACAATGTCATTGCCAAGCTGAAAAAAGATTATGACTTTATCTTTATCGACAGCGGCCCACATCTTGATGCTTTTCTGAAGAACGCGATAGCGGCATCTGATTTGCTGATGACCCCGGTACCACCGGCTCAGGTCGACTTTCATTCGACGCTGAAATACCTGACACGTCTTCCGGAATTGATTGGAATTATTGAAGACTCCGGTGCAACCTGTCGCCTGCAGGGCAACATCGGCTTTATGTCCAAGCTCTCGAACAAGGCTGACCATAAACTCTGCCACAGCCTGGCAAAAGAGATTTTTGGCGGCGATATGCTTGATGCTGCCCTTCCCCGCCTTGATGGTTTCGAACGTTGTGGTGAGTCCTTTGATACGGTTATCTCGGCCAATCCTTCGACCTACGTTGGCAGCAGCGAAGCGTTGAAAAATGCACGATCTGCCGCTGAGGACTTTGCAAAAGCCGTCTTCGACCGTATCGAATTTATTCGCCTGAACTGAGGTTTGTATGAGCGCAAAAAGAATTACGATTGGCAGAACCTTCAGCCAGACTCCACTGGAAACGGAGACGCCAGACAACCAGCATAACCAGACATTCGTTCTGGCCACGGGCAAGCGCGCCCGGTTTCGTTTTGAGCGAATTGGTGCCAGCGACGTTGAAAGCAAAACTTTTGTAACAATGGAAACCAATGGTCGCGATCAGGCAGGCCTGACGCCCGACTCGCTGCGCGACATTATTCGCACCATCAAGCTCCAGCAGTTCTTCCCAGCCATTGGTGTCATGCGTGATGACCGTATCGAGATTCTCGACGGTTCTCGTCGCCGTGCTGCCGCGCTTTATTGCAAAACGGGTCTGGACGTGCTGGTTACAGATGCCGCTATCACCGCGGATGAGGCACGCAGACTGGCACAGGATATTCAGACGGCACGGGAACATAATCTGCGTGAAGTAGGAATGCGTCTCTTAACGCTAAAGGATGGCGGGTTGTCGCAAAAAGAGATAGCTGAAAACCAGGGGTTATCACAGGCAAAAGTGACACGTGCATTGCAGGCGGCAAGTGTTCCAGCCGATCTTATCTTGCTCTTTCCTGATCACGCTGAGCTGACCTATCCCGACTATAAAGCGCTGCTGCAGGCTGCTGACAAGTTAAGTGAATCAGGGCAAAGCATTGAAACCTTAATCAACTCTATTTCAACTGAAATTGATGTAGTCTGTGCCCGCGAAGGTCTGGCCGAGGATGAGCTTAAAAATCATATCCTGCGTCTGATTCGGCAGCGCAGCCAGACCCTGATCAAAGAACCCGAGAAAGACAAAACTCAGGCAACTGCGCTCTGGTCTTTTGCTGATAAAGATCGCTTCGCCCGTAAAAAAGTGCGCGGACGGATGTTCAGCTATG
Organism: Pantoea sp. AS142; assembly: GCF_037152305.1. Taxonomy (NCBI): domain Bacteria; kingdom Pseudomonadati; phylum Pseudomonadota; class Gammaproteobacteria; order Enterobacterales; family Erwiniaceae; genus Pantoea; species Pantoea sp. AS142. The sequence goes on along the minus strand of NZ_JBBCMO010000003.1, from coordinate 277,474 downwards.
AATTTAACAGGCAGTCAAAAGAGTTGCAGGAAGAGCTGGATAAAGTCATCGCTGAGACGCTGAAAAAATATCTCAATCGTTAACTCATCCAAAATCAGCCAGCGTCAAACGCTGGCTTTCATTTTACCTTTTTGGTCAACAGTCGATTACAGAGATGTGTGGCAGGCGAATTTCAGGCTGAAATCGCCAGCCATTGTAAACATGTTTTTGTGTTAACTTATTGAATTTTAATGATTTGATGAGATGGACCTGGTTCGGAATCACATGGAATCGCCATTCCGACTGACACTGACACTGCCCTTTTTACGTTGCGTTAATCATGAAGAGAGATAGCGTGTTTTTTTCACATGAAGTCAGCGTTGATTAATCTCAGTGCTGCCATGGCCCATTCAACGGATGCAATATTGCAAGTAAAGATTTTTTGATGCTGGTTCATTAGTGACCAATCCCCTTTCATTAATCCTCAGTAACCGCCATCCTGCTTAAGATATTCAATTAATCACTCTGTATAGCCTTTTACCGCGAATAACTACGCCATAAAGCTATTAAATTTAAGTGATTGTTTTTTATGTAGAAGATAAAAGAATTTCAGCCTGAAATCGCCATGCTTGCAGGTAAAAACTGCTCTTTTCTCGCTGAGTCGCGAACTGGTGACATCGTAAAATACGCGCCACCTACTGACAGCAAAGATATAAACAGAATGTGAAAAAAGATACTCAGAAAATATCCCTCACTTATCCACAGAAAAAGTGGATAACTTTTCTCTCTGGATAAAATTATTTTCTAAGTATGCGGAATACAACGCCTGACGTTGGCGGTTAATACCCCCTAAACCTGATGAACATAAAACTGTTGTCAGTGCGCAGTCACAACCACAATTTAGCTGTCAGGAATCAGATTCACTGTAGGAGGTAAAGTGAACGACCGCGTTTACTGAATGGTGAAAATCACGACAAGGTCACCGGGCAAAGGGTTATGACAGATGAAGAGCTGTTTACAGTGAATCAGGATTAATGCTGTTCATTACGTACTGAACCCGACTATCAGTATCGGTGCTAATGCGCAGAGCGTGCTGACCACTGCAATCAGTAAACAGATCATTGTAAAGGGACCGGATGCAGCGAAGAGAGAAGATTTACCACGGTTGTACAGAAGGTATAGATAAAGAATCGGGCAATGCGCGGTTTAAACAGGAATCAGGCCTTGAACCTGCGGTAATTTGCTTTATCCCTCCATTCGTTGAAATGCCATAACGGTCATGCTGTGTCGGTGATGCGCCCGCCGCCAGAAATGCATTCGGCAAAGCAATCTGTTTGAGGCGCGGTGCCACATAATTTCGCAGTAGCAGCCCCGCCATGGTTTGGCCTAATCTGCCTGTTATCAATCGATTTCAGCGGTGATAACCAGCAGGTTAAAATGTTGCGCTTCCCCTGCCTCAAGCATTTACTTAAATCGTCCGGCAGCCCGACTCTATCTGAGCACTTCTCTGCAACAGGGAGTCGTGCATGCCTAAAGAAAACAGAATTTGTGGGCTAACCCTCTGCAGCAATCTAATCAATCATGACGAATGCAGTCAGATTTTTTTTGCGGAAGTGATCTCATCTCGGACTCCGTGCTCAGGTGTGGTCAGGACCGTGTCCTATCCGTTAGCTTCGACCTGAATAAAGTGGGTTTTCTCCTTGCATCCCAGAAACGCCACTCCTTAGCCCATGTGGTACCGCAAATGATGAGGCGCAACTGGGGAGCGCGGCAGTTGCGTACCACCCAGCGGGACAGCAGCAATAAAATACATTTCAAAAGCCGGTGCACTGATTGCGGTGGTGATGGCATCAGTAAGCCACGGAGAGAAAAAACCGGCCAGAGGGGTAATACAGTTCACAGCGGCGATGCCGCCTAAGAGATTGGTGAGCAACATCCAGAAAATCGATGAGGCAGATAGAATGCCCGCAGCGGCACATTACAGAGGGAGTGCGGTGATATGCAGAAGCTATGGCTCAGCAGCGTGTCCAGCGTTAGTCAGGGGTGTCAGATCAGCATCGGAACAATCATATGCCAGCGGCGTACGAAGCCCCGGATCAGAATCAGGTTACCAGGCACTAAAAAAAGCAATAGCCGATGAAAAAGAGCACTGTATCCAGTCCCTATACGGTTCCGTTGAGTAACCACTCATTCATCTTCTTTAATTTACTGAAAACGACATTGACGTGTTCCAGATAGAGGCAGAGATAGCAGAGCATCAGGCGGCAGCCAATGTCGCGATAGGTGATATCGCGAGCAGCATTAGCTGCGCGCATAGTAAGTGTGGTCATGGTGTTCACACCCGACGTCAGACCGTCAGAAGGGCGGTCAGAGAAGGGCACGGTTTAATGGATCCGCATGCCCGTTTCAATTCAGCGTGATACCGATGAGATAACCAGAGAAATTACCGGTGGGAAATCGTGCGGCGTTGAGAATGTCGCTGGCGATACCCAATCGGCCGAGCAGAATACTGTCGAGGATGCGTGGCAGTGTTTATCTTGTAATAAACCACCGGTTAACTCCGTCTGAATCATGCCGGGTGTCAGGGCACTGATGCGTATCTGGTCGGCGCCAAACTCGCGCACCCACGCTTTAGTCCGGCCCTTTACGCCCGCTTTGGCTGCACTATGGTGCGTGCCGCTGACAATCCCGCCGCTGCGCTGTGCTGATACTGAGAAAAGGCAGATAATGCTGCCGCAGGGTTGGGATCCCCACCTGAGACATCAGCAGGGGGCCGCGCGGACTAAGATCGAGAATACTGTGGTAATCCCCGCTCCCAATTTGCAGTGTTTTAACCGGCTGTGAAATAACCATCTTATTGACCAGTACATCACTATGGCCGTGGTGCTCAACTACCGGGTCGATGGCTCGACGAAAGAAGAGGCGATTGGTCATATCGGTGGCCAGCCGAGGATGTCTGTCTCTCCGTGAGAGTGCGATGGCTTGGGCGGCCTACAGAACTAAATTGAGTACCACCGTGCCCACCATGCTGAGCAACTCAGGCGGCTTTAGCCCAACCAGAGCCGCACTGAGAAGCGTCAACTGTAATCATCGTAACTTTTTTTTCAAGTGGCATTGTCCACTTCAGAAGACTCATTATAAAGGGTTCCGTATCGCTACCGGCAGGGGCGCGATCAGAATTGATATGGCTGAGGATTTTCTGCGCAGCGGGAAACTGGTCAGAGTTTTGCCAGGACAGGCGAGTCTGCCCGTCAGGCCTCACCATCGGATCTGGCCGTGCGGCTTTGCACCGTTTCATCGGGTCGTGCATTATCCTGACCGGAGTCAGGTCGAACTTAGCGTGTTAATTTGCTGTCAGAACAACTTTCTCAACATTACTATTACGTTGGTTAATTTCTTCAGTTGATCATCCCCATCCTAAAAATCGCATTGCTAAATGCTAACTTAAAAATACCGTCTACACTTCTTTACACTATCGGAAATTTTTTTCCATTTCTATTCCGTATGAAATTTAATCAAACGGATGTTTAACTTGTTAATGGCAGGGATATTATGAGTATGAATACACCAGAATCTGGTGATGCGGGCGATCACGCGCCTGCCGATACGGTACGCCAGCGTATTTTTTTGGTCGTGCTGGTTGCCACAATGGGCGCGCTGGCTTTTGGTTATGACACCGGGATTATCTCGGGTGCGCTACCTTATATGAGCTCACCGCCCGATCAGGGTGGCCTCGGCCTGAACTCATTCACCGAAGGGCTGGTGGCCTCTTCGCTGGTGTTCGGTGCCGCCGTCGGTTCTTTCCTGAGTGGTTTTTTCTCCGACCGTTTTGGGCGTCGTATTACATTACGCAGCCTGGCGGTCATTTTTGTGCTGGGTTCACTGGGTACTGCTCTGGCACCCTCCGTCAACGTCATGGTGGCAATGCGTTTCCTGCTGGGGATTGCTGTCGGTGGCGGCTCTTCTACCGTGCCGGTGTTTATCGCCGAAATTGCCGGACCGCGCCTGCGTGCGCCACTGGTTAGCCGCAATGAGCTGATGATCGTCACCGGGCAGCTCATTGCTTATGTTGCCAGTACGCTGCTGAGCTACCTGCTGCATGATGAACACCTTTGGCGCTATATGCTGGCAATTGCAATGGTGCCCGGTTTTCTGCTTTTTGTTGGCACTTTCTTCGTTCCCGCATCGCCTCATTGGCTGGTAGCGGAAGGGCGCCTGAAAGAGGCTAAAAAAATCCTGAAGTATCTGCGTGAAACACCGCGTGAGGTGCGTCATGAGATGGCGCAGATGAAGAAGCAGGCAAGGGCGGCTGAACGCGGGCCGGATGCGAAAACCTTGATCCGCGAGAAGTGGGTCATCCGACTGATGATCATCGGTGTCGGACTAGGCTTTGTTGCACAGTTCACCGGCGTCAACGGCTTTATGTATTATACGCCGATTATCCTGAAGTCGACTGGCCTGGGTACCAGTGCCTCCATTGCCGCTACTATCGGTAACGGCGTAGTTTCTGTTCTGGCGACCTGTGTCGGCATCTGGGCAATCAGCCGCTTCCCGCGCCGCACCATGCTGATTACCGGCTTATGTCTGGTGGTCACTGCTCAGATCATGCTGGGCAGCGTAATGACCTTTATGAGTTCCAGTCTGATGCAAAGCTATCTTGCCCTGGCCTGTATTCTGCTGTTCCTGTTCTGCATGCAGATGTGCATCTCACCGGTCTACTGGCTGATGATGTCGGAGCTGTTCCCGATGCAGCTGCGTGGCGTATTAACCGGTGGCGCTGTCTCATTACAGTGGATTTTTAACGCTATAGTGGCGTTTGGCTTCCCACCGATTATGGAATATGCCGGCAGCACAACCTTCTTCATCTTTGCCGCAATTAACGTCGGTTCGCTGGTCTTCGTGATGGCGATGGTCCCGGAGACGCGGGGAAAAAGCCTGGAGGAGATTGAGTCACACATGAAAGAGAAGTTTGGTGAAAAGCCGCAAGAGGCTGAAGCCTGATAAGCCTCCCACCGGATTCAGCCCAGCGGCTGAATCCGGTTTCACCTTCTTACCTGCTCACCGCTGCATCGCATTCATTTCACGATCTCATTCATTTTTCTGTCAGCAAAAGCAGACAACATTCACTGTAATCAGCATGATTCTTCTGATGGGTTATCATGCAAGGCTGGCGATTTCAGTCTGAAATCGCCGAAGCCCGACTAAAAGATCTGCTCGTATTCTTTTACTATCCGCAGGTTAAGCGAATCCTGTCCGCTGGCAAAGACTGCAACAGGCTCTGCGCTATACGCATTTTTCATCTGCTGCGTACGTTGATCAGGGTACACCATGAAAATTTTAACTAATGATAGTGAGTGCTGTACTGCTGACCACTGGACCGCTGCATACCGAACACGCCCCATCTCCACCTGCTGGCATGGATTCACTGTCGATGTTGTGCAGACCTGGAACGCACCTCAGCACGCCGATCTCTACCTGCCATTGATCAGCTGGCATGCCCGCGTTATAAACGACAAAGAAAAAAACGATTTATGTGATGGTATTTGAAGATTCATACAACGAATGGCCGCCGGTTATAGGTTATGGCTGGGAGAAGGGCGCGTATCCCGGTTCGAATCAGGACTTTCGCTTTGGGGCTGGATTAATGGTGGGTATCATGCTCACGAAGATTTTGGTAACGCTTTTCCGCTGCCCGTCATTCTGCTGCGTTTCTCTGCCGGATATAAGGCGCTGGATGTGCAGAATAACAATTTTCCGGGCACTTACAAGAATGGCGACGTTTTACTCGCGTGGTTTCGTTATGGATTTTAATTTTTAGGAAAGGATTGATGACCCGGAAATGGAAACCCTTTACAGGCAGGATTTGGCGCTTAGCGGTGGCGGCCGGACTGCTGATACTCTTGCTGCTGATTATCCGAATCTATGAAGCGGAGCGTGGGCCAGAGTTACATCGCTGGCACACCTGGATTCCGCATGAACTGACAGTGGAACAACTCGATAAAGCGACGTACGCCGATTACGTCAATACAGAAAATCATTTGTTCGATGAGATGAAGCATGAGGTTAGTGACAAACTAGATGCGGACGAGAAAACGCCACTCAACCGATACTATTCTGGCAGCATGATCTACCCGGGTCATTTCGCACCGGACTGGAACCGTTCCTATATTCTGCGTCCGACGGGCACGCCGCGCGGCGCGGTAGTGCTGTTACATGGATTGACCGACAGTCCTTATAGTCTGCGTCATGTGGCAGAAGCCTACCGTCAGCAGGGGTATGTGGCAGTGGCGATCAGATTACCGGGTCACGGCACGGTGCCGGCGGGTCTGACGGATGTAGACTGGCCAGACTGGATGGCTGCCACACGCCTGGCCGTGCGGGAAGCGACTCGACTGGCGGGCACGCAGACGCCGCTGCATTTGGTGGGTTTCTCCAACGGTGGTGCGCTGGCGGTAAAATATGCGCTCGACAGCCTGGGCGATCACACGCTGCGCCATCCGCAGCAACTAATACTGTTATCGCCGATGATAGGTGTAACCCGTTTTGCCCGGTTCGCAGGTATTGCCGGACTGCCTTCTGTATTCCCGGCCTTTGCGAAAACGGCCTGGCTGAATATCGTGCCGGAGTTTAATCCGTTTAAATATAACTCTTTTCCGGTACACGCCGCCCGACAAACTTTTTTGCTGACGCAGGCGCTGCAGAAAGAGATCCTGCATTACGCGCGTAATCAGCAGTTGCTCGGTTTCCCGCCCGTGCTGACTTTTCAGTCGGTAATGGATTCCACCGTCAGTACGCCTTCAGTAATCCGTTCGCTTTATAACTCCCTGCCGGAAAATGGCAGCGAACTGGTGCTGTTTGATATCAATCAGGCAGTCAGCGTGAGTCCGTTATTTCGCCACTCTTCATACACGGCGGTTAATCAGCTATTGCCTGCTACCCGTCGCCATTATGCTTCCACGGTTATTACTAATGCTTCCGCCACGTCGCTCGAAATGGTGACAAAAAGCGTGCCTGCCGGTGACAATCAGGAACGGATTAAGCCACTGGCAATGAACTATCCTGCGGGACTCTACTCCCTGTCGCACGTCGCGATTCCGTTCCCGGCTGAGGATAGTTTATATGGCAGTGCGCCCGCGCAGAAAAATGAGTTTGGTATCAGCTTTGGCACACTGTCGTTGCGTGGGGAGAGTGCGGTGCTGATTGTTGGGCTGGACTCGATTATGCGCGCCACCTCTAACCCGTTTTACCCCTATATGATTAACCGAATCGATCATCACATCAGCTGCAGTGACAAACCGCAACTCGCAGCCTGCCTCAGCCATTTCTGAAGAGATCATCAGGCCCGTACGGTGCGGGCCTGATGTTAGAGCGCATTCAGCTTTTCCATCACCTCATCCGACAGTGACAGGTTGCCGCTGGCGAGATTCTCCTGCAGGTGCTCCTGTGATGAGGTACCCGGGATCAGCAGAACAGTGGGTGAGCGCCGCAGCAGCCACGCGAGCGCGACCTGCATCGGCGTGGCATTCAGGGATGCAGCTGCTTCATTAAGCTGTTCCGATTGTCATGGAGAGAAGCCGCCCAGCGGGAAAAACGGCACGTATGCAATACCCTGCTGTGCAAGTGGATCCACCAGCACATCATCCTGTCTATGCGCCAGGTTATACATATTTTGCACGCAGACAATCGGCGTCATCGCCTGCGCTTCTGCAATCTGCGTGGCAGTGACGTTACTCAGGCCTATATGGCGAATCAGCCCGCGCGCCTGTAATGCCAGCAGCGCTTCCAGCTGTGGCGTCAAAGAGCCTTCTTTGGGTCTGGCCGGATGTAACATACTGCGCAGGTTCGCCACCTCAATCACGTCCAGCTTCAGGTTGCGCAGGTTATCTTCCACAGCTTGCGTCAGCGCCTGCGGCTCCATCGCTGCCAGCCAGCCAGCCGCCTCTCGCGTCGCGGCGGGTTCCCACTTTGGTGACGATGGGGAGATTCTGCGGATAAGGGAAAAGCGCCTTTTTTAATTAGCTGGTTGGTTTCGTGCGGGCCGTAAACGTCGCTGGTGTCGATATGATTGACGCCAGCCTCAATGGCGATCGAATAGGATGCTGCTGTCCGCGCTGGTGCCGGAATTCCTGCGGCGTTATCGCGATATCCGGCAGGAAATTGTTGCGGAGAATCGCGTTCAAAATGCTTTTGTGGCAGGTGTGACGCCGGGATACGCCAGGGTGAGCGGCTGGAGCCGGATAGGGTGGCGTGGCCGATTGGCCCCCGACAGTAGCGGTTCGCGCTGGCTGTCTCTTCAGCTTGTCTTGCTGAATATGGCCACCCGGGTCATCCACGCGATTTAATCCAGTATCACTGTCTGTGTGGACGTTATGCCAGTGGTCTCATGGCTGACATGAACGTCAGGCGTGAGGGTGAAGCCATCAGCATTGAAACCAGCGGACTGCTGGTGGTCACAGTCGGCGGCGCAATGGAGCTGGCGGTAGAGCCGGCCATCATCGGAAGTGGTGTGATCTCTCTGTTTGATGCGTGGCTCAGGCCAGCCCTCGATAGCAGCAGGCCAGAACCGCGACTGCAACCCGGTGGGTGACTTTTTCCGGCCCGCAGCGCTTCACGCCAACGATCGGCGCATAATTCTTGCACCGATTCTGGCCTTAATCGACTTGTGCGCGAAAAAACTCAGCTATACCAGCTAACCCCCTGTGGCACCCGCGAAAAACCGGCGTGACGCAACGCGTTAAGCAGCGGTGACAGCGACACCGGTTCACCATCCACCGTCTCCAGCGTGAAACTCGCAGACTTTTCACGTTTCAGCGCCGCGCCCAGCGCCGCCACTGCGGCCTCAAGCCGTGTGAGATCACGGGTAAACGTGAGCAACTCCTTACTTCCTGGCTTCAGATAGAGTATCAGCGCCCCGCCTGCGATCACCACCCGTGCGCCCTGACGTCGGGTCGGGCGGGTGCCGCTGGCATGGACAGGCCAGCTCAGCATCGCGCCAAACGGATTCGCCGGGTCAGGTGCGGCCAGCGCCACAGCCTCTGGAGCGGTCAAAGGATTTTCAGCCAGTGCCCGCAGCCGCTCAATGGTCTGGTGGTCGGCAAACTGCGCACCGCCCGCACCGGTGATAAACCGGCCGCGCAGCAGCCGTCCGGCATCTTCCATACTGCGTAACACCGGTTGTAACGCAGGGAATCCTCCGGGGATCGGCTCTGCAATCACGCAGCCACGGCTGATCACCCCATAACGGTCGAGCAGATTTTCCACCAGCGACACGGCAAGCCGGGCAGGCGTAACGGCCTGTCGGTTAACCCGCGACCAGCGGCCAGCCAGTGTGGTGACCGCCGGACGGCGCGCGGGAAGCGCACCTGAGGTGAAGCGCTGACCAAAACGGGTGCGCAGGGTACGCGCGGGACGTGAACGGATGACGCTTGTCGTGTTAAGCAGCCCACGAACCACAATCCAGCTATCGGCGGTGACATAGCCCTGCCACACCAGTTGCCACAGCGCGTCATAGATGTCGGTGGGTTGCGTCTCAACCTCTTGCATCTGCGCCATGATCTCATGAACAAACCACGAGCCACCGCGACTCAATGCGTCAAGAGTGTTCTGCTGAATCGACGTGAGAGGCTGCGTGCTGCCAATCACCGGCAGGGTTTCAGCGGCAAATTCAGTGAAGTGAAGTGAGATCAAACCATCATTTTGACCCAGCGCTTTATGTCCGCACCAGATCACCTCGCCACTGGTTAACAATTCGTCGAGCATTGCGGGCTGATAGTCGGCTATTCGGGCTCGCAGGATTTGTGACTCCCACAGCGAGGCCGGTAACGGCACGCCAGCGAGCTGCTCAATCACTCGCAACAGACCGCCGTCGCCCTGATGCACTTCGCGCTGCTGGTTAAGCACGCCGTGACGTTCCAGTAGCAGGCTGACCCAGGCAGCGGGTGGAACAGGCTGGGTTGCCTCGCGAGCTGATTGCAGTGCGCGTAATCGCAGCCGTTTAAAAATCGCTGTGGAGACCCATTCTGCTTCAGATTCGCCCGCTGCCGCGCCCATATTCATCAGGCTGCCCTGCTGATGGAGGGAAAGCAGCATCTTATTTACTATGGCCACCCCGAGACCAAAATGCGTGGCCAGTTGTTGGGCGGTGAACAGCGTATGGGTGCGGGCGTATCGGCTAATCAGATCGCGCAGCGGATCGGCCTGCGGCTCCAGAAATGTCTCGGGCAGATCGTCAGGCAGCACGATGGCCAGCGCATCGCGCAGGCGGGCCGCGTCTTCAATGACTGCCCAGCGATCCTCGCCTGCGAGTGTGACCGGGATAACCCGTCGGGCAGCAGCGAACGGCGTCAGCGCCTCAGCGACTTGTTGATCGTTGCCGCTAAAACGTGCCGCCAGGTCAGCAATAGAGAGCGGGCCAAGCTCGCGCAGCAGATCGATGATGCCTTCGGTTCGCTGTGCCTGATAGCGGGAATTGACGCGCTGCAGCTCCCGTTCAACCTGCTCAGCGACGTCAGCTGTGAGTAAATCACGCTTGCTGGTCTGGCCGAGCAGTTCACCCAGCAGATTGCTGTCAAGCGCCAGTAGTGAAGCGCGCAGTTCTGCCTGGGGGGCATCACTGGCGTAGATAAACTCTGCGACATAGCCGAACAACAGCGGGGCGGCAAAAGGGGAGGGCTGTTCGGTCGTCACCTCAACCAGTTTTACGCTGCCCTGTGCCAACTGTTCCATCAGCTGGTGCAGCGCAGGGAGATCGTAGACATCCTGCAGGCATTCGCGTGCAGTTTCGATCAGGATGGGGAAATCGTCGCACTGTCGTGCGACTTCCAGCAGCTGACCGGCGCGCAGCCGCTGCTGCCAGAGCGGCGATCGTTTTCCGGGATTACGTCTTGGCAGCAGCAGTGCGCGTGAGGCACATTCACGGAAGCGTGCGGCAAACAGCGCCGACTGGCCGACACTTTCCGTGACTTCCTGGGTGAGCAGGTCGGCGTCGAATATGAACAGGTCAGCACCAGGTAATTGTCCCTCACTGGCAGGAAAGCGGGCAACGATGCCGTCATCGCTGGCAGCAACAGAAGCATCAATGCCCATGCGTTGCTGGATACGAGCCGTAATCGCCAGCGCCCAGGGCGCATTGACCCGTTTTCCCCACGGCGAATGCAGGATCAACCGCCAGTCGCCGATTTCGTCCCGGCAGCGTTCAACCAGCAGCGTGCGATCATCCGGCAGCACGCCGGTCGCGTTGCGCTGTTCTGCCAGCAAGGCCAGCAAATTCGTCACCGCACTTGCATCCAGTCCCAGCGCCCGAAGCTGTTCTTGCGCAGAGTCCGGTGAAGCGGTGTTCAGCTGACGCAGAAACCTGCCGAGGCTGGCACCGGAATCAGCCGAGCGGCCAACGCCTTCTCCGCGCCAGAAAGGCAGACGAGCCTGACGACCAGGCGCGGGTACAACCAGCACCTGGTCGTAGGTAATCTGCTGTATCCGCCATGAGGTGGCACCCAGCGTAATGATGTCATTAACCCGTGATTCATACACCATCTCTTCATCCAGTTCGCCGACCCGGCGTGAGCCAGCCTGCTCTTCTCCTTCCGGCAGGACCACGCTGAACATGCCGCGATCGGGAATGGTGCCACCGCTGGTCACGGCCAGATGCTGCGCGCCAGGTCGCGCCGTCAAAATACCGCTCAGACGATCCCACACCAACTGCGGCCGCAGTTGAGCAAAGGCGTCGGATGGAAATTTTCCGGCCAGCATATCGAGCGTGGCATCAAACAGCCGACGTGACAGATCGCGAAACGGATCGGCCCGGCAGACCTGCGTGTACCACTCATCAACCTGCAACGGATCCATTGCGACGGCCGCCAGCGTCTGCTGCGCCAGGATATCGAGCGGGTTACGCGGCGGTGCGAGCGCATCAAGCTGGCCCGCCCGCATCGACTGCAGGGTCACGGCTGAGTCCAGCAGGTCGCGTCGGGTGCGCGGAAACAGGATGCCGGTTGATACGCCGCCAACCTGATGTCCAGCACGACCAACGCGCTGTAATGCGCTGGCGACCGACAGCGGTGCGCCCACCTGGATCACCAGTTCTACCGGCCCCATATCAATCCCAAGTTCCAGGCTGGAGGTCGCTACTACGCAGCGCAACCTGCCCTGCTTCAGGGCGGCTTCAATCTCGCCTCGCTGCTCCTTAGAAACGGAACCGTGATGTGAGCGGGCAATAAGATCGTCGCTGTCGTCAGAGGCTGCCTCCTGATCGTCAGCGTTTGTCTGCCGGGAGAGATAATGAGCGTTAAGTCGCGCTGTAAGTTTTTCTGCCAGGCCACGCGAATTCACAAACACCAGCGTGGCACGATGGGCCATCACCTGTTGCAAAATACGCGCTTCAATATGGGGCCAGATCGATCCACTGGCAGGCGTGGCTTCACTGGTCAGGTCACCAGGGCTGGCAATATCTGTCATATCCTCGACCGGCACCTCAATCGTCAGGTGTAGCGTGCGGTCGGCGGCCGGATTAACCACCTGCACGGGCTGACAGCCCCCAAGAAAGGCTGCGATACGCTCCACCGGTCGCACCGTCGCAGAAAGCCCGATACGCTGGGCAGGTTGTGGCAACAGCGCATCAAGACGCTCAAGGCTCAGCGCCAGCTGGGAACCGCGTTTTGACCCCGCCACCGCATGCACCTCATCGACAATCACTGTAATCACGCCTTGCAGCGTCGTGCGCGCTTTTGATGTCAGCATCAGAAAGAGCGACTCGGGAGTGGTGATCAGGATATCGGGCGGGCGGCGCAACAGCCTGGCGCGTTCTGCGCTGGGAGTGTCGCCGGAGCGCATCCCGATGTTCAGGATAAGCTCGGGGTCATTCAGCGCCTGCCGCTCGGCGTATACGCCTGCCAGCGGCTGATTCAGGTTGCGCTGCACGTCAGCGGCCAGTGCTTTGACAGGGGAAATATAGAGAATGCGGGTCGTGTTTTCTCGCGTGAGCGCGGGCTGGCCGGTTCTGACCTGAAACAGCGTGTCGATGGCGGTCAGAAAGGCCGCCAGTGTTTTTCCTGAGCCGGTAGGGGCGATCACCAGCGCATGTTCTCCGCTGGCGATGGCCTGCCAGGCGGCCTGCTGTACTGGTGTCGGGGCAGCAAACGCGGCAGAAAACCAACGTCGTGTGGCCGGTGAAAACCGGGCTAATACCACATCAGATTGGGATTTCGACATCATACTCACAACATCGCGCAGCAACTGCGCATGAAATTAATCCGTTGAGTGTAAGTGAAAATCGCCGTTTGTGTATCAGGGGGGCTCGTGATGGGATGTATTCAGTGACTGTTCAGGCCCGACCTGATGCGTCAAGGAATAGCTGCACTATCCCGTGATGGCAGCTTCAAAACTTGCTGGTTGCGCCAGCAACCTGACAGCAGGCCCGCCACGTCGTATGTCACCCGCGTCAGGTTGCCTTTTGCATCCGTGGTGGTCGGCATAGACGTAATGCGCCCTGGTAAGGGCGGCTTCACCGATGAACTGTTCGGTCACGCTCACCGGACGACCTGGCAGGGAGGGAACCTCATACTGCCAGGGATGGGTCACCACCTGGCTTCTGTCCTCCGTACCGTCGTCGTTCAGACTGACGGTGTTACCGTTATCCACGTCCTGCGTACCCAGGACACTGCCGGCCAGGTCGGTCTGAACTGGCCGATGGCCGCCGTTTCGTGCTGACACCGGGCCTCAGCTATCAGGTCGCGAACGAGGCTGAACTACATCGATCCTAAGCATCCACAGGCGCGCAACGCTTTATCGTTGACTAAGTTGACTATCAACCTCCCTGGTGATTATCCGCAGGTCATTCATCGCGTCATTGACACTTTTAAAAGTAAACTGAATCAGCTTTATAAAAATCAGCAAAATTAATGGCTTATTTCATCAGAGTTATCTGGTTCTGACAGGAATAATTTCCATCAGGTTGTATGCTTGAAGCCTTATAAAAAACGTTTTGTATTTACCTGATGTGAGGAAGCCTGTGCTGATAAAAAAGAAGAAAGTTCGTTCGCATACCGAAGACCGACTGCTGGCGTTGGTGCTGGCCACCACAGCCGGCATTCTTAATGCCATGGCGCTGGGCGCGTTTGGATTTTTCCCTTCGCATATGACCGGTAACACGTCGCAAATCTCCGCGGAAGTCACCACCAGCGACCTCCATATGATGCTGTTTTTAATGGCGCTGATTATTGCCTTTGTGCTGGGTTGTACCGTTGCCCGGCTGGCGGTAGTGATGGGGCTCAAACATAAGTTACGCACCATTTTCTGTCTGATCATTCTGGCGGAAGGGGCAGCGCTGACTGCAGCATCGATCTTTGAGAGTGTGTTTTACCGGCCAAGCTTTAACGGGGAAGTCCTGGTGATGCTGGGCTTTTTAATGGGGATTCACAATGCGACCTCGACGCAACTCTCCAATGGCCGCGTCAGATCGACCCATATTACCGGCACACTGACCGATGCGGGCATTGCGCTGGGTTCGTGGATCTTTGCTCACACTGCGCACGCTGTACATCTTGAAACCGACGATCGTCGTTTCTTCCAGAAGGTTCTGCACACCCATCTGACCACGGTGTTCTCCTTCCTGAGCGGCTGTATTGCCGGTCTGCTGCTGTTCAAAGCTTATGGCTTTAACGCAATGATAGGACTGGGCGTCTTTCTGATGCTGGTGGCCTTGACGGCCATTGCCGTCACCGTTCAGCGTACCCGCAGAAGCCTTTACTAATCCAGCCAGTCCCAGGGTTGTTCTGCCCTGGGACTGGCTGTTAAGCATCACCAGCTGTAGCCGCATGATTAACATCATGTCCGCGTATGCATGAGATGATTTCGCCTGAATCAGCCTTCAGAGATTTTGATGCGTGCATTCGGGCAAACCTTTTTTATCTCATCATTAACGGTGCGGACGACGTTGTTCTCAACCAGCATTTTGAATTTGAACTGCTGTCTAATCCCTTCAGATGAGCAATCCGTTGAGTTCGCAAGATTGACGGCTGCGCTGTAAGCGTCGTAACAACGCTTCTCGTCAGCTACGTCTGTTTTACACTGGCTAAAAACCTGAAAGGCAAGATCGGGGTTGCTGGCCAAAGAGTCAATCTCAGGATTGTGCTTCAGCTTGCTCAGGCCTGGCAGAAGCAGAAAGCCAGATATAAGCGTTGTGGTGAGTAGAATCAGGATGAAAGATTTATAGGTCACCGATTTTTCCTGTAGAAATTCGGACGTTTTGTTTTAGTTCGCTTAACAAAAAAGTTAATTTCGATGTTAACAAAATTTTTTAAACTGAACGGCAATCAAAGCATGAAATCCAGCTTTATATATCAAGCCAGGAGAGCATAAGTCATGGTTATTCATCAATTGCGTTTGAGGCGCTTGTGTTCGTCCATAATTTTCATTATTAACGCCTGCGTTTAAAGGGTCATGCGAAGTGTCATCACTGACGGGAGGGAGAAGGAGTAGCCCCGCTGTCCGCAAGCGGCTATGAGCAGGGCTCGTTAACCGCCTGACTACTTCAGGCCGTCATGTTGTAACGGGTGATGATATTGATTTTAGAATAGGGCGCGGGTGGTTCTGATGCGGGCAAGAATCCATGAAACTCGAGCAGCGTTCTGAAAGCGTGCAGCGCATCAAGCTGCAAATTATGTTCGATCAGCGCATCAATTTTACCGGCTTGCAGTAGTTCACAATTCTCCTGATCGAGATCGTGACCGATAAAGGCGTTAACCTGACGTTTTTGTTCGGCAAAAGCGCGCAGTATGCCGGGATTGCCACCGCCAACCGTATAGACTGCATCCGCATCCGTATGGCTCTGTAAAAATTGCGCCACCGACTGATACATCCGGGCGTCAATGCCATAACCGCCTGCCACCACACTGACCTGATGCTGTGGCGCAAACTGCTGCATCGCACGTTGAAAACCCTGGATTCTCTCCTGTTCGCCAATAAAATCGCGACTGCCGGTCACCGCAACGATATGGGATCGGCGAACCCGCAGCCATTTTGACATCAGAAAAGCCGCTACCTTACCGGCATCAAAATTATCCATCCCGATATAGCGCAGGCGCGCGCTGCCAGGTAAATCACTCATCATGGTCACCACCGGAACGCGTTGTTTCAGCAGCAATTCAAGGGTGGGATTAAGCTCTCCAGAACAGGCCGCCTTAAGAATGACGCCGTGACTGTGAAACGCCTTTTTGTTCAGCAGCGTGTTAATCGCTTCTGCCGTGAGATTCGCCCCGAAGTGGAAACGTAGCTGAAGTTTAAAGGCGGCGAAGCTGGCAATCTGACTGCTGAGTGCCTCACGTATCAGTGGCTGAAAGCGGTCAGGTGTATGCATGATCACGTCGAAATAGAGTGTTCTTCCCCTGGCGCGCCCTGCTTTTTGCATCAGTTCCAGATCCGCTATCGCCTGCTGGATTCGATGTTGTGTCCGGGCATGCACGTTGCCGCGCTGATGCAGGGCACGATCAATGGTCGCCAGGCTAAGACCTGACTGGGCAGCAATCTGTTTCAGGGTGAATCTGGCCATGTGCTACTCGTTACACCGGAAGTAAACGACAGTTTTATCATATTGCGGGCCAATAACCGCGATTGATCTGACCTTCTGATATCAGTGTACGACAGACCGGCCAGCCGGCCTGGTGAATAATCAAAAGAGGATTCTGGCAGTCTGGGGACCTGGCTTACCGGACCTACAGATTATCAAACCGTTTTCGCGGGGTTAACGACCCTGAATACCCGGACGTTCTGACAGTAATATATTGTAGCTATTGTGACCCGGTTTTAACTATTAAACGGTTCAGAGTGGGGCCGCGTAAAAATAACGGCAGATAATATTCTGGGTCTGTATAATTAATCATCGCTTTGCCGCTTCGCTTATATTTCTGCTAAGAGGGCTTTTATGTTTTTTGGCGCCAGCTAATGATAGACTGTACATGCATACACCGTGGGGAGGTCGTGTGAAGTACGACAATCATAACGAGATCCGTGCGCTGGTCGGCGCGGTGGTCAGTGATTTGATCAAGGCAGGAGAGCCGGTTCATTTTCATGACATTACGGACGCCCTGTTTCGCCTGAGCGAAGAGACGCGTGATAGCAGACTGAAAGCATTATGTCAGGAAGCGATAGGCTTTTTTACCCGCAAGATGCATTAAGGTTGATGGCGCCGGTGACTGGCGCCATCGCTGACGTTTGCCCGATTCATTTCCCGTCCCTTCGCACCGGTAAGAATAAGGTGCATTAAGTCATTGTGGCATTAACTGCACCTGAGGCTAATGTCAGTTTATAGATTGTTTTTAATTCAACCCTCAGCTTATTATAAAATGATTAAGGTCAGTCAAAGCTTCCCGGCAATGATCTATAACACCTGGTGGATATTTTAATAACGAAAGAGACTTTCATTGGATGCAATCATTATTTCCCTGAATGAGTATTATCTGAAATAAAAAGTGGAATCGGCGGACGAAAAATTAAATAACTGTAACGCCATCAGGATCTGCAGCATTTTATTCGCTGATAAGGGGCAGAGGGGCGTCTGGTAGTCAGCAGGCGTGATGAAGGAAATCTATAAGCATGAAAGGAGGGCAGCTTATCCTGCGTTACTGGCTGTAACGCAGGGCGGGGTATCAGAAGCCGGTATCGTCTGGCGTGCGGCCTACCACAATCTCCAGTGTCTTGCGCAGTACATCTATTTTAACAACGTCTGAAGTGCCTTCGAGTTCAGCGATCAGATAAAGGATGATCGATTTATTGGTCACGCGTCCCTCATCAGCCACAATGTCACGAATTATTGCGCCCAACAGTTCGGTTTCAGGAGCAAGCAAATCGCCTTCACTGCGAAAATACTCAATGATGGATAAATCTGATGAAGAGTGTTGCATGATTATTCATTCTCAGAAGAAAATTAGTCAGACGCATTGCGGAAAGTCAACAACGAGCACATTCGTTGTCTTCGTTTTATCCAGCCAGCCATAAAGCATTTTTCATTCAGGCTGCCGCTTCGCTTAAAATTAGCCACCTGTATCAGGTAAGCAACCCCTTCAGTTAGTGCTTTTTCGATCCATCTGGTGGGCCGTCACTGTTCATACGGTGTGTTGTATTCTCGCGTTCGGCAAGGTCACCCTTTACACGTTTACGCGCTGCAATCATACCGTTACGGACTTCGGTGATGGCTTTGCGGATAATCGCCACTTTTGCATTGTCATCGGCATCAGCGGCCATGAGCTCAAGCTGTTCGATCAGGGCATTACTGGACACCGATTTGTCTGACTTGAGCAATGTCAGAACGGCTTCGCCGATTATGACATCTGTCAGTTTCTCATCTTCACTTCTGTACATACTTGCATCTCTGATTGCTAATCAATGGCCATGCTGCTGATCCGTATGCATCTGCGGGCGCGACTGGTTGCGCCTGATACGGGAAAGCAGAACTGGGCTTTTTAACTTTGTTAAATCGTCCTGGCTGAATGGTTAACGCTGGCGTCCTGAATAACGATTACAAGAGTGAAATGGCCTTAGCCAACGCGACGGAAAAGCAGCGCGATTAGCTCATGCAGATGGCTCTCTTCTTCGGGCGTAACAGAGCGTTCAAGACGCAGCAGCAATTTACTGCAAATTGCTTTACGGCTGAGGCTATGACCTGCGCGCAGAATTTCCACGACAACCGAACCCAGTGTCTCCTGTTGCGAAGGGGAGCTAGCCTGATTGAAGTAACGGGCAATGTCACTAATCGCTTCCGGGGTTTGTCCGTTCTGACGCATGCTAATGTCCTCAGGGGGTTAAAATGTATCACGCTCTGGATGCGCAAGTTATACATCTTTCAAAAACTTGTACAGGATTTTGGATTTTTGGTGTTAATTTTTTTATGCAAAAAATGCTATGACTGTTGAATCAGTGTGTTACGAGGGAGTGGGGCGAGGTAAAAATTGTACCAGATTCCTGTACCGTTATCACCCTTCGCTGCCGACCTGAATAGTCAGGTCGGCAGCGAAGGGTAAAAAAGGTCATTGTTTAAAGAATATGTCATCAGCTGAAACAGGCATCGCAGTCTCTTTACCCAGGGTGGAGGAAAGCCAGTTGGCCGGGCCAGTGCTACGCGAACCAATGGTTTTAAAGCCCATCAGCCATTTGCGCGCATGCTGCAACTGTTCGAGGCGTTGCTCATTCACTTCAGATCCAGCCATAACCTGTAGCTCATTAATCAGCAGCTCAACGTTCACTTCCTGACCGGCGTTAAACAGGTTCATCGCGGCCTCGCCAATGATGACATTCGCTTTTTCGTCGCTGGAAAAATACAAATTATCCTCCTGAGTGATTGCGGTAAGTAACATTAACTGTAGCAAAAAAATTTACGAAACTTAATCAATTCAGCCTATCGATAAGATTATATTAATTGTTGAAATGCTGTGAGTGCGGCCAGGTTGCTGCTCAGCAGTGAATTAATTTTTTTTGCTAGTGCCATGCTAAGCGGCCTCTCTTTTCATTATTTCACCTCATTCCGCCATTTATTCAGGCGTGGATTACTCTGCCGAAACAGGCAGTGAACCCCTTGGCGGCACCCCTGATAGAACGCAAATTAAAACGTTGTTTATCAGCTGCTTAATTTTATTTTTTACAAAAATAGACATCAGACTTAGCGCACTGAAGAAACTTCACAAAGCGTACTCTTCCGAAAAATTATAGCCTGTGCTATAAAAAATAGCCTGTGCTAATTTAGTTGTCATTTTAATCATCTCTGGAGGTCGCACTATGGTGCTGACAAAGAAAACAACCACGATGCTGTTGAGCGCTCTGCTGACGACCCTGATGTCACTCAGCTGTTATGCAGCAGAAAAATTTAAGATTGTGACCACCTTTACAGTGATTGCTGATATGGCAAAGAACGTGGCTGGTGATGCTGCAGAGGTCACTTCCATTACTAAACCGGGTGCTGAAATTCATGAATATCAGCCGACACCTGGCGATATCAAACGGGCGCAGGGCGCGCAGTTGATTATGGCGAACGGGCTAAATCTCGAACGCTGGTTTCAGCGCTTTTATCAGCATCTGGATGGGGTGCCGGAAGTGGTGGTCTCTGCCGGCATTGAACCGATGGGCATTGGCGAGGGACCCTATAACGGTAAACCGAACCCGCACGCCTGGATGTCACCGGATAATGCGCTGATCTATATAGATAATATTCGTGATGCGCTGGTGAAATATGACCCGGCTCATGCGGCAACCTATCAACAGAACGCTGCCGACTATAAGCAAAAAATTACCTCTGCGCTGGGTCCGCTACGCCAGCAGATTGCCGACATCCCGGAGGAGAAGCGCTGGATGGTGACCAGCGAAGGGGCATTTTCCTATCTGGCACGTGACCTGGGCATGAAAGAACTCTACCTGTGGCCGATCAATGCTGACCAGCAGGGCACGCCGCAGCAGGTGAGGAAGGTGATCGATCAGGTCAGGAAAAATAGCATTCCGGCGGTGTTTAGCGAAAGCACCGTGTCGGACAAGCCCGCCCGTCAGGTCGCGCGCGAAACCGGTGCGCATTATGGGGGCGTGCTCTACGTCGACTCGTTAAGCAATGCTCAGGGACCGGTGCCAACCTATCTTGATCTGCTCAGAGTTACCACGGAGACGCTGGTGCAGGGCATTGAAGCCGGAGAGAAAACGCAATGACAGATACCATCGTGGTTTCCGATGTCACGGTGACCTATCGCAACGGTCACACCGCGCTGCATGATGCCAGCTTCAGCGTGCCGGGCGGATCAATTGCGGCGCTGATAGGGGTGAATGGCTCAGGCAAGTCAACGCTATTCAAAGCGCTAATGGGATTTGTCCGGTTAGCCAGCGGCAGCATCTCGGTGCTGGGCATGCCGACCCGCCAGGCGCTGCGTCAGAGTCTGGTGGCTTATGTGCCGCAAGCGGAAGAGGTGGACTGGTCTTTTCCGGTGTTGGTGGAAGATGTGGTGATGATGGGTCGCTACGGTCACATGGGTCTGTTGCGTCGTCCCAAACCGCACGACCAGGAGAGGGTTATTGAGGCGCTGGCGCGGGTCGATATGCTGGATTATCGCCATCGTCAGATTGGCGAACTCTCTGGCGGACAGAAAAAAAGGGTGTTTCTGGCACGCGCCATTGCCCAGCAGGGCAGCATTATCCTGCTGGACGAGCCGTTTACCGGTGTGGATGTTCAGACCGAGGCCAGAATTATCAGCCTGCTGGGTGAACTGCGCGATGAAGGCAAGACCATGCTGGTTTCTACCCATAACCTGGGATCGGTTACGGAATTCTGCGATTACACCGTGATGGTAAAAGGCACCATTCTGGCCAGCGGCCCGACCCGGACCACCTTTACCGGCGCTAACCTTGAGCGCGCGTTCAGCGGGGTGTTGCGGCATGTGATGGTGAAAGGGGTGGACGATCAAATCATCACCGACGATGAACGACCTTTTATCATGCCACGTGCCGCACGAGAGGAGGGGAACTGACCATGCTGCTGTTACTGGAACCCTTTGGTTATCACTACATGCTCAACGCGATGTGGGTTTCCGCCATGGTGGGCGGACTCTGCGCGTTTCTCTCCAGCTATTTGATGCTTAAAGGCTGGTCGCTGATGGGTGATGCGCTTTCACACTCTATCGTGCCGGGTGTCGCGGGTGCTTACATGCTGGGTCTGCCGTTTGCGCTGGGCGCGATTCTCTCGGGTGGGCTGGCGGCAGGCAGCATGCTGTTACTCAATCAGCGTACCCGCTTAAAAGAAGATGCAATCATCGGCCTGATCTTCTCCTCTTTCTTTGGTCTGGGCCTGTTTATGGTGTCGCTCAATCCGACTGCCGTAAACATTCAGACCATTGTGCTCGGCAATATTCTGGCGATTGCGCCAGAGGATATTCTCCAGCTGGCCCTGATTGGCGGGCTGTCGATCCTCATTCTGCTCTTTAAGTGGAAAGATTTGATGGTCACCTTTTTCGATGAGAACCATGCGCGCGCCATCGGGCTGCGGCCTGAACGGTTGAAACTCCTCTTTTTTACCCTGCTGGCGGTCTCAACCGTAGCGGCGTTGCAAACTGTCGGTGCGTTTCTGGTGATCTGTCTGGTGGTGACGCCAGGCGCGACGGCCTGGCTGCTTACCGATCGTTTTCCGCGGCTGCTGATGATTGCAGTCGCGATGGGCAGCATCACCAGTTTTCTCGGTGCATGGGCGAGTTACTATCTGGATGGTGCAACGGGCGGCATCATCGTGGTGGCGCAGACGTTGCTGTTCCTGCTGGCGTTTGTTTTTGCGCCAAAACATGGCTTGCTGGCTAACCGGCGTCGTGGCCGCCATCTATCCAAAAGGAGCCTGACTGATGTGGGTGGCTGAACCTTTCCAGTTCGCTTTTATGAACAGTGCCTTGCTTATCGCGCTGGTAGTGGCGATCCCCTGTGCGCTGCTGTCGGTGTTTCTGGTGCTGAAAGGCTGGGCGCTGATGGGCGATGCCATGAGCCATGCGGTGTTCCCGGGCATTGTGCTCGCCTGGATGGTGGGATTGCCGCTGGCGGTGGGTGCATTTGTTGCGGGACTATTCTGTGCTGTTGCAAGTGGCTTTTTGCAGGACAACAGTCGCATCAAGCAGGACACGGTTCTGGGAATCGTATTTTCCGGCATGTTCGCGGTGGGACTCATCCTCTACATCGCCGTGAAACCTGAAGTGCACCTCGATCATATTCTGTTTGGTGACATGCTGGGCGTTACCCGCGCTGATATTATTCAGACATCGATTATCGCAGCGGTGATCGTCGTAGTGATTGCGGTGAAATGGCGTGATTTTATGCTATTCAGTTTCGATCCCCAGCAGGCACAGATCGCTGGCTTACCTGCACGCTGGCTGCATTACGGACTGCTCTGCATGGTATCGCTGACCATTGTGGCAACGCTGAAGGCGGTGGGGATTATCCTGTCGATTTCGTTGTTGATTGCACCTGGCGCTATCGCGGTTCTGATCACCCGCCGCTTTTCACATGCACTACTGGTGGCGGTCGTGGTGTCGGTGCTGGTGTCGCTGAGCGGCGTTTATCTCTCGTTCTTTATCGACAGCGCGCCTGCACCCACCATTGTGGTGCTGTTTGCGCTCGTGTTTGTCGTTACGATGGTGATTGCGGGCCGTAAAACCCGGCAATTGGAACGTCAGCGGCTTAATGCCCGCTGACTGGCTATCGCGGCTGACACTCAGCCGCGATAGTGAACCGCCTCAATCAAAAGCGCGGGTGTGCTGCCTGCGGTTGTGATAGTAAAGGGAATCATCAGGGAAAGGTTCACAGCACTCAGCCAGCACCTGCACCAGACGGCCAATCTGAAGGTGTTCCGCAACGCTATCCTGCGGCACATAGCCGGTCCCCATCCCACTCAGCATCGCATCATTGCGCGATGAGAGTTGATTAAAGATTTACTGGCCTTGAATTTTGCTCAGAACTCTTTGCCATCACGCATACATTCCCCGCTATAGAGGCCCCGGCGTCGGTAGCCGCTGATGGATACCGTTCTGCCGCTGTAAATCATAGGGTGTTGCAGGTTTGCCATGCCGATCGCAATAGCTGCTGGCTGCCACCACGTTCCTATTCCAGTCCGGCCCGATGCGCACCGCCACTCTATCTTTTTCGACCTGTTCACCCAGTCGCGCGCGCGTCAAACGGCCACTGATAGTATCGGTCAGGCTGTTAACCACTGACACTTCCACATTTACATCGGGTAGCGCTGCAGTAAGGGCTTGAGCAGTGGCCAGAGTGTGTGGAGGTCAGCGCATATTCGCCTGCGGTGAGGCGAATGTTGCCTGAAACTTTACCCAGACCATTCGCCATATTGACCCGCTTGGTCTCGATTTCGCTGACCAGCGCGGCGTGCGCGTTAATCAGCCGTTGACCCGTTTCTGTCGGGGCCACGCAACGCGTGTGGTGCGCGAGTAAGCATAGGTTCAGACGCTCTTCCAGAGCGCGAATGGCGTGGCTCAGGGTGGATTACGACACCCCCGGTCTTGCGGCAGCCCGGGTGAAGCGGCGGTCCTCTACCCTCACCGCCAGAGAGAACAAATCACTAAATTTTGCTTTTAGCGTCGCCCCGCTGACCGGATAGAACAGTTCACGCTGCCGATACAGGTAATTTTCGATGTTACAGACAGTTTTGCTGCCTGACTGGATAGCAAGCCTGAAAGTGTGCTTCAGGTGAGCACTTTTTGCGGAATAATTAATGAGACAGCTGTATAAACCCTGTGAGCGCAACAGACAAAGTTATTTTTAAATAAAATTCATAAAATCAAAAGATTAAAAGCGCTATATCGAAGGTTTTATAACGCTTTATTTTCCTTTCCGCATCAGAAAACGCTGACTTTTTCCTGACATGCCCGCCAGGTTGCCAAAAAGCTGCTAAACCTTAACACAGAGATACGCGCGTAGAGATTAGGGTTATCACGATTTTCCCCGATTCAAATCCTGTCAGAAACATACCTATAAAAATTACATCTTTTAGCCCCCAACAATGGGAAGCAGACAATGTCGGAAAAAATATCGCTAACAATGCAGGTCAATGGCCATTCTCAACAGATGCAGGTCGATCCGCGCGTCACACTGCTCGACGCGCTACGTGAGCATCTTAACCTGACCGGTACCAAAAAAGGGTGCGATCAGGGGCAGTGTGGTGCCTGCACGGTGCTGATTAATGGGCAGAGGGTGCTGAGTTGCCTGACGCTGGCCGTTCAGGCGGACGGCGCCGAAGTGACCAGCATTGAAGGACTGGCCTCAAGCGAAGGTGAACTGCACCCGGTGCAACGCTGCTTTGTGGAAAATGACGCTTTCCAATGTGGTTACTGTACTCCAGGGCAAATTATGTCTGCCGTCGCCTGTATCAAAGAGGGCCATGCGGGTTCGGAAGATGAGATCCGTGAATATATGAGCGGCAACCTCTGCCGTTGTGGCGCTTATCCCCACATCGTGGATGCGATTAAACAGGCCGCAGCAGAGATGGCAAAGGAGTCCGCATGAATGAATTCAGCTGGAAAGTCGCGCAGTCGCCTGACGAGGCAGCAGCCCTGAAACAGCAGTCAGGCGGCCAGTTACTGGCGGGCGGCACCACGCAGCTTGATCTGATGAAGTGCGGAGTCTTCACGCCACCACAGTTAATTGGCGTCAGCGGATTAACTGCGCTTAAAAATGTGCAGTTTGACGACGAGAAAATCACTGCCGGTGCGCTGGTTACCATGAGCGCACTGGCTGATCATCCCGCCTGCCAGCTAAACGCGCCTGCTATCTATGGCAGTCTGTGGCAGGCCGCATCGCCACAGATTCGCAACATGGCCACGTTGGGCGGCAATTTACGGCAACGTACCCGCTGCGCCTATTACCGGGATCCGGCGACCTTTACAGCCTGCAACAAACGCCATCCCGGTTCCGGTTGCGCCGCACGGGATGGCGTCAACAGCAATCATGCGATCCTGGGTGCCAGCGATAGCTGCATCGCGGTTTATCCCGGCGATCTGGCGGTCGCGCTGGTGGCGTTTGACGCCATGGTGGTCGTGCAGAATCAGCGGGGCGAAACCCGTCGTATCGTGATTGATGATTTTTTCCTGTTGCCGGGTGACACGCCTGACCTGGAGCATGATCTGCGCGAGGATGAGATCATTGTGGCAATCGAAGTGCCGCAAACACCCTCTCTCCGTCACTCACACTACCTCAAAGTCCGTGACCGCAGTTCCTATGAGTTTGCTGCAGCCAGTGCAGCCGCAGGCTTCACGCTGGAGAACGGCGTGATGCGTCAGGTGCATATTGCGCTGGGCGGCGTGGCGACCAAACCCTGGCGGGCCAGATCGGTGGAGCAGGCGCTGGAGGGCCAGCCGTTCAATGAAGAGACGGTGTTCCAGGCGGCAGAACTGATGACACAGGAGACGCAGGCGCTGAACCACAACGCCTATAAAGTGAAACTGGTGCCGCGTGTGATTGCACGCGCGCTGATGGCAGCAGGAGAAACCGCATGAGTAACGTAAACGAAAAATCGCCTCGGGATTTACAAATGGCGACGGCGGCGAACTCAGCGGCAGCCCGTACTGACCTTGATCTGCAAAGTGATACAGCCACGCCTGAGACTGAAACTACCCGCCCGATTGAGGGACTGGGTACTGCGCGCTCACGGGGTGACGGCAAAGTAAAAGTGACCGGTGAGGCGCGGTATGCGGTAGAACATCAGCCGGAAAATCCGCTCTATGGCGTGGTGATCCAGTCCACCGTCGCCAGCGGCCATATCAGCCGAATGTCGACTGATAAAGCGCAGCAGGCAACGGGTGTGGTGGCGGTTTATACCCATCTGAACAAACTGAAGATCAACAAACCTACCGCGATTGCGGACGGCGGTGCGGCGCAGTCAACCTACACCCCGATTCAGGACAATGTGATTATTCACAACGGTCAGAACATTGGTCTGGTGGTGGCAGAGACTTTCGAGCAGGCGACGTATGCTGCCACGCTGGTGGAAATTGAGTATGAAACCTCACCTGCGCTCATTTTTGCTACTGATGAGGGCGTCGAGCCGAAACCGGTGTCGAAGCAGGATATCGAGATGGGCGATGCCCAGACAGCAATGCAGCAGGCCGAGGTGCGTCTCAGTCAGCGCTATACCACACCGCGCGAATACAACATGCCGATGGAGCCACACGCCTGTGTTGCTGAGTGGCAGGATGGACACATTACTGTCTGGGAGCCGAGCCAGTGGGTCGCGGGCGCGCAGGCGGAAATTGCCGAATGGATGGGCATTGACGTTGAAGACGTGCGGATCATTTCGCCTTATGTCGGCGGTGGATTTGGCTCAAAGCCGGTGCCGTATACTCACGTCGCGCTGGCCAGTGTCGCATCGCGGGCGCTGAAGCGTCCGATCAAAGTGTCGCTGACGCGTCCGCAGACCTTTACCGGCCTCGGTGGACGTCCTGCCACCTCACAGCAGCTGGAGCTGGGCGCCTCGCGTGACGGCAAAATCCAGGCGATTATCCAGCGCAGCTTCAGTGAAACGTCATTAATTGATGTGTTCGCTGAAAACTGCAGCAAAGTCACTGCCCGCATGTATGCAGTGGGTAACGTCTCCGCACAGCATCAGGTCAGGCCGATCAACACCGTAACGCCAGGCTGGATGCGTGCGCCAGGCGAAAATCCCAGCGCTTTTGGTCTTGAAGTGGCGATGGATGAGATGGCCTATGCCCTGAACATCGATCCACTGGAGCTGCGTCTGCGCAACTGGGCGGACAAAGATTATCAGCTCGATCTGCCGTGGAGTTCGCGTCGCCTGAAAGAAGCCTATCAGAAAGGGGCTGAAGCCTTTGGCTGGGACAAGCGCATCATGACGCCGCGCTCAATGCGCGAAGGACGTGAACTGATTGGCTGGGGCATGGCCTCGGGCACCTATCCGGTCAACAAACTGCCGGCAGAGGCGAAAATCATTCTGACGCCGCAGGGCAACTTTGTGGTGCAGTGCGCCGGTGCGGATATCGGCACCGGAACCTATACCATTCTGGCGCAGACCGCTGCCGACATTCTGGGCGTTGCCTCCACCACCATTGAAGTTCAGCTGGGTGATACCGCGCTGCCGCGTGCGGGTGTGGCGGGGGGGTCGCAGCTGGCGGGCAACGTGACCGCGGCGGTTAATGACACGGCCAAACGGATGCGCGACCAGCTTCTGAAGCTGGCCAGCGAACTGCCACAGTCGCCACTGAAAGGCACACTTGTGTCTCAGCTCACGCTGAATGGCGACGGGATACAGCATAACCGGCGCAGCGATCTCGCCGTTTCCTATGCTCAGCTGGCGACGCTGTCCCCGGCAGAGAGTCTGACGGTGAAAGGCGGCACCTTCCCGGACGATATGTCAGAAAGCGAGCGCGACAAGATGGTGCGTAACCTTAATGACGGCACCCAGCCCGAAAAGTTCTCTGCCCACAGCTGGAGTGTGCAGTTTGTTGAGGTCCGGGTTGATGAAGATTTCGGCACCATCCGGGTTAAACGGATGGTGGCAGCACTCGACAGCGGTCGTCTCTACAACCCGAAACTGGCGCGCAGCCAGTGGATTGGCGGCATGATTATGGGCGTCGGTCAGGCGCTGATGGAAGAGGGCATCGTCGATCCGCGCAATGGTCGGGTGATCAATAACAACCTGGCGGACTATCTGGTACCGGTTAACAGCGACATCCCGAGCATTACCACTATTAACGTTGGTGAGCCCGATTTTGAGGCGACGACCATGGGCGGTAAAGCGGTGGGTGAGCTGGGTATCGTCGGCGTGGCGGCGGCGATCAGTAATGCGGTTTTCCATGCTACGGGCAAGCGGGTGCGCGACTTACCGATTACTCTCGATAAGATTATCTGAGCCTGTGCCTGACCTGCTGCCAGCAGGTTGATCTGTGGATATGCGGGCGCGGGCTGAAGCCTGCGCCCGTTTTTCACGCTTAGCGGAGAGAAAGAGTGAAGATAGCGTTGGTTGTGCTGGCTGCGGGGCTGAGTCGGCGTTTTCGCCAGCAGGCGCGTGAGCATAAGCTGCTGGCCGACCTGGATGGCAAACCGGTGCTGCAACGCACGCTGGAGCAGGCGGCGGCCAGTGGGCTTGACCTGTTTGTGGTAACGCGCCCGGACGCTTCTGCAGTTCAGGCGCTCTGCACGCAGGCGACCCTGGTGCTGTGTGACAGCGGCGGGCTGGGCGAATCGATCGCCGCGGGGGTTAACGCCAGCCGCGACTATGATGGCTGGCTGATTGCGCTGGGCGATATGCCTTTTGTCACGTCTGAAAGTTACCGCGCCGTCAGCGCTGCGCTGGCGGATGCCCCGATCGTCAGACCGTGGATCGACGGCAGGCCGGGCCATCCGGTGGGCTTTCAGCACCGCTGCTACCCGATGCTGAGCACGTTACAGGGCGATGCGGGGCCACAGGCGACGGTCAGATCATCGGCCCTTCGGCTGCCGCTTCACGATCGCGGCTGCCTGTGTGATATCGATCTCCCCGCCGATCTCCAGTTAATAAAGGAGTTTTCATGATAACGCTGGATCAACGCGTGATTAATGCGGCAATGCGCAGTTATCAGGCGGGCCAGCAGGTCTGGCTCTGCACGGTGTTGCGCACCTATGGCTCTTCGCCGCGCGCGCCGGGCACCCTGATGACAGTTAATGAAACCGGCGCGTACTGTGGCTCGCTATCAGGTGGCTGCATTGAAGAGGATTTTCTGGCGCAGCTGGCAGCGGGTGCCTATCGCGCCAGCAGTCAACGGGTGCGGTACGGCGAGGGCGGGATACGTCCTGACGTCAGCCTGCCGTGCGGTGGCAGCCTGGAGATCGTCATTGAGCATTTGCCGCCCGATGACACCACGCTGGCGCTGCTGACGGCAATGCAGTGCGCGCTAAGCGGGCAACAGCCGATGGTGAAAATGCTACGCCCCGGCGAACGCGCGCAGTGGGAAGTGATCACCACCGATCGGGGGCTGCCTGCGCTGGATGCCAGTGAGCAGTTGATGTTACTGCCCGTAGGCGCGATACCGGAACTGCTGATCGCAGGCTACTCCAGCGTGGCGTTTGAGTGTATCCGGCTTGGACAGATCCTGGGTTTTCATGTGCGGGTCTGTGAGCACCGACCGCAAATGTTGACGGAGCTGGAGAGTCACTTTAGCGGCGCGGATAACGTGACGCTGGTGTCACAGCACCCGGCACGTTGGCTGGAGCTGAACGGGGCGCACGCGGCGGTGGCGATTGTGGCGCTGACCCACGATCCTCGCATCGACGATTTGACGATGATGGAAGCGATCGCCACGCCAGCCTTCTATATCGGCATCATGGGTTCGGCGAAAAACAGCGAGAAACGGCGGGCGCGACTGCAACGAATCGCCGGAATGGATCGTGCCGAACTGGATCGCATCCATGCGCCCATCGGCCTGCCTATCGGCAGCAAAACTCCGGCAGAGATTGCGCTGTCGGTGATGGCCGATATCGTCCGGGTGAAGAATCGCGGGCAGTCAGCCGCCTGAACCCGGCGTCGCCTCGGGTGCCAGCCGGTAGAGGTAGCTGCCCGACCAGGGGATCGGCAGGAAATCACGGAACATCTGCCGCAATGTCTGTTCAGGATCGACATCACGGAACAGTTGCGGATAGAGCGTGGTGGCGAAGAATTCTGTCGCCACTACGTGCCACGGACTGAGGTAAAAGTTGTGCCAGATTGCCCCGGCGTGACCGTCCCGCAATGCCGTCAGCTGCTTTAGCGCATTCTGCTGGCTGGTCAGTGCCAGCAGGCTCTGCCGGGTCTGCGCCGCCGTGACGGCGGGGCCGAGTTTCAGTGCCCCCGCCTCATCAGCGCTGCCGGTGCCGGTGGCAAAGTAGTAGTCTGGCTGTGCGGCAATCACGCGCTCTTCACTCAGCCGCCCGAACACCCCTTTTATCTGCTGACTGGCGATGTTATCGCCCCCGGCAAACCGCAGCAACTCACCAAGATTACCATTCACCGAGGTCACGCAGCATTCACTGCGCCGTCCGAGGTGCAGCTGCAACAGTACGGTAGGTTTAGGGCCGTGATAGCGCGCCAGCCGGCTCTCAATGCGCTGCATATGGCTGTGGTAAAAGCGATTAAAGTCAGCCGCCCGCTGTGGCTGATTCAGCACCTCGCCAAGCAGGGTGATGCTGCGCTCGGTATTTTTCAGCAGCTCAACCCGCAGATCGATCTTCACCACCGGGATATGCGCCGCGCTGAGCATCTTCTCCAGCACTGCTCCGCTTTCACTGCCGCGCGCCAGCTGCGGCAGGATCACCAGGTCCGGTTTCAGTGCGATCACCTGTTCGGGATTCATGTCATTGACGCCATCCAGACCCAGAACCGGAATATCTTCCATCTGCGGAAACTTACTGGCAAAAATTTGCCAGGTCTGGGGATCATACTTTTTCAGATCCTGCGGCCAGCCAGCGATATGCTGCAGGGGATTGCCGGGCGTCAGCAGCGCGACGCTATAGAGCATCCGGCTTTCACCCAGCACAATACGCTGCGGATGATCGGGGATAGTAACCTGGCGGCCGGTGATGTCGGTCAGCGTGCGTGCATCCGCCCCGGCGCTGGCCACTATCACGGTAAGCATCAGCAGCGCACAGCGTAGCCATTTAAAATTCAACACGGGCCTGTACCATCAGATTGCGGGTTTCACCTTCACGGACGCGCAGATTGCCGCCGCTTGAACTGTAATAGTGCTTATTAAACAGGTTATTGAGATTCAGACGCAGCTGGGTTTTTTCACCGAACAGGCGGTTATTCCACGCCACGAAGCTGTCTGCCACCACATAGTCAGGCAGGGTGAAACTGTTATCGGGATCACCTGCACGGCTGCCAACGTAGCGTGCGCCGCCGCCGAGTCGCAGTGAGCCAGGCAGACCGGTAACCTGCAGTTCATGGCTGAGATAGAGCGCACCGGCATGACGCGGCGCATTCTGCAAGCGATTACCGTTGTTATCCGGATTAACCCGATCACTGACGATTTCCGCCTGATCATAGCTGTAATTCGCATTCAAATCCCAGCCGGGTGAAATCTCGCCATTCAGCTCAAATTCAGCCCCGGTCGAGCGCGCCTTATCAATGGCTCGCGTGCTGCCATTGATATTCAGCGACATCGCTTTCTCATCTATCCGATAGAGCGCCACACTGGCGAACAGTTTCGGTGAAAGCTGCCATTTACTGCCGACTTCCCAGTTGGTGCCCTGTTCCGGTTTGCCGACATTGCCATCATCATCCACGTCGGTTGACGGCGTGAACGACTTGCTGACGCTGGTGTAGAAAGAGAGGTCAGGCGTGAATTTGTAGATCACTCCCGCCTGCGGCAGAAACTTATTGCCCTCGTCATTCAGGGTTTCCACCTGCGGATCAAAACCGCGGGAGGCGCGCTGTTCATAATGCTGGTAACGTCCGCCCAGCACCGCAATCCAGTCAGATGAAAGCGAAATGCTGTCTTTGGCGTAGATCGACCGGCTATGAATACGGTTCAGATTATTAGCTGCTGCGCTAATTTCCGTGCTGGCGTCAGTGACCGGTGATAGCTGATCATAGTCGGGATTGAAGTAATTGAACTGGCGGTTGACATTGCCCAAATACTGATGGGCACGATAAGTCTGGTTCATCTCATAATCGGTGCCCACCACCAGCGCGTGCGACATGCCCATAATCTCCGGGTTGCCCAGCAGGTCCCAGCTCAGGTATTTGGTTTTATGGTTAAAACCGCGATTGGCATCGGCCCGACGCGTCACCACGCCGCTGCTGGCATTCACCGCCGTCACGCGCACTTCATTGTTGTCATAGCGCCGCTGATTCCAGCCCAGCGTTAACCGGGTGCGCCACTCATCATTAAACTGCCACTCATAGTGAGCATTCAGGGTTTTGTTATGGCCCCATGCGTGATTGGCTTTGTCATCCAGACGATCTTTATAACCGATATCAATCGGCCTGCCATCGATAAAGGCCGTGCCGCGATCGTAAGGAATGTCATAGCGGTAGTCGGCATAGCTGATCAGAAAACTGGCCTGCTCGCCATACCACTGCAGCGACGGTGCCAGCAGTGTGTGCTCTTCACTGCCAAAGTTGCGCCAGTAATCCTGATTCTGCTTTTCGGCGATCAGCCGGAAGGCAAAGCCGTTGCCCAGCGGACCGGTGACATCCAGCGTGCCTGCACCACCACCTTCACTGGTGTAACGTCCGCTGACGCTAGAGTGCCAGCTGTATTGCGGCTTTTTGCTGACCACATTGATAATGCCACCCGGATTCTGAATGCCGTACAGCAGAGAGGACGAGCCTTTCAGCACCTCAACCCGCTCAGTCGTGGCATCAAAATTCAGCCCCTGACTACTGCGGATCCCATCCCGGTAGATGGAGCCATCGGCGTTGCTGCCAAACCCGCGTCGTACAAAGCCATCTTCAGTGCCAGCCAGCGTGTTCGCTTCGGTCACACCGCTGACAAAGCGCATCGCATCCGCCAGTGAGCTTGCCTGGTAATCGTCCAGTTGCTGCTGCGTGACCACGCTGACCGACTGCGCCTCATCGACCCGCGCGGTTGGCATTTTGCTGGCGACGCTACTCTGGCTGGCGCTGTAGTTTCCCTCTGAACTGGCATCAGCGGTTACGGTCATATCGGGGGTGCTGTCGGTTGCTGCATTGACCTGTGGCAGCATGATGCTGCTGCAGATTGCCACGACCAGAGCGGGGTGTCGGGCCGGATATCGGGTGTCTGTACTGTTTTTCATTTTTCTTTTCGTTTCTGAAGCTGGCTGTTTCTGAAGCAAACAACGCCCTTATGGCTGACAAACTGTCTGTCAGGCAGGGCTACCTGGAGGTGTTTTGCAATATGCAGTCGTTAAACAAAGAAGGTCAGCATCAGGTTTGAGTAAGGGCTTTACACCGACCGGACGACAACACTTCTCATCTGTAATTGAGAATCATTCAAACATCCGGTAATGTAGTAGTAAACATAATTTTAGAGTAAATCACTACATGTTTGCTGCTTCGATTATTACTTAATCAGGGTTTGGTTTTAGTTTTATTTCCTTGAAAAAAAAGATTATTTTAAGATTAAAAGATGGCAGGGTAGGCTAAATCCACATATTCTGCGGGTGAAATAGAAAACAGCATTACGGTTTTACTACATCTTTTCGGTCCAGAACGCATCCGTTGAGCCAGACCGACGAGGAACTTTCAGGACTTTTGACCCCAGCAGCAGGAGTGGCATGAAACAGAACCGGGCAGTTAGAAACAGAGTGGATGTGGTGGCAGACCGCCTTCGCGCCCGCGAAAAGCAGCTCTCTCCCCGTCTACTGGCGGTGGCACGCTATATCGATCAACAGCGGGAAACGGTGCTGGAGAGCACTGCAATGGAGATCGCCGTGGCGAATCATACTTCAGATGCCACCGTGATCCGCGCCATTCAGGCGCTGGGTTTTAGCGGACTGCGCGATCTGAAACAGACACTCAAGGCCTGGTTTGGCCCCTCGCTGACCTCCGAAGATAAGATGATCACTACCGTCAGTGAGGTAACCAGCGACGTCAACAGCGCTATCGACTTTGTGCTGGAGGGCCACCGACACGCCTGTGAGGCGTTGTCGCAGCCGCAGAATCGCGTGGCGGCAGCGGATGCCGTGGCGCTGCTGGGTGAAGCGCGGGAAGTGGCTATTTTTGGCATTAATGCCTCAGGTATTCTGGCAGATTACAGCGTGCGGTTGCTGAACCGCATCGGTCTGCCTGCCTTTTCACTCAATCGTGCCGGTATTGCTTTGGCAGAGCAGATGTTGGCGCTGCAGCGTGGCGATGTGCTGGTGATGATGGCGCAACAGTCGGCTCACCGGGAAGGCACTACCGTGGTACGTGAAGCGAAACGGCTTGGTATTCCGATTATTCTGCTGACCCACGCCACCGACTCTTTTTTCGCTCGCGAGGCGAATGTGGTGATCAATGTGCCCCGAGGCGGTGAAAAAGGGCGCATTCCCCTGCACGGCACGATTATGGTCTGTCTGGAGATGTTGATCCTGTCGGTTGCTTCTACGCTGCCGCAGCGCACTGTTAAAACCATGAAACGGTTGCAGGATCTCTATCGTGGGCTGAAACCCGCCAGCAAAAAGTAGTTTCTGTTACTCAGCCGTGCCCGCTGCTGACCGGTATTTCATGTCAGCCGGAAGGTCATGGCTCATCTTTACGTCAAATTTCCCCGCTTTGCGAGCGCGATCGCGCCTTTTCTGCTGCCAATCTACTCAGACGACTACGCTTACAGCGTGCTGCGCCTCCAGGGGCAGTTCTTACTCTTTTTCTCACCAAAATTTGATTTGTGCGGAGCTGCTGATGAAACCCCTTCACGCGCAATACCTTTTCTGCTTTGCGACCCTGAGCCTGCTGTCGCCGCTGCCTGCGGCGGCATGGAGCGATGTCACCGTCTTTGGCGATAGCCTCAGTGATGGCGGGAATGTAGGACGATTTACCTATGATGGCGCGACACATCCGCTCTATGACGAGATCGTGGCGCAGTCGTTGGGTGATACCCTGAGGCCCTCATCCCAGGGCGGAAGCAACTATGCCGAGGGCGGCGCAGTCGCGGTGTCGGCGATCAACCCCCTGTTAAACACGCAGGATCAGCTTGATAGCTATCTTGCAGCACGTGGCGGACGGGCTGATCCGGAAGGGCTCTATATCCACTGGATTGGTGGCAATGATTTAGCGGCGGCAGCCCTTTCGCCACTTGCTGCCGCACAGATAGTGGATAACAGCGCCAGTGCGGCGGCCTCACAGATCAGCCGGTTGCTGAATGCTGGCGCCGGAACGGTGATTGTGCCCACTGTGCCCAATGTGGGGGCAACGCCCGCCCTGCTGCAGGCGATTCTTCAGACCCTGGGCCCAGCCGCACAACCTGCCACGGCGGCGCTGTTTCAGTCGTTGAGCACCACCACCACCCCTGACCGTGCCGCAAGAGAGCAGGCGATTGAAACTGCTCTTGGCGAGGCGGCCGGACAGATCTCTTCGATTCCGCTTATCCGGGCGGCCCTTGCGCAACAGCTGATTGCCGCCTGGCAGCTACTCAGTCAGGAGGCAGCAGCACTGACTGACCGTTACAATCAGGCTGAAGAGCAGGGGCTGGTGGCAGCACGCGGGAACATCGTGCGAGTGGATATTAATGGCCTGTTTAATGAGGTGATTGATCATCCCGGCCTGTATGGACTGAGCAATACGGCCGGAATGGCCTGCCCGCCAGGCGTCTCGGCAATGGACTGTACCGCCTCGACGCCAGGATTTTCGCAAGCTCAACAGTATCTGTTTGCCGATCGACTCCATCCCAGCCCGACAGTTCATGCGCTGATTGCCGATTATATTCAGTCGGTGCTGAATGCACCGTTACAGGTAGCAGCGCTGAGTCAGGCGCCGTCGGTACTGGTGGGCGATGCGCACAGTACGCTGGATGGCCATCTGCAACAGCAGCGTCAGCAGCCCGCCAGCGCGGGAGAGTTTACCGTTTTCGGCGGTTATGCCGGCCAGCAGCGCGATTTCCGCGGCGACAGCCTGTTGGATGGCGATGCCATCAGTGCCACCGGCACCGTGGGTGTGGGCTATCAACTGACCGATCACTGGCAAGCCGGGGCGATGCTCTCCGCCACTTCGCAACGTCAGGATCCCTCACCGCGTTACGATTACCGTTTACGCGGCAATCTGGTGGCGCTCTGGAGTCAGCTCAGTTATCTCGATCGGGGATGGATTAATGCTGATGCCCATTATGCCAATCTCAACTTTGATGATATTGAGCGTCAGGTCAGACTGGGGCCTGCGACCCGCACGGAAAAGAGCAGCAGTGACGGTAAAGTGCTGGGGATGCGGCTGCAGACGGGCTGGGATTTGCCGCTCGGTCGCTATGTTTCCACCGGGCCGGTGGCCAGTTATGCGCTCGACTACACCCAGGTCGATGGCTATAAAGAAGAGGGCAGCAGCAGCACCTCAATGCGCTTTGGTGACCAGACGCTGCATTCTCAAATCGGCGCACTGGG
Organism: Pantoea sp. AS142; assembly: GCF_037152305.1. Lineage (NCBI taxonomy): Bacteria > Pseudomonadati > Pseudomonadota > Gammaproteobacteria > Enterobacterales > Erwiniaceae > Pantoea > Pantoea sp. AS142. The sequence continues at coordinate 240,967 of NZ_JBBCMO010000003.1, read as the reverse complement.
CTGGCGCATTGACAGCAAAGACCTGCTGATCAATCCCTGGGCGCAGGTCAGCTATAACCACCAGTTTGGTGACAGCGAGTCGGCGGTGACCGCCGGACTGACATCGACCCGCACCGCCTTTACCCGCAGCAGCGGTTCCCGCGATGATAACTGGATAGACATGGCTGTAGGTGCCAGTGTGCCGCTGGGCACATCGGTGAATGCGTTTGCCGGCGTTTCGGCGGTGACAGGCAACAGCGACTATCATCAGATCACCTGGAACGCTGGACTTAACGCCCGCTTTTGACCTGGCTGGTTTGCTAAGTGATAAACAGAGATACGCCGCCCCCCCGCTATCAGGATGATGGCGGCGGGCGAGGTTGCGGAAAGGCCAGGCGTTTGCGCTTTTCATGGCGAAGTCTGGCGTCTGTTTTTTCCCCTGACATCCAGTTTTCACGCTTCGATCAGCGCCGACTGCGCCTCAAGCTCGCGAACCCGCGGTATGACTTCGCGGCCAAAGAATTCTACCTCTTCATGAAAGTGCAGAAACGCCAGCAGCAGCAGATCCACACCGGCCTGCTTCAGTTCGATAATCCGTTCTGCAATTTGCTGCGGTGTGCCAATCAGATTGGTTTTAAAGCCGTCGTTGTACTGCACCAGATCCTCAAACGAGGATTTCGCCCAGTTTCCCTCTCCTTCGGGTGAGGCACTGCCGGCATTTTTGACCTCATGCTGAAAGCCTTTCACCGCATCCGGGTTAGCTTTGCTGATGATCTCCTGCAACACCGCCTGTGCCTGCTGTTCGCTCTCCCGCGCAATGACAAAACCATTCAGTCCGATTCGAACCTGATGCTGATGGCGTCCGGCTTTTTCACGGATGTCCGCAACCTGCAGACGGACGCCATCCGGGGTATTACCGTTGGTGAAATACCAGTCTGACACCCGGGCGGCCATGTCGCGCGCCGCTCGTGAACTGCCGCCCTGGAAAATTTCCGGCAGCGGTGACAGAGGTTTGGGTTTCATTGCGTAGTCACGGAAGCGGTAAAAGTCACCGGCAAAGCTAAAGCTCTCTTCGCGCCAGATGCCTTGCAGGCAGAGGATAAACTCTTCTGAGCGCAGATAGCGCTCTTCGTGATCGAGCCAGGGTTCACCAATCGCCTTGAACTCGCCCCGGAACCAGCCACTGACAATGTTAACGGCAATGCGTGGCCCATAAAGATGGCTGATGGTGGCAATCTGCTTTGCCGCTAATACCGGATTCCACGGGCCGGGCAGCAGGGCAGCAATCACTTTTAATTTCGACGTGTGGCTGAGTAAATCCTGTGAAAAGGTTACCGATTCATGCTGATTATCCGCACCATATCCGGCGGTAAAACGGATCTGCGTCAGCGCATAATCAAAACCCGCCTGTTCGGCGATCTGCGCCAGTTTACGGTTGTATTCGGCATCCCAGCGGGTACGCTGCTCTATCTGACTGATCACCAGTCCGCCCGAGACATTTGGCACCCAGTAGGCGAACTGCAAAGGTTGAGTAACTGACATAATTTGCTCCTGGTATATATCTGAATTAATGGCAATATTAAATTTTCCAAACTTTCAGGTATAAAGCATTAAGGTAGAGCATTAATCATGCCAGAGAGTAAGCGACTGTTTATATTGTGTTAATTTACAAGCTGCATTGAGAAACTGTTGCAAACGCAGCAGTACGGAAACAGCCGGGTTGCCAATGCGGCAGCATTTCATGATCCCATGTCATTGTAGAAAGGTCGCTGCCGCACGAGCCAGGCAGCATTCGCATATACCGGCGCAGCAGTGATAACCTGGCAGACGGATTCAAAGCTGGAGAACATCATGATTGTCAGACAGGCATCGCCCGAAGAGGCGCACACGTTATGGAACATCCGAAATCTGGCAATTCGTCATGGCTGCCAGCACGTCTATCCGCCTGATGTGATTGCCGCCTGGACGCCGGATCGGATGCCCGCCAGCTTTCCTGCGATGATTCGCGTGAATCCGTTTTTCGTGATTGATGGTCCGGACGGCGTGCCGGTTGCCACCGGTTCGCTGGATCTCGCCGCCGCCACTGTTGAAGCCATTTTTACGCTGCCCGACTTCACCGGACAGGGATTGGCGGGTCTGATCATCGACTCCATCAAAGCGGAGGCGCTGCAGCGCGGCTATCGCCGTCTGACGCTCGCGTCAACCCCCAACGCCGTGAGCTTTTATCGGCGGCATGACTTCCAGCAACTGAGAGAAAGCCTCTATCCGTCAAAGCTGGCGGGCAGCGCGTTGCGCTGTATTGAGATGGCGATTGACCTGTGAACGCCCGCTGCCGACAGGCTGGCAAAATGCGGTAAAAGTTTCCCGCGCAAAGACTTCGCAAGCCCCCGCCGGTAAGGTATAGTCCGCGTTTTTTGGAGGAACCATGCTGACTGAGTCATCAACGCGTCTTAATAAATACATCAGCGAGAGCGGTATCTGCTCCCGCCGTGACGCCGATCGTTACATTGAGCAGGGCAACGTGTTTATTAACGGCAAACGCGCCACTGTGGGCGCGCAGGTATTTGCAGGCGATGTGGTGAAGGTGAATGGTCAGCGTATTGAGCCGCGCGATGAAGATGATCTGGTGCTGATCGCCCTGAATAAGCCGGTGGGTATCATCACCACCATGGAAGAGGGCGAGCGCGATAACATCAGCGATTTCGTCAACCACAGCAAGCGGGTCTTCCCGATTGGCCGACTCGATAAAGATTCTCAGGGCCTGATTTTTCTGACCAACCACGGCGATCTGGTTAACAAGATCCTGCGGGCCGGTAATAATCACGAAAAAGAGTATGTCGTTACCGTCGACAAGCCGGTCACGGATGAATTTATTGCCGGGATGAGCGCAGGCGTGCCGATGCTGGGCACGGTGACCAAAAAGTGCAAAGTGAAAAAGGAAGCCCCCTTTGTCTTCCGTATTACGCTGGTTCAGGGGCTAAATCGCCAGATTCGCCGAATGTGTAAGCATTTTGGCTTTGAAGTGACGAAGCTTGAGCGTACCCGCATCATGAACGTCAATCTCAAGGGGTTGCCGCTGGGGGAATGGCGCGATCTCACCGACGACGAACTTGTTGAGCTGTTTAAACTGCTGGAGAACTCCTCGTCAGAAGACAAACCCGCGAAGAAAGCCAAAGCCCCGGTGAAAGCCGCTGCCGCAAAGAAACCGCCCAGGAGTGCTGCCAGACCGGCTGAAAAAGCCGATGCGAACGGTGCCTCACGTAAGCGCTTTGTCCAGCCGGGACGTAAGAAAAAAGGGCGCTAATGCCTATCCGATGCAGAGAGTGAAATCCTCGCTCTCTGCGTTAATGTTCTGCGCTATCAACCGAGCATCACGGAATGATCCGGGCCGTCCGAAAGCGTGCAAACAGATCGCAAAACATCTCATCTGTTGCCCGATAACCGTGAAATCCCGCACGCCTTATCTTGCTGCCGTCGCCAAACATGTCGTAGTTCCAGCCAAATACAAAATCAGCGAAGGCACCATCACTGAGTGCCAGGATATCGGGCTGGACTAATGCATTCTCAGTGGCGATGTCCCGCCATAACGCACGATAGTCCCGAAATATCTGTCGGAAGGACAGCGAAACTGGCGGTGCAATCTCCAGTTCAAACCACTCGGCAATCACAGGCCACAGTTCACTCCAGCGCCAGAGATCCCCATTATTAATATTAAACGCCTGATTTCGCGCGTCAGCGTTGCACGAGGCCCAGATCGTGGCGTCGGCCAGCAGTGTGGCCTCGGTAAAATCGACCATGCTGTGCCAGGTTTCCCGCGAACCCGGGAAGCGAAGAGGTAGCCGCGACGCGCGACAGAGTGAAGCATACAGCGCCAGACTCAGCGCCAGATTCATGCTGTTGCCAGGCCGTTCACTGCCAACGACGCCGGGCCGTATCGCACTCCAGTGCCAGGCTTTATCCTGCTGCTGTGCGGTCAGCCAGTTTAGCTGCGCGGCGTTGAACTCGGCACCCGGCACGCCGGGATCACTCTCCCGCGCCGGGGTTTTAAACCGTCCGAGATGGGCACCATACACTTTGTATCCCTGCATCAGGCTAACATGCTCAAGGGGGGCAATGTCCTCCATTGCCTGAACCAGATTTTGCAGCATGGCCAGATTTGGCCCGACCATCGCCCCCCAGTCAGAGGCGTTCAGCCAGGCGCTGTAAAAGATATGTGTGACGTTGCTGAGCGAGGAGAGCCGCTGCTGGCTCTGTTGCCTATCGCACAGATCAACCGCGATGACGTCTGTTCCGCTCACGGCAAAGTCTGATCGGTGAGTCAGGGCGGTGACCTGCCAGTGGTTTGTTACCAGCGCCTGACTCAGTTGCTGACCGACAATTCCGCTGGCACCGGCCACCAGCGCTACCTTGTTACCCTGCGTCGTTTTCATATTCACAGCCTTATTTAAAGAGAAACCGCATTCTCACCTGCGTTTAATTCTGATTAAATCCCCTTAAACGGATATCACTTATCAGGAAAATAAATAAATGCAGAATAAGCTGAATGCGATTAAGACCTTTATTCGGGTAGCGGAAGCGGGATCTTTTTCGGCGGCGGCACGGCAAAACGGGATGAAGCAGTCGGCAGTGAGCCAGCAGATTGCCGCGCTAGAAGAGGCGCTGGGCGTGGTGCTGCTGCATCGCACCACGCGAACTATGGCGTTAACGGAGCACGGTCAGCATTATCTGCAACAGGTCAGGCAACTGCTCAGCGCGATGGAGGATCTGGAGCAGCAATTGCGCCCCGGGTCTCAGCCTCTTCATGGCAAACTGCATATTCAGCTGCCCAGCGGCATAGGACAGCGATTAATGCCGCACCTGATTGCATTCCAGCAGGTACACCCAGCCCTGCGTCTGAATATTGCGCTGGAGGATCGCCTCTCGGACCTCATTGCGGAAGGCGTTGATGTGGCTATCCGTCTCAGCGAATCGCCGCCCGCCACACTGGCTGCCCGTTCACTGACCACGGTTGAAACCGTGCTGGTGGCTTCCCCGGACTGGATAGCGCGTAACGGCATGCCGCAAACACCCGATGACCTACAGCACCATCCCCACATACGTTTTAGCGGCGTGTTGCCCGATGCGCCGCTGCAGTTGGTGTCCGCGACAGTAAGGGTGTCTGTGCCGGTGGAAAGTGTGTTTCGGACTAACAACAGTGATGCATTAATGCAGGCTCTGGCGGCGGGACTCGGGATCGGCGGTTTACAGACCCTGATTGGCGCAGACGCGCTGGCATCTGGCAGGCTGATGCGGATTTTACCGGCCTGGCGGCTTCCAGACCGCTATCTGTATGCTGTTTTCCCCGATGCCCGTTTCATTCCTGATAAAGTGCGTCAACTGGTGGCGCGGTTAAATGAGGTGCTGGTGGTGATGCGGGGTGCTGAGCAGAGCCAGACCTGACGCCCAGGCTGTCTTATTGAACGGCAGGGTGCAGCAGAACCCCGAGATGTTGAAATTCCTTGCGAAGCTCTGACATGCCTGCCCGTATGGCTGGCATCGCATGACATCACGGAGGCTTCCAGCCACCCTCGCATGCCTGACGAGGCTAAACCTGACACCCCTCTGCCCCGATTATGTCGTACGTTCCACGCCTCCCCCCGATTTTAATGTGCTCACATTCAGAACAACGACACTTTTCACCCTGATAAGGGCGTGGCAGGATAAGCGCAATCTATCAAGGAGTGTGCCTGATGTTACTGAAAGGTATGAGCGATCCGCTGCTAAAAGCGTATCAGCATCCCAAATCACGGATGATGATCAGCCGTTTCAGGGGGCTGGCAGGGGATCGAAGACTCAGTGACTGGCAGGCATTCTGTATTCTGGTCACGGGCTTTACCAATTACTGGTACGTGCAGGCAGGTCACTACACTATTAATGTCACGCTGACCAAAACCCGCCAGTTTGACTTCCTGCAGGACTTTCTTCACTTCACGGTCACACTGGATGGGTTAATTGGGGATGAACATTTTCGTAACCCGGACTTTGTGCTGCCGCATTACGATGTACCGTATGAATTCTGCCGCTGGCGCAACAAGCGCGGCTATGACGCATTAACCACCTATGTCAGTAAGCAAGGTGTGAAATCCCATAAAGGGAAGTTTGTCGCTTCGGAAGGTTTATTACCTGAAGAGCAGGTGATGAAATGGGAAGGCGTGGTTAATGTCTATGATAAAACCTTTTTCAGCGTGGCTAACTTCAATACTACCCAGGCATTTCTGATCAAAGATATCAGTAAATCTATTCAGGAAGGATTACTAAAGCACCTGAGTTTTTACCGTGATCTGTTTCACTATATTTTCCCCACGCCAGCGGAGGCGCGTTTACAGGCACGTGACGACAGGCGCTATCTGGCTAAAAGATAGCGTCCGGGCATGTTCCCTCGGCTCAATAGCATCAGCATGATTTACCCACTGAAATGCTGCGCACTTTACCATTCACTGGTGGGGAAACAATCGCGGTTGCCGTCAAAGGGAATTTCCGTGTTGACCGCTTCACTATTGTGCGACGCAACGATTGCGGATGGCGTGATAGCGATGGTGACTGAGCAGAAGGCCCCGTCGCACGGGAAGCAGGTGAAGTGACTGCCCGACTATGAGTCGCAACGCATTTGGCAGATTGGGACTTTATCTGTCACAAGACCATCAGTCTGCCGCATTGCGACTGATGCTGGATGAAGTGCCAGGCAGGATCCTGAGCCGTTAATGAAAGATGAGAGTCACTGACAAAAAAGGAGGCCGTTATGGATGCTAATCAAAAGCTCTACTGGAACCCTATGGTGCCAGAACTGACTGTCACTGACTTCGCCGCGTCGCTGCATTTTTACACCGTTGTGCTGGGTTTCAGTGTGAGAATTCAGCGCCAGCAGCCTGATTTTGCTTACCTCTGCCATGGAGAGGCGCAATTAATGATTGAGCAGTGCCATGTGCAGGGCTGGAACACCGCCGAATTAGACTGGCCGCTAGGGCGGGGCATTAATTTCCAGATTGAAGTCGATGACATTGAAGCGGTACTGACGCGTTTGCAGCAGCATGCCGTTCCGCTCTATCGGACGCTACGCGATAACCTTTACAACACCGGCGAGACGACTGCCTGTCAGCGGGAGTTGCTGGTACAGGATCCGGACGGTTATTTGCTGCGTTTCAGTCAGTATCTGGAATAAGCTGAAAGCATTTCCGACAATGTTAATAATCATGGTGATAACATGAATAAAGCCACTATTCTCTAATTTTCTTATTTTGAATACGCCGTCATGATAAATGAAAATCTTTACTTCCACCGACGTTGTTTCCGTTGCGGCGCGAAAAACAACCGGCTGTTTACGGTGGCAACATTAATTATTACCTATTCCGATAACAAAATGACCCATATATAGCGTGGTAATCATTGAAAAACCTAAATAAAAAAAGGGCTTGATTATTTTCTGCAAAGTCATTAAGAAAAAATGAATGTAAGCGTGAAGTTTTTTTACCGCTATGGTCTACACTCACATTACTTAGCTGAATCGGGATCATTATTAACAGCAAATTGCTGATGGATTTCATTGAGCCAGGTGCTCGAAAATTTACATTTATTCTTTCACTCAGCACTTAATCTTTGGGTATGTGAGCCGATAACAGGTGATACATACTCAAGAGGACGCACAATGAAATTATTTTTAATCTGCTTTACCACACTGTTGATGACCCTGGCCGGGCCTGTTAATGCGGATTCGAATTCAGGCGCTATCACCTTCAGTGGCGCCATTACGAATGGTTCATGTAATATGGATGTGGGACAAAACCCTGTGGTGATTGACTGTTATGATCCCGCCAGTGGCAAAGCTGTTGTCACTACTGCTGACCTGAGGAATGCTAAATCGCTATCCAGCTTACCTGTAGAAGTAAAAATGCACTGGCTGAATCCTGAAAAGAGCAAAGGGATACTTTACGTTACTTATCTTTAACACTTTCCTCTGAGTTTACGACTTAATTCCTTAGCATTAATGTAATGCATTGCTTGATGTAATGCATTGGCAGCAACGGTTATGCTGATACTAAAGGAATCACCCCGTGTTTTGCGGGGCTAATTAGTCAGTTATTTATGTTGAATGAAACACGCTTTTTTAAAGTTTAGCCGTCAGCATCGGAGAATCTCATTTACCTCAATAAGCAGATAATGTGCTTCACATTAGCCCCTGCACAATAACGGGTTAATGTGTTTATCACCTGATCACCAATGGACAAAAAGAAATGCCCACCTTTTCTGTAAAAGGCGGGCATGGCTCTTTTTTATAAAAAAGTTAGATAATCAGGATGGATCAGAAGAGCGCTGAGTAAAATATTTTGTTCGCTGACGCTTTTCCTTTTTACGACGCACAACCAGGCTGGTGGTAATAATCAGCAGTGTTAAACCGCCGGTTGCCAGTAATTCTGCCTGATGCTTTTTATCAAACAACATAATGATCAGCACCGTAACGATAAACAGAATAGTGGCCCACGTCAGTCCAGGGAAGAGCCACATCCGGTAACTCAGGATTTCACCCGCTTTTTCGCGCTTTTTACGCAACACCAGATGCGATAAGGCGATCACCAGATAGACCAGCAGTGCAATCGCCCCCGATGTGGCCAGTAAAAATTCAAACACCACGCTGGGTGCCAGATAATTCGCAATCACCGCCAGAAACGCAGCCGCAGTAGAGAGCAGCACTGCAACCCACGGCGTGCCACTGCGGTTGGTGCGTGAAGCAGCAGCAGGGGCATCTTTGCGGCGTGACAGAGAATAGAGCATGCGCGATGAGGTATAGAGCGCGGAGTTAAGACAACTGCACACCGCCATCAGCACCACCAGATCGACAATCAACCGGGCGTGTGGAATGTTCATCGCCTGTAATACGGTCTGCCATGAACCCTGTTCAACCAGTCCTGGTGTGTTCCACGGCACCAGTGCCACCACAAAGAAAATCGATAGCAGATAGAACAGAGCAATACGCCAGATAACTGAATTCGTTGCCTGAGTAATCTGCTTGCCAGGATTTTTCGACTCTGCGGCGGCAATCGTGACAATCTCTGTGCCCATAAAAGAGAACATGGTGGTCAGAATGGCAGCCACTACCGCGCCGATGCCATTCGGCATAAATCCGTGAGTGTCATAGAGATGAGACAGGCCACTGGTATTGCTGTCAGGCAGCAGACCACACACCGCCGCACCCGCCACACAGAGGAACAGGATGATGGCAACAACCTTTATCAGTGCAAACCAGAATTCAAATTCACCATAATTTTTCACGCTCAGCAGGTTGGTGATGGTCAGAAGGAGCGTGATGGCGAAAGTGAACTGCCAGATGGCGACATCAGGGAACCAGGCGTGCAAAATCGTTCCCGCTGCATTGGCTTCAAGTGGAATCACCAGCACCCAAAACCACCAGTAGAGCCAGCCGATGGTGAATCCGGCCCAGCGTCCCAGGGCTTTCTCCGCGTAGGTTGAGAACGAGCCTGAATCGGGTGTAGCCACGGCCATCTCGGCCAGCATCCGCATAATCAGTACCACCAGCGCACCGGCAGCTGCATAAGAGATCAGCACTGCGGGACCAGCTTCAGAGATAGCATGGCCAGAGCCGACAAACAGACCTGCACCAATCACACCAGCAATTGAGAGCATACGCACGTGGCGCGGTTTCAGGTTTTGAGCCAGCGAATCTTCATTCGTATTCTGAGTCATCGTCATGTAAACGTCTCCAGACGACGCCCGGCCTGCGTGGCCGGACGAACAGGGAATAGGCTTGCGTTAACGTGCCAGCGAAATCAGGCCGGGACGACGGGATGTCCGGCGGGGGCGACACAGTGATTGATCACTGTGGAAAGAATGGTCAGCGCCTGACTGAACTGGGCATCCGGAATGGTGAGCGGATAGAGGAAGCGGATAACGTTGCCCCTGGCCCCGCAGGTCAGCAGCAGCAAGCCCTGTTCCATTGCCATCTTCTGAACCGCCTGCGCAGTGCTGGGCTGATAGAACTCCATCGCCACCATCGAACCCAGCGCACGGACTTCGGCAATGTCCGGGTGTTCGCGTTGCTGCTCCTGCAGTTCAGCTTCAAGGCGGGCACCGAGTTCAACAGCGCGCTGGCAGAGCTGCTCCTCTTCAATCACATCCAGCACTGCATGGGCTGAGGCGATAGCCAGTGGATTTCCGGCATAGGTTCCGCCCAGGCCACCTGGTGCAGGGGCATCCATCACCTCAGCACGGCCAGCGACAGCGGAGAGCGGCATCCCACCTGCCAGGCTTTTCGCCATGGTGATGATATCGGCCTTAACCGGGTAATGCTCCATGGCGAACAGCTTGCCGGTACGGGCAAATCCGCTCTGAACTTCATCCGCAATCAGCAGAATGCCGTGACGGTCAGCCAGCTCACGCAGTTGCACCATAAACTCTGCGGGTGCTGCATGGAAGCCACCTTCGCCCTGCACCGGCTCCAGCACAATCGCGGCGACATCATGGGGCGCAATATCCTGGGTAAAAATCTCGTCCAGGCTGGCGAGTGCGGCCTCAATGCTGATTCCCTGAACCGCGCTCGGATAGCGTGCATGAAAAACCGATGGCGGCATCGGGCCGAAATCCCGCTTGTAGGGCGCCACTTTGCCGGTCATCGCCATGGTCATAAAGGTGCGGCCATGGAACGCGTTACCAAAGGTGATAATGCCATGTCGGCGGGTATAGGCACGCGCCACTTTTACTGCATTTTCAACCGCTTCCGCGCCCGTGGTGAAAAAGGCCGTTTTCGCCGTCCCGGCAATCGGCACCCGCTGATTAATGCGCTCGGCCAGTGCGATGTAGCTTTCGTAAGGGGTAATCTGGAAGGCAGTGTGAGTAAACTTTGTTAACTGATCGGCAATCGCCTGTTCGATGCGTGGATGGCGGTGGCCTGTATTCAGCACCGCGATACCGCCCGCGAAGTCGATCCAGCTGTTACCTGCCTGATCCCATAAGGTGGCGTTTTCTGCCCGGGCAACGTACCAATCGCACAGCGTACCGATGCCTTTGGGCAGAGCCTGTGCTTTGCGCTGCTGCATCAGGTTATTTTTTTCGCTCATTTAATCCACCTCGTTGAGTTGCGTATTTACAATTCCCGACAAACACGTTTATTTATGCCTGAGGCGAGGTGAGTTGCCAGAGCCAATTGTCAGAGGAAAGGTGGAGCCAATTGCGACTGTTGTACGCAGATCATCTATTAGCGCGGTTACAGTTTTTAAGAACGGGCTCATTACATCAGCGGCTGCTGAACTGTATGCAGGCCGCGATCACTGAAGAGGTGTTTCCGCGCGGGAGCCGTTTACCGCCCACCCGCGATCTGGCGCGCGAATTGGGCGTGTCGCGAAACACGGTTATGCACGTTTATGAAAGCCTGATGGCGCAGGGGTATGTCACTGCGCGCACCGGCAGCGGCACCTGGATTGCCGAAACGTTGCCGGAAAACTGTCTGCAAAGTGATGCGATTGCTGACCTTGAGGCTGTGAGGGCACAGCGGCCGGCGACGCTGTCAAAGCGAGGCGCCACGCTGCTGGGGCATGCTACAGCCTCACCCTGGCAATGGGGCGCGTTTGTACCGGGTGCGCCCGATGTGACCGAATTCCCCCACAAACTGTTTAGTCAGATTCAGGCGCGGCTGAACCGTGAGCCTGACGTACACCGCCTGGTCTATAGCAGTGGCGGTGGCTGTCCCGACCTGCGTCATGCGCTGGTGGATTATCTGCGGGTGGCACGCTCAGTGCAGGCCGATGCCGACCAGATCCTGATTACCGAAGGGGTTCATCAGGCGGTTGATCTGGTGACGCGGGTGTTATGTGATCCCGGCGATCGGGTCTGGATGGAGGAGCCAGGCTACTGGGGAACGCGCAATCTGCTGCGCATGAATGGCCTGAAGATTCGGGCCATGCCGGTGGATGAACAGGGCCTGGTGCCAGACAGCGGCCCACCACCAAAGATGGTGTTTGTAACGCCGTCGCACCAGTATCCGCTGGGTGTGCATCTGAGTCTGGCTCGTCGTCAGGCATTGCTTTCCCTGGCTCGCCGTCATCAGAGCTGGATTGTCGAGGATGACTACGACAGCGAGTTTCGTTTTTCCGGGCAGCCGCATCCCTCACTGCAGGGGCTGGAGGCGGATGCACCGGTCATTTATATGGGAACGTTCAGCAAAACGCTCTATCCCGCCCTGCGCATTGGCTACATGGTGGTGCCAAAACCGTTGGCACAGCCGTTGCGCATCGCGGCGGCGGAGCTCTATCGTGGAGGACATCTGCTGATTCAGCGGGCGCTGGCGGAGTTTATCCGGCTGGGCCATTACATGGAGCATATCCGACGGATGCGGCTGCTTTACCGTCAGCGGCGGCAGTTTCTCTGCCGGCTGATTGAGCGCTATCTGGGGCCAGCCTTTTTACCGGCATTCAATCATGAAGCGGGACTGCATCTGGTGATACCGCTGCCAGCGGGCGCGGATGACGTGGCCATCGCTGCAGAGGCGCTTAAGCGCGGGGTTAAAGTGCGGCCGCTTTCACAATATTATATGAGCCTTCAGGAGGAACGTGGATTGCTGCTGGGTTACGCCTGCGTCAATGAGAGGCAGTGTCAGGATGCGTTTGGCACACTCAAAGCCTGTCTTGCTTCCGCCGGCATTGTATTCAATCCGCAGCGCTAACGCTTCATGGGGCTTCTGTTGCAGGGCGGTAGTCTCACTGCTGCCCCTGCGCTAACGCATTGACATTTAATCAGCGTCACCGAGAATACACCTCTTTGCGCCCTGACCAGACAATACTGGAGTTTATCATCGTCTTTAATCCTTTTAATGCACCGGCCAGAGCGGCTATTAAGCGAGGCGCCGCGCTGGTTACGGCGTTATTGCTGGTCAGTTGCGCATCTGAGCCGCCGAAATCCCTGGTGACGCCTTTTCCGCCAGTGACCAGACAGCCGTTACCGACGGCAGGTCAGCCAGCGCAGCATCATGTTCATGAACCGATGCGGGGCGTCTGGTTAGCCACGGTGTCGCGTCTGGACTGGCCGCCCGTGACATCGGTAAATGGCACCAGTTCATCGCAGCGTATCCGCCTGCAGCAGCAATCGCTGACCGATAAGCTGGATAAGCTGAAAAGCCTGGGTATCAACACGGTGTTTTTCCAGGTCAAGCCTGATGCCACCGCGCTCTGGCCCTCAAAAATCCTACCCTGGTCAGATATGTTGACCGGCAAAATCGGCGACGATCCGGGATATGATCCGTTGCAGTTTATGCTGGATGAGGCGCACAAGCGCGGTATTAAAGTCCATGCCTGGTTCAACCCTTACCGGGTATCGGTGAATACCCAACCTTCTACCGTCAACGAAATGAATCGCACGCTGTCACTGCATCCGGCCAGCGTTTTTGTGCTGCATCGCGACTGGATCCGCACCGCAGGCGATCGCTATGTGATCGATCCGGGTATCCCCGAAGCACGTGACTGGATTACCAGCATTGTGGCCGAGGTCGTAGCGCGATATCCCATCGACGGTGTGCAGTTCGATGACTATTTCTATGCCGAATCGGCCGGTTCGCTGCTCAACGATAAACAGACCTTCAGCCGCTATGGTGGGGGTTTTTCCAGCAAGGCGGATTGGCGGCGTCATAATACTCAGCAGTTGATTGAGCAGGTGTCACGCACTATCAAGCAACTCAAGCCGGACGTGGAGTTTGGTGTCAGCCCGGCGGGCGTCTGGCGCAATCTGTCTCATGATCCTGCCGGTTCCGATACCCGGGGGGCGGCAGCGTACGACGAAGCCTTTGCGGACACCCGTCGCTGGGTGCAGCAAGGCTTGCTGGATTACATTGCCCCCCAGCTCTACTGGCCTTTTTCCCGTCAGGCTGCCCGTTACGACGTGCTGGCAAACTGGTGGGCTGAGGTCGTGAAACCGACCAGAACCCGGCTCTATATCGGTCTTGCTCTTTATAAAGTGGGCGAACCGTCAAAAATTGAGCCTGACTGGACGCGTGAGGGGGGCGTGCCTGAACTGAAAAAGCAACTCGACCTTAATGAATCCAACCCCAATATTGGTGGTACTATTCTGTTCAGAGAGAACTATCTGAATCAGCCGCAGACTCAGCAGGCGGTGAGCTATCTTAAAAGCCGCTGGGGAGGCTGAAAATGCCAGGAAAGCATGACCAGTGCGGTTAAGTTTTCCCCTGTGACTTACTGCTATTCTTGCGTTTTAAATGGGAGGAACCATGAGCGAACTGATTGATATTTTTACACGTCACAAAAGTGAACGCAGTTTCACAGAGGAACCTGTCGATGAAACTGTACTGGATCGTATTATCAGTACCGCTTACCGCGCACCAACATCAGTAAACTCGCAGCAGGTTTCTGTCGTTATTACGCGTGATGCCGGACGTCGCGCACAGATCGCCGCCATTGCAGGCGGTCAGCCGTGGATCGCCAAAGCACCGGTGTTTATCACTTTTGTGCTGGATATGCATAAATCAGCAGTGGGAATGGCCGCAGTTGATCAGCAGCAGGTCGCCCATCAGAGCATTGAGAGTATCGTGTCGGGTTCTACGGATATCGGTATTGCGCTGGGGTCGGTAATGGCCGCCGCGCGTGCGGAAGGTCTGGGAATTGTGCCGATTGGGGGTATTCGTCGCGATCCGCAGGCGATGATTTCACTGCTGGAACTACCGCCGCTGACCTTCCCGGTTGCGGGTGTGGTTATCGGTCATGTGGACGAACCGGCTCATCAGAAACCGCGTCTGCCTCTGGCAACGTTCCGCCATGATGAGGCTTATCAGACGCAGGGTCTGGAGCAGCAGATTGCGGCTTACAACGAAGAGATGATTCAGCACTGGAAAAACATCGGTCGTGAAGACGGTGAGAGCTGGAGTGAAAGCGTCAGTGGTTATTATAAAAACATTTACTTCCCGGATGTGCTGGCAGCCCTGCTGAAGCAGGGCTTTGGCACGGATAAATAATTCGCCTTTTTCAAAAAGTAAAGCGCAAAAGGCCATCCGTACAGGGTTACAGGTGGTCTTTTTCATTTTGTTACTATAACGACATGTAACTTGCTACGTTGTCACACATAATTTCCCTTTTAACCGAAGCGCAACGGCCTTTAATAATGACCTTCCAGGGAAATAACATGTCTCAGCGTTCTCTCTCCGCGCTCTGTTTAATGAGCTTTTTTCTGGCCGATGTCCGCGATGGTCTGGGGCCTTTTCTGGGTATCTTCCTGACAGAGCGACACTGGAAACCCGATGAAATCGGTCTGGTAATGACCTGTGGCGGAATCGCCGGATTACTTGCCACGCTGCCTGCAGGGATCGCCGCCGATGCGACTCGCCATAAAAAAATGATTGTACTGCTGGGCTGTCTGGTGATTACCGTTGCCACGTTGCTGCTGTGGTACAGCAATCAGACCTGGACGGCGCTGGTCTCGCAAATTGTGGCGGGAATTGCTGCGGCGTTTATCGGCCCGACGGTGGCAGGGATCACGCTGGGGCTAACGGGGCAGCGTGGCTTTAACCAGCAGATGGGACGTAATGAAGCCTTTAATCATGGTGGTAACACGGTTGCTGCGTTGCTGGCCGGTTTCTCAGCGTGGTATTGGGGCATGGGTGCCGTTTTTGTTCTCATGATGGTAATGGCGATTTTCGCTGCCTTTGCGACGCTGGTAATTCGCGGTGATGAGATCGATAACGAGGTGGCGCGCGGTTATGAACAGCATGAAGCGCGTCAGCCAACGCTGCGCTTGTCGATGCTGATGCGTAAACCAGCGCTGATGATTACGGGGGTGACGCTGCTGTTGTTTCATCTTGCCAATGCCGCGCTGCTGCCGATGCTGAGCATGCGCGTTGCCTCGGCGGGCGGCCAGGCGGGGAGCCGTGCTGGTCTGTACGCTGCGGCAACGGTGGTGATATCCCAACTGGTGATGATCCCGGTAGCGTTATGGGTGTCTAAACGGGTTGAAACACACGGCTATCGCCTGTTTATCATGGTTGCCCTGATGATTTTACCGTTGCGCGCGATCATCGCGGCAGGCTTTACCGAGCAGATCTTTGTCATTCCGGTACAGGTTCTGGATGGTATTGCAGCCGGAATTCTCGGTGTGGCGGTGCCTGGCTACATTGTTTCCCTGCTGCGGGGCACCGGCCACATTAACGCCGGCCAAAGCGTCATTATGCTGATGCAGGGCGCAGGCGCGGCGCTAAGTCCTGCCATGACAGGCATGATTGCCGCACGTTATTCCTACAGTACTGCGTTCGCTGTCCTCGGCGCGATAGCGCTGACGGCACTGATTTTATGGTGGCGCACCGGGCGTTCTCCCGCCATCCGTCTTGCCTGAAAGGGTAAAAAAAAGCCGCCGATTGGGCAGCCTCTTTTGGCAAATCTGTTTGCGACCATCTGTTATTTATACAGTTCTTCGGTCATGTGAAGACGGTTGTTGATGTTCACTGTCCTGATTTTCCACTGCGCACCCTGTTCCTGCACTGCGATTTTAGATTCTGCACCATCCCTGAAGAAGTGACAGAGATGCTCTCGGTAAAGCTGCCAAATGCCAAAGGAGAACATGAAAGGGGGGCAAGTGCGGCAATCAGGCGTGTTTTACGTTTTGCAGGGCCTATTTCTGATTGAACGGCGTCTCGGCTGGCCTCCAATAAGAATAATAATATCTATGGTTATCATATGAACGTTAACTATTGTTTATTCGATGATTAACATCATAACGAGGCGGTCTGAGAGTCAGAAAGCGTCTGTGCCGTCTCCAGAATCAGAGACCTGAACCAGCGATGGGCAGGATCGTCGCGATAGCGTACATGCCAGCCCATCTCAACCGGAAAGGTGCCGAGGTCAACCGGCGCGGGAACAATTCTGAGCCGCTGATCTCTTGAAAGATGCTGGCAGATCAGGCGCGGCAGGGTAGCACAGTAGTCGGTGACCGCAATCAGTTCCGGCACGGCCAGAAAGTGTGTGACGGAGACTGCAACCTGGCGGCGCAGGCCATGCTGCTCAAGCGCCTGAAACAAACCGGCGCGCATACGGCCGGGCGGCAGGACGTTGACGTGCTTTAGCTGCTCATAATGTTCTGTGCTGAGGTTTTCGCCCACCAGCGGATGATCTGCGCGTATCACTCAGGCCAGACCTTCCTCCATCAGGTGCTGCACGACCAGATTATCGGAAGGCTCAACAATACGACCCAGCACCATATCGGTATTACCTGAAATCACACCGGTTTCCGTGACGTCATTGCCAAAAGGGGTGAGACGAAGCCTAATCCCGGGCGCGCAGGCCCGCAGGCGAGCCACGATGGCAGGTATCATGATGAATTCGACGTAGCTGTTGGGTGCAAGAGTAAAAAGTCGGGTGGCGTGAAGCGGGTCAAAGTCCTGCTGGCCGAGAATCACCTTATCGATAGATGACAGGGCAGCACCGACCACCTGGGCCAGCTGTTCCGCTTTCGGGGTTGGACGCATCCCGTAACGTTCGCGGATAAATAGCGGATCGTTGAGCGTTTCACGCAGCCGGTTTAAGGCATTAGAAAGCGCTGGCTGGGTTATGCCAAGCCGTTCGGCTGCGCGGGTAACGTTGCGCTCTTCCATCATGACCAGCAAAACCGGTAATAGATTTAGATCGTATTTCATAGAGATATAATGCTATGTGAATATCTGGAATTAAAGAAATAAATTTCATTAATATATCTAAACTCGTCATGATTAACGGGTTAGCACAGAATATGGCGGTCTGGATGCTGGTTCTGACTATCCTTACACCTGAAACTGACTGTAATAGGGAGCGAAAATGAAAATTTTAATGGTTTTGACCTCGCATGATGAGTTGGGCAACACCGGTAAGAAGACCGGTTTCTGGCTGGAAGAGCTTGCCGCGCCTTACTATGCATTTCTTGATGCAGGCGCACAGATTACCCTGGCTTCTCCAAAGGGTGGACAGCCACCACTCGATCCAAAAAGCGATGAAGCCGATTCTCAGACTGATGAGACCCGCCGTTTCCATGCCGACTCTGCTGCTCAGGCAGTACTGGCGTCGACCATCCAGCTTGATACTGTTAATCAGGAAGCGTTTGATGCCATTTTCTATCCTGGTGGTCATGGCCCTTTATGGGATCTGGCCAACGACAAACACTCCATTTCGCTGATTGAGGAAACCCTGCAGGCGGGCAAACCGGTTGCGCTGGTCTGTCATGCTCCTGGTGTCCTGCGTGATGTGAAAAATGCTGATGGCACACCTCTGGTGAAAGGTAAGAAAGTCACAGGTTTTACTAACAGTGAAGAAGAGGGTGTTGGCCTGACCGACGTGGTTCCGTTCCTGGTGGAAGATGTTCTGAAACAGAACGGGGGTCTCTACTCCCGGGGTGATGACTGGCAATCCTATACTGTTCAGGACGGTTTACTGATTACCGGGCAGAATCCAGGTTCGTCAGCTGAGACCGCGAAGGTTTTACTGTCAAATCTCGCGACTAAAAGCGTCTGATAGCATAATGCGTGTAAAGGGCGCCTGCGGACGCCTTTTTAATTACTACTGCTGAATGTCAGCGTGGTAGTAACCTGCTAAATTATTCGTTTTAAATAGATTAGCCCTCTATTTTTCTTTGCTGATAATAAATAGATGGCACGTTTTGATGGCTAAATTATGGCGCTGAAAAATATCACTGAAAATAAAAACATGTTTTTAAAACCAGTGTTGACATCGTTTTTTATATCCGTAAAGTAGAACTCATCAGCGGCGTGCAGTTGCCCTGATTCACTTGAAAACCAAAGATGTTATGAGTAAAGGGTGTCGGCCAGTTTGTTAGTTTAAATTGCCGGCGGTTCTGTTAAGCATTGTTTTTATAAACTGTTTGTAAGTTAATGATAACCCTGTTAAATGGAGTCGAAGTAAGTCTTTAAGAAGTATGCAGTATCGCGTCGCGATGATGTAAGGCCTCGTAGTTCTGAACGTTACGTTACGACAGGATACGATTGCGGTTTAGACGTCGTAATGAAAGTAAGGCAACGCATCAAAGAATATATATCGCGATGGGGGTGTGCAGATTTATACGGGCCTGACCTGTCTTTGTCTCCTGAAAGACTATCAGGTGGTTGAAACCGTTAATAATAGTGACATTTAGTATCGTGATCATTATTATCCGCAGGATCTGTTCATAAATAGTAGCACCAAAGCAGTACCTATCAATTAAGTTAGTTAATGGTAAATGTTAAATCAGTAGTACCTTAAAAGCCCTGGCTACTTCAGTCAGGGCTTTTATCCTTTAAGCGCTCCGCCTAAATTTCCATAATGATTAAGGCATCTTTCACTAGGCCGCGGTGAATATAAACAGCAATCTCACACAATTTCATTGAACCTGGGTCATTAGTTCATTAGTTCATTAGTTCATTAGTTCATTACTCTTCTCATTATCTGAATTTTTCGTACAGGTTCGACTCTTCCATTATTAACTGGCAGTCACTAAGTTTGTGATCAGTGATGAAGAGGCCATCCAGCTAAGCCTTATAGAAGAATGTCCGGCACCTAATAAATTGACTCCTCCATAATCAGCATGGCTGAGCTGCAGAAAGGCCACTTAGTTAACGAAAGTACATTTATCCTCATTACAGAGTGAATAAGGAAGCAGTGATGTCTGATGTTTAACGCACTGATTAATATTCAATTATTTTGATGTTCGGTCGTTATTATTCACGCCTTCCCCGGAACAGCCATCTGGAAAAAAAAGGGTGATTGAATGTCAGAAGTAAAGATATCGGCAGGATATCATTAAATTATTGATATTTAGTAGTTTTATTCAATATCGTGAGGGGAGGTTATTCTCGCATTCAGTGGCCTGGCGTTAGGTTAATAGGCTATTTTTTGGATGTGCAGACTATTTTAACGCTGTTTTTAATAAATTTGTCGGTAAAAGCGCGTTTAACTTGGTTTTGTAGATTGTTTCAGACACCAGCAGGCTTTTTCTGATCCGTCATGGGAAAAACCAATCTGCGCGATAGTGAATATTCACCGATTCATTGCGCTATCGCTTATTTTTAAAATTCATCTGCGTATATGAGACACGCAATTTTAAAAGAGGTGAAAATGTCTAAAGAATCTCCAGAAGATATCGCCAGCGATCTTTCTCAGTTTATGGGTACGCATTTTGTCTATACCTATGATAATGGCTGGAAATATGAGTGGTATGCCCGCAACGCCACGACCTGCGATTACCGTATTCACCAGGGCCTGGTGGGTGGTCGTTGGGTCACTAACCAGGTAATGCATGCGGTACAGTTCGCCCCGGGCATCTATAAAGTCGACTGGCATGAACCAACCGGTACCTGTGTCAGCCTACTGTTTGATCTGAATCGCACTATCGTTCACGGTACCATCTTCTTCCCGCAGTGGATTGCCGGTGAAGGTCAGCATCCGGAAAAAACCATCTGCTATCAGAATGACTTCATTGAGGATATGTACCGCTTCCGCGACCAAGGCCCGGCGTATCCGTATGTGATTATTCCAGAATTTGCGAAAGTGACTTATATGAAGAATGAAGGACCAGATAATGATGAAGTGATTAATCAGGCACCGGGACAGATGCCTGTTAACTATTTTGAGGGTAAGTAACTGAGCCGGTTACCTACCCTCTGGGCGGGTAACCTCTGACTGACGTGCCAGCGTTCGGGCCAGTATCGATGAGTAGAGAGGTTTCCCCCCGAGAAACTGCGCCAGCAGCGTTGCACCGAGACAGGTAATAATCATCGGCAATATCAGCTGATAATTATCGGTCATTTCCAGCACCAGCACGATGCCGGTGAGCGGTGCCCTTACCGAGGCCGCAAACAGGGCTCCCATCCCCGCGATAGCAAAGGTTCCCGCTTCCAGATGATAAAACGGGAACAGATCCGTCATTGCTACCCCGAAGGCTGTCCCCAGCAGCGTTCCCAGTGCCAGCATCGGCGCAAAAATACCGCCCGGTGCACCTGAGCCAAAACAGAGCAAAGTAGTCAGCAGCCTCACCAGAAAGATGACCAGCAACAGGGTGAAAGGGAAGAGGCCATGAACCGCCTGCGGTATAAGTTCTGAACCGCCGCCTGCGCCAGGAGCGAATAGCAGGCCCAGAATACCGCAGCTACCGCCCAGCAATGCGCCTGCCAGCACTATGCGTGCCGTTTTACCCGCATAAAAGTGGGCAAAAAGATCCTGCGTAATAAATACCAGGCGGTTAAACAGCACGCCGACCATGCCGATAATCATGCCAAGCACCAGATAAAGCCACAGCGTCTGCACTGGCGCATCAGCCAGCTTGCCGACTGAGATCACCGCCTGTTCACCGTTGAAGCAGCGAAATACAATACTTGCCATGATCACACCGGTAAACACGGCTTTAATCGAAATCAGGTTATAGCGGAATTGCGGACGCATCTCCTCAATGATGAACAGGATGCCCGCCAGAGGCGCATTAAATGCGGCTGCCAGACCTGCTGCAGCGCCGGTTGCCAGCAATGTATGACGAGCCTCATTGCTGCGCATCCCAAGAATATCCGTCACCATGCGGCCAATGTTCCCTCCCAGTTGCACGGTCGGGCCTTCACGGCCCAGCACCATACCGGCACCCAATGTGCCCATGCCGCCAAAGAATTTTACCGGAATCACCCGCCACCAGCGCACCGGCCTCAGTTCTTCCAGCGCTCCTTCAATTTCAGGTATGCCGGAGCCGCCCGCTTCGGGTGCAAATCGTCTGACCAGAAAATATCCGACCATCGCCAGTAAAGCCGAGAGGGCAAAAGCGGCGACGTAGAGCATCCCGCCCTGAAACTGTGCAGGGGTTAGCAAATGGGCGCGCCACTGTTGGATTGTCTCTACGGCCCAGGCAAACGCTACGCCCGCCAGGCCAACCAGGGTACCGACCAGCGCGGCACAAAACAGCATCGCCAGCGGTGTTTTATCACGGTAGAGCAGTGCGCGAAACATCCGGCTGCGTGCCGCGATGGAGCGGGGAACGGATACCAACTGTGGTGATTCTTCATTCATTTAAAGGCATTCTTGTTCAACCAGATCAGCGGCACAGTGTACTGAGTGACAAGGTGAAAACAAACGGCAGGATCAATTTCCTCTGCGGTAATGGCTAATCCGTCTTAGGTGGACAAACCACTTGCGACATCCGTTCGCGGTAGGCTGGGTTATCCTGATTTTTCAGTGCCTGAGCCGCCGCGATCATTGTCGCCTGATCCTGCTTATCGTTGAGAAACGCCTTGCGCAGTTTTTCATCAGAGGTTGCGGGTGGTAACAGTCACTTCTGGCGAAGATCATTAGTTATCTGCTGCTGGCTCAACGCAAACTGCAGCGTTTCACCGGGCGCGGCTGCCAAAACCAGTGGGCTTACCAGCGGCAGAATAAACAGCGTGTTTCGGATCACGTTCATGATGATCTCCTGACTGCTGAAGACAAGTTCGGGTCTTCAGCCGTTTTCAGTTGGTATTAATCGCCTTGAGTGATTAGCCTGAGCACAGCACCATCGACCGACTGCGGCAACGTCGCCATGGTCGATGCAATAATCTTAGCAATACTGGCGCGACAGGGAGCTGACATGCAGCCATATTCCACTGAAATTCTCACCGCTGACTGTTGTATTGTCGGCGGTGGCCCGGCCGGATTGATGCTGGGCTATCTTTTTGCCCGCGCAGGCCTGCGCGTGGCAGTAATCGAAAAGCACGCCAATTTTCTGCACGATTTTCGCGGTGACACCATTCACCCTTCCACGCTGGAAATTATGCATCAGCTCGGACTGCTGGAATCCTTCCTGGCGCTGCCGCATCAGCGTGCCGAAAAGCTGGAAGCGGAAATTGCAGGAGAGAGTATTACGATGGCCGACTTCTCGCGTCTGCCGGTTCAGTGTCGTTTTATCGCCTTTATGCCGCAGTGGGATTTCCTGAACTATATGGCAGAACGGAGCGCCCGATATCCGGGTTTCAGCCTGCAGCAATCGACGTCATTTGAATCGCTGAGTTATGAGAATGGCACGGTCAGCGGCGTGACGGCCTCACGCGGGAATCAGCAACTGCATATCCGCTGTAAACTGGTGATCGGTGCAGATGGCCGTCATTCACGCGTGCGCGAAGCGGCCGGGCTGACCGGACAGGAATTTGGCGCAGCACGCGACGTCATCTGGTTCCGGTTAAGTAAGCAGCCGCAGGACCCCGATCTTGGCATGGGGCACAAAGGGCCACGGCAGAACTTTATCGTTATCGATCGCGGCGACTACTGGCAGTGCGGGCTGACCATTCCGAAAGGGGAGTTTGAAGCGAAACAGGCCGCAGGACTCGACGCGTTTAAAGCTGAAGTGGCGACACTGTCGCCTTTTGAGGTGACGCGCATGGCGGAAATTGATAGCTGGGAGGCGTTTAAACTGCTGTCGATACGTATTGACCGACTGGATAAATGGGCAAAACCTGGCGTGCTCTGCATTGGTGACGCTGCGCATGCCATGTCGCCGATTGGCGGGGTTGGCGTAAATCTGGCAATTCAGGATGCGGTGGCAACGGCAAATATCCTGACCACTCCCCTGAAAAACGGTGAGCTACAACTGCGCGATCTGGAAAAAGTGCAGAAGCGCCGTCAGTTCCCCACTGTCGCCACGCAGTACTTACAGATTAAGATGAGTCGCAACAAAGCCAGAAGAAAACCCACAGGCAGCAGCAGGGTTCCAGCAATTATCCGTCGACTGCCGTTTCTGCGTTTTGTGCTGGGTCGCCTGATCGGTCTCGGCTTCAGGACGGAGTCGCCGCAGATTGCGCGCGTGCAGGAAGAGAAATAAATGATTTCGACAGCGATCAGATATCGTGCGACACTGTTTCGCTGTGAAAGTACTGTCAGGTTGAGCCGCTATTTATCTGATAATTAGGCGCTAATTGAGCATTTTTTAAGCTGAATTATTTTCAATTTTTTGCGCCTGCATAGGAGAGGTTTCAGTGCATAACGAGCAAAATGGCAGCGACGTAAAACGTCTGAATGCGATGAAGACACTTTTGTCACCGGATGAAGCCCGGGATAAAGTACTGGAGAGATTTGTTAATCTCGCCAGCCAGGTGCTGGGTATTTCTGGCAGCTTCATTTCAATTGTTGACGATCATAATCAATATATTAAAGCGTCACAGAACTTTGATCTTAAGCAATCGACCCGTGATGAATCTCTCTGCCGACACGTCATCGATGGTGAGGGTTATCTGGTGGTGTTTGACACTTTACTGGATGAGCGCTTTGTTACGCACCCGTTTGTGACAGGCGATCCGCACATTCGTTTTTATGCCGGTGTTTCGCTTAAGAATCTCGACGGCACGGTGCTGGGCACGCTCTGCGTGACCGATACTCAGCCACATCCTTTTACGGATGATAAACTTGCTACGCTGCGCTCACTGGCTACGCTGGTCACCTCCTTTCTGGATGCATGGAACAACGCGGGTTTTACCGATGTTATTACGCACCTGCCGAATCGCTCTCGCCTGATTCGTGATATTCAGCAGCTGACCCTTACCGCGCCACAGAGTCGCTTTCGCCTGATTCTTATCGATTGCCTCGACATTATTCGTGCTTATGAGCTTTCCCGCGCGGTGGGCATTGCGCCGATGGAGAGACTGCTGAAGCAGATGGCACAGGATGTCGCACACCGGATCACTCTTCCGGAGAACGAAACACTCTATTCTTTTGCACCTGGCCGTTTCGCGTTCGTGCAGCCCTGGTCGGGTCGCTTTACATCACAAAATATGATCGACCTGTTCAAAGATATGAAGGCCGATCTGGCGGAAAATATCACGCTCGACCTGGATGTCTTTGTCGGTGAAACAGAGTTTGTACCGGGCCAGATGGATGCGAATGAAACAGTGCGTCAGGCCGTGAGCGCGTTGCATGAGGCGATTGATGAAAATATCAGTGGGATGTTCTTTGATGAGAGTTACGACTCGCGGCGCACCGATGACTTTATGATCATGAACGATCTCGCACAGGCGCTGAATAAAGACGAAGAGCTTTACCTGGCCTGGCAGCCTAAAGTGTGTCTCAAAACCGGTAAAACGGTCGGGCTTGAGGCGCTGATCCGCTGGAATCATCCTGAGCGGGGCGAGCTTTTCCCATCAGAATTTATTCCGTTGGCGGGTAAAACCAACCTGATTTCCGATCTGACCAACTGGGTAATCGATCATACCGTTGAGCAACTGGCGCGCTGGGATCGCGAGTACGATCTGATACCGGTTTCAATCAACGTCAGCGAGCGCGATTTCGCAAAGCCCGATTTTGCCGAAAAGCTGGTGGCGAAATTAGCAGCGGCTCAGTTACCCAACGCCATTATGGGCATCGAATGTCTTGAGAATGAACTGATCACCAAAAGCGATGTGGCGATTAAGGGGTTGCAAGCGCTGAAGTCGCACGGTTTTGTGATCTCGCTGGATGACTTCGGCACAGGTTATAGCAACATCAGCTATCTGCAGGATATTCCGCTGGATGTGATCAAGATCGATCGGTCACTGATCTCGCGGATGGGTGAAGATGAGGCATCTAAAATCATCGTAAGATGCATTATTTTGATGCTGAAAGAGCTGAATTACGTCGTGCTGGCCGAGGGCGTGGAGACGGAAGCGATACTGGGGTTGCTGAAAACTTACGGTTGCGATCAAATCCAGGGCTACTTCTTTTCAAAACCGCTGCCAGCCAGCGACATTGAACATTGGCTTTATCAGAAGTCACGCTAGTCAACTGGCCCGCAGCAATGGCTGCGGGCGCTCTTTTTACTCACTGCCAGTGGCGTACCGCTCAACCGGGGTGATGCTTTTAATCAGCTTGTTATCAAACAGAAATTGCTCATAAGCCTGATAGCGTGCGCGATCCAGTTTTGCCGGATCGGCGGCGAATAGGGGCAGGGTGGCACGCCATGCCTGATGGTTTAGCGGCGTGTTTAACTCCGGATGTGCGCGGGCAAAGGCCTGCCAGCTCTCCTCTGGATGCGCCTGCAACTGAGCATTCCCCCTCTTCAGTGCCCGCAAAAACTTTTTGATTTTCTCCTGACCGGCCTCATCACGGTTGGCGACGATAATCAGTTCGTCATAAGGCGGCACACCATAATCCTCGACGTTAAACACCACTGGCTCTTTACCCGCAAGTTTCATCTCCTGTGCTTCGATATTGCGATACCCGCCGATAACTGCATCTACCTTTCCGGTTATCAGGGCGCTGGTGAGCTGAAAATTGACGTTAACCCGCTTAACCTGATCGACCTTTATGCCGTCATGGTTCAGCACAGTGGCCAGTGTTGCCTGTTCAATGCCGCTGACCGAATAGCCAATACGCTTACCTTTCAAATCTGCCGGACGCTTAATCGTTTTATCGAGTGTTATCAGGGTGTTCAGGGGCATATTAATCAGCGTGCCAACCCGTATCAGTGGCACACCCTGATCGGCGAAGAGATTCAGCTGCGGCTGATAAGTAATCGCCAGGTCCGCCTGTTTCGCCGCCACCAGACGCGGCGGGAGTGCCGGATCGGAAGGTGGGATAATGTTGACCTCCAGCCCTTCTGCCGCAAATGCGCCCGTCTGCTGGGCCACCATAATGGGCGCGTGGTCGGGATTGATATACCAGTCGAGCACCAGCGTCAGTTTTTCCGTCGCCAGAGCCTCTGTGGCGAAGGTGGTGCTGAAAAGCAAGGTAAACAGAGGCATTTTAGTCATGGGATTTCTCATCTGTAGAGGTCATTAAAGTGTCTCCGGTGCCCAGGTAATCAGGTGGCGCAGCAGGAGGTCGGTAGTCAGCCACAGGGCCAGCGTCACCAGCACCAGAATAAACAGGGCAGCGAAACAGAGGTCACTCTGCATCCGGGCGTTGGCATTCAGCATCACATAACCCAGACCTTCGGCCGATCCGACCCATTCACCGATGATTGCGCCAATCGGCGCTACTGCTGCCGCCATCCGCAATCCTGACCCCAGGGCGGGCAGCGCGGCTAACAGCCGGACATGGCGCAGCTGCGCTCTACGTGACGCGCCCAGAGTGCGAGCCAGATCGAGATAGCCGGGCGTGACGCGACGCAGGCCATCAAAAAAGGCGGAGGTCACCGGAAAAAAGATCACCAGTACTGCCATCGCGACTTTGGCACCCATGCCGAAGCCAAACCAGAGCACCAGCAACGGCGCCAGGGCAAATACCGGAATCGCCTGGCTGGTAATCACCACCGGCATCATCCAGCGCTGCAGCCAGGGCGAAAAGGTCATGCTCAGCGCCAGCACACCACCCAGCAGCACGCCGAGAGCCATGCCGCAGAGGATCTCGGTCAGCGTAATCAGAGTGTGATGGCCAAAATAGCCCGCGTTTTGCCACAGCGCGGTGGCGACCGCAGCGGGTGAGGGCAGCAGAAAGGCTGGAATGTCAGTCAGTGTGGCGAGCCACCACAGCGTAATCAGCCCGACAGCGATCATCACGCCACGGCGAACACTAGCGAAACCCATGCGTAATCTCATCCTGCTATCCTGCTCAGTTGGTTCAGCAATGCGGCCTGACTCTGGATTAAGTGGATGTCTTCTGCTGCCCGTGGTGGCTGGCCCTGCAGTGGCGGGCAAGCTTCAACCCCCGCTGAACCTACCAGCAGTATTTGGTGACTAAGCCGACAGGCTTCTGCGGCATCATGAGTAATCATCAGCACGGTATGCCCGACCAGCACTTCTGCGGCCAGCGTCTGGATCTGACTGCGGGTCAATGCATCCAGAGCAGAGAAAGGCTCATCCATCAGTACAATGGGCTGACGGGTATAGAGGGTGCGTGCCAGAGCGGCGCGCTGACGCATCCCGCCGGAGAGTGCCGCAGGGCGGGCGGTGGCGCAGTGACTCAGACCCACCCGTTCCAGCAGATGGTTCGCCCAGTCGCGATCGGCTTTCTCACCTTTCAGGCGACTGGCGAGGCAGACATTTTGTTCAACCGTTAGCCACGGGTAGAGCAAATCCTGTTGACCCATCCAGGCGATCCGTCCGGTCAGAGGTTGACCATCGCTGCCGCTAATCTGCCCCGAGGTTGGAGGCATCAGACCGGCAATGACCCGCATCAGGCTGCTTTTACCGACGCCGCTGGCACCCAGTAAAGCGGTAAATCTGCCGCCCTCAACCTCCAGATCTAACTGGCTGAAGAGTTTCTGCTGACCGAAATTCACGCAGAGCTGGCGAATTGAAATGCCAGCTGGCACGACATCGCACCCCTGGCTCATGGACTGATCCGAACAGCGGCAGCTTGATTGAGACCCATCTGCCAGAAAGCGGATTCCAGCCGGGTTGCGGTGGTAAAAATGATCGCCAGCCGATCAAAGCGCTCTCTCCCGGCGTGCTGTTGAGCCAGGGTTTCAAACAGTGAAAGTGAGGAGTGGACACCGGCCAGGTAAGTTTGATCACCGTAATTCTCTATCCATGCAGCGTAAGGATTGCCCTCAAAGCGGGTTGTGGGATCATCCAGTAGCGTCAGACCGATTTCAGCGTAACCGGCAACGCATGGCATCAGCGCCGTCATCAGCTCCAGCGCATCCCCGGTGTGACCCACGTCCAGCACGTAGCGGGTGTAGTTGAGCGTTTCCACTGCCTCAGGTTCGCTCGCCATTGCCGCCTCGCTGATGCCCCAGTGCTGGCAGTAACTCTGATGCAGCGGCAGTTCGCTGACGATGGCGTTAAGCGATGCCGTTGCGCTATGTAAGGCTGCTGGCTCAGAGAGTTTGCTAATTAGCAGACCCCAGGCACGGGCAAAGTGCAGCAGAAACAGGTAATCCTGGGTGAGATAATGGCGGAAAGCGACCGGTGGCAGCGTGCCCCGACCGAGCTGCTGCACAAAATCGTGCGCAATATAGGCTTGCCAATGAGTGCCAGCCTGCTGGCGCAGACGACCATAAAAGCCGGTATCGAAAAGCGGATGTGACATGGGATCTCCAGTAACAGGGAGATCCGGGCATACGGTCTGGAACAGGGAATGATGCAGGAGAAAACGCAGAAAATCTGCCGACCCGTCCCTTCGCTGGCATGACCCAGATCAGGTTCAAAGGGTTCGGCTTACGCCATCTCAGCCCATTACAGGGCACCCCTCGGAGACAGTGGTTATACGATAATAAACGCCAGAGTACAACGGCACAGTTATTGACTCATTAAAAGCCAGAAAGCTAACTCTTAAGTGACATTGTCACTCAAGGTCTGTGCCGTTACTGGTAATCACTTTCTTGTACCACCAGAAAGATTTTTTCCGCGTGCGCGCCAGCGTGCCGTTACCCCGATCGTCCCGGTCAACATAGACAAAACCGTAGCGCTTGCTCATTTCACCGGTTGAAGCGGCAACCAGATCGATACAGCCCCAGCTGGTGTAGCCTATTACTGGTACGCCATCTTCAATGGCGTCGCCCATGGCGCGAATATGTTCCCGCAGATAGCGGATGCGGTAGTCGTCATTAATCTCGCCATCCGCATCAATTTCATCGCGTGCGCCCAGGCCATTCTCTACCAGGAACAGCGGCTTCTGGTAGCGGTCATACATCATGTTCATGGTAATGCGTAACCCCAGCGGATCGATGCCCCATCCCCATTCACTGCGTGGCACATGGGGATTAGTCAGGGATTTCACGACATTGGCGGCGCTGCTGTTCTGCTCGTTCATCTCTGCCGAAGCGCACCGTGAGGCGTAATAACTGAATGAGACAAAATCGACACTGTTTTTCAGCAGTTCGGTATCCCCGTCAGCGATTTCCAGCGTCACCCCTTTTTCACGGAACACGCGGGCAGCGTAGGCCGGATAGGCACCGCGCGCCTGCACATCAATAAAAAACAGGTTTTCGCGATCCTTTTCCAGTGCCGCCCAGACATCTTCCGGTTTACTGGACCAGGGGTAGAAGTTGCCGCCTGCCAGCATGCAGCCGACCTGGTTAGCCGGATTCACTTCATGCGCTAGCCGGGTGACCAACGCACTGGCGACCAGTTCATGATGTGCCGCCTGATACTTCACCTGCTCCTTATTCTCACCGGGTTCGAACACCAGACCGGCACCGGAAAACGGGCTGTGTAGCAG
This sequence comes from Pantoea sp. AS142, assembly GCF_037152305.1. NCBI lineage: Bacteria > Pseudomonadati > Pseudomonadota > Gammaproteobacteria > Enterobacterales > Erwiniaceae > Pantoea > Pantoea sp. AS142. Next base: position 210,911 of record NZ_JBBCMO010000003.1, on the reverse strand, counting down.
GATATTGATCTCATTAAAGGTCAGCCAGTATTTCACCAGGCCATCAAAGGCTTCGAAACAGCTGCGGGCATAGCGGGCAAAAAAGTCGACCATTTTTCGATTGCGCCACGAGCCATATTCAGTTACCAGATGCATCGGCACATCAAAATGACAGAGCGTGACCAGCGGTTCGATATTATATTTCCGGCACTCCTCAAAGACCGCGCGGTAAAAGTCGATGCCTTGCTGATTGGGCGTCAGTTCATCACCGTTGGGATAGAGGCGGCTCCAGGCAATAGAGGTGCGGAATACGCTGAACCCCATCTCGGCCATCAGCGCGATGTCCTCTGAATAGCGGTGATAGAAATCGATCGCATCATGGCTGGGATAAAATTCATCGTCACGCAGGGTAAAACGCTTTTCCAGGCCCAGTTTTATCGGCATACGGTGCGGGCCATGCGGGATCATATCGACGGTAGTTAAGCCCTTTCCACCCTCACGATAACCGCCTTCACTCTGGTTGGCGGCCAACGCGCCGCCCCATAAAAATCCTTGCGGAAACCTTGAATCAGACATGCATTCCTCTTTTCCGGGTCAGCGTGACCCATTTAGTGGCTATGGATCGCGTTAGCGCGTTCTGTAGCGGGCGCGGGTTGCGCTGTGTGTCCGGGTACGATTTCAGGAATATCTTCAAACCCTAACAGCAGTGTGAGTACAAACGACAGCACCACAGACAAAATCATTACCGCTCCGACCCAGACAATACTCATTGGATTGGCAGGATCGAAGAACTGCACGCTGGTAAACAGGCCGGGAGAGGCCATTGAGTGACTGGCCAGCCCGCCAATGCCCGCTAGCGCGCCGCAGATAAACCCGCTGATCAGACAGGCGACTAGTGGCCGTTTTAAGCGGACCGCAACGCCATACAGGGCCGGTTCTGAAATGCCGGCAATAATGGCTGAGGCCGCCGCCGCCAGCGCGGTCTGGCGGAGTTCACGGTTTTTGGTACGAAACGCCACCGCCAGCGACGATCCCCCCAGCGAGAGGTTGGCGCCAATCTCTGACGGCATCACCATGCCCTCTTTGCCGGTTTCGGCAATGGTCTGGATGATGGTGGGTGTGAACACCCGATGCATCCCGGTCATCACCAGCAGCGGCCAGATTGCGCCCATAATCGCGACGGAAAGCCAGCCAAGATAGCCATGCACGGAGTAGACCAGCGTGGAGATGCCGCTGCCGATCCAGATGCCAATCGGGCCAATCAGCACAATGGCGACGGGGGCTGCAATCAGCACAATCAGCATCGGTTTCAGGAAGTTTTTGGTGACAGCAGGAGTAATACGATCCACGCCACGCTCAATGTGCGACAGGATCCAGGTCATGACCAGCGCCGGGATTACCGTGTAGGTATATTTCACTGCGGTCACCGGAATATAAGCGAATTCAACTGCCTGACCCTGCGCCGCTTTTGCCATTAGCTCAACAAAATTGGGATGGACCAGTACACCGGCAATGGCAATCGCCAGCGACATGTTGGTTTTGAATTTTAGCGCCGCAGAGGCGGCGACCATCACCGGCAGAAAGAAGAACGCGCCGTCGCCAATCACGTTCAGGATCACCAGCGTTGATGAGCCTTTCTCGAATATGCCTGCCATATCAAGGATCATCGCCAGCAGCTTAACCATTGAGCCGCCAATAATGGCCGGGATCAGCGGCGACATCGTGCCCACCAGCGCATCAAGAATGCCTGCACCAATGCCTCTCAGGGTGAATTTGCGTGTCACCGGTACAGACAATGACGCGGCGGGCGATCCCATTTCCAGCACCGCTTGATAAGCCTGCGAAACGTTATTACCGATGATCACCTGGTACTGGGTATCGTGGTGCACCACACCCATGACGCCATCGATCGCTTTGAGCCGGGGACAGTCAACCTGGGTTTCATCTTTCACTACAAACCGCAGGCGGGTCATGCAGTGGGTTACGGCTTCGATATTGGTGAGGCCGCCTAGCGCATCGACGATGGCGCGTGACACCTCGGCATCATTTCTGGGCATGATCGCTCTTCTCTGTAGGGGAAATCGGTCAAAATTTTTATGTTTTTGCGCCTGCGGGCAGGCAAATAGGAAACCGGTTTCACAAAATCATGAAGTGCTTTTAAAGCGTCGACAAGCGTAAAAATTAGTCCGATTTGTGTTTTGTGAACTCCATCACCTGAGCGGGGTGGGTGGCTTCGCTTTCAGGCGGGGTAAATATTTTAAAGATAGAGAGGCTTAGGTAGACTGCATAACGACGCAGCAAAGGAGCATCATCATGGCAACGATTAAGGAAGTGGCAAACAGGGCCGGCGTCTCAAAAGCGACAGTGTCACGTGTGCTATCCGGTAACGGCTATGTCGGGCAGGAAAAGCGTGAAAAAGTATTGAAGGCCATTGCCGAAACCGGATATCGGCCCAATCTGCTGGCGCGCAATCTGGCGGCAAAAACGTCTCAGACCATCGGCCTGGTAATTACCAATACGCTCTACAGCGGCAGCTACTTCACTGAGTTAATGGCTCATTCCGCGCGCATGCTGGAGCAGCAGGGCCGTCAGCTTATCCTGGCGGACGGCAAACATACCGCTGAGCAGGAGCAGGCGGCAATTCAGTTTCTGCTCGATCTACGCTGTGACGGTATCATTATCTACCCACGTTTCCTGAGTATCGACGCGCTGGATGCCATTATCTCCCGGCACAAACAGCCGATACTGGTGATCAATCGGCGACTGCGTATCAACCAGAGCTATTGCATTTATAGCGATCAGTACGCCAGCAGCGTCACGGCAGTCAGCCATCTGCTGAATCAAGGGCATCGCGATATCGCATTCATTTCCGGGTCACTGGATTCACCGACTGGCGTCGAGCGTCTTTCCGGCTATCACGCTGCGCTGGCCGCACAGGGTTTTGACGCTGATCCACAGCGAATCGTGCCGGGTAAATGGACAGCGCAGAGCGGTATGGCGGCCGTGGACACGCTACTGGAACGCGGGGTGCCTTTTAGTGCGCTGGTGGCGAGTAATGATGAAATGGCGATTGGTGCGATCAAGCGGCTCACCGAATGCCATATCGCGGTGCCTGATCAGGTCTCCGTGATTGGCTTTGATGATATCCCGTTGGCACCTTATATCACGCCGTCGTTATCCAGTATGAAACTGCCGGTCACAGAGATGATCGATGAGACGATTAACCGTCTGTTAACCATGCTGGATGGGGGGGACTGGCATAACCGGACGCCTTTCACGGCCAGCCTGATGCTGCGCGAATCCGTCACTAAAGGCCCCGGGTCTGCTTAATCCGCCGCGATCTGAATTACCTCGATTGCCTGCTCTCTGAGTTGTACTACCGTTGCCGCATCCAGCGTCTCATCGGTAATCACATACCCGACCTGATAACCGGATGAGAGCGGATAGGGGTGAATCTGACCAAACTTGGAGGCGTCGGTCAGAGCATAGCTTTCAGTGCCTTTAGCCAGCACGGCATCCACCACATCACAGCGCAGCATATTTCGGCCGGTAAAACCGGTCTCTGGATGCCAGCCATCCACGCCAACAAATGCCCGGTGAAAATGGACCTGCTGGATTGAATAACGCGTCAGCGGGCCGACCACCGATTCACTGCTTTTCTGCAGCACTCCCCCGAGCACAATTACCTCACAGGCGGCTTCACGGAGAAGCTGGGCAATATAGTGGCTGACCGTAATCACCGTAAGATCGGCGCGGTCAGCCAGCGCTCGTGCCAGCAGCGCATTGGTACTGCCGCCTTCGATGAACACCGATTCACCCGCCTGCACCAGGCTGGCCGCATGGTGTGCCAGCGCCTGCTTGATGGGGTAGCGGGTCATCATGCGGGTGCCGATGTTATCGCTGTCCAGCGCCAGCGCGGAGCCGTGAACCCGACGCAGCAGTCGGTCGCGTTCCAGCAGCGTGAGATCCTGACGTACCGTCACTTCCGACACCCCGCTAAGCTGCGCCAGCTCACTGACCGTTACGCTGCCCCGGCTATTAACCAGTTGAATAATCTGATGATGTCGCGGGTTCATAATTAGGTTTCGCAGAAAAACAGGAGGTGCAGTGTAACAGGGATTATTCCGCAACGGTGTATAACGTGGGGTCAGGATAAATCCAGCGATCGGCGTCCGTTATCATTGAGATCCTGTAGCCTGAAACGCTGTTCCCACTCGGCTTCATAATCCTCCGGCGGAAAATCTCCCGGCGAACGTCCCTGCTCCAGTGCCTGCGCAACGCGTCGGGCATAGGCGCGGTTTTTGTCACACATCGGCGCAGCCGGAATATACATCACATTGCCCCAGCCCTGCTGATCTTCCACCGGTGCCACGGCGTGTATCACATCACAGTGCCACCATACCGAATCGCCCGCTTCTAAAGCCGGTATTGAACAGAGTCCGGCAATCAGGTGCGGATGCCATTGTTCATTAATGGGCAGCACCCGGCCCAGCGCTACGCCGCAGAGTTCATCTTCAGGTACATCTGAAAGCAGCGGACGCAGCAGGACATAGGCCATTGCCTGCGGCACGGGCACCACATGCAGCAAGCCCTGACCGGGGATCATATCGGACAATGCGGTCCAGCCCTGAAAAGTTCGGAACACGGAACATTTGGTGGTGCCCGGTAGATCATATTCATCTACTTCGGTACGGTGAGCCGCATCCCAGGGGTCGTAAGCGGCAAAATCACCGTGCAACAGCTTACTGAAAACTTGCTGATAAGCGGGGAGTAACCAGCGTTCCAGCGCGCCGGAATCGGTGTGGGCACCTAATCCCTTTGACGTGGTACCCGGCAAACGGCGACGGATGCGATCGGGATAAATAATGCTGACATCCGGGTCAAACCACTGCTTGCTCTGCGATTCAAACGTCCATAACCGGTTCAGGAAAGACTGCGCGTCAGCCATTGCCGTGCTCTGCCGCGCCTGCATTTGCGCCTGCGACCAGTAAATCGGGTAAATTTCAGGGCGGGAGGCGGCCAGGGTGCCAAAAAAGTCATCACCAGGACCGCGATAGTGTTGGTTAAACCGGTTTTGATCCAAATAGTCGAGCATCGACTTATCCCATGCCAGCGCCTGCTCACGCGCGAAGTGCTGCTTGATCACGACACAGCCGCGACGTTTAATCAGCGTCCGGGTTTCATCCGAAACCGTTCCCCCGGCAAGATCCTGCATCAGCACTACCGGCCAGGCGCTGCCTGTTCGCCTTTCATCCGCTTTTGCTTCAGCAATGGCAGTATTGATGTTGTCGCATACCTGCAGGAAAAGTGCGTCAACATCGCCAATCTGTTGACGCAACTGGTGTTTCATCTCGCGGATAGCGGCTTTGACGTCGACAGGTAGAGGGTTAGATCGGGTTGCATCACGCATCTCAGGCTCCTGAGTATTCGGGGTGGAGTTACGAATGTAAATAAAAAAACCTTCATTCGTAATAAGCGGTCGAGGTTAACATTCTTTTAACGCTTAAAAACGTGCGTGGTGACACAACTTATCAATCGAAACGCTCTGAAAGCCATAAGCAATGTCACTATTTGCATTCTCATTAATCCACACAGCGAGTAAGCTTTATGAATCAAATCAATCAGCCGGAAGGACAGAACGGCGAACGTAAAGGGGCAGGCGAGATGGCGGTTAAGATGATTGCGGTGGATATGGACGGCACCTTTCTGGACGACAATAAGCAGTACAACGTTCAGCGGTTTTCACGTCAATATGCACTACTGAAGCAGAAAAGTATCCGTTTTGTGGTGGCCAGTGGTAATCAGTATTACCAATTGCAGCGCTATTTTCCCGACATCAAAGATGAGATCGCTTTCGTGGCGGAAAATGGCGCATGGGTATCTGACGGTAATGAAGAGATCTTCTGCGGAGAGTTAGCTCAGGAGAAAGTGCATAAGATCCTTGATATTCTGGTGCATGAATCCGACATCGCGGTCGTGGTCTGTGGACGCAACGGTGCCTATATGCATTCATCCACTTCTGATGAGGTGATGGCGATGCTTGCAAACCACTATTACCGACTGGAAAAACGCGATGACCTCTATACCATTGACGACACCATTTTCAAATTCTCGCTGAAACTGGAGCACGAAGGTGTGGATGCATTACTGCAAAGACTGCATTCCAGTCTGAGCGAGCTGGAAAACATTATGCATCCGGTATCCAGCGGCTTCGGTTTTATTGATCTCATCATTCCCGGCTGCCATAAAGCACATGGCATTGCATTGCTGCAGGAAAAATGGGGCATCAGCGATTGTGAAGTGCTGGCGATTGGTGACAGCGCCAACGATATTGAGATGCTGCGTCAGGCCTGCTTCAGTTTCTCAATGGCCAATGCTGCTGACGCTGTCGCCGCCGTGGCGCGCTATCAGACTCAGAGCAACAACGATGAAGGTGCGCTGAATGTCATTTCCCGGGTGCTGGCACGCGAATTCCCGTTCGATTAAAACCGGACGGCGTGCATAACTGGCGGCGTCTTACCCCTTATCATCCTGATGGCTGCGCACGTGATGTTCCATTTCATCCAGCGCAGCCTGGTTCTCCAGACCCCACTGATACATCTGCTCAATCGGCTGCGCAAAAGTATGACCCAGCGGCGTAAGGCTATATTCCACTTTTGGTGGCACCACCTGCCAGACCTGGCGTGATACCAGTCCTCGCTGCTCCAGCTCGCGCAGGGTCTGAATCAGCATCTTCTTTGAAATGCCCTGCAGGCTACGCTCCAGTTCACCTGTGCGCGCCCGATTTTCCGGCCAGTGATAGAGCGCATGCAGCACCATCGTGCTCCACTTCACCGAAAAAAGTTCCATCAGGCGGCGCGGCGGTGAATCCGCATAAAAGCACAGTTTCCCTTCAACCCAGACCGGCATAACGCCTTCTCCTATTTAATGGTTACCAAAAGGTAACTACTACCAAAAAGAGTTCCATGTGTCTATAGTATGTCGCTTTATTTATGAGCACCAGGTGAGAAGAGGTAACAGATGAAAATTAACGCGCTGATAGCCACTCAGGTAGGCCAGCCGCTCCGGGCGGGACAGGTAGAATTACGCGAGCTGCAGGCTGACGATGTCAAAATCGAAATCCTTTACTGCGGTGTCTGTCACTCCGATCTGCATATGGCACGCAATGAATGGGGCGTCAGTCGCTATCCGCTGGTGCCGGGTCACGAAATTGTCGGGCGGGTAATCGCGGTGGGTGACAAGGTCACAAAATTTGTCCTCGGTGAGACGGTTGGCGTGGGGGTGATGGTCGACTCCTGTGGTGAATGCCACTTCTGTCAGCAGCAGGAAGAGCAATATTGTGAAGTGGGTTTCACGCCGACCTACAATGGCACGGATAGATACACCGGTAATACGACATTTGGCGGCTATGCACAGCATGTCATAGCCGACCAGCATTTTGTGGTCACGGTACCCGACAATCTGGCGCTAAACGCGGTGGCACCGCTGCTGTGCGCAGGTGTGACCGTCTGGTCACCGTTGCAACACTTCAATGTCAAAGCAGGTGATCGTGTGGGTGTGGTGGGTCTTGGCGGACTGGGGCATATGGCGGTTAAGCTGGCCAGTGCGCTGGGCGCGGAGGTCACTCTGTTTACCACTTCTCCAGCAAAAGCAGCGGATGCTCGCCGACTCGGTGCTAAAAACGTGGTCATCTCGCGAGACGCCGCACAAATGGCTGACTGTCAGGCGTCACTGGATGTGATTCTTGACTGTGTCGCTGCACCGCACGACCTCGATCCCTATCTCAACACACTGAAAACAAACGGTCAGTTGGTGCTGGTAGGTATTCCTGATCAACCGCATCCGTCACCCAATGTGACCCCTATGGTGTTTCGCCGTCTGAGCATCAGCGGCACCTCAATTGGCAGTATTCAGGAGACGCAGCAGATGCTCGACTTCTGTGGTCAGCACAACATCACGGCTGACGTGGAGATGATCACCGGTGGAGAGGTCGAAACGGCCTTTGAACGTATGCTGACCAGCGATGTGAAATATCGCTTTGTCATCGATATGCAGAAAACCCGCTGGTAACACCACTGGTCCGCTATGAAAGCGGACCTTTTCTCTTAAACCCGGCATGTTAAATGCCTGAATGAGAGCGCGTTGTTTGTAGTTACAACATACTAAATCATTATTTTAACTTCCCATTTCATTGAATCCCGTGCAGCGAAAGCCCAGCAGTCGAAACCGTCCATTATCAGCCAAAAAAATACCCGGCTCGATGACCGGGTATCTATTTTGTCGCTGGAAATGTCAGTTACTCCTGCTCTTTATCCGCATCACTTTTTTGCGGTTCATCTTTCTCTACAGCATGGACAAATGGTTTAAGCAGTTGAATATCCAGAATCACATAAACCATGGTGCTGATGAACAGGGAGATCACACTGCCAAAGACTCCGCTGGTGGTAAATGTCAGATAGTTATAAATCACCAGCCAGGTCAGGCAGATAAATAGCGCGAGCGAGATGGAAAGGCTGGGCACGGAGTAATTACTGGTGCCGCCGCCCTGGGTATGAGTCACTTTGAACAGATTTCCAATGGCGTATTTCTCCAGCACCAGAATCGTCTTTTCCCAGTCACGTTGTTTCCGCGCGCTGGCACGGGTCAGGAAAAGATAGAGAATGGAGATGAAGAATCCGGAGAAGGCAATGAGCACCGGAATCGCCTCCAGCGCATATTCAATACTTTTATGGGCCGCGCCTGTGGTGCTGAGATCAAGCGTCAGCGAGGCACCCAGTGCTGCATACAAAAAGAGAAACAGCAGCAGAAAGGTCAGGCTGCATTTCCAGTCGCCATCGGCCTCTGCACCTTTTTGCTGGATGGCCAGCTGAAGCGATTGCTGAATTTGTTGTGCCTGGAGTGAGTCTGTTTCAATAGTGTGGCAGGGTGCAGCAAAGAAGTTGTGCATGAATAGCTCATCTTCTTTGCGAATGGTGATTTTCATCAGAAACCTGTATTCAGAAGGATTTTCTCTATTTTAATCAGCAGGCCATGAATTAACAGAAACTTTGCTGGTAGACCGGTCGCCCACAATGACCTACCGGGATATCAAGTTCAACAGACTGCCAACGACTGAATCTGTTGCGAAGGTCTGCGCAGTAGTATCTGCTTCGTGACGCAGTTGCTGATAGCGCAGTAGGGCGGCTTCAGCGTTATTGGCATGCACAACGTCCCACACTATCCTATAGCCTTCAGCTACTAACGCCTCCTGCTGATCCTGACGCCCGACATTCACTGCTCTGACTGCATGTTCTTTTTGATACAGACGATAATCGGGCATGGTTATTCCTCCACAGGATTGTCCAGCGCTTTAAACTGCTTAATGGCTTCATTGATATTGTTGGTATCGACGGTGGCAATGCAGCGATCACCGTTGAAAACATCATAGCGGGCGTTATGCAGCAGAAACAGCAGATTCCTGCCACGAAATTGTATACGTTTTTGTTTGACACCAATTCCATGCCGCCTTAAAAGTGCCTGTGAAAGGCGATCGGTCTCTTTAATCATTCCTCCAGCTCCCTGGCATGACGTGGTCACTACCATTAAACCTGATGAACATGCGTTTTATATTAGGATATAACCCTGGTTTTAGCAGGGCTAACTTGCGCGTTTCAGAAAAATTACCTGACGGCCTGGGCTGGTGAAATGTGCGATCTGCCAGTGAATGTCATTCCTTGCGTTAACGGAATGCAAATGCGGTACACTTGTCCGGATTACTCGCCACAGGACACACCGCTATGAACGATAAAAAGATGATTTCCATTGATCAGTTCAACGCTGATGAACGACTGGCCGTCGAGCAGACCTATAAGGGGCTGGCAGATAAGTACCGTCAACGAACCGGTAAAGAGCCTGATAGTAAAAAAGAAAAAGAATTTAATAGTGAAGCACGTCAGATCATTATGACCAGTAAACGGGAAAAGGAGAGAGTCCAGGCTGAGAAGGAAAAGAAAAAACCGCTACGTAAGAAGAAACCTTCTTCACTGACCGCCAGCGAAGTCAGCGATTTCAACTGGTCTGCTTCCGTGGTCAAAGGCCGCAGATAATCTGCTTTCGCGCGTGAGAATGGCGTGCGCCACCTTTTATCCTAGTTGCCCTGGCTACCGGCGCAGGAATAACAGGCTTGTCAGTAATAACTCACAATCAACCATAAATATATTCTGCAAATGAATCGTCCTGATTTATCAATTGCCAATAAACTGCCCTAACCGCCTGATACAACGATGTTCAGGTGTGGGGTGCCGCCTCAATGGAAACGCAGAGTGATGTCAGGGGGCGGGTGAATAAAGCAGCCTGAAACCGAGCCTCAGGCTGTGTGATTAAATGGCTGGATAGTCGCCGGTACCCTCAGGCCAGGGCGTCAAAAGATCGAAACCCTCTTCGGTGACGGCGAGGGTATGTTCCCATTGTGCCGAAAGAGAGCGATCCCTTGTGACAACCGTCCAGCCATCTGACAGTACGCTGGTTCCGGCTTTACCGGCATTAATCATCGGTTCTATTGTGAAAATCATGCCTGCTTTTAATGGCATCCCTTCGCCCGGCGTGCCGTAGTGCAGCACCTGCGGATCGGTATGGTAAATCTCACCGACGCCGTGACCGCAATATTCACGTACCACCGAGAAGCCTGCAGCTTCCGCAACCCGCTGGATCGCCGCGCCAACATCACCCAGCGTCGCGCCAGGACGGACGGTTTTAATGCCCGCAACCATCGACTGATAGGTGATATCGACCAGACGTTTGGCTCGTACTGATGGCGCGCCGACAAAGTACATCCGGCTGGTGTCGCCATACCAGCCATCTTTGATGATCGCCACATCGATATTAACGATATCACCCTCCTTGAGTTTTTTGCTGGACGGAATTCCGTGGCACACCACATGATTGACCGAGGTGCAGGTAGTGCGGGTATAACCGTGATAACCGATGTTTGCGGGGATCACTTTAAGCTCATTAACTATGAAGTCATGGCATATATCATCCAGTTCTTCAGTAGTGATACCGGGACGGACGTGAGGTGTAATCATCGCCAGCACCTGAGCCGCAGCCTGTCCTGCTGCTCGCGCCATCTCAATCTCCGCTGCGGTGTGAATCTTAACGGTGTTCATGACACGTCTCCTTGTGTGGTGGTGCTCTTTTTAGGGAGCATATTGCGTATGTCAGCGCTGCCTTCCAGTTCAAGCCGGATCAGCATTTGCGCCAGTTGATGTTGGGTTTGCTGCGGATAGAGTTCAGCCAGCATGCCGAGTTTCAGCCAATGTTCTGCCTGTGCGTTAATTGAGCGGCTCATCGCCTGACTGGCGATACGCAGATTCTCATGCATCAGGTCGGAGATTTTTACGATTCCCATGGGAGCCTTATATGAAACGTATACATTTCGTATAGATTAACGCTAAAGGGCCGATTTGGAAAGCGACGAAACTTTTTGCCTGTCGGAAAGTCGGCAGAATAAGCAGCCGCTTTACCCATACGCGTAGTAAACCGCTGGGAGCATGATCGCGCCATTGTTCCACCTGATGGCTGGTACCCGTGGAAACAGGAGGGCGGCTAAAACAGCCTATTTTATTGACCACAACGAGAAAGAACGGCCGTTCTTCGCCATTATCGGCAGTACTGCTTACGGAAAGGACCCTAGACTGGAGGTGTTGGTTATCGTAACGTCAGCGAGTAACAAAGGCATGGCCGATATCCATGACTGACGCCCGCTGGTTTTAAGTGCGGATACTGTACGCGAATGGCTCAGTGCTGACACCACGCCGGAATGCGCTCAGGAAATTGCATATGAAGCGGCATTGCCTGAAAAGGACTTCACCTGTGATCCCGCTACAGCCAGGTCGGGAATATCGCTAATCAGGGTGAGGTGCTTATTGAGGAGAAGAATCCTGACAGATCTAAAAGATGATGGTTTCGGCAAGTGGGCTAGTACGCTTCAGGATAATCCAGCCAGAATCATCGGTTTTGGGGGATTAAGTCTCAGACATTTCGCCGATGCAACGATTAAGCCGATACAACGATTAATACTCTGGGTTTTGAATGCAGAAGGTGGTATCTGATTGCCCGAACCATGCTGATGCCTACAGCTATAAACATTTCGATGTAAACAGAAACATCACTGCGGGCTTCCTCCCCCCATTCCGTAAATTTTTTCTCTTTTCGCCTTAGTCAGACAGTTTTGCCAGGTACGCTGCGGCTCTTTTTAGGAGGTGTCTCTTATCGGTAATCCGCTTCCATTCTTTGCGCATCCTCCGGATCTCAGACTGGGTATCAGCCTGCCTTTTAAAGGCAGATGGACCAGGATCGTACTCCGTATCTCTGGCGGCAAGTCAGTAGAATAAAGCTCACTGCCTTAATAACCTCTGCCAATGATTTGCCTGTTTGCTTCACTAAAGAATTATCGTCTCTTACTCCTTTCACTACTGTAATTTCCCTTCATCCTGCCGATAAACAGATCCAGTACCAGCGAGCCATAGATGCGGAGCGTCGGTGATAACCTAAAAATCAGATGTCGGGGTCTCCTATGTATCGGAATAAAAAAATTAAATTAAGCGCCATGCTCACTACGGCGTTCCTGACGGTCATCTTAACGGGCGTTTTTGTGACCGGCTTTGCTGGATTTAAACTCAATACGGCCAGCGATCAGCAGGAATTGACTCGCGCGCGGCTGATGGATCTCCAGGCTCTCCAGACGCTCAAAGATAATTTAGCACAGCAAGCTGTTCTTCTGCTGTCCGTGGTTTCGGACGCTCAGCCGCAGGCAGAGGCAACGGTTAAAACTCAGTTCTTTGCATTACAGGCCAACAGTGATAATACCACTGCGCATTTTCGGGAGCTTATCAACGGTGCCAAAAACATTCCGGGGATCAATCTTGCCGAAGTCGAAGAGGCTTCGACGCAATTGAAAAAAATTGAAGTGGCATCTGGCCCCCTTAATCAGGCCGCGCAAAATCTGTTTATGCTAAACACCATTCCGTACCAGGATAAGCTCCGTAGCGAACTGATCCCTGCGCTTTCTCACTACCGCACGGCGGTGAATGAGATGGTTGATTATCAGGCGAGGGTAACGAGTAAAACGGCGGAAACATCGACGCAGGCTCTCTCCGGTGTTTATATGACTCTTGTTGGGCTGACCACCCTCTTTGTCATTATGGGATTTGTAATGAGCGGCCTGATTACCCGCTGGATCAAGGTTCAGCTGGGTGGAGAACCTTCCCATGCGCAGGGCCTGGCCGCAGCGATTGCAGCGGGTGATCTGACGACTACGGTAACACTTCGTCAGGGGGATACTGCCAGCATGATGGCTTCGCTGGATAGCATGCAGAACAATCTGCGCAACCTGGTTTCGCATATTAAAGATTCTTCCACTTCAGTAGCGCTGGCCGTTGATAAAATTTCTCAGGGCAATACTGAACTCTCTTCCCGCACAGAGCAGCAGGCCGCTGCTTTGCAGGAAACCGCCGCCAGTATTGAGCAACTCACCGTCACGGTAAAAAGTAACGCAGCGGGCGCACAGCAGACTGCGGACTCCGCCCGCGAAACCGCTGCGCTGGCGCGTTCAGGTGAACACGATATGCAACGCATGTCAGAGACGATGGATGATATTTCAAAAAGCGCGGTGAAAGTCAGGGATATCACTTCCGTTATCGAAGGGATTGCATTTCAGACCAACATTCTGGCGCTTAACGCTGCGGTCGAAGCAGCACGAGCGGGCGAGCAAGGCCGAGGATTTGCTGTAGTCGCAGGCGAAGTCAGGACGCTGGCGCAGCGCAGCGCGACGGCAGCCAGAGATATTAAAAATCTGATTGAAGAAGCTGTGGCTCAGGTAGAAAGTGGTGTTGTCGTAGCAACGGGCACGGGCAAGAGTATTCTTGATATTAATGCGATGGTCGGAAAACTGGCTGTTGCGATGGATAATATTTCACTTGCCTCGGCTGAGCAGATGCAGGGCATTTCTCAGGTTAGCATTGCGGTAAACCAGATGGATGGCGTCACTCAGAATAATGCCGCGCTGGTTGAAGAGTCGTCTTCGGCATCGCAGTCTCTATCAGCTCAGGCTCACTCTTTACGTGAAGCAGTTAATGCCTTTCGCATTTAGGCGTCATGCTCATCGCTCACGCCGAATGATGCTCGTGATGAACATCTGATCTGCTGCTTTATTCGTTTTACGATGCTGAGCTTGATGACCGGAAGCCACGACTTTCTTTCGAATAATGAAAGATGTCTGCCAGAAGCGAGCAGGGACTTAAAGGCAGTCTTGATTGGTTATTATAAGCCCTCCCTTGGAGGGCTTATGGCAGGAGAGGATGTTTAAACCCGCATAAAGGGGGTAACCCGTTCTTTCTCTAGGCTGACGAAAGAGCAGCGGAGTGAGCGGCTTAACCTGATGCTAGCCTTGCTGAAGCAGGAGACTACCTGGCGCGGTTGAGACATTTCCCTACACCATGGCTGTACCCGGAGCCATTAGCTAAAAAGTTAAATTTTTTCATCCGTTTACCTCCCTCATTCTCATTAATCGATCAGGCCACGCTTGCCCTGTCCGCAAATTCTATGAGTGTCGTGAAAATAAAGCCATTGCTACCAACTCTGTTTTTTCTGCATGCGTATTCAGCTGCGGCACGTACGCGGCAAATATAAATAACGACACGGCAATGGTCGGTGGTGCTGCCATGTACCTGTCGGAAAATATTGTTGAAAATGCTGTTAACCCGAAAGATCACACGAGACTGGTGGCAGCTGTTTACGCCGCCGGCCTTGTCACAACGCTGGAAGTGAAGGGGCCTTTTACCCTTTTCTTCCTACAGCAGGCTGTCTCCCTTAATTGCTTAACCGTTGATACAAAAGCCGGATGCAGCCCCGCTTCACCATCGCAAGCATTGCCAGATAATTTCTCGCCGTTTGCCATAACGTGTTGCTTTGCGGTGATATTCTTTCGGTCGGCTAAAGCGCCCCTCAATAACATGGCAATTGCGACAGGCCACACTCGGACGGTGCGCGATCATCGGGCCATAGTTCAATATATTGTGGAAACAGACAGTTACTCTGACTCAGATAATTAAGGGACACAGCCGGGTGTGATCTTTTCCCGGCTGCCTATATCCATCACCCCCGCCAGCAAGTCTCAACGTATTCCGATAGGAAAAATCCCGTTCGCCATGCTTTCGATCGCGTTATCAGTCATGACAGCTAAGCTTAGTTGACACTCACCCGACACGGGCAGCCGTTCCTTTCCGGACGAAAGCAGGAGACGATCATGAAAGCAGTAATTTACAACGGTCCCTATGATGTAAAAGTAAAAGACGTACCGGATGCGAAAATTATCCGACCCACAGATGTGCTTGTCCGCATTACCACTACTAACATTTGTGGATCTGATTTGCACATGTATGAGGGTCGGACCAGCTTTGAGCAGGGCCGTATTTTGGGACACGAAAACCTGGGTGAAGTGGTCGAAATTGGTTCAGGGGTAGAGCGCATTAAGGTGGGTGACTACGTCTGTCTGCCGTTCAATGTCGGTTGTGGTTTTTGCGAGAACTGTGAAAAAGGTCTGACTGGCTATTGCCTCACCACCAATCCCGGTACCGCTGGCGCGGCCTATGGGTTTGCTGAAATGGGCCCCTGGGAGGGCGGTCAGGCGGAACTGCTTCGGGTCCCCTTTGCGGACTTTAACTGCCTCGTGCTTCCGCCTGACGCAGCAGAAAAAGAAGACGATTATGTAATGCTCTCGGACATTTTCCCTACCGGATGGCATGCCACAGAACTCGCCGGGTTAAAGCCTGGTGAAAGTGTCGCCATTTATGGCGCGGGGCCGGTGGGTTTGATGGCGGCACACTCAGCCATTATTAAAGGTGCTTCGCAGGTTTTTGTTGTGGATACACACAAAGACCGTCTGGCTTTAGCAGAGAAACTGGGGGCGACGGGCATCAATGCGACCGGCGATGAAGCCGTGCAAAGAATTCTCGACCTGACGGATGGACGCGGCACCGACTGTGGCTGTGAATGTGTGGGTTATCAGTGCTGTAACAAACATGGCCATGAAGACAACTCGGTCACCATGAACAGTCTTGTTGCGTCAACGAAAGCAACAGGAGGAATTGGTGTCGTTGGTGTATTTGTTCCTCAGGATCCGGGGGCTGCATCAGGCCTTGCTAAAGAAGGCAAAATGCCCTTTGATTTCGGGAGTTTCTGGTTTAAAGGACAGGCAATCCGTACCGGCCAGGCGAACGTCAAAGCCTATAATCGTCAATTGGCCCGCCTAATCCATCAGGGTAAAGCTCGCCCGGGCGAGATCATTTCACACCGTCTTTCGCTTGAAGAGGCGCCTATGGGATATAAGCACTTTGACGATCGTGATGAAGGATGGACGAAAGTTATCCTTAAGCCTTAACTGACGCGGGTCGTTATGCACAAATAAAATCGGGGAAATGGTGAAATGTCGACGGGATACCATTGTGTATCCTGTACTGATAGATCCGCTACACCATTTTGTATAAATGCCTTTTCTCAGTAGTGACCGTCCCGGCGGTCACCGGACGGGACAATATAGCGACTCATTGCCATACGGCAGGTCTGCAAGGACATTGTCCACTTCTTTGATGCTGCCAGCCATGCGACCTTCTTCACCGGAGCATCGGTCGGTAACACCGTGCTAACGATTAAATCGGGTATTCGTGCCAATAACCCGGCTATGGTTTTCTTCACCCGTTAGGGTTCAAAGCGCCCATTACGTTCGCGTGATGTACGAAGTTCCAGCGGACTAGCATCGGTGTTATCACTCTTTGTGAAGCAGCCATACGGGACATGGTTTCTGACTTAGACTGATTTTTATCGTAGCCAGTAGGGTAGCGCATTTCCTTATTGCGGGCTGCTTCAATGCTGTTTTTGTCAACAGCAAATCAAACTGGCTGAAATCGTCAGGAGTGCTCAGATTTCTGACACGTTCAATTAGTCAGGGCCTGCAACTGTTTTTGTCCATAACATAACCTGGTTTTAATGCTGAATTGAACACATCAAAATCGGGCAATGGCACCATCCTGTGTACAGAGTCGACGCAGAGATAGGACGACGCATCGGAATGGAGGTGCATTTAAGGATAGTCATAACCCAGCAGACTTTGCACTCACAGAAACCTGTAATGTCCGGTAACCGGCATGGGCCACCTGGCAATGCAATTCATCGCTGGATGGCTGACTCTTCACTGTGGCTCATGGAAAATACCAGGCATCAGTCTGTTTCTCGTTGCTGCTTGCGCAATGCTTCCCGACCGGATGCGTAACTTCGGTAAACGGGTAGCGATCCATTTCTTATCCCCTTATGCCAGTCCGGCATCATCGCTGAGTCTCAAACGTCGCAGGGAGATCACCTCCAGACAATAAAAAGCCCGCACTGCACGGGCTTCTGAATATTTTACAATCCCACCAGCGTAATGTGTTTTTTTGTGGTCAGCGCTTTATATAACGCCTTTGCCAGGCTGCCAGGTTCAACGCCTGAATGAGCCACGTCCGAATCGGTCCAGAACGATTTTATGCGCAATAGGGTGTTGATACTCGTGACGCGCTCCATCTCCAGCAAAGCCAACACAGGATGGCGCATTTCGCCGTGTTCTTCTGTCGCGGCCGCCTCGATCACTGCGGCGCGGGATGCCTGACTGTCAAAGATAACGTGGCAGCATATGCCGTTCAGGTTGAGAATGCCGATGATTTCATATAGGCACTGAACAGACTCTGCACTGTAGGATGCGGGCACAATAAACATAACAGATCCCTCTGACGCAAATCGTAGTGAGCAGCCAGCATAGGCCAACTGTAATCAGAGGAGAAGTTACTGTTTTTGAATAAGAAATATAGAGATCTAAGGTTACGATAACGTACGTTACTTTAACTCCAGCTTGCGCTGGAACTATGAATAAGCGAGGCGATAACGTGTCATTGCCGTGGGGGGCGGATTTATCTCAAATAAACGCTCGCATTTGGCTGATGAATCGTTCCAGTGGGCAATATATTTATAGATGCAGGCAGCGCTTTAGTTTTGTGCTTCAGTCAATATCCAGAATCAACATGAGTGTAAATTTAAGATTTATCGCTGTCTTAACTCACGAGCTTTTTACTCTGGCCGTCACGGCTTGACTAAAGCCCACCCCTTGAAATCAACGGCAGGTTTGCAAACAGTATCGCAACACGACTAACAAGCGTGATCGTCGATGGTAGCGGCCTTCCAGCCAAACTGTTGCTGACGGCTCTGCTTTTTGCTACCGGCTGGAGCAGGGCGATGCCAGCTTGCCTTGTCGTGGGATCAACGCTTGATAACCGGTTTATCCAATACTCTTTCGATAAATCCTCAATCCCGTCAGATTAAGCTGATGCCTTCAATCGGCTGGGCCAATTACTGCCGAATTCATCAGCCGGTTTAGGGGCCGAACTGCTGATTCGCCTGTCATCATGAACACATAAACTCCTCATAAACACCTAATAATTAAATGGTATAGTGACGCGAAAAAATAGTGACGGGAGTTTATCTATGCTGAAAAAATACAGTGCTTCACAAATCCTTTTTCACTGGTTGACGGTATTGCTGATTATTGTGGCCTACGCCACGATTGAGTTGCGCTGGATGGCCGAGAAGGGAACCTTGCAGCGGAATGTGGTTATGATCACTCACTTTACCGCAGGCTTTTGCGTCATGATCCTGATGATTGCGCGTCTCTGGCTTCGTACCCGCACAAAAACGCCGCCGATTACGCCGCCCGTAGCGCGATGGCAAACGGGCGTCTCACATCTGGTACACACGCTGATTTATGCACTATTTGTTGCCTTACCCGTTCTTGGGCTGACCTCGCGCTACCTGCGCGGTAAAGAGTGGGCCTTGTTTGGGATAAACATGCCTGTCGCAACTTCTCCTGATCCCGCCACTGCGAGTATGCTGATTGACTGGCACGAAACCCTGGCTCCGCTGGGATACTGGTTAATTGGTTTGCATGCGCTGGCGGCGTTATTTCATCACTATTTTCTTCGGGATGACACGCTACGCAGGATGATGCCGTAATCGCCCGGTTAACAACCCCTTAGCGAGATGACGGGCCAGGGCCGCATAATTCAGCTGGATAACCGGTTTGCCAGAGAAAAGCATGCTCTGGCTAACCGGTAAACAGGCGAGCACTCTTCTTATGGCTGTGCCGATTTTAGCTACAGTTGATATCACCGCGATTAAACCAGAATGGTTTTACGATGCCGACATCTTTAACATCTACGCTTTATGCACGCTTACGTCTGCTACTCTCTATCACTGCCGGGCTGATGTGCTATTTTCTGCTCTCTGCTCAACTCGGGCAAATGCAGCGTCTCCTGATTAGCTGGAACGTCTGGGCCTGGATCTATCTCTGTATCCTCTGGTTTCGCATGCTGCGTACAGGAGCGGAAGGAATCAGGCGCATTGCTCAGCAGCAGGACCAGAGTGCTGCGCTGGTTCTGGGGATGGTTATCGTGGCGTGTATGGTCAGTATTGTGGCCATTCTCAGTGAACTCCCTACCCTTAAAAGTCTCTCCGGGACACCGCGACTGCTGCATTTATTGCTGACAGCGATAACACTTATTGCTTCATGGGCAATGTTACCCAGCGCGTTTGCGATGCATTATGCCCATCAGCACTATCTTTACCGGAATAACAGCGTGAGTCCGCTGATGTTTCCTGAAAAAACGGTGCATCCTGGCTATTGGGATTTCCTCTACTTTTCGTTCACTATTGCGGTTGCGTCGCAAACTGCGGATGTGGCAACCGGGACCACAGAGATGCGTAAACTGGCGTTGCTGCAGTCCGTTATCTCTTTCATTTTTAATCTGGCTATTCTGGGTCTGTCAGTAAATGTCGGCGCGGGGTTACTGAATTAGATTGTTTCTAATCATTTGGATGGCGGATATTGGCGAAGCCATTGTGCAGCAGAACCGCGCCTATAAACTTAGGGGAAAACAGTATAAAAATCTCCGGTCTTAACCCGCGGGAAAAACAAATAATGTTCGGGTGACAGCGGATCTGCCACCCGACTTTAAACACAGTACCGGCCAGGCGACTCGCGCAGGATCTTATCGGGTGTTGGCCTGTGGCCACCCTAACACCACGATTTTACCCAGAAGATGAATCGCCACATCTAAATGTCTTATCTTATCTCTTACAGTCTGATGCACTTTCCCGTCATGCCTGCTTCATCAACGCGCTGTGAAGAACAGTTCAGGTATGCTGTCGGAGAAGGAGAGTTCCTGTTTTCAACGGATACCAACACCTAACCACTCTCAATCTGTCAGGTCCTGAGACGTAAACATGGGCAGAGACTTACCCCTGCTGGATGTGCAGGACATCACTTTTTTCAGTCGGGGATCGTCAGCGGCTGCAACCGGCTTCTCTGCAGTTATATCAAGGCGATTTCGTCTTACTGACCGGCCCATCCGGAAGCGGAAAAAGCACACTTCTGAACCGGTATGGCTATATCTCCCCTACATCGCTTTGACGTTCTCATTTCAGCCCGTCAGGTTTCGGGCATAGTTGTCTTGCAGCACTGATTTATCGCAAATGATCCAATAATCGCCCTAAATTGGACTTAATTGTTTTAGCGTTCCCAGCATTGAGTTATTTGTAATAAAGATTACCAAGCCTCAGCCTATAATTGTTACCAAACTCATGACGGGGGGTATAAAAATGTTTGAGGGATTTACTCATACACAAGTCAGCCTTTCGGAGGCAGTGCTTAATGTACGCTATGGAGGTAATGGCCCTCCGGTTCTGCTGTTGCATGGACATCCCCGTACCCACGTAACCTGGTCAAAGGTGGCGCCGGAACTTGCCAAATCGTTTACCGTTGTTTGTCCCGATTTACGGGGATTTGGCAGCTCATCTAAACCTGCTGACAAGCCTAATCACGCGGGTTCTTCTAAACGAGCAAAAGCAAAAGATTGTCTTGAATTAATGAGCTTTTTAGGTTTTGAGCAATTCGCGCTAGTGGGACATGACCGAGGAGGCTACACCGCCTACCGGGCCGCGCTTGATTATCCAGAGCGAATTACACGACTCGCTGTACTGGACTGCATTCCCATACTCGAAGCGCTCAACCGGTGTAATGAGAAGTTTGCCCGTCAGTGGTATCACTGGTTCTTCTTTGCGCAGCCAGAAAAACCCGAGCGGGCAATTTTAGCCGATCCTGACAAGTGGTATGGAGGCCAGCCTGAAACCATGGGCAATGAAGAATACATTGAATTCAGAAGAGCCATACATGATTCGGAGACTGTACATGGGATGATTGAAGATTATCGAGCCGGTCTGACTATAGACAAGGAGCATGAGCTTTATGATCGTCAGAATGGGCGATTGATCGAATGCCCGACGCTCTGTTTGTGGTCAAAATATGATGATCTGGAAGATATATACGGTGACGTACTGGGCATCTGGAAATCCTGGGCGCCAGATGTTCGGGGGATAGCGATAGCCAGCGGTCACCACATGGCTGAAGAAGCTCCAGAAGACGTTACAGCTGAACTCCGGCATTTTTTGTTGCAAGAAAACCTGTAACGGGCCGGCGCGCAGTTTCTGAACATCTCATTGTCCTCACCTATTCATGAATCTCTGTTCGTCCAGTTCATGCCAGGGTTAAAACGTTTACACAACATGAGGATAGCGACGTGATTGTCTTAACCTGCACGGATGTGTACCCGTCCGGCCTACAGAAGGTTTTGCAACCCAGCTGCAGAAGACCGGTGTTGACATTCATAAGGGACGGCAGGAAGTCTGGGCGCGTATGTTCGCAGAGACACGCAGGGTGAAGGGGAGCATGTCTTCCTGGCCACGTATTAGGAAGATTTAAAGGCAGTTAAAGCCTTTGCGGGCGAAAAGTATCAAATTGCTGTCACCTATCGGGAGGATAAGCAAGTTGAGCTGCTATCAGATCCTTACATGTTCCTGCACCATATCCAGACTGTCACGCCTTTCTGACTCAATGCCGGCCGCCGCCATAACACGGCCTGTAAATCACCTGCACCCGCCGCGAGGCTGAATTCACACAAATTTTACCGGGCATTAAGTATGACCTCAGACTCAGGGTTTATACAAAACCTTCCAATTGTAGATTGATCGATCTACAATCAGTCATCACTCCAGGAGAAACTTATGAAAACAGCTGCAGGCAGACCCAGAGAATTTGATCCCGAGGTGTTCCTCAACACTGCACTTGAATGTTTCTGGCAGAACGGATATCAGGCAACATCTATGGCGGACCTGATGAAAGCATCAGGTCTGGCAAGTGCCAGCATTTATAAACTTTATCCAGATAAGCGGGCTATCTATCTTGCTGCTTTGCAGCGGTACATCGACGAAGGCATTTCAAGAACAGTGAAAACAAATGCAGACCGGTCACCGGAAGCTGCATTGCGAGAAATACTTGAATTTGTGGCCCAGTTATCATCTGCGCCTGTTGGCGAAAGAGGTTGTTTTACTATTGCAGCAGCCAGTGAACTTTTACCCGGTGATGAAGAGGTAAAAGCTAAAGTTTCCTCTAAATTCACACATATACGTAGCGAATTAGAGTGCATATTAATTAAAGGCCAGGTTCAGCGGATCTTTCGTCAGGATGAAGAGGCGAGAGTAATGGCACAAAGCATTTTCATGATGCTGGAAGGTATGAGGATATATGGAAAACTTCAGCCAGAGATTGAAGATCTGAGAAAAAGTAATGATTTTATTGTCAGGACGATACTTATAAATACCACTAGCGAAGCCGGAAATACTGCTGTTAAGGCATCCCTGTGATCGCGGTGGGCACTATTGTCCGGCGACAAAAAAGAAGAAGAACAATGATTGTGCTTGAGTGCTTAGAGGGCACGGTCTTGTGCGGTTGGGTGGATAAAGGGCGTTTTTTTAAAAGACGCTTTCCAGTATCAGAATTAAACATATGCTTACCCTATTCAACGTTCTGGTCCATTACATAACAATGCCGTGCTGGTCATCGTTAAGCATCATTTAAAATAATATCTGCTGTTAATAACAGGCGAGCATAGCGTCGGGAGCTGAAAGCCCTGATAAAAAGGCAGGGTAAGTTTTACAACAGGTAGCCATCATCCCTGCGGGTAAGCTATGAATCTGGGTATGTTGAGTCTGTTCAGGCCGATTCATTCTGATGGATGTCTGAAATGGTCTGTGCCTGAATACCCAAATGATCAATCAGTATCTTACATTGCTCACCATGATAAATGGGCGAAAAAGTCTCAGTCCACTCATTTTCTGACAACTTTTCCACATTTAACACTATCTGTAATAGCGTCATGCCCGGCCAGCCTGATGAAGTGTGAACCCTCAAAATGGCCATTATTCTTGCTGAATTCGCCCCAGCGTAGATATTCCTTTTTAGCGGCATCTCATCCAGGTCGCTTCCCGCCAGGCCTGGGACGGTCCGGCGGGTTTCAGTTAACTCAGGTTTGTGGTGCAAATCCATTCCGTCAGAATAGCTAAGGCATCGCTTCTTTTTCGAACGATTGCATAAGATTGCACTGCGTTAACTTATCCTCCTCACTTCTGGAGGTAATCATGAATAACAGCAAAATTGTCGCTTCTCTGGTTATGGTCATGTGTCTATTTTGGGTTGGTGCGCCTGAAGCTAAAACCTTGAAGCAAACCGATGATCAAATCCGCAAACTTATTATTGAAGATTCAATCGCATCCTATCCTGGCGTGTGTGCCTGTCCTTTTAACGCTGCGCGTAATGGAAGTAGCTGTGGCAGACGAAGTGCATGGAGCAAGCAGGGAGGATACGCCCCTGTCTGTTATAAAAAAGAGATTACGAAAGAAATGGTCGATGACTGGCGTAATAGTCATGGCGCTTGAGTAATCAATCGCCAGAATTTTTAATAAGTTATTGTCTGATCGGTCATGTCATAAAAATGAGAAAGTCATCCAGCCTGCCTGGACTCTATTGCTATTTAAGACGCAGCTTTATGAATAGTAGGGAAGGGCGTTATCTGTCGTCACCGTATTAGCACTGTTTCCTGAACCGACAGCTATCCCGCATAAGTCATCATCCGGGAAATAACGTTTCTTCATTCCGAGTGATTTTCAACTATGCCCGAGTCCGATCGATGCGTGCAAATGATGGCCGGGCAAGAATGTTGCCCGGCCATCAGCTAAATTATCTTTTCACGACAACCTCAGCTTATTTCTGTGCCGGCTGTGTCTGTTGATTTTTCTCAGCTTCTTTCTGTTTTTTCTTCGCCATATGATGTCCGACCGCGCAGCCCGCTGCAGCACCGGCCACACCATGGTGAGCAACATGACCTGCCACGCCTCCCACAGCGGCTCCCTTCAGACATCCTTCGGCATTAGCCTCTAAATTTACGGACAGAAACAGACCGGTAGCAATAACAATTACTGATAATTTTTTCATCACTCAATTCCTGGTAGTCATAGTTGTATGTTGAACGCTACAGAGCATAGCCATACTCTGAGGCGTAATGTGGTACGGGATACAGGAATCGCGAAGTTAGTTACCTGGCGTTACGCTTTTCAGGCCGAATAACACTATTTAATGTCGTCTCAGCGATTTGGGTTGCTGGATGTTCGTTCAACCCTGGCCTGACCTTACCCTTAACAGGACAACGGAGGAGAGTGTAGAAAGGAGGTTGTTAACCAACGTTGATAATCAGCGCTTCCATTTGAAAGCGCTGATACAGTGATGCGGATTAGAAGGAGATGGTCAGGCCCGCATAATAAGCACGACCCGGCTCGTTATAAGTCGAGGCACCCTCTGCTTCGCGGTACAACTGCTTATCCAGCAAGTTACTCATCCCGGCAGTGGCACGCAGATTTTTGGTAATGTCATAATTGAAATTGACGCCAAATACCGAATAAGCCCCGACTTCACGGTTCGACATCGCGCTGCTTTCTGTGCGTGACTCCGCATACTGGCGCGGTTTCTGACGACCATACATCGTCCAGTTCAGAGCAGTAGAAAAATCCTGCGTTACCTGCCAGTCCAGCATAGAGTTAATGGTGTATTTCGGAATGATCGACAGCGGATTTCCGGTCTGTTTATCCTTCGACTCAATCATGTAAGTCGCGTTAGTTCGCCACTCCAGCGTGTCAGTGACCAGCGGAATAGTGACATTGCCTTCAAGTCCTTCAACAACCGCTTTGCCGCCGTTACTCCATTGCAGGATATTGTTGCCATTGGAGGCGTAACCCAGCACCTCTGTTCCGGAGACGATTTTGTTTTTGTAGTCATTGCGGAACCAGGTGATGCCCGCGATATAGCCATCCTGACTGAACTCGATTCCCAGCTCTTTATTGACGCTGACTTCAGGATCCAGATTTTCATTGCCCAGCAGATAGCAACTGCCGCGGGTAACGTTGATCGGACAGCCATTTCCCCGCGTAGCCAGTAAATAACCTTCACTGGACTGATAAAGGTTAGGGGCTTTAAACGCGCGTGCGATACCCGCTTTCAGGGTAAAACTTTCTCCCAGAGCCTGAGAAATATTCAGCGACGGACTCCAGTTCGCACCAAAGGTATCGTGATAATCAAAGCGAAGACCAGGGATCACTTCCGTGCTATCGGTCGCGGCGATGTTATCTTCAAAATAAAGTGAACTCAGCGTCGCGCTGTTTTTACTGTTGCGGCTGCCTGTATCACCACTGACACCATTAATAGACACGCCTGGCGCGCTGGTGCCGTTCATTGAGTTAGGATCGTTCAGCTCATCACGGTTCCATTCGGCCCCCAGCGTAACAGTCTGTTCACGAAGCAGTTCCAGCGGGAAGCTCACTTCTCCTCCAGCCCGATAACTTTCAAAGCGGCTGGTCGAAAATGTGTTGCTGTTGATTCGCCCTTCACCAGAACCCGCTGTGCCTTCATTCAGGCGGGTGTTATTGGTTTTTTCATAGTTAAAAGTGAGTTTCGATTGTCCCCAGTCCCAGATGCCATTATGAGCGAGGCCCCAGGTCTGACGATAAAGACGGTTGGTTTCCGATCCATCAAGAGATTCGATCAGCGCATTACCGGCACCATTGCTGTACTGGGTATCACCGGCGTAAATATTGCCCTGACGACTGTATCCGTAGCTGAAATCCAGCACCTGTAATGGCGTAATCTTCCACGACAGCACACTATTTATATCTTTATTGCGAACGCCTTCACGACCCGCTGCGCCAGAACCGTTGTGCGACTGATTAATGTCGAAAGCATCACTGTCGGTTTTATTAATATTCCCATAGAGCCGCATCGTCAGGGCATCACCCGCCAGTGGGCCACTCAGGTTGAAGTTGGCGCGTCGGGTTGCCCCTTCTTTATCATCTTCCGGCTGGTTGGTGTAGAGTGACAGCGACCCGCTCCAGTCGTTAGTCGGGCGTTTGGTGATGATGTTAACCACGCCACCGGCCGCGCCGGAACCGTAACGGGCAGCCGCGGGTCCACGAATGACTTCAATCCGCTCAACCATTTCTGGTGGCACCCAGTTAGAGTCACCACGGGAATCACGCTCGCCACGCCAGCTATATCTCACTGAATTGCGTGAGGTGGTAGGCGCGCCATCGATCAAAATCAGCGTATTTTCCGGCCCCATGCCACGAATATCGATCTGACGATTGTTGCCACGCACACCGTTGGCGCTGTTACCGGTTAGATTAACTCCCGGCATTTTGCGGATGATGTCGGAGAGATCGTTGACCGGCGGGTTTTTTTCAATGTCCTGCGAGGTAATCACCGAAACGCCGGGCTGCTGTTTCAATTCCTGTTCAGCAGTGACCAGCATCGTTTCATCATCAGCCAACTTTTCCGTCTCTTCCTGATTAGCGCCGTTAGCAGTAGTACTCAACAAACCGGCCAGTAACAGCGCCACAGGACGCTTATGGACACGCATAGTTACATTCACTTAGAAAATCTCCCTGAATTATTAAGGTTTGTAAGCAAATGCGTATGATAATGATAATAGTTATCATTGTATATCTCGGTAAGCCACCTTTACATTCCCTGCCACTGGGCTATTTATTTACCCTTTTGATGAGAGGCCGCAGGTAATGGCCATTTACCTGTCTGTGGCCTTGGGTTACACACCAGAAAAATCTGCTGATTGCTTCAGAATGCGTCATTATGACTCCAGACTTATCAGGTCTGGAGTCATAGACAGTCAGTCGTTAAAATGGTCCCTTTCAGGGTGATACTGGGCAGAAATGTGAAAACCAACGAGAGAGTCACCGCCGACCGATCAGCCCATGTGGGTCGCCATGTACTGATTTGGCTTAAGCAGGTTAAAACCGCCTCACTGGGCGAACTGGATAATTTTGGCGATGAAGGCACGGTAGAGCAGGTGATGAAGGTCTGGGTAAAACTCTCGCTGCTGATGAGTCGGCGTCGTCCTGAGATCGCCATCTCCTCGTTACTGAAACATGTCCTGCCCAACATTGGTTCGCAGCCACTCAAAATGCTCAACCGTTTACGCCTCAACCGGCTGTACAACATTCTGATCGCCGACGGTAAAAAAGAGGAGGCGCGTCGGGTTTTCGCCCTGACTAAACAATTTCTCGCCTGGGCTGAGATGCAGGGCTATCTCGAACATTCACCTATCGCTTCAATGAAAAAAAGGGATGTCGCCGGTCGCGCTACGCCGCCTCGCAGTCGGCAACTCACCGATGCCGAAATATGGGTCTTCTGGCACGGGCTGGATAACTGGGCGTTATCTGAACAGGCGCGCTGGGCGCTGCGTTTATGTCTGGTGAGCGCCCGCCGTCCGGATGAAATTGTGCAGGCGCAGAAAGCGGAATTCGATCTGCAGTTAGGTTTATGGATGCAGGGCACACGCAATAAATCTGAGCGGGAACATGTGCTGCCCATTTCACCGCTGATGCGTCAGTGTATCGAAGCATTGCTGAGTGTCGCCGATCCCGACTCACCCTGGCTGGTTCCCTCCCCCCGTGACCCACAGCAGCCGCTGTCAAAGGGCGCATTAAATCAGGCACTGCGCCGGATGATCCGCGCCCCACGTGGACTGGGGCTGGAGGCTTTTACGCCGCGCGACCTGCGCCGGACCGCACGTTCTAAACTTTCTTCGCTCGACACGCCTAATGATGTCGCCCGTAAAATCATGAACCATGCGCTGGAAGGAATCGACCGGGTCTATGACACCCATGACTATCTGAGCCAGATGCGCAGCGCCATGGATACCTTTTCCGCAGCGATTGAACAGATTATAGAGTGCGAAAGTTATCATTTGCTGCGACATCGCTACGATGGCGAAACCCTTACGCTGGGCGATCTCTCCGTTATGGCGATGTCGCGCTAACGTCTGTCATTCTCTCGCAATCAGAAGTGGTAGCGCAGCCAGGCAAAATAGACGTTACCGTTGTTATGGGTGCCGGGAATATAGGTCATCTGGAAATCAAGATCGCCATAACCGATGGAGGCCAGAGGCAGTAAAGCGGGCACCGGAATATAATTCCAGTTATGTCGGGCCGTAACACCCGCCGTGTAACCCGCGCCCCAGTGAAAATTCTGATCGGCCAGCGGACGCCATGTCGCCACCCAGCCATAGCCACCAAAGGGCTCCCATTTATTAAAGGAGTCCTTAAATGCCATCAGGTAGATGCCGTTCCAGTTACCTTTCTCATCGTAGCGGGAGATACCGCCACCCGCACCCCAGGGTCTTTCATTATATTTATTGATATGTTCCCGATCGTAAGTGGCGCGGTTATGCCAGGTAATCGCGGGCAGATAAAAATCGATACCCTCAGGTTGCTGCCAGGTTGTGGCGACTTTATCACTGAAATTTTCCCAGCCTGCGCTCACATTCTGACCAAGCGTGGCGGAAGAAGCTGAAAAAACACTGAAAATGGTGGTCGTCATCATCAGCGCTTTAAGAGTAGAAATTTTGCGCATGTACGAATTCCTGCAATATCTGGTGTTAAATAAGGAAATAAAAGGGCTAAGGCGGCTATTGTGGCATAAAAGTAGACAACTTCGGTTCAATGATGGGGTATCGCAGAATTTTATAATTATTGAAAGCGAAACGGCATCTGCGCTTCTCTGTTAAATCTGCAGGCACACTTACGCACATACGCACTTTTCTGCATGTCTTACAATGCTGCATCCTGTCAGGGGGCAGACGATTTCCTAAAAAATTCGCATTATTTGTTAACAACATCTTGCAATGGTAATCGCAATGCGTATATTTCTCATTTGCTTCAGGCATTCATCACACCCGTGCGCAGGCGCTCACGGAAGGGTATCTGGTTACTCAAACCAAAAGCAGGGCAGCGATGTCCGCAGGATGCATGGTCGTGAGAGTGGCAGCATAAAAAACATTAATATAATTGATGAATTAATGAACGCTTTCGAACTTCAGCACCCCAGTATTACGGGCGCGTCTGCTCGGCAACGCCCATTCCGCTCCGCCTTGCTGGATCTTATCGTTGCTGTGTGAATTACGCCGTTCCATTGAAATGATAGCGTATTTTAACTTTATATTTCTAAAGTAAAATAAATATTAAAGTTTTTGTGTCTCCGTAACCATAAAGCCTCTTCTGCAAAACCGCATATTAAATAGCCAGCTTTTTCCAGCCAGAGTTCCGGTCATCATTTAATTATCTGTCATTTTTTGACTTGAATAGCCTGCCAAGGTTTCAGTGTTGATATCCTGCGCCCAATATCGCCTTTCAGACAAAGACCTTGGCTCGTGGAAAGTCGGATGTGTTTTCTCACCCCACCTAATTCCTGAAGCATCCTGTAGGGGTTAACTAAAACTGGCCACTGCTTTAGCGTTTTTCCAGTATCGGCTTTCCGATTCGTTTGGGGGTAACCTACCGTTATATTCATGTGACCTTAGCGAGCTGTAATACCCGACGATATAGTCTGTGATCGCTAGAGCTACATCGCTAAAGTTTATATAACCTGTCACCGACACCCCCTCGTTTTTCAGACTTCCTGAAGAAGCGTTCCATCGGATTGTTATCCCTATAGTTTCCGCATCGGTTCATACTCTTCCTGATCCGATAACGCCACAGTAACTGCCGGAACTGCCTGCTCGTAGAGTGGCTACCCTGGTCACTGTGGAACGTCTCTTCGACTGATTCAGCCGGAGCAGCAATCATGGGTGTTTCTGACAGGGCTATTATGGCTGACATGCTCAATGTTCTTATTGATGTCAAAGAGGCAATTCAAAGACGCGATGATTTAATCAATGAATTGCAAAATCGCATGAATGCAATCGATGTTCTGGATGCATAAAAAAGCCCGGCGTGGTTTGCCGGGCTAAAGGGTTATTTTATAAAGTTAGAAATTGTAATTCAGGCTGACTGAATAATTTCGTGGCTCGTTGAATGCAACGCCACCTGATGGGTCAGTATTGTATTCTCGGTCAAAAATGTTTTTAACATTACCTTGGACAGAAAGGTTTTTGTTAACTTGATAACGCGCAAACAGGTTAGCAATAGGATAACTACCCTGGTAAACGCGTTCGGTTTCACCTGAAGGGTTAATTGCTTCTTTATAAGTCCGGTTTTGCCAGTTTATACCTCCACCTACAGTCAACTCACGAAGGATGGGAAGGTTATAGCTCGTGAAAAGCTTCAAGCTGGTTTGTGGCATATAGGGATTTGAACGATCTCCAGAAGCATCTTTAGCAACATAGCGAGTTGCACCAAAAGTCATCTTTAGATTTTCAGTAACAGCACCATTTATTTCAAAATCAACACCGCGACTTACAACGCCTTTAGATGATTTGTATGCATTCTCGCTACTATTATTTACGTAGGTCTCGCTTTGGATCTGGCCGAGATTATCCTGCTCAATACGGAACACAGAAAGGCTCGATGTAATTTGACCGTCTTCCCAATCGCCTTTGATTCCAGTTTCATAATCTTTTCCAGTGACAGGTTTTAGGTAATTGCCTTGCTGGTCTCGATAAGTTTGAGGTTGGAAGATTGATGTGTAGCTGGCAAAGGCAGAATAGGTTTCGTTAATATCATAAACAAGGCCGCCATATGGAGTAATGTTATTCTTATCCATATTGGAAGATGTGCCATTCGCACTATACTGGGTATAGCGTGCTCCCAGAATAAGGGAAAGGGGATCGGCAAGGGAAAAACGGGCTGCTGTATATGCAGATTTCTGGCGTATTGTGTCTTCCGAGGATAATGCCCAAGCTGGCCATTGGGGTTCATCAATGTTACCCGACCACTCATTCCAGTTTCCAATCTGGGCCGGTGACATTATCTCAGAGGAATAGATATATTTGTTGCGTTGGCGACTATAATCCAGGCCAGCCACTAATTGATGTTGCCTTCCCAATAGCTCAAATGGGCCAGTGGCATAAGCGTCTATAGCTGTCTGCGTGCGCACACCCTTGTACCAACCCGCATATCCATATCCTGCAGTATTCAGTATTCCAGTTTGCTGGTCAGGATAACCTTCGACATACAGTAACTTACTATCAAAGTCTGATTCACTATGAGTGCCATTGATACGTGTCTGCCAGCCGTTATCAAAGTTTGTTGTCAGGTTCGCAAATACCTTACGGGACAGAATATTGTAATGCGTCCAGTCGGCTGATGGATTGTCGCTGCGATCGTAATGAATTTTGCTCCCGTTGCTGTACCAGGTTGGCAGGCCACCCCATGTCGGACCCTCTGTATTACGTGACTGATAGTCGTACCCCAGGTCAAGCGTCGTATTTTCGCTGAGGTCTGCCGCCACTGTGGCATATAGGAACTTTTTACGTTTATGGTAACGGTCAACCCAGCTGTCTTGATCCTGATAACCCGTCACCACACGACCGCGCAGCGTGCCGGCGTCATTAAGTGGCCCTGATAGGTCGGCAACATAGCGCTGATTGTCCCAGCTGCCATAGCTTGTCGAGAGATTACCTGTAAAAATTTTACTGTCAGCTTTCTTGCGAATCATGTTTATGGCAGCACCCGGATTACCTGTGCCAGTCATTAAACCTGTAGAGCCGCGGACAACATCAATGCGCTCATAAATTGCGGAATCGCCGTCAGTTTCACCAAAGTTCCACATACCCGTTTGAGTAGAAGGGATGTCATCATAGGTGTAATTGTTGACGTAAAAACCACGTGAATAGAAGTCTACACGTTCAGAGTCATTTTGTGAGGCTGAGATACCAGTAACGTTCGCCAAAGCATCACCAACGTTCTGCAGGTTCTGGTCTTTGATGCGCTGCTCAGTCAGCGTGCTGACTGACTGCGGAATATCACGCTGGGTTAAGTTCAGTTTAGTCCCAGCACGCGTTGCTGGAACAGTATAAGACTGTTCAGCCAATGTGGCTGGAGTAACGGCTTCATCTGCAGTAACCGTTAGGGTCTGTTCTGAAGATGCGTTTCTGTTATCAGAAAGCTCAGCTGCATTTGTACTGCTGCTAAACAACGCATTACCTACCATCAGCGCTATGACTGAGAAAGCAAAAGTGGTGTTTCTTGTTAGCTGAGACTTGCCGCCACGATTAGATTCTGCATTAACCCGGGTGAAAGACATGCCATAACCTCTTCATTTAATTAATATTCTTGACTTAAACATTCACCCAAGCCTTGCTAAATCTTTTTGGCAACTTTGGTAAATTTCAGTAAGCGCAAGCATACTAAATGCAAATGATTGTTATTGCTATTAACATTTAAGAAAAGTTCAAACTTTTTTTATGTTCATCAACTAAGCAATGTGCTTTCTGCAAAACCATGAGCAACTACTTGATCTCAAATGATTAAAAAATCGTATAAAAGTTAGAAGAAAATCATACCTGATTATAAATAACCGTGTAGTATCAGTTGCTTAGGTTTTATCTCTACAGCTACAACACCGGTAAACGCAAAGTGGATGCGGTCGATGCCTTTGCCTGCGGACCTTATGAACTGCTGGGACATCAGCATGAGCTGATGGTGGGCGTCAATTATACCCGTCAGGATAACAAGTACTTCAGCACCTTTGAGGACATCTCTTCAGCATCGCTGGGTAACTACAACGCCTTCAACGGCCAGTATGCGGAATCCGTCTGGACGCCGCGTCAGCCCGCCAGTGATACCCCGTTGGCTCGCCAGAAGTCGACTTATATGGCGACCCGCTTGTCGCTCGCTGACCCGCTGCACCTGATTTTCGGCGCGCGTTCCACCAACTTGAACCGTGAAACGCCAGACGGTGAAGAAGAGCAGAATAACACCACGCTGCAGATGACCGTTGGCAGCACGCGCTATGTTGCCGAAAACCGCGATGGCAGCACCTTTAATCCGCAACTGCTGCAGACCAGCTTTAACCTGTTCAGCAGCTATCGCCTGCCGATGCTGCAGCTGCTGACGCTGGGTGGCGGCGTGAACGGGCAAATGCGCGTCTGGCATGACGTCGGTGGTCCGGAAGGCAATGGCATATGGCGGACCCGTCAGGGCAGCTTTACGCTGGTGGATCTGTTTGCTCGTTATCAGGTGAACAGGAATCTGTCGCTGCAAGGCAACCTCAATAACCTGCTCGACAACGAGTATGACACCAATGTAGCCAGCTCAGTGGTCTACGGTGGACCGCGTAATTTCTCGGTGACCGCGAGCTACACCTTCGGATTTGTATGCCTGTGGAGCTTATGACGAACGCCTCAGTCGAGGCGCTTTTTTATTATGCTGAGGATAAATCAGATTTGATCGTCGTTTCTGCATGCAGGCCAGAAGAGAAGCAACGTGAGTTTCTTCTTTTTCATTGAATCCCGGGGATCAAGAGCGCAGAGGCAAAACAATCCGCCTCCTTCTCAACATCCTCCCCGATATGCAACATCAGTCCGCGAAAGCGGGCTGAAGGCAGATCAAGATGCATTTTAAATAAGGCGATCAGACGCCCGTAAAGTTCCGCTTTGGCAAGCGCAGAAATCTTAGTGGAAAGGCGCCTGCTATTGAGTTTACGAAAATGCACTCTATCTTCGTTTATTCTGAGCGGCGTCTGGATAGAGAAGAAAACGATCGCTACCTTTATTGTCAACCGGAAGAAATGACATTGCTGACGATATTTTATATCAGAAACATTCGGGTTCAGGGCATCTCTGACAGCTCGCCAGCGTTGTTCGTTAACACTAACGCCCTTATCGGGGCGTTAGTTTTCCCACAATCCGCACTCAGGAAAAACGTAGCGCAAGGTTAAACCCCTCATCTGACTCCACCACCAGGGCCTCCGCTTGCTCCTGAAATGCAATCTTACCCGCCACCAGCGCGCGCCTCATCCTGGCGAGATCCTCCGTCTCAAAACCCAGCGCGACCATCCGGGCACTGCCATCATAGTCTTCGGGCAGCGGGCCAAACCGCTGCTGCGCATATTCTGCCGAAGCAAACCGCACCGTGGCAGCACCGGCACGCAGGACAAAGGCACCCTGGGGACAGGCAATAACTTTAGCCGCACCAAACAGGCGGCTATAGACCTGAGCAGAAAGCGCCGGGTCCTGCGCCACAATCACAAACTCGCTGATATTACGCACGCCATTGGGATGACTCTGCCATACCGGCTGCCATACCGCCTCGGGCGTCAGATGCTGGCA
Source organism: Pantoea sp. AS142 (assembly GCF_037152305.1). Classification (NCBI taxonomy): domain Bacteria; kingdom Pseudomonadati; phylum Pseudomonadota; class Gammaproteobacteria; order Enterobacterales; family Erwiniaceae; genus Pantoea; species Pantoea sp. AS142. Next base: position 176,373 of record NZ_JBBCMO010000003.1, on the reverse strand, counting down.
AAAAAAACTACGGCCATTAGGGACCAGCGAAGGGCGCAGCCGCACGGTACGAAAGCGCGCTTCATTCATTGAACCGTCAGGCAGGGTGACCGGACGATGAAATGCAGCTGGCGGTTCGCCATCCAGATCCTGGCGTTGCAGATGCTGAAACTCACTCTCGGCATCGTTGCTTTTCCATACCAGCCCACTCAATCCCAGCGGCGACTGCCAGAGATCGGCGCGCTGGCTGCCCTTTCCTGGCTCATAGCCCAGCAGCTCCAGGTAATTTTCTCCAAAGATCGCCAGATGATTACTCGAACCCAGCGAGTGATGACCCCGCTCGGTGAGCTGAAAACCGAGCCGCCGAAAGCGGGCGCTGGCGCTGTCCAGTTGGTCGGCCACATTAATCACAGCATGATCCAGAATCGGTTGCGGAACCTGAACAGACATAGTCGCACTCCTCTTTCTCGTCATTGTGCCGCCACAATCTGCAACGCGCGTGGCACCAGCTGCGTGAAGTATTCAACCGCCGGCCCGATCAACGCTTCATCCGGATCGAAAGCGGCGTGATGCAGGCCAAATTCGCTGGCGCTGCCGATGCTGACAAACGCGCCCGGCACCTGTTTCAGATAAAAGGCAAAATCTTCCCCACCCATCTGCGGCGACTCAGCTTGTTCTGCGTGATAGCCGCTCTGTTGTGCAACGTCCAGAGCCACATCCACCCAGCCTGGCGTGTTAATCAGGGCCGGCGGCCCCTCGGTCCACTCCAGCTCAGCGGTCGCGCCAAATCCGGCGGCTATGCCCTGAATCAGCGATCGGATGCGGTGTGGGATCTGCGCCCGGATCTCATTGTTGTGGGTACGCACGGTGCCCTCAAGCTCAACGCTTTGCGGTAACACGTTCCAGGTATTTCCGGCGGTAAAGCGCGTCACGCTCAGCACCACCGTCTCCAGCGAGCTGAACACCCGGCTCGGCAGGGTCTGTAAGGCGGTCACAATATGGCTGGCAATTACGATCGAATCGATGCCCTCCTGAGGTCGTGCCGCATGCGCGCCTTTACCTTCAACGCGGATCACAAAGCGATCGACGTTGGCATAAAACGCACCCGCCCGACTACGTAGCGTGCCCAGCGGCAGGTCTGGCGCGTTATGCAGGCCAAAAATCGCCTTCACACCTTCCAGGGCACCGGCCTCTATCAACTGTTGCGCGCCATTGAAAGTCTCTTCGGCGGGCTGAAACAGAATACGTACCCGGCCAGGCAGCGTGGCTTCCTGCTGTTTCAGTTGCAGGGCGACGCCTAACATCACGGCACTGTGAACGTCATGACCGCAGGCGTGCATCACACCCGGCTGCTGCGATCGCCATGGACGTTCGGTAATTTCTTCTATTGGTAACGCATCGATGTCGGCGCGCAGGGCGATCAGGTCTGCGCCGTGACCGATTTCTGCCACTACGCCGGTTTTCAGCCCCAGCGGCAATAGCCGGATTCCGGCCTGCTTCAGCCAGCGGGTAATGCGTTCAGTAGTGGCAAATTCATGGTTTGAGAGTTCTGGATGTTGATGCAGTTCGCGACGCCACTGCACCAGTTGTTCGGTTAAAGGCAATGTCATGATTATCCCTGTTATTCCGGCAGAAAAGGCTCGCCTAGCGTCAGCATCAGGCGATTGGCCCAGGCAAAGAAGGCCGTTGATTGAATCAGGTCGAGCAGGGCGAGCGTATCCAGACCCTGTTCGCGCAATGCAGAGATCTGCGACTGTGCAGGCTGTGCCGGGGTCAGCGACAGCGCCGCCGAAAAGGCGATGATCGCCTGCCAGCGGGGGGCGTGTCCGTGGGATAATACCGCGCCGGGCGCGACGTTCAGCAGCTTTTGAACGGCCTCATCCTGCTTTGAGAGCTGGCTGGCTTTACGGGCATGAACCGAGGCGCAGTAAATGCAGCCGTTGACCTTACTTACCACGGTGGCGGCCAGCTCGCGCTCGGCACGTGGTAGCCCTCCCGGAGTATAAAAAATGCCCTTATCGGTCAGGGTACGCTGCTCCAGCAAGGGCAGGTTACGTGCCAGCAGGCGAAAATAGTCGGAGTTGGTGTGGCCGAATTTTGCCAGCGTCGCCTGTTCGTCCTCGCTGAATTCAGCCAGTGGTTTTGCGGGCAGCCACGGCTCCCAGCCGAGTTCACGTTGAGTAAACGCGGTCAGGGCCGTTTTGCCGCTGGCGGTCCATAATGCCTCGTGCCAGTGACCGGCCACGACAGGGGGAACCTCGCCCAATGCCTCATCGCCCTGTAGACTGCGCAGACCCGCCAGCAACCGGCTCTGAAAACTGACGAACGCGACCAGTTGCGCCAGTGTGACGATGCCGCGTAGGCTCCAGCCCGCCTGTTTCAGGGCTTCAAGATGGGCAGGCGCAGCGGCAACCGGTTTAAAGGTCAGGCGATGGGCAAAAGCCTGTGCCGCTATGATCCAATCACTCTCGGGCTGTGTCTGCTGCGGCTGATAGTGTGCCTGCAGGCCTGGCTGCGCATGCCAGCCTGCAACCTGTGCGGCCAGCAGACGGCGCTCCGCTAAGGGGAAATCTGCATCACCCTGGTTAAACAGCACGTTGTAGCTTCCCTGGGCATGAAGGGTGGCGGCGTGACGTGTCTGGCGCGCCTGGGCCAGATCGGACGCGGGATTGATATCCGCCAGCGTGGCGATCAAATCGTCATGTTGACTCATGAAATTCTCCTGTGGGGTTCGCCAGCGGTACGAAGCGCGGGCGCAAGATGTTCGGCAATCAGTTCTATCGAGCGCAGCGTGTCGGCATGCGAAGGCTCAACCGAATGCACCTGGAAAGAGATGTCAGTGACGCGTGCCAGCACGCTGTCCTGCGCCAGTGATCGCTCTACCTGCTCAATACCGCCGACATGAGCATCAAACTGCCCCAGCAGGTCATCAACGCTTTCCCCGCGTAATTCACCACGGTACTGGGCGGCCTGCTTGCGAATGCCCGGTTCAGCGACCTGACGCGCGTAGTGATCAGAATCGGCGACAAAGGCGGTGCGGGAGGCGAGAATCCGTGGCGCAATCCCCACAGGGAGTGCCGCAAGATAGGCATCGATCAGCGGATTCTGCAGCGCATCGAGCGCGAGTCCGGGCTGGCCCGTCGGGCGTGGCTGGGTGCGCGATAGCATCAGACCATGTCCGCCCTGTGCTGCACGGATCGCGCCTTCTACTGAAAAGGTGGCGATCCAAACCCGTCTGGCCAGCTGCGGCGCGGCAGGATAGAGATGATTATCCGGATGCCCCAGCGAATCACCGCGCCAGGCGCTGAGCAGCGTATGCAGATTATCTGCAAACGCGGCACTGCGTTCAGCAAAGGTCAGGCCAAACGGCAAAAACGAGTCTGGCGTGCCGCCCGATCCCAGCCCGATCTCCAGTCGGCCATCTGCCAGCAGATCGAGTACCGCGGCATCTTCAGCCACCCGCAGTGCATTCTCCATCGGCAGCGTGATGATGGCGGTGCCGAGCCGGATGGTGCGGGTCTGTGCGGCGGCATGCGCCAGGAAGACCAGCGGTGAGGGCAGGCCGCCTTCATCCTGATGAAAGTGGTGCTGGGCAATCCAGGCAGTATCAAATCCGCATCGTTCGGCATGCTGAATCTGTTCGGTGGCCAGCTGATAGCGCTGTTTCGCCGGAACTTTATCCAGCAGCCGGCTAAAAAATCCGAGACGTCGGCTCATGCTGACTCCTTGTGAGTTAATGGAACGATCGGAGGAATAGCCGCAATCAATTCGCGTGTGTAGGGATGCGTCGGCGCAGTGAATATCGTGACAACGTCACCTTGCTCCGCCACTTCGCCCGCTTTTAACACCGTGACGCTGTCGGCAATCTGTCGCACCGTCGTCAGGTCGTGCGTGATAAACAGGTAGGTCAGACCCAGTTCGACCTGAAGCTGCTGCAGCAGGTCGAGGATTTGCGCCTGCACCGTAACGTCCAATGCCGAGGTTGCTTCATCCAGCACCAGTATCTCCGGCTCACAGATCAGCGCACGCGCCAGCGCGACACGCTGCCGCTGACCGCCGGATAGCTCGTGAGGCTGGCGTGACAACAAAGAGAGCGGCAGCGCCACTCGCGTGGTGATCGCTTCTACCCGCTTGCGGCGCTGGCCGCGGGGCAGTTGTTCAAAATTACGTAGCGGTTCTTCGATGATCGCAAACAGCGTCTGACGTGGATCGAGCGAAGCAAACGGGTTCTGATAGACAAACTGGATCTTACGGCGCAACTGACGCAAGGCTTCGCCGCGTAATCCGTTGACCACAATGCCATCCAGCGTCACCTCACCGCTATCGGCGGTTTCAAAACCCATAACGATGCGTGCCAGCGTGGTTTTGCCGGAACCGGACTCGCCCACCAGCGCATGCGTGGTGCCACGCGCCACCTGAAAACTGACGTTGTTCAGCGCCTGTAAACGCTGCAGTTTGCCAAGCGAAAAGCTTTTCATGACGCCAGTTGCCCGGATTGCAGGCGCAGAAAAACGGGCGGCAGCAGGTTTAATCCGGGTGGGCCGCTTTGGTGCCGCATCATTCAGTAACTGACGGGTGTAGGGGTGTGATGGCGCGCTAATCAGCTGCGCGGTGCGCCCCGATTCCTGAATCTCACCGTGGCGAAACACAATAATGCGGTCTGCGCGCTGAGCCGCCAGCGCCAGGTCGTGGGTGACAAACAGCACGGCGGTATTGGATTCATGCCGCAGAGTGTCCAGCAGATCGAGAATGCGTTTTTGCACCGTGACATCCAGTGCGCTGGTCGGCTCATCCGCAATGATCATTTCCGGCTGCAGGGCCAGGGCAATGGCGATCAGCACCCGCTGTTTCATGCCGCCCGACAGCTGATGCGGATATTGCTTAACCCGCTGTTCCGGGTGGCTGAGACCTACGCGGCTCAGCAGATCGATCACCCGCTGCTGGCGCTGTACTGCCGGTAATCGCAGATGCAGCCGCAGAATTTCTTCAACCTGTTCGCCGACCGTTTTAACCGGATTCAGAGAGTTGCCGGGGTCCTGTGGCACCAGACTGATACGCGCACCGCGCAGTGTATCAATGCGCTGTTGCGACCACTGACTGATATCCACGCCATTGAGCCGGATTTCGCCTGCGTCGCGACGGCCATTTTCCGCCATCAGGCCCATTATCGCCTGCGCCGTGGTGGTCTTACCGGAACCGGACTCCCCGACCAGCGCGACCATCTCACCGGCATGCAGTTCGAAGCTGATGTTATGCACCACCGGCTGCCAACGGTTGCCACTGCGATAGCTTAGCGTCAGATTGTTGACCGCGAGTAACGGCTGAGCGCTCATCGGCGTCCTCCTGAAAGTTGCTGGCTGATGCGGTTGGCGGCGAGCACTACAGCGACCACCACCACACCAGGGAATGTGGTCAGCCACCAGGCGGTAGCCAGATAATTCCGTCCTTCAGCGATTAACAGACCCCATTCCGGCACAGGCGGCGGGGTGCCGTAGCCGAGAAAGCTCAGGGTCGACAGCGCCAGAATCGCCTGTCCAAACTGCAGGGCGGCATAAGCGATCACTGGCATCAGTGCATTGGGCAGAATATGACGCCACAGCACGCTGAAAAAGCGGCCGCCGCTGCCGTAAGCCGCTTCAACATATTCACTGTGACGGATGCGCACTACTTCGGCGCGCGCCAGCCGGGCAAAGCTCGCGACGGAGGCGATGCCCACCGCGAGGGCGGCATTCAGAGTGCCGAAGCCCAGTAAAATTAACACGCTCAGGGAGAGCAGCAACGCTGGAATGGCCAGCAGGACATCCACTGCACGCATCAATACTGATTCGGTTTTACTGCCCAGGGCACCGGCGAGTACGCCCAACGCGGTACCGGCCAGCAGTCCAATCGTCACCGCCATTATTGCGGCAGAGAGCGAATGGGATGCGCCATAGACAATACGAGCAAAGAGATCACGGCCGAGCTGATCGGTGCCCAGCCAGTGTCCGGCCTGCGGAGCCAGTCGCTGTGCGCCCGCAACCCCTTCAACCGGGCTGGCCTGGGTAAAGAGTAACGGGAATAATGCCGCCAGGATGGCCAGCAGCATGACCAGTACGGCCAGCCACAGGCCCGGCGCGAAACGCACACTGCGTCTCTTCGACACCACGGGTTGCCGGGCGGCAGCGTAATCAACCAGGCTCATGTTGCACCTCGTAACAGTTGTAAACGCGGGTCAAACAAGGGCATCAACAGATCCACCAGCAGATTGATCACCACAAAACCCAGCGCGGAGATCATCACCACCGCCTGCAACACCGCCACATCCTGATTGTTTACCGCCTGCTGCGTCAGCTGGCCCAGACCGCCCAGGCCAAACACGGTTTCTGTAATCAGTGCGCCGGCAATCAGTTCGCCCAGCAGCAGGCCCGCGACGGTGAGCACCGGCAGCATGGCGTTGCGCAGGATATGCCGCCACAATACATATTGCTCGCTGGCCCCTTTAGCGCGCGCCACGGCCACAAAAGGTCGGGTTGAAACCTCATCAATACTGCGCAGCAGAATCTGTGCCAGCGGCGCAGAGATAGGCACGGCAACCGTGATAATGGGCAGAATCAGTCCCTGCCACGGCGAAGGATTGATCACCGGGATCCAGCGCAGCTGAAATGAGAAGAGCTGAATCAGGGCGATGCCGAGCCAGAAGGTCGGAACGGAGATAAACAGCGCGGGCAGTGACTGAAGCAAATTGCGCAGGCCGCGCAGGGCAGGTAGCCGCGACAGTGTCGCCAGCAAAAATGCCAGCAGCGTCGCCAGCAAAAAACCGCACAGGGCAAGACGCAGCGTGCCGGGCAGGTTGCTGGTCAGCAGTTCATTGACCGGCACGCCCGCCTGAACGGAATAGCCGAAATCGCCACGCAACATCGCCAACAGCGTGTGCAGATATTGCTGCCACAGCGGGCTGTCCGCGCCATAGGCCTGACGCATCTCAGCAATCTGCTGTGGGCTCAGGCCAAGATCGGGATTCTGAAACTTGATCAGCACCGCATCGCCGGGCAGCACCTGCAACAGCACAAATGACAGGGTAAACGCGGCCCACAATACCAGAAGTCCCAGGCCAGCGCGTTGCAGCAGATAATGACGCATCTTTACCTCCCGCTTACTGTTTTTCCAGCCAGGCGCTATACAGTGCCGGACGGCCCACCGCTTCAAAACTGACGCCTTTCAGCCAGGGCGCGCCAGCATAAACCTGCGGCTCTTCGAAAATCGGAATCACATAAGCCTGATCCAGCAGATAACGCTGAACGTCACCGGTCAGTTGCAGCCGTTTTGCGGGATCAACCTCAGCGGAGATCGCCACCAGCAGCTCATTGAGTTTGTCGTCGCGGAAGTTTTTCACTTTGTTGCTTGAGCCGCCTTTCTGCAGCAGGTTGTCACGGTTGGCAGGGTAGAAGCTGCTTTTGATCACGTCGGGATCGGCGCGGCCGACTTCGGTGACGTTAAGCGGCGTTTTAAGGGGATCGAGGTTATCCAGCGTTTTGCTGCCCGCATCACCAGCTTTAACGGTAAGGGCAACGCCCGCCTGTCGCCACTGCTGGGCCACCAGTTGCAGTACCTCTTTGTTTTGCGGCTGCGGCAGCGATTCATAGACGGTTAACGCCAGTCGCTGACCCGCTTTCTCACGGATGCCATCTGCGCCCGGTTGCCAGCCCGCCTGGTCCAGCAATGCTTTCGCTTTTGCCAGATCAAACGTGAGTTTGTCCGCCAGATTGACGTAACCGGCGGCGGTGGTCGCCACGACCGAGGTGGCCTGTGGATAGTTCGGCGAGAAGAGCGTCTCAACCACCTGTTTCGCATTGGTGGCGTGCAGCAGCGCCTGACGTACCCGGATATCGCTGACCAGTGGATTATCGGGTCGGAAGCTCAGGCTGTCGTTGACGCCACGTGTCGGCGCGGCATAGACCGGGAAGTTCTGATCTTTAGCCTGCTTCTCATCGTAGGCCTGAACCTGACGGATCAACCCCGCCTGGCCCGCCAGCAGTGCACCGATGCGCACGCTGTCTTCCGGCGTCACAATCACTTTAATCGCGTCGAGATTGGCCGGCCCCTGCTGCTGAATGTTTTTCGGTCCCCACTGATAATCTTTGCGCGCCACCAGATCCACTTCCCGACCGAGCTTCTCATCACTGACCACAAACGGCCCGGAACCGATGATATGACGGGCATCACCCAGCTGATCGAAACTGCGCGCCAACGTACTCAGCGAGATCAGGCCAGAGCCAATCGTGGCGGTGCCCTGCAAAAACCCAGGTGACGGCTTTTTGAAATAGAACTTCACCGTCAGTGGGTCGATAACTTGGCTGCGTTCATAGTTATTAATCACTTCCGATACCGGCAGGCGCAGCGCTTTATTTCCCAGCCCGTAGGTATCAAAGTTTTTCGCCACTGCGTTCGCATCTAATGGCGTGCCATCAGAAAAGGTCACGCCCGGACGCAATTTAAAGGTGTATTCAGTTTTGTCGGCGTTGGTGGTCCAGCTTTCCGCAATCCAGGGTTCAACCTGCAGCGTTTCGGGGTTCTGCCAGGTTAATTTATCGGTGATCTGATTGAGAATGCCGCCATTAGGGTAAAAGCCACCGGCGGGCGGATAGAGATTGGTATGTGCCTGCTGTTCCAGATAGATCAGCGTGCCGCCTTTGACCGGCGCGGCTGCCGCATTAAAAGTAAGAGTCCCGGCAAGTAAAGTAAAAACCAGCGTCCGTGAGCGCGGTGTAAGGGGAAATAACGTCTTCATGGTGAATTCCTTTGTTATCAATTGCCTCAGCAGGCGGAATCATCATCGAATGACGCAACACACAGATAAAGTAACGATTTGGTCAAAGCTTATCTGAAAAAAATAAATGCGGGGAATGAGTGGGATTTCATCTGTGCGTAGAACCGGCGGAATGGCAAATCACTCTCTGCCATTCCGCCAGGTGATATTTTTAACTGCCTTCAGCTCATTAATTATGGATCGCTATTCCGCGCATAATTTCCGCTGACCTGCACGCAGGAAAGCGCTGACCAGCACCAGCCACAGCACGCCACAGGTCAGATTCACCAGACTGAACCCCCCGGTGCCGTAGCGGAAATAGGCGGCTTTAGCGGCTTCAATGCCCAGCGCAATGATCAGAATACTCACCATGCCGAGCATCGCTGCCACGCTGCCTTTCCCCGCACGGCTGGAAAAAAGCGTCATGCGATAGAGTCCGGCGCTGACCAGCCCGGTTCCGAATCCATAAAGACTGAGCCCGGTGGTCAGCCACAGATAGCTTTGCGGATTTAGCAGGGTAGCTGTTCCTGCGATTGCCAGCCCGCAGACGACCGGCCAGGCACCGAGCCGTAACGGTTGTTCAATGGGGTGACGGCTGGCTAACCGCCCCAGCGTCAGATTGCCCGCAATCATCGCGGCGAAGACCGGCAGCTGTAATAACGCATAGTCGATGCGGCTGAGTCCCGCATCGTGGATTAAAATCACCGGCGATAACGCGACCCATGCGATGCAGGGTACGGTGACCAGCCCGATAGCCAGTGAACCGCGCATCACCTGACGATCCTTCAGCAACACCAGGTAACCACGCCCTATTGACCGCAGCGACAGCGATTTCTGCCGATCCCCTGCCGTCTCAGGCATGGCATACCATAACCCGGCCAGGGCGAGGGCCGCGACAGCACCAATGAGCCAGAACAGGGTGCGCCATTCACCCACGGTAAGAAAAGCCGCGCCCGCCAGCGGACCGACCAGCGGGGCCAGCAGAGCGACGTTTGCCATCAGCGCCATCATTTTGATGCTCAGCGACTCTGTGAAGACCTCCTGCACAGCCGCGTAACCTACTGCACCGATAAAACAGAGGCTGATCCCCTGAATAAAACGCAGCAGGACGAACTGCTCAATGCTTTGCACCCAGTGCGTCGCCACACACGAGAGCATAAAAAAGGCCACGCCGCTGAGCAGAACCGGACGCCGTCCGATGCGGTCAGAGAGGGGGCCAAGCAGCCATTGCAGCATAATGCCACCGGCCAGGTAGGCGGTGAGTGAAGTGGAGACCCACTCCGGCCCGACCTTAAATTCCTGCGTCACCAGCAGCATGCCGGGCTGGATCATGTCATGGGCGATATAGGTAGCGAGCTCAAATAATACCAGTGACAGCGGAAAGATCAGTTGTCGCCCGGTGAGGTGCGCTACTGGTTCAAAAGAAGCCATTACGGATACCTGCGATAAGGCCATTAAAAAAGCGGCCACCAGGGTGACCGCATAGATTATTTCGTGACAGCGTAACGTTTAGCGCCAGCGGGCAATGGGGTTGACCAGGGTTCCGGCGAACTTAAGGTTCTCCGCAGGATCGGCGAGGTTTATCATCTGCTGGTTGTTCGCCAACTGGAGGCGGTTCAGGCAGGAACGGGTAAATTCCGGCGCGAACATGTCATAGCGCGCGAACTTAAGGGCATGCTCCGGGTGCGCCTGCTGGTAATCCTTCACGCATTGCGCCACCGCCTGCCAGAATTCTTCCTCCGGCAGCGTCCCTGACTGATGCAGGATCGCGCTGATAAAGCGGAAGATGCAGTCAAACACATCGGTGAAAATCGAGAGCAGCTTCAGGTTCTCCGGCACATCCACCGCCAGACGCTGCACGCCTTCCGGCAGCACGGCATCCGGGTTCATCACGGCGATCTCTTCGCCGATATCCTTCATGTATGCACTGACCGGCACGTTGTTCTCCAGCAGCATGATGAGGTTTTCACCGTGCGGCATGAACACCAGGTCGTGCTGATAGAAGCAGTGCAGCAGCGGGCTGAGATAGCAGGTCAGGTAACGTTCTATCCACTGCTTCGCGGGCAAACCGGAATTCGCTATCAGCGCAGGCAGCAGTGCCTGCTGATGTTGATCGACGTGCAGGAAAGAGGCCATGGTCATCAGACGCTGACCGGGTTGCAGGCTGGCCGCAGGATTATCCCGCCACAGGGCAGCGAACATCTTTTTATAGGCGGAGTCGCCTTTGATCGCCTGCTCATAATAGCGGTTGTGATAGCCGACCGCCGCGACTTCGCGCAGGATGCGGAAATCACAGCGATTCAGCCACGCATCGCCTGCGACCAGTTGTTCCAGCCAGCCATTTATCGCGGGCGTTGTCGCCATATAGTAGGGCGACAGACCGCGCATAAAGCCCATGTTAAGTACCGACAGGGCGGTTTTCACGTAGCGCTTCGAGGGCTGGCTGCGGTTAAAGAAGGTGCGGATCGACTGCTGCGCCTGGTAAGCATCGTCGCCGGTACCGAGATAAACAATATCGTGACTGGCGATGTCTGCCGCAAAGACGGTCAGTAGCTTGTTTTGCCACTGCCACGGATGCACCGGCATCAGGATATACTCCTCAACCGCCAGCCCTTTATTCACCAGCTGCGCATTAAACTGTTCCACGGTCGTGTCGCCCAGCTCGTCACGCATTAACTGCTCATAGCTCAGCTCGCTCAGGCTGGAGAAATGCGCGTTGCGGCGGTGAACCGCGACCCAGAGGAGATGAACGGGCGCGGCGGCTTCCGGTGCAAACGCCAGATAGTCGTGCGCATCAAATCCAATACGTCCATTGTTGGCGACAAAGCAAGGATGACCTTCGGTCATCGCGGCTTCCACCGTCTGGAAATCGGCTGAGACCAGCGCCTGGCTGTCGGGATTATTCTTCTGCAGCTTATAAACGCTGCTGCAAAGCGTGCTGCTGATCTCCTCCATATAGGTCGCCAGCAGTGCCTGCGTAATGCCGATCTCCCCATTGAACTCAACGATAAACTGCAATGCGTCCAGCGGCAGATCGTGCCCGTTCTCCTGCTTGCGCAGTGAATCAACGTCGATTTCCCAGTGATCCAGCGCCAGCCGCGCGGCGCGAAAATGGTAACTCGCTTCACCGCCCGGCACTGCGAGCTGATAGCTGCCGTCGCCGGATTGCTGTGGCGTAATGATTTTTTCATGCGCGAACTCGGCAATCGCTTTGCGGATCAGCATGCGGTTTGCCTGGCTCCAGTCGTCGCCTGTCAGATGTGTGCCGTTCATCAGTGAAGAGGGGGTGTTCATAATCTGCGACTCCAGTAACGCGTGTTGATAATCTTCCCGCTGGCAAAAAGCCAGCCAGGCGGTTTTATGACCCATATCGATAGTGTGCTGGTAACGGAAACCGGCGCGCTTATTCAGTATGTGAATCTTCTCATTGCGCACATCCGGCTCCACCACCACACGGCGCACCTCAGGACGGCTGAACATGTAGTCCATGACCAGTGTGAAGACCTGCCAGCTAAAAGCCTTTACCGGCTGGCTGACAGGGGCAATCAGAATGTGCATGCCGTAATCGTCGGGCGCGGCAGAATAAAATTTGCCAACCTCATCGTCGCAGGCGCGATAGCACTCAATCAGACAGACTGGCTGGTCGTTGCAGCAGCCAATCAGCGCCGCATTGGGGTCCGAAGCGGTCAGCGTGTGATAGAACTCAGCGACCTGCTTCAGGCTCTGCTGCTGCATTCCCCAGAAGCGGGCGTAATCGCGGGTTACCCAGTTATGGATCAGCGGCGCATCGCTCTCAAGCATCGGTCTGAGGGTAAACAGGCCGGCGGGACGATCGGCACTGAACAGCGTTTGTGAATTCATATCAGCGCTCCGATTTAGCCGGAAAGGTCTGGAAGGCGATCTGACGCTCAACCGGATAGACCTCGCGTCCGGTCAGTTCGCGCAGCAGTACCGAGTTGCGGTAGCAGGCCATGCCCAGATCCGGTGTGACAAATCCGTGGGTATGTAGCTCGGCGTTCTGCACAAAGATCTGATTGTGATAGTCAATGCTGTAGTTGCGCTGCACGTCGTAGCGGCCTTTGTCATCCCAGCGCAAGCGCGCGTTGATGCCCTCTAAAAACATCGGTGGCCGGTAGTGATAGCCGGTCGCCATAACCAGTCCTTCGGTGCGACGGGTAAAGGTGCAATCCTGCTCCTCCTGATGCAGCGTCAGCTCGAATTCTCCCTGCGGTAGCCAGCGCATAGCGGTCAGGGCCGAGTGGGTGAAAAGGTTAACGTTGAGCTCTCCGTCAAGCTGTTTGACATACATCAGATCGTAAATGTCATTGATTAAGCTGCTGTTGATTCCCTTGTAGAGATTTTTATGACGCGCATTTAGCTCATCGCGGGTGCTGGCGGGCAGGGCGTGGAAATAGTCGACCCACTCTGGTGAGGTCATCTCCAGCGTCAGTTTGGTGTACTCCAGCGGGTAGAAGCGGGGCGCGCGGGTGATCCAGTTGAGCTGATAGCCAAAGCGGTCGATATCGGTCAGCAGGTCGTAGTAAATTTCCGCTGCGCTCTGACCACTACCCAGCACGGTGATCGAACGTTTCTGCTGCAGTGCCGCTTTGTTGACCAGATAGTCACTGGAGTGTGTCAGGTGCTGACAGTGCGGCTGGCTGCATTCCGGCATCCAGGCTTTAGGCCCAGTGCCGAGGATCAGATGACGTGCCCGATAACTCTGTTTCTGACCGTTAATGGTGTCGGTCACCTGCAGGCTATAAATCCCGGCTGCCTCATCATAGCTGACGTATTCCACATGGCTGTTCCAGCGTAGATTAGAGAGCCGTGAACTGGCCCACTGGCAGTACTGGTTATACTCTTTTCGCATCAGGAAGAAGTCTTCACGGATATAAAAAGAGTATAGCTTTCCTTTCTGCTTCATATAGTTAAGCAGGCTATAGGGGCTGGTGGGATCGGCAAGCGTTACCAGGTCGGCCATAAAGGGCGTTTGCAGATGGGCATTTTCCAGCATCATGCCGGTGTGCCAGTCAAATCCCGGATTCTCATCCAGGAAAAGACCGTTCAGCCCCTCTACTGGCTCACTCAGACACGCCAGACTCAGGTTGAAAGGGCCGATGCCGATACCAATAAAATCATAAACGGGATTATTCATTTCAGAGCTCTCACTGATTCGCCGCGCTCAGCGCAGACGCACGGACCTGTTCGCGGCCATAATGCGCAATCAGGCTCAACACATCTTCGATGTCAGCGACGGTCGTGGTGGGATTTAACAGGGTGAATTTCAGGTACTGACGCCCATCGACTTTGGTTCCGGCAATCACAGCATTACCCGAGCGGAACAGCGCTTTACGGATGGCGGCGTTGATTTCGTCGATCTGCGCATCGCTGGCATTTTTGCCGGGAACATAGCGGAAAATCTGGGTGGTCAGCTCAGGCGCGTGCAGCACTTCAATGGCGGGATGCGCACGTAACAGCTCATGAGCGGACTCTGTCAACTGTATCAGCGTATCGAATGCGTCACCCAGCGCTGCCGGGCCCATCACGCGCAGTGTCAGCCACATTTTCAGTGCATCAAAACGGCGGGTGGTCTGAATGCTCTTGTTAACCAGATTAGGCGTACCTTCCTGCTGTGCGCTGAGCGGATTCAGGTAATCCGCGTGGTGCGTGACATGCTTCAGATTATGGCTGTCTCGTACAAAGAAGGCCCCACAGCTGACAGTCTGGAAGAAAGATTTGTGGTAGTCGACGGTGACGGAATCAGCCCGCTCGATGCCATTCAGACGTGAGCGATGATTCTCAGAGACCAGTAGCCCACAGCCATAGGCGGCATCAACGTGCATCCACAAACCATAATCGTCACAGAGACGGGCGATTTCTGGCAGTGGATCAATGCTGCCAAAGTCCGTAGTGCCGCTGGTAGCGACCACGGCAATCGGAATCAGTCCTTCACTGCGGCAGCGTTCGATCTCCTGCGCCAGGCATGCAGCATCCATGCGGTAGTGGGCGTCGTGGTCAACGGCGATAACCGCGTCATAGCCCAGCCCTAAAATCGCCATCGATTTCTGGATACTGAAGTGGCTGAGTTTAGAAGTAAACACTCGCCATTTCGACGCGGTCTCAGGCAGGCCGCGATGCTTAATAAGATGGCCGCTATGATGCGCCGCACACCAGCTGTCACGCGCCAGCAGCATTGCCATCAGGTTAGATTGGGTGCCGCCACTGGTAAAGATCCCATCGGATCCGGCAGGCAGACCGATGCGGCCAAGCGTCCAGTCAATCACCTTCTGCTCAATCAGCGTGCCCCCGGCACTCTGATCCCAGGTATCGACTGAACTGTTCACCGCCGCCATAATCTGCTCAGCCATCAGAGAGGGCAGCACGACCGGGCAGTTCAGGTGCGCCAGGTATTTAGGATGGTGAAACCACACGGCGTCACGAAGATAGAGCTGGCTCAACTCCGTCAGTGCGGCATCGTTATTACCCAGCGGACGGTCGAGATCGACCTCGCTGAACTCCGCCGCCAGTTCGTGTGGCAGAATACCGCTGAAGGGCTTCTCTACACCGGTTACAGTGCGGGTCATCAGCGCCAGCACCTCCTGAGTCTGCTGCGACCAGGCCGCCAGTTGCTGATCGTTAAAAATTGCCGTTTCGGCACCGCTGGCATTGGATGCTGGCGCGAGCTCCAGTGCCGCTTGAGTGGATGAGCGTAAAAGCATGTTCAGTTCCTGTGCGTTAATACCTATAACCCTGCCGACGCAAAGTCAGCAGTGTTGGATGTCCGCTCAACAACTCCAGTAAACATAAAACTAACTAACCAGATAAGAACCCTGACCACTAAATGGGTTAGTGTTTTCACCTCAAAAAGAGTAAATACCGCATATTATTTGTGGATTAATCAGCGTTTAACGCTTTGTTGTATTCAGATGAGAGTGTAAATGTTAATCATTATCATTCAATTGATTTGTTGTTAAATTTTATTTATTAGTATGTCTAATGTTGAAAATGTGACGTGGATCACTTTTCAGGATCGGAATAGTCTTTTTTTTCGATGATCAGTGCTAGCGGGGGTCAGAAAAGTGAATATTTGCCGGGCAAACGCGTCGCACGAAAGCGTGCCAGTGAGCCAGTGAGAAGGGTCGGTTTATTGTGAAGCGGGATGCAGAAAGACTTCTCGCGCTATCATCCCGTTAACACCCAGCAGCCACAAAGGGTATTTCAGAAAAGCAGGACGCCGTTCTAAGCCAGCGTTTAAAGAAAGCTGTCGTCTCTTCCTTGCCTGCGTTATCCGGGAACGGGTATTGCCGTTGTGGCTGAGGGTAAAAGCGCATTCACGCTTCCTTACATCCAGGGATCAGAGGCCGACTCGATAAGATCACTGTCTATCATTGCCCAGATACGGGTTTAATTATCCCGGACGCAACAATATCTGGCCACGTCAGGGATGGCAGAGTATCTTGCTTCACCCCGGTAACAGCGCGGGCACAATATTGACTGCAGGCCACCATTTGATGCGTATGTCTTCAGGCAGTTCGCCGGGTTAATTGACGATAAGCTCCAGCGTGCTTTCCTGCCATTCACGAAACTCATCGCAAAGCATTTCGACAGTTATTACAAAATGATCACAGCTCTCTGGCAGCATACAGGCATTGGATATGAGCTTTTCAGTTGTCACCTGTGGCACGGAATGCTTCCGTCCGAACAGGTAACCATCATCTGCTATCCCTATTTCTGAGGAGGGAGCATTAAATTTAAGGGCACGAACTTTTCCCGACTCAATCACTGAGACGTTGCGAAAATCGTGGATGAACTCCAAATTACGCAACGTGGGTATAACTACAGCTCTTTTATTCTCAATAATATGCACAGGTAAGTTAAGATAAGGTTTTCCACATTTTTCGATTTCGCACGCAGACATAACCTGATACCCAGTGGCGGAATAATAGGGACTCATACATTTTTCGCTTTCACCGAAGATGCATTCTTTATGGAAAACACTCTCTCCGCCAGACATTGACTAATAAAATTGCAGTTTATTCATTATGCCCATCATTCTGTTTCTCCGTGGGATTCAACGCCTCGTAGATTGGCAATAGCAGGTTATTTTCTTCCATTACGTGAACAGTTTTCGTTAATGCTTCAGGAGCAGCTCAATTCGCCCGTATCCACCCCGTTCCGGGCTTTTCAGTAAATATTTTGTAATACGCTGCAGAAACGTTACTCACACGCTCATCTGGGGTTTCTCAGCAATCGGACAATTCAACTTTGACTTTATCTTTACAGGATTTTTTAGTAAAAAAACTTAAAAGTGCCGTATGGATGATATTCTTTTAACGCTCACACATGACGCCTGTCAGATCTCGATACGTTAAGACGTTTTTCTGCAATCCTTTGCCACTTCACCGGTTTCAATTACGCAAACCTCCGTAAACGATGAGAATTACGCGCAAAATAGCGGGGTAAATCTCTGTTTCAGCACCCGTTCAACGCCTTTTACTTCACGCCGTTCCCATTATGACGAATTCAATAAAGCATAAAACAATATGATGTTTTACCAATAATCGTCTGCGCAGCACACTGGTCAGCAACCGGAATCAATAAGGATCAGGTGAATGGCATATCGATTAAGTCTGTTAGACAAAGCACCCGTATTGCAGGGCGAGTCGCCCACTGCGGCGCTACAGCGCACGCTGCAACTGGCGCAACTGGCAGAAGAGTGGGGTTATCACCGCTTCTGGCTGGCGGAACATCACAACACCGCGCAGCTCGCCAGCCCTTCACCGGAAGTGTTGATTGCCTGGATCATTGCCCAGACCCGTCATATTCGCATCGGATCGGGCGGGGTGATGTTGCAGCATTACAGCCCTTATAAAGTGGCCGAAAACTTTAACCTGCTCGCCTCCCTGGCACCGGGCCGCATCGATCTCGGCGTAGGTAAAGCGCCGGGCGGACTGCCGCTCTCCACCCATGCACTGCAACAGGGTGTCGATGCAACGAAAAAAGGGAGCTTTGCCGAACAGCTTCAGTTGCTGGATAGCTGGCTGACGCCCGCTCAGGCGCATCCCGATGACGAGGGCTTAGCCGCAACGCCGCTGCCGTCACGTCCTGTCAGCCGTTTTCTGCTGGGTGCCAGTGAAGAGAGCGCCCGGCTGGCCGCCAGTCTGGGCTGGCAGTTTGTCTTTGCGGCTCACCTTAATGGCGATCGTCAGTTGCTGGAGCACGCGCTGAGTACCTACTCCCGTCTGAGTTCCGGGCAGCGCGCACTGGTGGCAGTGCAAGTGGTGGTGGCGGACTCACCCGCCGGGGCTGACCTGCTGGTTTCCACGCTGCGTCATTACCATGTGGCGGTGAAAGGGGGACCGGGCGTCAATGTCGCCAGTCTTGAGCAGGCGGAGCGCTATGTGCGTCAGGGCGGATACCGCGATTATCAGATTGAGCCGCGCACGCCATCACTGCTGAAAGGCACGGCAGCACAGGTTCATGCCCAGCTGGACGCATTGCACCATAATTTCGATATTGATGAGTTCGTTATCGACACGCCGATTACCGAGCCGGTTGCCCGCCTGCAGTCACTTGAACTGCTGGCAACGCATCATCTGGTTGCAGCCTGATCCTCAGTGGAGAGTCATCATGAACCCAGAGTCACAACTGATTGAATGGCGACGTGAACTGCACACCTGGCCGGAGTTATCGGGTCAGGAATTCGCCACCACCGCGCGACTGCGTAGCTGGTTGCAGGCGGCGGGTATCCGGCTGCCAGACTATCCGCTGGAGACCGGCGTGGTGGCAGAGATTGGCAGTGGAGAGACGGTGATAGCACTGCGTGCCGATATCGACGCTCTGCCGATCCATGAGGCGAGTGGGGTACGTTTTCACTCCCGCCATCCCGGCGTGATGCACGCCTGCGGTCATGACCTGCACAGCGCGGTGATGCTGGGCGCGGCGTTACAGCTCAACGAACAGGCCGATCAACTGCCTGGCCGGGTGCGCATCCTGTTCCAGCCCGCAGAAGAGATAGCGCGCGGGGCGCGTCAGTTTATCAAAGCGGGCGTGCTGGATGAAGTTCAGGCCATTTTCGGCTTGCACAACGAGCCGTCGCTGCCCGTCGGCACATTCGCCACCCGCAGCGGGGCCTTTTACGCCAATGCTGACAAATTTATTATCCGCGTCACCGGTAAAGGCGCCCATGCCGCCTACCCGGAACAGGGCGTCGACAGCATTGTGACCGCTAGCCAGATTATCCAGGCGTTACAGGGACTCACCAGCCGCAGTTTCAACGCTCTGGACAGCCTGGTGCTAAGCATTACCCGCATCGACGGTGGCAAAAGCTGGAATGTATTACCTGGCGGCGTGGAGTTTGGCGGCACGGCCCGTACCCACGATTTACAACTGCGCGCCGAACTGGAACAACGGGTTCGCAACCTGGTTGAACACTTCGCTGAAGCCAATGGCGCGCAGGCGACCCTGAGCTGGCATCCCGGCCCGCCGGTGCTGATCAATGATGCGCACTGGGCGAACTTCAGCAGTGAAGTGGCGCAGCAGGTGGGCTATCGGGTGCAGACCGCCGATTTGCATCTGCTGGGTGAAGATTTTGCCTTCTATCTGCAACAGGTGCCGGGCGCGTTTGTCAGCATCGGCAGCGCCAGTGACTTTGGTCTGCACCATGCCAGCTTTACCCCGGATGAGGCGCTGATTGCTCCTGCCGCCGACTATTTCGCCCGACTGGCCCGCCAGGCGCTGCAACATCTCAATGCGCGATGTCGGGAAGCCATTCTGAACTGAATTCATCTGCAATCCGCTAAAACACGATTGTTCTGACAACCGTCGTCGGGCATCGCTACGACTAAAAAAGAGAGAGCATCATGACCACAAGACAACTTCGGCTGGGCACTATTCTGCATGGCGCATCAGGAAATATGTCCGCCTGGCGCCATCCGGCGGCGCAGGCCGATGCCAGCATTAACCTGGAGTACGCCAAAAAAATCGCCCGCAAAGCGGAACAGGGCAAGCTCGATTTTCTGTTTGTCGCTGACGGGTTGTTCATTAATGAAAAGTCGATCCCGCACTTTCTCAATCGCTTTGAACCGCTGACGTTGCTCTCGGCACTGGCCGGTGTCACTGAACATCTGGGGCTGGTCGGCACGGTCTCCACCTCTTACAGCGAGCCGTTCACCGTGGCCCGTCAGTTTGCCAGCCTCGATCATCTCAGCGGCGGTCGCGCGGGCTGGAACGTGGTGACCTCGCCGCTGGAAGGATCAGCGAAAAACTTCTCTCGGCAGAAACATCCTGAGCATGCGTTGCGTTATCGCATCGCCGATGAATATCTGCAGGTGGTGAAAGGGTTATGGGATTCGTGGGAGCAGGATGCCTTTGTGCGGGACAAAGTGAGCGGACAGTTCTTCGACCCGACAAAGCTGCACACGCTCGATCATCACGGTGACTTCTTCCAGGTTCAGGGGCCGCTGAACATCGCCCGCACGCCGCAGGGCCGTCCGATTATCTTCCAGGCGGGTGCGTCCGATGACGGTAAAAAGCTGGCGGCGCGCCATGCGGACGCCATCTTTACCCATCAGCCGACCCGCGAGGAAGCACAGGCGTTTTACCAGGATGTGAAACAGCAACTGGTGACGAACGGCCGTCAGCCAGACGATCTGCACATCTTCCAGGGGGTCAGTGTGATCGTTGGCGATGATGCGGAGGATGTGGAGCGCCAGTATCAGACCACGGCGGCGCTGGTGTCGATTACCGATGCGCTTAACTATCTCGGCCGTTTCTTCGACCATCATGACTTTTCACAATACCCGCTGGATCAGCCATTCCCGGACATCGGTGATATCGGGCAGAACAGTTTCCGCAGCACCACCGACGAGATCAAACGTAAAGCGCAGCAGCAGGGGCACACCTTGCGCCAGGCTGCGCTGGAAGCGGCAACGCCGCGCCCGTTGTTCCACGGCACGCCGGAAGAGGTGGCGGATGGCTTACAGCACTGGTTTGAGACCGGTGCTGCTGACGGCTTCATCATTAACGGCGGCACACCCGATACCTTTGAACGTTTTGTCGACCGTGTGGTACCGATTCTGCAGGCACGCGGCCTGACGCGCCGCGACTACCCGGGCAGTACTTTGCGCGACAGCTTCGCCCTGAAACAACCCGTTAATCAGTTCACCTCACAATAAGAGCACAAGCCATGCAAACATCATCGCGTCTTATCGCCCTGCTTATTCTGGCCGCCAGCAGCAACGTACTGGCTGAAGGCACCAGCGTTTCTTATAACGGCCAGCGCGTCAGCCTGGAAGCCAATAAAGCGCCGATTAATACGGTGAAGAATCCCGACGCCATCGCGCAACTGCCCACGGGCCATCACTTTGTGGTACCTGGCTCCTTTACCGTGGCCGTAGCGGCGCTGAACTCTCCGCCGCTGACGGTGTTTTCCGATGACAACAAAACCCTGCTCGGTAGCGAGGTGGATATTGCACGACTGGTTGCTGACAGCCTGGGATTAAAACTCAATGTCATATCGACGTCGTGGGAAGGCTGGCCGCTGGGTGTGGCCTCGGGCAAATATGATGCGGCGATCTCCAACATTACCGTGACTAAAGCGCGCAAAGAGAAGTTCGACTTCGCGACTTACCGCAAAGACTCACTCGGCTTTTATGTCAAAACCAGCAGCCCGATTAAGTCACTGACCAAGGCGGAAGACATTGCCGGATTGCGGATCATTGTGGGATCCGGCACCAATCAGGAGGCGATTCTGCTGGCATGGGATAAAGAGAATCAGGCAAAGGGTCTGAAAGCCTTTACCCCGATCTACGCCAAAGATGATGCCGCACAGACGCTGGCACTGCAGGCGGGGCGAGCCGATGCCTACTTTGGTCCTAACGTGATTGGTGCCTGGAAAGCGGCGCTGACCGGTAAAACCCGGCTGGTCGGCAGTGTGGATGGCGGCTGGCCAAAAGCGGCGCACATTGCCGTTACGGTGAAGAAAGGCAGCGGTCTGGCGGAACCGATCAGCACTGCGCTGAATGGCGTCATCACCAATGGCGATTATCAGAAAGTGCTGAACCGCTGGGGTGAAGGTGTTGAGCATATCGATCGTTCTGAAATCAACCCCGCCGGGCTGGGCGACTAAGGAGTTGACCATGAGTGAATCCACTTTTCGTGAGGTCTCGCCCGAAGCACCAGAGCTGCAACCGATTCTGGGCGGCCTGTTTGGTGAATATTCCGCGCGTTATGGTGACTATTTTGCCCGCCATAAAGAACAGGAACTGACCGAATGGTATCTGCCGCCGCAGGGGCTGTTTATTGTGCTGGAACGCGACGGTGAGATCATCGCGATGGGCGCTTACAAACCTTATGACCCACAGACCGCTGAGCTGAAGCGCATCTGGACCCGTAGCGATCTGCGCCGTCAGGGGCTGGCGCTGGTGGTGTTGCAGGAGCTGGAACGGCGCGCCCTGCAGGCGGGCTATCAGCGGCTGTTTCTCACCACCGGCTTTCGCCAGCCGGAGGCGGTGCGCCTTTATACCGGTCACGGCTATCAGCCACAGTTTGATCTGAGCGGCGATCTGGAGCGTTACGGCCAGCCGCCGCATGACGGGCGCCTGCGTTTTATTAAAGTGATCGGCGTTTGTAACGTCGCTGAGGCGAGTTAAGGAGTGACGATGAGCAAACATCAACATCTTCAGGTGGTCCCGGCGCGTTATCCGGCACGCACCGCAGGTGCTATCGTGGCGCTGTTCATACTGGCGGGCGTGGTGCAGTCAGTGGCCTTTAACCCGCGCTGGGAATGGGGCGTGTTTGCCCGCTGGTTTTTTGATCCGGTGATCCTGCACGGCCTGGGTCAGACACTGCTACTGACCCTGCTGGGCACGATATTCAGCCTCTTTTTTGGCGGTCTGCTGGCGCTGGCACGCCTCTCCTCGTCGTGGCTGCTGAGCACGCTGGCGTGGGGCTACATCTGGCTGTTCCGTTCACTGCCGCTGATCGTAGTGCTGATCATTCTTTATAACTTCTCCTACCTCTACGACACGCTGTCGATTGGCATTCCGTTTACTGGCCTGTCGTGGGGCGCGTTTCAGACGATTAACGTGCTGGGCCAGTTCCCGGCGGCGGTAATCGGTCTGACGCTGGTGCAGGCGGCCTACAGTGCGGAGATTATCCGCGGCGGGATCCTCGGCGTCGATCACGGTCAGGTTGAAGCCGCATCCGCGCTGGGTCTGTCCGCCTCGCGCCGGACCTTTCGCATCATTCTGCCGCAGGCGCTGCGCGCGATTATTCCGACCGCATTCAATGAGATCATCAGTCTGGCAAAAGGCACCTCGATGGTTTACGTGCTGGCGATGCCCGAGCTGTTTTACACCATCCAGATGATTTACAACCGTAATCAGGAAGTGATCCCGCTGCTAATGGTCGGTGCCGCCTGGTATCTGATTATCACCACCGTCTTGTCCGTGATTCAGTTTTACGTTGAGCGCTGGCTGGCCCGCAGCGTGAACCGTCAACCTCAGCCTTCGCGCTGGAAACAATGGCGCAATCGCGTCACGCCACGTCATCCGACCGAGGAGATCAGCCATGTCCGAAGCCATTGATTACCGCACTTCA
The DNA here is from genome assembly GCF_037152305.1 of Pantoea sp. AS142. NCBI lineage: Bacteria > Pseudomonadati > Pseudomonadota > Gammaproteobacteria > Enterobacterales > Erwiniaceae > Pantoea > Pantoea sp. AS142. The sequence goes on along the minus strand of NZ_JBBCMO010000003.1, from coordinate 153,008 downwards.
CACACAACAGGTGCTATCAGCATTACCGGCGTGACCAAGCGTTTTGGTAAACACAAAGCGCTGGATGATGTTTCGCTGTCGCTGGAACCCGGATCGGTCACGGTGATTCTGGGGCCATCCGGCTCCGGCAAATCGACACTGTTGCGAACCATCAATCATCTGGAGCGGGTCGACGAGGGATTCATTCAGATTGACGGTGACTACATTGGCTATCAGCAGCGCGGCAATAAGCTCTATGAACTGAAAGAGCAGGCGATTCTGCGGCAACGCATCAACGTCGGCTACGTGTTTCAGAACTTCAATCTGTTTCCGCACCTCAGCGTGCTGGATAACCTGATTGAAGCGCCGATTGCCCATCGTCAGCTGACGAAATCTGAAGCAATAGCGCGGGCGGGCGAACTGCTGGATATTGTCGGCCTGCGCTATAAAGCCGATGCCTGGCCGCGTCATCTGTCGGGCGGGCAGCAGCAGCGCATCGCCATTGCGCGCGCCCTGATGCTCAATCCCCGCGTGATGCTGTTCGATGAGCCAACCTCGGCGCTGGACCCGGAGCTGGTCGGTGAAGTGCTGGATGTGATTAAAAAGCTGGCGCGTTCCGGCACCACGCTGGTGATTGTGACCCATGAGATCGGCTTTGCCCGTGAAGTGGCGGACAACGTGGTCTTTATGGTGGATGGCCGGATTGTCGAGCAGGGCAGCACCACGCAGGTGCTCAACAATCCGCGCCATGAGCGCACCCGCCGTTTTCTGGCGCGCGTTTTATGAGGGCGCTGACGTTAACAGCGCTGACGCTGCTCCCGGTGCTGACCTGTTCGGCGGCTGAGAAACTCGATGTCCTGCAAAACGAGACGCCAATCCATGCCCCGGCTAATCCGCAGGCAATCGCGAAAATTCCGGCTGACTTTCACTTTATCGAACCCGGCACGCTGACGGTTGCGACCTCGGCGACCCACTCACCGCCGCTGTCGTTGCTGGCCTCTGACAACGTCACGCGGATCGGCAGCGACCCGGACATCGCCAGGCTGCTGGCTGACAGCCTGGGCTTAAAGCTGAAGCTGGTTCCTGCCTCCTGGGAGGATTGGCCGCTGGGTATCAGCGCCGGACGCTATGATGTCGCAATGTTTAATATTGCCGTTACTGAAGAGCGCAAGAAGAAGTTCGATTTTGCAACCTATCGCGCTGATAACCACGCCTTTGCGGTAAAAAGCGACAGTAAAATCAGCGTGATTAATAGCCCGGCGGATATTGCCGGTAAGCGCATTATCGTCTCTTCAGGGACCAATCAGGAGCGCATATTGCTGAGCTGGGATCAGCAGAACCGGGCTAAAGGTCTGCCTGCCGTGACGCCGATTTACCTCACCGATGATGCATCGGCTACGCTGACGCTGCTGTCGGGACGCGCCGATGCGATGTTCGGGCCCCACTCCATGGCGGCCTGGAAAGTGGCGTCACGCGGACAGATAAAGCTGGTGGGCAGTGGGCCGTTTCGTGCCTGGGTTGCCGTGACCACAAAAAAGGGTAATGGTCTGGCACCCGCGCTGCAGGCTGCACTGGATGGTACCCTCTCGGGGGGGCAGTATCAGCAGGTGCTGGCCCGCTGGGGCGAACAGGATGAAGCGATCACTCACTCCACGGTCAATCCACCGGGCATTATTTACTGAATCTGCAGAACCGGCTCCCCAGTTGCTGCCGGTTCTGCACTCTGCAACCTGATGACTACAGAATTGAACTACACTCTCCAGCGTTAGTGATTTATCCTGCCCGCCTGTTTTCATAAAATCCTCACTGCGTGGCGGAGTAATTGACCTGGAAGCCCCATGAAAATCAGATTCCTTTCTGCCAATGAGCAAAAGCTGGCGGAGGTGCGCAAAATACTTGAACCTGTCGGGGTTGAAGTCTTGCCCATCGCCCGTCGCATCGAAGAAATTCAGACCGAAAACGAGCTTGATCTGGTGCGCGACAAACTGACCAAAGCGTTTTCGCTGATTGGTCGCCCCCTGTTTGTGGAGCATACCGGTCTCTATCTGGATGGCCTGAATGGTCTCCCCGCTGGTCTGACCCGCATCTTCTGGAACCGCCTGCATGCTGAGCGCTTTACCGCGCTGGTGCAGGGGCTCGACAGCCAGGCTGTGACGGCCAAAACGGTGCTGGGCTACTGCGATGGTCGCAAAATGTACCAGTTTTCGGGCGAACTGCGCGGCACCATTGCCGCTAAACCTGCCGGAACGCGCGGCTTTCAGTGGGACTGCGTATTTATTCCCGAAGGTTATGAGCAGACCTTTGCAGAAATGGGCGAACTCAAGAATGAGCTCTCGATGCGGCGCATCGCGCTGGATAGCTTCGCCACCTTTTTAAAAAACTCGCGGGGAGTGGCATGAAACCTGAACTCAAACGCGCCTATGATTCCGGTAAATTGATTCTTTTTGCCGGCGCCGGTATTTCGCGCAATTTTGGCCTACCCGAGTGGCATGAACTGATTTCCCATCTCGCTAACGAGTTGGGCTACGATTCAAAAATCTTTAATACCTATGGCACACATCTGTCGCTGGCGGAATATTACAAACAGAAAAAAGGTTCGCTTGGCCCATTGCGCAGCTGGATGGACCGGGAGTGGCACCGCCCGGATATCGATGTCCGGTCTTCTGAAATTCATACCATGATTACGCAGGGTAATTTTTCGCGTATCTACACTACTAATTACGATCGCTGGCTGGAAGCGGCGCACGATGCGCACGGCGTACCCTATTATAAAGTGGCGAACGCTGCGGACCTGGTCTCGCTGACCGAAGATAAGCGTCATATCATCAAGCTGCACGGTGATTTCGATGATGATACTTCCATTGTGCTTGATGAAAGCAGCTATTTTGAGCGTCTCTATTTTGACTCGCCGCTCGACATCAAACTGACCCACGACGTAATGGGGAATTCAGTGCTGTTTGTCGGCTACAGCATTAGTGATTTCAACATTCGCCTGCTTTTTTATCGTCTGACCAAAATGTGGGGCCGCACCGGGCTGACGACAGCACGGCCAAAATCGTACCTGTTCACTAACCGGAATAACCCGGTGGCTAAAGAGGTGCTGGGGCAATGGGGAATCGAAGTGATCGTCTCCGAAGAGGACGATCCGCGAAAAGCGCTGGCGATGTTTCTCGAAGAGTTGCTGATCTAGTCAGCTGACCTCGCGGTAGAGAATAAGCCACGAGAAATAAAAAAAGCGTGTCCCGGGTTAAGTTTACCCTGCAGATAACCTGTTAACGCTATTCTCTGCTGGCAAAGCATAACAGGCATGATACACTGTATGAATACACAGTACCTGAGGGCGAAAAGATGGCTGTTGAAACAAAATTTGTAGTAGTCAGAAAGGGTGAAGAGAAGATGACGTTTGCCAATAAGAAAGAGGCCGATGCCTACGACAAAATGCTCGATATGGCCGAAGCCTTCACTGACTGGCTGCTACAGCATCAACCTGCATTGGATGAATCTCAGGCAGAAACGCTGGGCCTGCTGATGGCAGAGCAGAAAGAGGCGGTTCAGCATATTCTGCGCACCAGTAAACTGCCCGAAGCAGCAGCAACCGTCTTACAGCCTGAAGCCGTGTCAGGCGATGGTGCAGATGAGCAGGCAGAAGAGCCTGCTGCAAAGAAAGTGCGCGCCGTTAAAGCCGCTTAATCGCCACAACGCCGGAAGCGAACCTTCCGGCGTTGCTGTTTTTGAATGCGTGCTGCCCATTTCTGTGCCACGGCATTCAGGGAAAGTGACCCTTCCACGATATTACCCTCAATGATTGCTGCTACTTTTACCTCGGTCGTTATCGCTTATCTCTCAGAACGAGGTTGGTCAAAACACAGAAGCTAGCGTGTTGCCTGGATCCGCACTGCTTTTTGTCTGTAGTTTTACGTAGATTCTCAGTGAAACCGTCATAAGAATGTGGGGGCTGAGTGCTGGCTTAATCCCCCACTGACCTGAATGCATAGCTCACGCTTTTTGTTCAGGCAGTCATAATGTTTATCACGCTTATCTACCTGACATTAACTAAGAAACGATAGTATTTCTGGCGAACAGGTTTAAACGATTCGCTGTCGCGGAGATTAATTAATAGCCTTTCGCCTGTACACGGCGCTTTTCATTAAAAAATTAGTCAGGTTTTTTTCGTTGAGATTCATGCGCTCTTAAATTAATCGTTATCACTTTCAGGGCGGCCTTCCTGATATTAAGCGTTAATGGGCTCACATTTTCTCAAAATATAAACTACCCGTGCAAGTTAATGTTAAAAAGCAGTGATAAGGTGCTGCTGATTTCAGCAACGGATTGTAACCGGGCATCAGGCAAAACCTAATTGTCCCGCAATATTACTGTAGTAGGGTTTCAATCCCCCGGTTCCTGTTCTGGGTGAGAGGTTCTGCTTTCGTAAAACGCTTAATGATAATGGATTAACTCATAACCCGGAGTATCGGAATAAAATGAGCTGGAATGGCGGCAGCGGATACAATCATGCCTCACATATCGCCTATATTAAGCAATTAGCTTTAACCTTTATTCAGGATTTGTCACGGTGACCCCATATTCCCGATGCACCTCTCGACGCAGATATCGTCTACCGTAAGCACACCGACGATCTGACGACCCGACGCGTGCAGGATCTTCGGATGAATATTAATGATCCCCACAGTAGAGATGGGGGGCCAATCTATTACCCGACTGAGCTGGCTGGAACTGCAACCCGGTGTTCAGCGCTGGCATCGTCTGGCGGATATATTCCACACGCAGGATGCCTGGATAACCTAACGTAGAACAGGAGTAACTTTTTAAGCGAACAAGAGGATCTCGATCGCCGTCACGCTTTTTGCTACGACAGATTGAGGTCGCGACTAAAACTGATAGAGTGCCCGAACTGGATTGTTACTGCTTAGGCAGGCAAAACCTGACTTCTGGCCTCTGCCCGATGTCAGGTTTTTTTTGTTTCTGGGGTTCCGATGAAAATCGCCAAAATTCTTAATAATAACGTGGTGATGGCTCAGGATGAGCAGGGGCGCGAGCAGGTCGTCATGGGGCGTGGACTGGCCTTCCAGAAGCGCGTCGGTGACAGTCTCAATGCTGCGCTAATTGAGAAAGTGTTCGCGCTGCAAAGTGATCTGCTGGTACGTCGGCTGGAGGAGTTGTTACACCAAATCCCTCCTGAAGTGATGACCACCTGCGACCGCATTATTGATCTTGCGACACAACGTTTGGGGAAATTGCAGGATAGCTTGTATATCACGTTGACTGACCACTGCTATTTTGCCATTGAAAGGCAGAACAAAGGTCTGGCGATTAAAAATGTGTTGCTGTGGGATATCAGACGCCTCTATCCCAAAGAGTTCGAACTGGGTCAGCAGGCCAGGGCTATCATTTCCCGTCGTCTGAATGTCGAACTGGCTGAGGATGAAGCCGGATTCATCGCTCTTCATCTGGTGACGGCACAGCTTAATAACGAAATGCCGGAAGTGATGCATGTCACTCGGGTCATGCAGGAGATTTTGCAATTAGTGAAGTATCAATTGCATCTGGAATACAACGAATCGTCACTGAGTTACCAGCGGTTTGTCACCCATCTGAAGTTTTTTGCTCAACGAATGCTGACGCTTACCGTGGTAAAGGATGACGATGTGTCGCTGCATACAGCAGTAAAAGATAACTATCCCAGAGCCTGGAAATGCGCGGTGAAAATTGCGCAGCATTTGCAACAAAACTATCAGCGTGAGCTGACCGCGGAAGAGATTATGTTTCTTGCCATTCATATTGAAAGGGTGAGGAAAGAGGGGCAATAAGCCCCATAAAACGGGATTGTTACTGCTTAACGCAGGCAAAACCTGAGTGCGGCCTCTCTGAAAGGAGGACGTTCTCAGGTTTTTTTTTTGGCTCAGTCAATGGATGTCCACGGGCATCGGTTTAAGGAAATCGAGATGGAATATCATACGCTGGCTCAGGATATCCTCAGCCATATCGGTGGCAGGGATAACATCGTAAGTCTGGTTCATTGTGCCACCCGGCTTCGTTTTAAACTGAAAGATAATCACAAAGCCGATGCTGAAGGACTGAAGAAAAATCCGGGCATTATTATGGTCGTTGAAAGCGGCGGTCAGTTTCAGGTGGTGATTGGCAACCATGTTAATGATGTCTGGCAGGCCGTGCATGCTGAAGCGGGCCTGGCTGACGAGAACGCTGTAGAACCACAGGCCGAGGGTCATCTTTTCAGCCGCCTGATCGACAATGTGTCAGGTATTTTTACCCCGTTTATCGGCGTTCTTGCCGCCTCAGGTATTCTTAAAGGTTTACTGGCGCTGGCCGTGGTCTGCGGCTGGCTTTCTATTGACAGTGGAACCTATAAAATCTGGTTTGCAGCAAGTGATGCACTGTTTTTCTTTTTTCCACTGGTGCTGGGCTACACCGCCGGAAAAAAGTTTGGCGGTAATCCTTTTATTACCATGGTGATTGGCGGGGCGCTGACCCATCCGACGATAATTACCGCCTTTAATGCCAGCCAGCAGTCCGGTGCGATGACGGAAGCGTTTCTCGGCATCCCTGTGACCTGGTTTAATTACAGCGCGTCGGTTATCCCTATTATCCTTGCTGCCTGGGTGAGTTGCTGGCTGGAAAAACAGAGTACCCGGCGACTGCCCGCCGCTATGAAAACCTTTTTTGCGCCATTGATCTGTCTGAGCATCACTGTGCCGCTGACATTCCTGGTGATTGGCCCACTGGCTACTGGCTTAAGTCAGATGCTGGCGAATGGTTACCAGTGGATTTATGCGCTGGCCCCCTGGCTAGCTGGGGCGGCCATGGGCGCGCTGTGGCAGGTCTGTGTGATTTTTGGTTTGCACTGGGGATTGGTGCCACTGATGATCAACAATCTTGCGGTGCTGGGACATGACTCAATGCTGCCCATGTTGTTGCCTGCTGTCACGGGCCAGGTTGGCGCGGCGCTCGGCGTTTTTCTGCGCAGTCGAGATGCGCGGCAGAAGATGCTGGCGGGCTCATCCGTGACCGCTGGGATTTTTGGTATTACCGAGCCGGCTGTCTATGCCGTTAATCTGCCGCTGCGGCGTCCCTTTATCTTTGGTTGTGTGGCCGGAGCTATCGGCGGTGCCATTATCGGTTTCAGCAATACGCACGTTTATTCTTTTGGCTTTGCCAACATCTTCACTATCGCCCAGATGATCCCGCCTGGCGGGGTCGATGCCACATTGTGGGGCGGTATTGTCGGGACGCTACTGGCGCTGATCCTGAGCTGCGGCATGACGCTGGTTGCGGGTATGCCCGGTGCCACGCCCTCAGGCGCGGTTATGCCGGTGATCCCTGGTGAAGATGACATTCTTTCACCGATGACCGGTACCGTCCTGGCGCTTGATCAGGTGCCGGATCCAACCTTTGCCAGTGGCCTGCTGGGTCAGGGCGCGGCCATCATTCCTGCCGACAACAAAGTCATGGCTCCCTTCGCGGGTGAGGTTGCCTCCCTGTTTCAGACCCGGCACGCCATCGGGCTGCTGAGCCATAGTGGGATTGAGCTGCTGATCCATGTGGGAATCGATACTGTCAGGCTCGACGGCAAACCGTTCACGGCACATGTAACAGTGGGCGATACCTTTAAGCCCGGCGATCTGCTGCTGGAGTTTGATCGTCAGGCCATTCTTGATGCCGGATATGACCTGGCAACCCCGATCATTATCACTAACAGCGATGAGTATCGTGAGGTGATGACCGTGGCGGGGGCCGCTGTCACAGCAAAAACGCCGTTACTCAGCGTAACTCATCGATAAAGGAGAACAGGATGAAAACTTTCCCGGATTCATTTTTATGGGGCGGAGCTGTTGCCGCTAATCAGGTTGAAGGCGCATGGCGTGAAGAGGGTAAAGGCCTCTCAACCTCTGATGTTCAGCCACAGGGAATTTTTGGCCCGGTACTGGCGCGCGTTGCAGGCAGCCAAAGCCTTAAAGATGTGGCGATCGATTTTTATCACCGCTACCCGGACGACATCCGGTTGTTTGCAGAGATGGGATTTAGCTGTCTGCGTGTTTCAATCGCATGGACGCGTATTTTTCCAAATGGTGACGAGCATCGACCCAATGAAGCGGGTCTGGCCTTTTATGACAGGTTATTTGATGAGCTTGCAGCACATCACATTGCCCCATTTGTTACGCTGTCACATTATGAAATGCCCTGGAACCTGGTGAGGCAGTATGGTGGCTGGGGTAATCGCCAGGTGATTGGCTTCTTTGAGCATTATGCCCGCACGGTGTTTACCCGCTACCAGAAGAAAGTCAAACTCTGGCTAACCTTCAACGAAATCAACATGTCTCTTCATGCGCCGATGACCGGCGTGGGTCTGCCTGAAACCAGCAGCAAAGGCGAGATTTATCAGGCGATTCACCATCAACTGGTCGCCAGTGCTCTGGCAGTTAAAGCCTGTCACGAGATAAATCCTGATGCCAGAATCGGCAATATGCTGCTGGGTGGTCTGGTCTATCCGCTGAGCTGTAAACCTGATGATGTGCTGGAAGCGCTGCAGGAAAACCGGAAATGGCAATTTTTTGGCGACGTCCAGTGCCGTGGTGCTTATCCGGGCTATATGTTGCGGTTCTTCCGCGAGAGTAATATTCAACTGGATATCACTAATGACGATCGCCAGATACTCAAATCGACCGTTGATTTTATCTCGTTCAGCTACTATATGTCCGGCTGCGCCACCGCCGATGAGGCGCTGAAGCAGCAGATACGGGGTAATATTCTGAGCATGGTGCCAAATCCACATTTACAAAGTTCTGAGTGGGGCTGGCAGATTGACCCACTAGGCTTGCGTACCTTGCTGAATCTGCTGTGGGATCGTTATCAAAAGCCACTGTTTATCGTTGAGAACGGACTGGGCGCCAAAGACATTCCGGATGCAACTGGCGTCGTGCAGGATGACTACCGCATCAGCTATCTCAATGATCATTTGGTTCAGGTGCGTCAGGCCATTGAAGATGGTGTTGAGGTCATGGGTTATACCAGTTGGGGGCCGATCGATCTTGTTAGCGCCTCTAAAGCCGAATTGTCTAAACGTTACGGTTTTATTTATGTTGACCGCGATGACAATGGAGAAGGTTCGCTGGCTCGCAGCCGAAAGAAAAGCTTCTACTGGTATAAAGAGGTCATTACGACAAACGGGGCCTCTCTCAAAGGCTAATCTCCACGCTGAGCGGTACGTCGCGGCTATCGCGATGTACCGCTCCGTTCTCAGCGGTCAAAACAGCCCCATTCAGTGCGTATTGCAGGTTTTAATCTGATAACGGGTGCTCCTGCCGCCACCCTCCAGCCGGTAAAGGCAGCCTTTTTCAACCAGATCTGCCAGATGCCGGGTAGCGGTGGCTTTACTCACTCTGGCTACCTTCTGATACTGACTGGCGCTGATCCCCAGTTCGAATCCCTGTTCGCCGCCGTCTAATAACCGGTTCAGCACTTTTACCTGTTCCGGATTAAACCCCATCCCCTGATGCCGCAGCCAGAAACGCGCTTTCATTTGGGTGCGATCGATGACGTTTATCGCCTGTTGCAGGCTCTCATCCAGGATATCCAGAAACCAATCCAGCCAGCGGGTGATATCAAGGTCGCCCTTCTGCGTCTGTTCAAGGATGCGGTAATAACCTGCACGCTGCGCCAGAATAGCGGGTGACATGGCATACAGGCGGATGCTCTGACTGTCGGCCTGCGCCAGCGCCAGATCGGTTAACGCTCGCGTGATACGACCATTACCGTCATCAAAAGGGTGCAGGGTGACAAACCACAGATGGCAGATGGCGGCGCGCAGCAATGGGTCTAGCATGACATCATGCTGACTGTTGTTAAACCACTCCATAAAATGCGCCAGCTGTTGCTCTAGTCCGTCTCGCGGTGGTGCTTCAAAATGCACTGTGGGGCGATCAATGCGACCTGAGATGACCTGCATCGGCTCACTGCCGCGCAGCGTGCCGACGCTCAGGCGCCGCACAGTCCATTCATCTGCCGGGAAGAGCCATTGATGCCATTGATAGAGACGTTCCAGCGTCAGCGGCTGGCTACGGTTGTTGATTGCATCGAGCATCATGGCAGCCAGACCTTCTGAGCGATCCGAGACAGGATAGGGTTGCTCTTCCGTGACGCCTAACCGGCGCGCGAGCGATGATCGGACCGATTGCACGTTGACCTGCTCCTCTTCAATCGCGGAAGAGGAAAGGATATTACTCAGCAGGGTATCCAGCGTCTGGGTTTCGCTATCTGAATGGAGACTGGCACGGCCCAGCAGCAGTCCGCGCAGCTGCTGCAGATGGCGCAGGCGCGGTAACAGCACGGCATCCTGCCACTGAAAATGGGGCCAGTCTGGCTGTTGCCAGATCCACTTAACGCTCATAGTCGGCTCACAGTAAAAGGAGATGAGCCGAATAAAAGATGGTATTCGGCTCATTTGGTGAGTCGATGATAGCGAATTTTTGGCTCACAGGCCAACCGAGCTGAATTAAGGGCAAAAAAAAGGACCCGAAGGTCCAGTTTGCTTAACGGGAGAATTGCATAAACGTGTCTGAATAGTAGTGGACGATCCAGGCGACATACGCTAACCAGACAAACATCCCAATGGCTAATCCTGATTTACCGATCATTGATCTCTCCTCGGTGATATGGGAACGACAGCAACTGTTGACATAAACTGACAGTAAAGGCGGGCGGCTGTATTGCTGTAGATCAAAAAAAGCCTGGTCAATAGCAACGCAATAATCCCTTCCCGATCAAGTTCCAGGAATTACGCACTGTGAGACCATTATCACGACGTGATAAAGGCCATTAACGTTCAAAATCGCTGCCAATAGAGGTTCTTACGAGCAAGGTAATCCTATGGAGATCAAGGAAAGGGTAAATTCCAGGGGAAGCGCCAGTTAACACATAAGAAAAAAATGAATACCCGTGCCCAGAGGCTGATCATGGTTAGTTTGACGATAAGGCTGAGATAGACCGTGACTATCAGCGTTCTCAGCGGTCAGTCAGGTAAAGAGCAGCAAGCACGGGCAAAAAAAACTCTGCAGCAGATTGCACCGAACCGTGGCTGACAAATACAGCAGGAGCTGAGTCATGCGCGCGATAATGTCAGTTATCTTGGGCAAAGTCGGGTCTTGCCTCCCGCCGGTATCACCGATCGGAAAGCGGTCGACAGGGTGATGGCGTAAGCGCTGCGCGCGAATTCTGATTATCTGTCGATGTCGGTGATATTCGAACAGAATGCGTTTGATAGCCGCGATGCTGAGTTCACCCCACAGGCGGGTCAGGCACCGCAGGGCAGCTATGCCTATAAGAGTGTGCCGACGTTGATCACCTGAGTGCCTGCCAGGATTATCGCTCAGGGCACCATAAAGGCGATCGTCACGTCTGACACTTCACTTAACGCGATGGGCTGCCAGGGATCGTTCTTTTGCGTATTAGCGAAAGGCATATACTCCCTGATCCAGTATCTGACGCACTGATTTAAAAACCCGCCGCTGGCGGGTTTATGTTTATGACTGTTCCGTCAGCCGCATGCCGCTGGTGGCATCAAACAGGTGCATTTTATCTGGATTAACGGTCACCGGCAGCGTGCCGCCCGGCACGGCATCGCTGCGACCGGTCAGCTGCATATGCAGCGGAAAACCCTGCCAGGTCAGATGCAACAGGGTCGATTCGCCGGTGATCTCAACGATATTCACTGCCGCCGGTTGGCCGCTGATATCGCTAATCAGATCGTGTGGTCGTACGCCCAACGTAACCGGCTGACCGGTCTGTTGCTGCGCTGCACTGTGCCAGCGACGCGGCAATGGCAGCCACTGCTTGCCACAGCAGACGCCAGGCAGTCCATCCTGAAACTGGAAACAGGCATTCAGCAGATTCATCGGCGGCGAACCGATAAACCGCGCCACAAAGGTGTTAACCGGCCGGTCGTAAATTGCCAGCGGCGCGCCCTGTTGCACAATGACCCCTTCTTTCATCACCACAATTTGATCCGCCAGCGTCATCGCCTCGACCTGATCGTGGGTGACATAGACCATAGTGGTTTTGAAACGCTGATGCAGCGATTTGATCTCGGCGCGCAACTCCATGCGTAACTGCGCATCAAGGTTAGAGAGTGGCTCATCAAACAAAAATACCTGCGGATTACGTACCATGGCCCGTCCCATCGCCACGCGCTGTCGCTGTCCACCCGACAACGCCCGGGGATAACGCTGTAACAGCTGATCGATGCCAAGAATGCCAGCAATACGGGCGATTTTGCTTTTCTGCTCCTCGCGCTTCACCTTTTTCACCTGCATGTGAAACGCCAGATTCTCCGCAACGGTGAGATGCGGATAGAGCGCATAACTCTGAAACACCATGGCGATATCCCGGTCGGCAGGATCGAGATCGTTAATACGTTTCTTGTTCAACATGATCGCCCCGTCAGAGACGGTATCCAGACCAGCAAGCAGGCGCAGCAGGGTGGATTTACCACAGCCGGAGGGACCGACCAGCACAGTGAAACTGCCATCAAGGATAGTTAAATCCAGCGGGTGCAGTACGCTCTGTTTACCGTAACGCTTCGCCACCTGTACAAGTTCAATACTGGCCATGTTCAGCGCACCTCATTTGATAGTTGGAGTTGTTGCCAGCTGGGATAGCGGCGTGGAGAACTGCTTATCGCCTGCGATGCGACTTCAATACCCCAACGCAGCGCCGTGTGCGATGACTGGCGGTAGAGCAGTGCAGTGAGAAAACCGGCATTAAAACTGTCACCGGCACCAATGGTATCGACCACCGTCACGGGCTGTGCGGCGGCATACTGTACAGAGGCGGCAGACCAGAGACGCGCGCCCTCTGCGCCACACTTGATCACGCAACCGCCGCGACCACTGAGCTGGGATGCCAGCCGTTTACCGCTTCGCTCCAGCAGGTCTGCACCCGCTAAACCCAGCGCTTCCACCTCATTCAGCAGCAGCCAGTCACATTCCGCTAACCAGTTGCCAACCTGTAAACGGAGTTCTTCGCTCCAGCCCGCTGGCGGCCAGCCGGTATCGACGGCCACACAGAAGCCACGTTGCTGCAGTGCCGTCAGCAGCGCCGGATAGTGTTCATAGAGTGCGAGACAGAGAAAGGTGCCGCACAGCAGCACGATGTCGCCCGGCGTCGCCTGCAACGGCAACTGACCCAGCACATCTTCAGCGGTCAGCACGGCAATATGGCCGTGATTGCTGAGAAAGGATCGTTCGTTATCGGGATGGGTCACGCCCACCGTCAGCGAAGTCTCACAGGCATAGCGTGGCCAGTGCGCAGCACTGTGGGGGAAGTGGCTGGCAAGCCAGTGACTGAAACCATCATCGCCTTGATTGGCGATAGCCCGATGCGGGACCTGCATCGCCTCCAGCGCCAGCGCGCAGTTACCTGCTGATCCACCGGGACGTAACTCGCTGTGCTGCAGCATCACTTCCGTACCGCGCTGCGGCCAGTCGCTGAGCGTGCTCATGATTAAATCAACATTGATATTGCCCACCACATACAGGGTAGACGTGAGGGTATTGACCATAATTATCCCTTACTTCCGCCGCTGGTGAGACCGCTGACCAGCGTCTTCTGCAACCAGAGTGCAATAAACAGTGGCGGCACCGAAGCCAGAATGCCGATCGCCGCGATCAGCCCGTCATCAGTTGCGCGTCCGGCGGTAAAACCGGCAATCGCCACCGGCAGGGTCTGTGCCGAAATATTGCTGGTGAACAACAGCGCGTAGAAAAACTCATCCCATGCAAGCAGCCAGCCAAACAGTGCGGCGGCACCCAGCACCGGCTTCGCCAGCGGTAGTGTGATGCGCAGCAGAACCTGCCAGAAACGCAGGCCATCAAGCCGAGCCGCCTGTTCGATATCACGCGGTAGCGAGTCGAACTGATTCTTCAGCATCCAGGTCAGAAACGGCAGGATCAGCGAGCAGTAAACCATTACCAGACCGGGACGGGTGTTGAGCAGCCCCAGTTGTTGCAGCAGAAAGTAGAGCGGCAGCACAAACGCTACGGGCGGCACCATATAGATCGCCAGCGCGCCGGAAAGCCAGGCATCGCGACCACTGTAGCGCGAGAAGCTGAACGCCGCCGGTATCGCCAACAGCAGTGAGATCGCCGTAGCCACCGTAGCCACTAGCAGGCTGTTGCCGAGGGCATGCAGAAAAATATGACCCGGTTGATTCGGTTCCAGTGATAACAACCCCTGATAGCGGCTGAAATCCCACTGACGCGGTAGCCACTCTAGCGGTACGCGGGAGAGATCGCTGGCAGAACTGACGCTCATCAGAAACAGCCAGCCCATCGGGGCCAGAATGCTGATGGCGATCAGCAGCGCGGCCCCATAACGCAGCATCCGCCGCAGTTTAGTTTTCATAAGCAGAACTCCGGCGGCGCTGGTGCCATAACATCAGCAGATAAAGCGTGATAAGCAGGGCACACATCAGCGTCATCAGTATCGCGTAAGCGGCACCGCTGCCGGCACGCAGATAGCTGAACGATTCCTGATAAACGAAAAAGCTCAGGGTTTTGGTGCTGTCCACTGGGCCGCCGCGCGTCATCACGTAGATGATGTCGAAGATCTTAAAGGCATCGATGGTGCGTAACACCAGCGCAACGCCAAGTGGTGCAACAATCGCCGGAAAGGTAATCGCCCGGAAACGACGCCAGGCGGATGCACCATCCAGCCGTGCCGCTTCAAACAAATCCTCAGGGATCGACTGCAGTGCCGCTAACACCAGCAGGGTGACCAGCGGATAGTTTTTCCAGATATCTGCGAACATCACCGCATTGAGCGCCGCATCCGGCGATCCCAGCCAGCTGCGATAGCTATCAATAAAGCCGAGCTGGCTGAGCAGGGCATTGATACTGCCGTAATCAGGATTGAAGTTCAGCCGCCACATCATGGCATTGACGATGGTCGGCAGCGCCCACGGCAAAATCACCAGCACGCGTAACAGGTTGCGCCCGATGAATTTCTGGTTCAGCAGCAGCGCCACCAGCATGCCGATAATCCCTTCAAAGGTGACCGACACCAAGGTGAAATAGAGCGTGCGCCAGATCGACGCTCGAAAATCGGCGTCGCTGAGTGCATAGAGGTAGTTATCCAGCCCAATCCAGGCAGGTGTTTCACCACTGGCAATCAGCGCGGCATCAGTAAAGCTGAGCCAGATGGTGCGCAGCAGAGGCCAGGCAGTTAATAACAGCATCACCAGCAGCATGGGTGCCAGTAGCACCCATGCCTGACGCTGTTCGCGTTGACGCAAACTCAGCATCATGACTCCTTAACGCAGCCGGGCGGCGCTTTTATCAACCGTCGCCATCGCGTCCTGCGCCGGGGTTTTACCCAGCAACACCTGCTGTAACTGCTGCTGCAACTGGTTGGACAGGCGCGAGTAGTCAGCGGTCTCTGGACGTGACAACATCACGTTTAGCGATTTATCCGCCGCGGCTATCAGGCTCTCCTGATCTTTTTTCACCGCCTCATCCTGATAGGAGGATTTCCAGATCGGCAAACTAAGCTTCGCATATTGATTCTGTACCGGCTGTGAGGTCATGTACTGAATGTATTGCCATGCTTCATTAGCATGCGTGCTGCCTTTAGTGATCCCCAGCCCCATTGAGCCGTTGACCGCACCAACTTTTCCCGGCGCATCGCCCGGCGCAGGCATGATGCCAACCTCGCCCGCCACGTTGCTCTGCTTCGGATCGTTCGCCATGTTGTACATGTAGGTCCAGTTCAGCGCGAAAGCCGCGTCGCCATTAGAAAACGATTTGCGTACATCCTCTTCCAGATATTCACGGGAAGCCGGATTAGTGAGGCCATCATCAAGCGAGCTTTTCATCAGGTTCAGCGCCTTTAGTGATGCGGGGCTGGAGAAATTGAGCTTGCCGTTCTGATAGAAGTGACCACCAAATCCTGACACCAGCGTGGTGTAGTCACATACCAGCGCCTCAGCCTGGGACCAGCTCCAGACCAGCGGATAAGTGACAATCTTTTTCTCCTTGATAATTTTTGCGTCATTCAGCACCTGCTGCCAGGTCTGTGGCGGCGTGGTAATACCCGCTTTAGTCAGCATCGCTTTGTTGTAGTAAAGGTATTTGGTATCGAGGATCCACGGCATACCCAGCGTTTTACCTTTGTAAACCACCGTGTTCATCGCGCCCGGGAACACCTTTTGTTTATCCTCTGGCGTAATGCGTGCGCTGACATCCTGCAGCAGATCGAAACGGGCGAACTCCGCTGGCCAGATGGCATCGAACAGCACTACATCGTAGCCATTGCCGCCAGCCCCACGCGCCGCTACGATCTTGTCGTGCAGCGCTTCATAAGGGACAAACTCCAGGTTGACGCTGACATCCGGGTGTTGCTTGTGAAAATTTTGCGTCATCGCGCGGATATCGTTTTCGCTATAGGCTGCCTGGGTCATAAACAGCGCGTTAATCTGGCTCGCTGCCGACGCGCTGCCTGCGCTTAACATCAGTAACGCGGCAAAACCGGCTTTCAATTGGGGGATATAATGCTGTGACATGATCTTCTCCACTAGGCAGCAACAGGCTGTCGGTTAATTAAATCAATTTGATTGATTTAATAAAGGGCGTAATTCAGGTCAGTATGTGCGCTGACCTGTCGACATTTAAGCAAACGGCATGCCACATCGCCGGATGACTATGAAACAAAGCCGTAACAATGCTGAAACCCACACTGCGCTTTTATGGCAATATTGCCTATGCTGACGCGTGGAAATTGCGTGCAGCATCAAAGATATTGTTTGCCCGAATACTTTCGAAGACCAATACTGTCGGGTTGCGCTGTAATGGAAAACAACATGAAAACTTCGGGTACGAACCTTGAACATGCGCGGGCGCACAACCGGCGTGTCGTGATTGAAGCTATTCGGCTGCACGGTGAGCTGACCCGCGCTGAGCTGGCACGCATGACAGCGCTGACACCGCAGACCGTCTCAAATATCGTTGCCGAGCTGGAGCAGGCAGAACTGCTGACCCGCCGCCAGCCGCGCCGCAGCGGGCGGGGACAGCCTTCAATTCCAGTTACGTTAAATCCCACCAGTGCCTGGTCAATCGGCATTCATCTTGACCACCAGACGCTGCTGCTGGTGCTGGTCGATCTCAGCGGAGAAGTGCATTTCCGCCGCCTCGAGCTGGTGCAAAAGCCCCAGCCCGCTGCCACTCTGGCGTGCATTGCCAGCGTGCTGCAGGAGATGCGCGCCTTCCTCGGCACGCAGTGGCAGAAAGTCCTGGGAATTGGCGTGGTGATGCCGGGGCCTTTTGGCGTGGAGGGCCTTTCATCGGTGGGACCGACCACGCTGAACGGCTGGGAGCAGGTCGATATCGAGGCTGAACTGGGCACGATCAGCGGCCTGCCGGTGACGCTGGAAAACGACGCCACGGTCGCCGCCATCGGCGAACGCTTTCACGGCACGGCGCGTCACCTTAACTCCTTTATCTATCTCTATATTGGCACCGGCCTGGGCGCGGGGATTTTCACCGATGGCCATATCTATACCGGCCACGCCCATAATGCGGGCGAGATTGGACACATAGTTGTTGAGCCGGGCGGTCGCGACTGCTACTGCGGTAATCAGGGCTGCCTTGAACGCTATGTGTCGTTACAGGCCGCCTATGAATTTTGCGGCCTCGATCCGATGCGTGCGTTGCCGGAAGATCTGTTGCAGATTGAATCCGCGCGATTCATCGCCTGGATTGAGAGTGTTACGACGCCCTTGCGTCAGGCGATCAATATTCTGGAGTCGGTATTTGATGCTGAAGCGGTAATTATCGGCGGGATGATGCCTGCGCCATTGCTGGAGCAGATAGTCGAGCGTTTACCGCCACTTTATCAGTCGGTGCGCGGACGCTATATGAACGAAATGCGGCTGAAGATCGGCATGACCGGCAGTGATACCGCAGCACTCGGGGCCGCAGCCTTGCCGATTTTCGATGAATTCAACCCGCAGTTTCAGGTGCTGATGAAGTAGGTGAGGAAAATGGCGCTGTTGCAGGCAACAGCGCCATGAGCATTAACCCGGATAGATACCGCGATCTTTACGCGCCATCAGAATACGCTCACACGCCACGATATAAGCCGCGGTGCGCAGCGAGCAATCTTTCTCCTTCGACTTTTCCCAGACGTGAACCATGGCTTCCGTCATAATCTTATCTGAGCGACGATTGATCTCATCTTCACTCCAGAAGAAGCTGGCCATGTCCTGAACCCATTCGAAGTAGCTGACGGTCACGCCGCCGGCATTACAGATGACATCCGGCACCACGATAATGCCGCGCGTGGCCAGCATATCATCCGCATCCGGATAGGTTGGGCCGTTTGCACCTTCCAGCACGATTTTGCAGCGCAGGATCTCTGCGCGCTCACGGGTAATCTGACCCTCCAGCGCGGCCGGAATTAGAATATCCATCTCAGTACGCCAGAACGCCTCTTTCTCAATGTTTTGTGCGCCGGGGAAACCTGCTATTTGCTTATGGGCGATCTGCCATTCGGTCAGGGCAGCCATATTGATGCCGTCTGCATTAAACAGCGTAGCGGTATGATCCTGAATCACCACAACATGTGCGCCCGCCTCATCAAACAGGCGTGCCGCTTCGCTGCCGACGTTACCAAAGCCCTGAACTGCCACACGTGCGCCTTCAATTTCAATACCTGCGCGGCGTGCCACTTCGCGTCCGGTGATGAACACGCCGCGTCCCGTGGCTTTTTCGCGACCCAGAGAACCGCCAAGGTGGATCGGTTTACCAGTCACAACGCCGGTGACGGTGGTGCCGAGATTCATGGAGTAGGTGTCCATCATCCAGGCCATTACTTTGCTGTTGGTGCCTACGTCCGGTGCCGGGATATCCTTCTGCGGCCCGATGATAATCCCAATCTCGCTGGTATAGCGGCGAGTGAGACGCTCGAGTTCACTTTCGGAAAGCTTGAATGGATCAACCCGGATGCCCCCCTTGGCACCACCGTAAGGTAGATTAACCGCAGCACATTTGATGGTCATCCACGCGGATAGCGCCATGACTTCATTAAGATCGACATCAGGATGATAGCGAATACCGCCTTTACCTGGGCCGCGCGAAAGGTTGTGCTGAACGCGATAGCCTTCGAAATGGCGAATTGAACCATCATCCATCTGGAGGGGAATATCAACAATCAATGCACGTTTTGGATGACGCAAAGTATCTATCCAACGTGAAAGGTCACCCAGATAAGGCGCAACCCGGTCGATTTGCTGTAAGTAGGTGGACCAGGCAGATGTGCTGCTTTCAGACGCATAAGATAACTTATCCATAAAAAACCTTTCTTAATGAAGTTATTTGTTGTGGGAGCCATGGATGGTGAGCGCACTGCAGTGCGCAGACATAATCTAACACTCCTGAAACAAATAAGATGGGGTACCTGACACCCTGAAGCGTAGTAATGCCCATGTATGGGTCAGTATAATTGAATGAGATTATCGTTTTTTTCGCCAATAAATGCATGAAAATGCATCTGAAGTGCGGCGTTTATGCATGTGGCGGAAAGTATCGCTATCTTGCAATTCTTTGAGGGTGTTCAAAAAGTTAAATAATTGATCGTAACCATATTGACTTTGCTGCACCAATTAAGTGCATGAGAATAAGTAATCAAAGGATTATATAAAGTAATGTATTGTGCAGAAATAATCGTGGCTAATCAGTTAAGTAGAAGAGAGGGATTATGCAGGGGTAGAGTCATTAAAATGAAAGGGCCAGCACAATGGGCTGGCCTGACAGCATTACTGATGCAGAGCCTGTTCGGCGTCTTTCAACTCCTCGCGCGCTTCAGCCAGTTTATATTCACGCTTCTGGATCTTGCTGGCACTGCGACCTTCCATTTTTGCTTTTGCCAGTTCCTGTTCACGTTCCTGCACCTTTATCTTTTTCTCTGCCACTTTTTCCTGGCGCTGCTTTAACAAGCTGCCTTCGGTACAGTTCTGCTCAACTTCGCGCAGCGCTTTTTCAAGGCCGGCAACCTGATGGGTATTATTGTGCTGGCGGGCAAAAGAGAGTTGGGTCTCAATCTCCTGCTTTTTGGCGGCACAACCAGTCAGGGCAGAAGCCGCGTGAGCAGCAGTAAAAGTAAGCGGTAACAGGCAAAGGCTGAAGGTCAGTAAAGTCTTTTTCATCATAGTCTCGTCAATGAGTCAGGGTTGTGGCACCAGTATACAAAGCCACCTTAAGAGATTCTTAACGAAAAAAAATATTTACTGGCGTGAGAAAAGGAGGGAAAGGAAAAGCTGCCTGCTGTCAGGCGGCGGTAGATGTGGAAGACTGGATGTAATGCAAATTACAATCAGGTCCACTGAGCATCACCGAATGACCAATCTGACGCTGCTGTTCAAAATAGTCCTGCATCTCCTGATTGATCCCGGCACCACACCACATCACATGATGTTGATGAAGCCTGGTTTTGAGTGCAGGCTGTCCAGTTGCTCGCGAGTCAACCTCGACATTAAAGCCCATTGCGGTAAGACGAATCGCTTCCAGCCAGATTTCAGTTTTATCAAGTACGCTTACCGCTTCCAGAAACAGAGGAATCGATGATTCGTTACGTGATGAGATGCGCATGACTTTATCAGCCTGCTGCTGAACCGTTTGCTCAAATCGATCGAGACGGCGTGACGCTCCCTGACGTTGATCGGCATAAAGCCATACGCTCAGAGGGCGTAGCAAATTGATGATGAAATCATCACCACTGTAGTTGCTGGACATATGGTGCATCTGACGAGAAAGCGACAACGGTGTGCCAAATTCAAGCTGCCAGAGCATGTCGCCTTTTCGTGCTTCCCAGCCAAAAGTAGTGACCTTTGAAGCGCCCAGTTGACCCTGCCTGATTTCTTCAAGCGTCGCGCCAGTGGCCGTCAAGCCAACCAGGGTATAGATTTCAGTGAGGTGAGTCTCACTCCAGTTTTCTGGATTCTGCTGCGGCGTCAGTAATCCCTGCTTCATCCAGCGCTTGAGGTTCGCGGGATGCGCGCCAGTTATCGCACAAACAGTATCGGTAGTATAAGAATGCATATCGTGCCCTCTGGAGAGGGAAAGGCCGCCGGCACTAACCGGGGATGAAACACTACTATGAACCTTATAACAGAGAATTAACAGAAGAATAACCGGGCAAAATCGTCAATTAACCCCCGTGACGCTGCGCTTATTCTCCATTATTCTATAATTAAATTCATGCTGATCAGTGGGTTAAGCATGCCGCCAGCCGGCAACAGAAAGACTGTGTATTTATTCAGTAAACATTCTTTACGTAAATATACCGGTCAGGGGAGATTAAACTTTTTTAAGAGCATGCTGACCTCTGTCCCCTTTAATCCACCCTATAAACCGTTAAAATAGTGGGTTCTGATGATCAGGAGAAAGAGTGCCAAATGCGTTATCGTTTTATTCTCGCCGTTGTGACGGCTGCTGCTGTACTGACCGGTTGTGCGAAACATGCCGCAAGTGATGCACCAGATGAATTTGCCGCTGGCCCCACGCAGATTGATGTCTCACACATCAAGACCCGCGCAGATGATGGCTCCAGTGTGTTCCTGACTGTTGATGGTAAAGACGCCGGTAGATTGCCGAATGGTGAAAGCATGCTGCTACATGTTCCGGCCGGAAAACACCAGATTGGCGGTTATGTTCCGACGCTGTTTGGTATGGGTCGGGTGACCATTGCGCCGGTAGAAGTGACCACGTCACCACAAGATGTTAAAAAAGTGGCTTACACGGTCACGCGCAACAAAGCGACCTTTGTTGAGAATAAGGGTGAGCAGGGCTGAGTTGATGACGGCGGAGAGCCCCCGCTCTCCGCTGGTAATGCCAGAGCTATAAGCCGAGTTCGCTCAGTGAAGGGTGGTTGTCAGGGCGCCGGCCCTGTGGCCAGTGGAACAGCCGCTGTTCATCACTGATTTTCAGATCGTTGATGCTGGCAAAGCGCTGCATCATTAAGCCCTGCTCATTAAACGCCCAATTCTCGTTGCCATACGAGCGATACCATTGTCGTTGTTCATCATGCCATTCATAGGCAAACCGCACTGCAATCCGATTGTGGTCAAAACTCCATAGCTCTTTAATCAGCCGATACTGCTGCTCCCGCTGCCACTTTTGCTGCAGGAAAGCGATAATTTCTGCCCTGCCGGTCAGAAAGGTATCGCGATTACGCCATGTGCTATCTGCTGAATAGGCCAGAGCGACTCGCTCTGCATCCCGGCTGTTCCAGCCATCCTCAGCCAGGCGTACTTTTTCTATCGCTTGTTCGGGCCGGGTAAATGGCGGTAAAGGCGGACGTGAATTTTCCAACTTTCTCTCCTTAATAACGCAGCTAGATGCCTTACAGGCAGCCGGGATCATCAGAGTTCAAGGGCGTGGATCTGACAGACTGCACGCGCCGCTTCCTGGCCTTTTTTGACGAAGTGCTGGGTGTAAAAGTCGACAAACTCTGCCGACGGCTGGAAATTATGCGGCGTAAGCGACACCGAGAAGACCGGCACATTAGTAGCCAGTTGCGCCTGCATCAGGCCACTGACGACAGCCTGCGCGACGAAATCATGGCGATAGATACCCCCATCCACCACCAGTGCCGCACAGACAATCGCATCGTAATTGCCAGTCTGTGCCAGACGTTGCGCCAGCAGCGGCATTTCAAAAGCGCCCGGAACATCCCATGTTTTCATCTCATATGACGTTCCGCGACGTTCCAGTTCCTGCTCGAATCCGGTCAGAACCTGAGAAACGATTTCGCTGTGCCAGTTAGCTTTAATAAAAGCGACTTTCAACGGCTGCATGACTTACTCCAGTAAAAGGTGACATCCAGTAGTAACGGGTCAGACTGAGGCCCTGCACCCCGAATAGAAAATAGTGAGCCTGGCAGGCCAGTAACCTGCTAACAGCCTTCACTATACTGTAATGTAAAGGGTCTGTGTCCATCATTGTGATGATATGTGAACGAATGGTGTGCTGATCAGCATCCTCTGATAATCGCAGAAGATCGGAAAGTGCCAGAAACGGCGTTTAAAACGTACTACTCACACCCGAAAGCGTCCACTCACCCCGCTTTTTGCGCAACAGGTTCCAGTTACGTTACTGCTCAAATAAAATACTGGATATTTGAACAGGTATTTGTATAATAAATCCACTGTCCCACGGGTATCGGTAGTGTTAGTGAGGGGTAAATCCATGATGATTTCGACTGAAAGCCTCAAATCTCTGGAACAATCGGTCACAATGAGCAGCCGTGAACTGGCTCAGATGACCGGTATTACACACGGAGAAGTGAAGCGATTAATCAAAAGTCTGGAGACGGCTCAGCGTCTCTCCCAGCCACTCAGAATGAATGAATATGAGTGGGAAGGGGAAGTGCGTCAGGAGTACCGTCTCAGCAAGCGAGATTCGCTGCTGGCCGTGGCACGTCTGTCGCCTGGCTTCACTGCAGAAGCCCTGGATCGCTGGCAGGATCGCGAAAAAGTTTCACATTTGCCTGACTTTACCAATCCGGCTGAAGCAGCACGCGCCTGGGCTGAGCAGTTTGAACAGCGTCAGGCAGCGGAGCAGCAGCTGGCTCTGTCAGCACCCAAGGCGGCGTTCTTTGATAACTTCGTTAAGGTTGATGATAGTCTGGGCTTTCGCCAGCTCTGCAAAATGCTGAAAGTGAAAGAACCTGAGTTCCGCCGGTTCCTGCTGGAGCGCAACATCATGTATCGCGCGAAAGGAACCCTGACGCCACAGCACGACCATCTGCAGGCGGGATACTTTACGCTGCATACCGGAACTGGCGAAAACCAGCACGCTTTTTCTCAGGCACGTTTCACGTCTAAAGGGGTGAAATGGGTCGCCAGGCTGTGGGCAGGGCATCTCTCTGCTCAGCCAAAAGGGGCAGCAGCGTAACTGCACCTGTGCTCCGGGTTGTCGCTGATGTGACAGTGCAGGCAGATGTGCAGGTTAAAAAGCAGATATCAAAAAGGCCGCAACAGAGTGCGGCCTTTTTGATCGATAAGAATCGGTCAGGTGGCGGTTTACCAGCCTTTGATGGCATCACCTTTGTAGACTTCCTGAGCTTTTGCCGCAACTTCCGGCGATTGCAGCGCAGACTTCAGCTTCTGAATTTTGTCACTGTCTTTATTATCTTCACGTGATACCAGCGCATTGACGTAAGGCGACGAGGCACTTTCCATAAATAAGCCATCGCGGTGTGCTGATAATCCAGCCTGAGCTG
Organism: Pantoea sp. AS142; assembly: GCF_037152305.1. NCBI lineage: Bacteria > Pseudomonadati > Pseudomonadota > Gammaproteobacteria > Enterobacterales > Erwiniaceae > Pantoea > Pantoea sp. AS142. The sequence goes on along the minus strand of NZ_JBBCMO010000003.1, from coordinate 128,726 downwards.
AGAAGTTGGTATTGATGATCGACAGAACAACGTTTGGATCGTCTAAAGTACGGGTCAGCTGTGGCGTATCCACTTCAACCAGCTTCAGGTTTTTTGGATTTTCGATGATATCCAGCGAGGTCGGTAAATAACCCACACCTTCTTTGAGTTTAATCAGACCCTGCGCCTGAAGCAGCAGCAGGCTGCGTCCCAGCGTGGTGGCTTCGTTAGAGAGGGTGATCGTGGCTCCATTCTGCAGTTCACTGATGTTTTTAATTTTGTGCGAATAAGCCGCAATCGGGAAGACGAAAGTCTTACCTACCACGGCAAACTTATAGCCACGCTCTTTAGACTGTGACTCAAGATAAGGCAGGCTCTGGAAGGCGTTGGCATCAACTTCTTTGTTATTCAGCGCTTCATTTGGCAGTACATAATCATTGAAGTTAAGCACTTCAACATCAAGTTTATATTTATCTTTCGCAACCTGCTTAACCACCTGCCAGATCGCTTCATCAGGCCCGGTATTAATTGCGACTTTAACTTTGTTATCGTCATCTTTTGAGCAGGCGGATAATAATAAAACAGAACTGGCGAGTAATGCCGTAAACAGACCTTTCATTATCAGAAATCCCTCAGGTAGTAGAGGGTTTCAAAGATAATACAGAACTCACAGGTTGCGTACTTGCTGTGGAATATATCTTATAACCATAATGCTGATTTTGAACATTCATTAACCAGTGACGTAGGCTGTCTGTTAATGACTGGCGTTATCCCGGTCATCAGTTGGCTGATATTTTCCTGTCAATAAGCGTATTCATACTCAGGCGGGCATCAACGCAATTTTCTTCTACGCTTAGTAATCCGTCATTACGGGCATTTATTGATTATTAACAGGGATTAACTATGTCAAAGCAGGATAACGGGATTAACGCAATTGAAGTGATGCGAAGCAGCCAGGCCTGGAATGGTGAGGTTATTGACGCTTATCCCAACGGCGAACCGGAACTCACGGTCATGCGGTTGTCATTGCCTGCCCATACGTCATTACCCTGGCACACCCATCCGATGCCTAATGCGGCGTTTATTCTTTCCGGCACCCTGATTGTTGAGGACAAAGAGAGCGGCGAACAACGCACTTTCCAGGCGGGTGAAGCCCTCAATGAGACGGTCAACAGTGCGCATCGGGGCTATACCCTGGAGGAGCCAGCCGAACTGGTAATTACCTATGCCGGTGTAAAAGGGCAGAATCTGACGGAGCCATTGCCGGGGGAACCTGAAGAGTTTTGAGTTCAATGTTCATCATGGCGCATCACGGCAGCATCGCCTGCTGCCGTGATTAAACCCAAATCAGAGCCCGCTCAGACTTGATTGAGATCAGTAAATTGCACACCTATAAAGCCCAGGATTAAACGTTTCTGCTTCATCCACCCCACCAATGTAAAAGGGATTTTTTCATGGATAAGAACGTTGCCCTGCTGCTCGCCCCTGGCTTTGAAGAAGCTGAAGCCATTATCACACTCGATATCCTTTCACGCCTTGGCATTCGCGTTACAACCCTGGCATGTCAGCCTCACCGGGAGGTAACCAGCTATCACCATGTGAAGGTTATCGCCGATGAGTTGCTGGGGGCAAATGGGGAGTCGCTGTATGACGCGGTGATTGTACCGGGCGGTCCTGACGGCAGCAAAAATCTGGCGGCCAGTGCTGCAGTCATCGATTTTATACGCCGACATGATGAAGCGGGTCGCCTGATCTGCCCAATCTGCTCCGCAGCGGCCAGAGTCCTGGCGCCACACGGTCTTTTGAGGGGGCGTCGCTATGTCAGTTCCGGCACTTCATCAAAAGGTGTAAGCGATGGCGTTTACGTCAAGGCACCCGTCATAAAAGATGGCAACCTGCTCACTGGACAAGACCTGGGCGCCGCATTTGACTTCGCCTTCGCGATTGCATTTAGCCTGACAGGTGAGGGCGAAAGCGTCACCGAACAGGCTGAACACATCAGCCACCCGCTAAATATGGATTTCGCTAAGGTTTAATTGTCAGCGTTTTCGCGCACTGAAACGACATGCTGGCGGGACGCACCTTTTACTCACGGCAAAACCCTGCTTGCCGCAGTACCGCTTTTGCCTGCGCCGATGCTAAAAAATCCGCCAGCCGCTGTGCGGCTGGCGTGATGAGCGCGCAGGCATAGCGCGCAACAGGATTAAAAGCCGCAGGGATCTCAACAACTGTCAGCCCGGCAATCTGGCTCAGGGCCGCACTGTAACTGGCATAGCCGATAAACAGATCGGCGTGATCTTCCAGGAGAATCCATTCTGCCGCCAGCCTGTCTGGGGGAATCGCTGCAGAGTTACGCCCGCCAACCAGTGGTCGTGCGCGCTGGCGTACCGCTTCACCGGCTTCTCCCATCAGAGAAAAAAGCGCCTGTGCGTAATCACCAGAGGGATCAGCTGCTGGCGTGGAGGTTGCGATCCGTAGCGCGTCGCGGGTGAGCAGCTGGTACCAGTCGTCTCCCAACTGCAGCCGATCGCTGCGAACCGTAATACAGAGCCTGTTGGTCGCAAACGGCATGATGGCCAGCGCTCTCCGGTCATCCAGCAGTTTCTGCGGATGGTCCTCACTGGCTGAAGCAAAGAGATCGCAGGGCTCACCGGCTTCAATCCGTTCGCGGAGGAGACCAGCGGGACCAAACCGGGTTTCGACTGACGCAGGGAAGTATGCCATCAGCGCGGGCCAGACTGGTTTCAGGCTACCCGCCGCCAGTACACGGATCATTTTGTTTCCTGATACGAAGTGCGATAGAAGCGCTGATACCAGCGATTAGCCAGCTTCTTCATATCTACATCCTGAAACTTCTGCGGATAGAGTCTTTTCGCCATCCACAATTCGCCAATTCCCATGGCTTCCGGCATCGGATAGCCCCAGGCTTTGGCGTAGTCCGGCATCAGATAGACACGATGATTTTTTACTGCGTCGATCGCCTGCCATTGCGGTGAATGGTTGATTTCATTCACAACAGAGGGGTAGCGATCCTGCACAAAAATCACCTGCGGATCCCAGGCGATAACCTGCTCCATCGACACGGTTTTGTATCCCTTCACGGTAGCCGCAGCGACGTTAACCGCCCCCGCATGCAGCATCATCAGGCCGGTATATTTCCCTGAGCCGTAGGTGGTCAGTTCCGGGTTTGCCATATAGGCACGAATACGTTTCTCGGCTGGAATATCCTTCAGGCGGTCGCTAACTATTTTGCGACCCTGATCGGTTGCCTCAATCAGCGCTTTCGCCTCAGCGGGTTTATTGACGATTTCGCCGATAAGCGTAATCCCCTCACGTAACCCTTTGTTGTAGGCCATTTCCTCGTCGTCGAGGGTCGGATTCATTTTTGCCTTATCATCCGCATTGTCATGACGCAGTGAGATCGCCACCACCGGAATGCCAAGTGCGGTAATGCTGTCGATCATCTCATGCGGCGCATAGTTGGTCACAAACACCACCTGTGGATGCAGTGCCACCAGTTTTTCCGGGTCGACATGCGTCAGGTCCCCCAGCGTGGTTATGCGGTTCAGCTCAGGAGCCAGGCGGGCATAACCATCCCCCAGCTGCTGCTTCCAGTTCGCCATCACACCGACGATTTTATCGGTGGCGTTCATCTGCACCAGCAGGTTGAGCGTCTGATGCTGCAACACCACAATACGATCTACGTGGTCAGGAATCGTGACCTGACGGCCAATCTGATCGGTTATCTGGCGCGATGCCTGGGAAGAGAGCGGAAGGAATATCAGTAAACCGAGTGTGCATGCCTGCCAGAAGCGCTTCATAAACTATCCTCGAAATTCGTTATGTAGCGAATTGTATAGCGATAAGTCATCTGCGTCACGGCTCGGGTCATTGTTCAGGCGTTGAAGTGAGTACGAAAGAGGCTGTCTGAGCGAACAGTCATGTCACAGCCCGGCACTGATTATGTGCAACGCCCATTGCTGACTCACCATCCCGGTGCCTTCTGGATTTTCAATAGTCTATTACACTGATTTAAAATGATTTAATTTCTGGTACGCCAATTGCACAAGCCTCAGCAGTAAGCAGCGTACGACGCAATTAATAGCAAATAGCTGGCTAGGGTTCCGGTTCACGCAGGTGAATGTCTGGTCCAAGAGCTGGCGACCTCTGCGAGGTTACACGGCGGGACAAAAGCCCGGGAGACAGCGGCACCATCTGGTGTCTTGCGCTGCGCCCGTTTGTTGTGCCAACCAGAGGTCAACCATGAAGAAATCACCACTCCTGACGCTAATTCTGTCGCTGACGCTGATGGTCAGCATTCCGTCTTTCGCCGCGGTCAAAAAAGAGTTTAACCTCTGCTGGACCATTTACGCGGGCTGGATGCCGTGGGGCACTATCAGCAACGAGAAAATCATCGATAAATGGGCCAGCAAATACGGCATCAAAATTCATATCACCCAGCTGAATGACTATATCGAGTCGATCAACCAGTACACCGCGGGTCAGTTTGACGGCTGCACCATGACCAACATGGATGCGCTGACCATTCCTGCGGCGGGGGGCGTTGATTCCACGGCACTGATTACCGGCAGTTATTCCGAGGGTAACGACGGCGTGGTGCTGAAAGGGGTGAATAAAAAACTCAGCGACCTGAAGGGGCTGTCAGTCTATCTTCCCGCACTGTCGGTTTCGCATTATCTGCTGGTCCGTGGGCTGGAAAAAGCCGGACTGCAGGAGAAAGACGTTAAAGTCGTGAACACTTCCGATGCCGATATCGTCTCCGCCTTTGGTACCAGCAGCGTGCAGGCGGCGGTTGCCTGGAATCCGCAACTTTCAGTGATCAAGAAGACCCCACAAACCACAGAGGTGTTCAGCTCTTCGGCCGTGCCAGGCGAGCTGATCGACATGATGGTCGTCAATACAGAAGTCCTGAAAGATAACCCCGCGCTGGGCAAAGCGCTGACTGGAGCCTGGTTTGAGATGATGGCGAAAATGCAGGCCGGAGAGACGCAGGTGCTGAGTGCGATGGCTGCCGATTCCGGTACTGACCTCGCCGGTTACAAGGCGCAGCTGAAAACTACCCACCTGTTCTGGACCCCATCCGATACGCAGGTATTTATTTCCTCACCCGATCTGGCGAAAACCATGCAGCGCGTCGCCACGTTCTCGTTTGATAAAGGCTTACTGGGAGACGGGGCGCAAAGCGCTGACTTCATCGGTATGAGCTTCCCTGGCAACATCACCGTTGGTGATAAAGCAAACATCAAACTGCGCTTTGACGACAGCTATCTGAAGTTGGCTGCTGCAGGCAAGCTGTAATCACCGACCTCAGGAGTTTATGCCATGCGCCACATCAACCGCTATCCCCGGCAGGGAATGCGCCTGACGCTGATGCTATTGCCTTTTGTATTGCTGATTGCCATCTGGTTCATTAGTTCGGCGGTGCGTCTGGAGGTCAATCCTCAGGACAAACTGCTGCCCGGCCTGTCGCAGATGATCGCGGCCCTCGACCGGATGGCATTCACCCCGGATAAGCGCAGCGGCGAGTTTCTGCTGTGGGCAGATACGTGGATCAGTTTAAGCCGTCTGCTGACCGGCCTGGTGATCTCTTCACTGATCGGCCTTGGCATCGGTATTGCCGTTGGCGTCTTCCCGATGCCCCGCGCAGCGCTGTCACCGTTCATGACCGTGGTATCGATGATCCCACCACTGGCGCTGCTGCCAATGCTGTTTATCGTCTTCGGGCTGGATGAGGTGTCAAAAGTGATGCTCATTGTTATCGGCATTACGCCGATGCTGGCACGCGACCTGGAACAGCGGGCGCGGGAAATCCCCACCGAACTGTTGATTAAAGCGCAGACCCTGGGGGCGAATAGCTGGACAGTGGTGCTGCGGGTCGTACTCCCGCAGCTCTTATCGCGGCTGACTACCTCGCTGCGCCTGCTGTTGGGATCTGCATGGCTCTTTCTGATCTCTGCCGAGGCGATTTCCGCTACCGCCGGATTGGGCTATCGCATTTTCCTGGTCCGCCGCTATATGGCGATGGATGTCATCATTCCTTATGTGATCTGGATAACGCTGCTGGCGTGGCTGATGGATCTCGCTTTGCGTCAATTGCACAAAGCCTGTTTCGCCTGGGCGGAGGGAGGCCGGGAATGAGCTTTATCGATATCAAAAATATCTGGCAGGAGTATGGCGACCATGTGGTGCTGGAACGCATCAATCTGCAGGTTAAAGAGGGAGAGTTCTGCTCACTGGTAGGGGCATCCGGTTGTGGGAAGTCGACATTTTTACGCCTGCTGCTCGGTCAGGAGAAGCCAACGCGGGGATCTATCACGCTGGATGGCGACCTGCTGCCAGCGGAACCCGATCACAGTCGTGGCGTAGTGTTTCAGCGCTATTCCGTTTTTCCTCATCTCAACGCGCTGGATAACGTCGCCATTGGCCTCGAACTTCCGGCTTCACCATTTTTTGGCAGGCTGTTTGGTGCCAGAAAACGCCATGCCCGTGAGCAGGCCAGACAGATGCTGGAGAAAGTCGGACTTGGCCATTCGCTCAATAAATATCCGGCGCAGCTTTCAGGCGGCATGCAGCAGCGGCTAGCGATTGCCCAGGCGTTTGTGATGCAACCACGCGTGCTGCTATTGGATGAGCCATTCGGCGCGCTGGACCCTGGCATCCGCAAAGATATGCATGCACTGCTGCTCCAGTTGTGGAGTGAAACCCGAATGACAGTCTTTATGGTCACTCACGATCTCGCAGAAGGTTTCAATCTTGGCACCCGGCTGCTGGTGTTCGACAAGGTGCGCATCGACCCTCAAGCCCCTAATGCATGGGGCGCACGTATCACTTACGACATCCCGCTCAATGAGACGCGGCTCTCTCAGCTGGCGACCAGCAGTAAAAACAACATTTATCCCTTAAAGGAGATCGCCCAATGACTGCACTTTTTCATTCAGCACCAAGCCTGCACGACGAGCCGCTGCCTGGCGGAGCGCATACCTCGCTGATTTTGCGCAAAGGGCACATCCTGCGTCTGACCGATATCGACGGCGGGGCTAACGTCAGCATGATGATGCTCAATCCTCACGAAAAAAGTGAACGACTGAATCTGCCCGACACCCTGAAAGGTCAGCACACCGCTCGCCTGACCACTGGCCACTGTTTCTACTCCGACATGGGGCGCGTACTGGCCGCAATCGTTGCGGATAGCTGCGGCTGGCATGACCCGTTTGGTGGCGTACTCAACGCTGCTGAAACGCTCGAAAAGTATGGAGCCGGGCGCTACCAGGAACTGCGCAACGGCTTTTACCGAAATGGCGTGGATAATCTGCTGGTTGAAATGGGCAAATGGGATTTGGGCCTGGAAGACCTGCTGATGGTGGTCAACTTTTTCAGCAAGGTCACGGTTGATGAAGAAAGCCGTTTCCGGTTCAGCGCGGATAACAGCCGCGCCGGCGATTTCGTTGAGCTGTACGCGCCAATGGACGTGCTGATGGTCCTGACCGCGCTGCCACATCCACAGGATCCTGCCACTGAATATCTCCCACGTCCGGTGCAGTTGAGCTGGTATCAGGCCGACAGAACAGAAGCCGTCACGGATGCCATGCTGACACGCGATGAAAATCAGCGCGCGTTTCACAATACCCAACTTTTTGCCCTATAAGGAGATTACGATGACTTTTATCATCTCTGATCGTCGTCCTGAAGATGCTTTCTATCGCCATGTGATCCCGGCAGGGGAGCCGTGGCTGTTCGACGTTAAACAAGGGCAAACGCTTCGCCTGCTCGACCTCGAAGGTAATCAGGCCATTGATACCCTGTTTTACAACGCCGATAACCCGCGGGAACGTTATGATCCTCAGCGCACGCTGCGTCGTCAGGGAAAAGTCTATCTGACCACCGGCAGCGTGCTCTATTCCAGTCTCGGCAATCCGCTGCTGACAATTGTCGCCGATACCTGTGGTCGCCACGATACACTGGGCGGTGCCTGCTCGCAGGAAAGCAACACCGTGCGCTACGCCCAGAATAAACGCTACATGCACAGCTGTCGGGATAACTTTCTCTGCGCCTGCCTGCACGATGGCCGCCTTCATAAGCGCGATATCGGCGCCAACATCAATTTTTTTATGAACGTTCCGGTCACGCCTGAAGGTGGTCTGACCTTTGAGGATGGAGTATCCGCGCCTGGCAAATACGTTGAGCTACTTGCCGAATGTCACGTGATGGTGCTGATCTCCAACTGTCCGCAGCTGAATAACCCCTGTAACGGCTGGAACCCCACGCCCGCAGAAGTACTGGTATGGAACTGAGTCAGGTGTCACCGTGTCGACATCAGCTTTTCATGCCATCCCTATGAACACGCCGCCAGCGCACGCCTGTTAAGTGCCGGTCAGCCCCGGGGACGGCCCCAGGGAATAGTGATTTTTGCGGGACGACCCGCCTCCCTGAGAGTGCGCTTATGTTTGATACCTTACTGATTGCCAATCGCGGCGCGATCGCCTGTCGTATCCTGCGCACACTGCGTGCCATGCAGGTGAAAGGCGTTGCCGTTTACGCCGAAGCTGACCTGAGCAGTTTACATATCCGTGAGGCGGATGTGGCGCTAAGCCTGGGTGAGGGGGCGGCCGCACAAACCTATCTGATGACGGAAAAAATCATTGCCGCCGCGCTGCAGAGCGGGGCCGAAGCGATACATCCCGGCTATGGTTTTCTTTCGGAAAACGCCGCTTTTGCCGAAGCGTGCGAAGCTGCTGGTTTGATTTTTGTCGGCCCCACGCCGCAGCAGCTGCGGACCTTTGGCCTCAAACACACCGCCCGCGCGCTGGCGAAAGCTCAGGATCTGCCGTTGCTGGAAGGCAGTGAACTGCTGGCGGACATTGATGAAGCCCGTCAGGCAGCGGAGATCGTCGGCTATCCGGTGATGCTTAAAAGTACCGCGGGCGGTGGCGGCATTGGTATGCGCGTTTGTTGTGATGCGCATACGCTGTCAGAGGCGTTTGAAACGGTGCAGCGGCTCGGTCAGAACAACTTCAGCAACGCCGGGGTATTTCTCGAAAAATATATTGAACGCGCCCGTCATCTTGAAGTGCAGATTTTCGGTGACGGAAAGGGCGAGGTGATCGCGCTGGGTGTTCGCGACTGCTCGGTACAGCGGCGTAATCAGAAAGTGATTGAAGAGACGCCAGCGCCGAATCTGCCCGCTGGCATGGAGGCGGCATTGTGCGCGGCCGCCATCGCCCTGGGAAAAGCGGTGAACTATCGTAGCGCCGGGACGGTGGAGTTTGTTTATGACAGTACGGCACACCAATTCTATTTTCTCGAAGTGAATACCCGACTTCAGGTTGAACATGGCGTGACGGAGCAGGTTTGGGGCGTAGACCTGGTGCAGTGGATGATTGAGCTGGCGGCGGGGGATTTACCGTTACTGGAGCAGCTAGCGGCCAGTCTGAAGCCCAGCGGACATGCCGTTCAGGCGAGAATTTATGCCGAAGATCCGGGGCGGCAGTTCCAGCCTTCGCCGGGACTGTTAACCGAAGTCTTCTTCCCGGCGGCAGAGGACAAGCTCCTGCGCATTGACCGCTGGGTGGAAGCGGGATGCGAAGTCCCACCATTCTTCGACCCGATGCTGGCAAAAATCATCGCCTGGCATCCCACCCGTGATGAAGCCATTATCAGCCTGGCACAGGCGCTGGCGGAAACCCGGCTCTATGGCGTAGAAACCAATCGCCGCTATCTGCTGCAGATTTTAGCCTTTGCGCCCTTTACCGGGGGCGAACCCTGGACCCGCTGTCTGGAACAACTCGGCTATCAGGCGGCAACCGTTGAGGTGCTGAGTGCCGGTACCCAGACCACCATTCAGGACTACCCTGGGCGTCTGGGATACTGGGCGGTGGGTGTGCCGCCATCAGGACCGATGGATGACCGCGCCCTGCGTTTCGGAAACCGTCTGCTGGGTAATGCTGAAGGGGATGCCGCGCTGGAAATCACCCTGAACGGCCCAACCCTGAAATTTAATACCGCGATACAGGCGGTCATCTGCGGCGCACCGCTGGCGGTCTCGCTGAATGGCGTCGCGCAACCGATGGACACTGTTTTCACCCTTCCGGCTGGAGCCACACTGAAGCTGGGGGCGATAAATGGCGCGGGGGTAAGAAGCTATCTCTGTCTCAGCGGTGGCATTCAGGTGCCGGACTATTTAGGCAGTAAAAGTACCTTTACCCTGGGTCAATTTGGTGGACATGGCGGACGGGCGCTGCGCAGCGGCGACGTGTTGCATCTGGCACCGCGCGCCGCGCGCCGTAGCGGCACTGAATTGCCCTTGGCGCTGCGCACCGAACTCGCATCGGTACGCACGCTGAGAGTGATTTATGGCCCCCACGGCGCACCTGAGTTTTTTACGCCGGAATATATGGAGACGTTTTTTGCAACGGAATGGGAAGTCCATTTTAACTCCAGCCGCACTGGCGTGCGCCTGATTGGGCCAAAGCCAATCTGGACACGCGACAGCGGCGGAGAAGCGGGGCTGCACCCGTCCAACATTCATGATAATCCTTACGCCGTGGGCGCGGTCGATTTCACCGGCGATATGCCAGTGATCCTCGGTCCGGATGGCCCCAGCCTCGGCGGATTCGTCTGCCCGGTAACAATAATAGAAGCTGATCTCTGGCAGTCAGGACAGCTCAGCGCCGGTGATAAAGTGCGTTTTGTCGCAGTAGATATTCTTACCGCAAGGCGGCTGGCTGAGGCGCGACGCACAGAGCTGAACACACTCCAGACACAGGAAACTCACTGGCAGCCTGCGCCGCTGCTTTCGCCCATTGTGATGACCTGCGGCGAAGCGGATAAACGTCTGGTGGCGCGTCTCTCTGGCGATACGCATCTGCTGCTTGAGGCCGGTGAGCCGGAACTGGATCTGGTGCTGCGCTTTCGCATGCACGCATTGATGCAGGCGCTGGAGGCGCAATCCCCTGACGGCATTATTGATATCACGCCGGGGATCCGCACACTGCAAATCCACTTCCAGCCGGAGACACTATCACCTGACGTTTTGCTGACGTGGGTGCACGCTGAGTGGGAGACGGTCTGCATCAGTGACGATCTTCAGGTCCCGACACGCGTGGTCCATCTGCCGCTCTCCTGGGACGATCCGGCCTGTCACACGGCCATCGAAAAATATATGACCACCGTGCGGCAGGACGCGCCCTGGTGCCCGAGTAATCTGGAGTTTATCCGCCGGATAAACGATCTGCCTGATGAACAGGCCGTCCGGGACACCGTATTTGATGCCAGCTATCTGGTGATGGGCCTGGGGGATGTCTATCTTGGTGCGCCAGTCGCTACGCCGCTGGATCCCCGCCATCGTCTGGTGACGACAAAATATAACCCGGCCCGCACCTGGACGGCAGAAAACTCGGTAGGGATTGGCGGCGCTTATCTCTGTGTCTATGGCATGGAGGGGCCAGGCGGCTATCAGTTTGTGGGCCGCACACTGCAGATGTGGAATCGATATCATGAAGTGGCCGATTTTGCGGGCAAACCCTGGCTGCTGCGCTTTTTCGATCAACTCCGTTTTTATCCGGTATCGGCCAGTGAACTGCTACAGATTCGCCGCGATTTTCCACTTGGGCGCTATCCGCTGCGCATTGAGCACAGCAGCCTGCGGCTGGCGGAGTATCAGAATTTTCTCGCCCGTGAAGCGGAGAGTATCGGCAAGTTTCGCGATCATCAGCAAGGCGCGTTTAATGCTGAACGTGACCGCTGGATAGCCCGCGACCAGGTCCATTTTGACAGCCCGGAGCGTGTGGCGGATCTGCGCGGTGACACGCCGCTGCAGCCGGGCGAGCAGGGGGTCGAAAGCCCGGTTTCCGGCAACTTATGGCAGGTGCAGGCGACGGCCGGCAGCCGGGTGCGGGCGGGCGATATCCTGGTGGTGCTGGAGTCGATGAAGATGGAGATTCCACTTCTGGCGCCGTGTGACGGCATTATTCAGCAGGTCAGCGTGCAGCCAGGTAGCGCAGTGCGCGCAGGGCAACGCGTGGTAGTGATTGTTGAGGATAATGCGTAAGGATTACGACAACAGGCGAACCTGACGAGGCAGTAATAACCTTACGCTGCGCCCGCTGGCGGTTTCACACGGCGGGCGCAGGCGGCTCGCGTTCCAGCCACTGGCTATCATCAGCTCGCGGCCAGTTCACTTAACCAGTTGATCAGCTCCTCACTGCCTGGCTGGCTCAGCGTACGTTGCGGCCAGGCAAGGTAATAGGGTTTACTCAGCGGCAGGTAAAGATCATCCACTACCACCAGATCGCCACGCGCCAGTTCCGGCGCGATAAGCCGTCGTTGCCCTAGCAGCAGTCCGGCACCCGCGACGGCCGCATCAATGGCCAGTGAGGTCAGATTAAAGCTAAATCCGGGCCGTGGCTGGGGTTCATCCATACCTCTGGCCTGAAACCAGCTCCGCCAGTCAGGCAGAAAGCGCCCTTCATTACCCCAGTCCAGGTGGATTAAAGGCGCTTTGCTGAAGATCGTTTCTGATGTAAAGCGTTGTAATAAAGCCGGGCTGGCCACGGGCAGTACTTCATCATGAAATAACCACCGCTTATCTAACTGTGGGTAACGATCTTCACCAAAGCAGATAACAAAATCGGCAGGCATTGCCGTGAAATCGACCTGGGTGTGGGTACCGTTTAGTGAGAGATCGATATTCGGGCAATGGTCGCGCCAGCTCGCCAGTTGAGGCAACAGCCATTTTGATGCCAGCGCCGGTAATGAATAAACCGTCAGCTTTGGCGCGCTGGCCGCATGGCGGATGTTTTGCTGACCGAGGTGCAAAATATCGAAGGCTTCGGTGACATAGCGCAAGTACTCTTTTCCGGTTTCAGTCAGCATCACGCCGCTCTGGGTGCGTAAAAACAGGGTGCTGCCGAGTTGCTCTTCCAGCTGACGAATCTGCTGACTGACCGCAGCCGGTGTCAGGGCTAACTGGGCGGCCGCTTTTGCCAGGCTGCCCAGTTCGGCGGCCACTTTAAATGACTGTATGACGCTGATTTTTGGCAACCTTGACACATGGGCAGGCATTAACTCTTCCTTATCAGGGTAGTAAGTTTTTATCGTTACGCAGCGTTGCAGACGACAGGTAGAGTAACATTACACCTGCTCATCATGAGAATTGTTGCTATGTCTGGTTCCCTTATTCGTCTCGATCTTCATCCGCTGGCCGATCATGACTGGCGTCAACGCTGTCGTGAACAATTAAACCAGTCTGGCGCGCTGGTACTAAGGCAGTTCTTACAACGCAGAGCCTTAGAGGCAATCATTGAAGAGGGAAATACCCAGCGTCATCTCGCTTATCACACCCTCAGCAAACATAATGCTTATCTGATGAAACCTGATGATGCTTTTAGCGTTGATCACCCGCGTAATCGGGATGTGATCAGCACGAAAGGCTGTATTACCGATGATGTTATTGCTGCTGAATCGCCGCTGCGCCAGCTTTATAATGATGACCTGTTCAAAAGTTTCCTGTGCGATGTGCTGGGTGAGGAAGCACTGTATCCCTACGCCGATCCACTTTCGTCGATCAACCTGCACTATGCCTCTCACGGCCAGGAACTGGGCTGGCACTTTGACAACTCCTCATTTGCTATCACCTTACTGGTGCAAAAACCGCGGGCTGGCGGGGTGTTTCAGTACGTAAAGGATCTGCGGAATGCCGATGCCGGTGAGATGAACTTTGCGGGTGTCGACGCTGTGCTGGACGAGCGCCAGCCGGTTGACGCGCTGGAAATTAATGCCGGAGATTTGGTGCTATTTCGTGGCCGTAATTCCCTGCACCGGGTGACCCCAACCGAAGGAGAGGTCACCCGGATGCTGGCCGTGCTGGCTTACAATACTCAGCCCGACATCGCATTATCAGAAACCGCGCGTATGACCTTTTACGGCAGACTGTAAAATCAGGCCAAAGGCGTGTCTGAAAGGGCCCGCCAGCCGCGCAGAAAAATTTGCTGCGTGCGGAAAGCCACTAACGCACGCCAGTCACCATCGCTGGGCCAGAATCCCTCGACCAAATGCTGTTTTAGCGCCTGACCGTCAATGCGGGTGGAATCGCCATAGAGATGCAGCCAGTGATCTTCACGCACCCGCTGATGCATATCCTGCCCCTCGTAAGTTCCGCATTCGACCACCAGAGGCAAAATCAGGGTATGAGGGAGCGAGTTCAGGAGGTATTGCGACAAATATCCCGTCGCCGTGGCGGTTACACCCGTTACACTGTCACGCCCAGCGCCGGTAAACAGTAATGTCAGCCACTCACCGTAAATGGCTTTGCCCCAGTCATGCGCAGTATAACGCTGCTCTGCAATAGCGAGCAGCATTGGATGACCCCATGCCCCTGCACCGGTATGGAGGTCAAAACTGATGATGGTTTTCGCGGCAGTGAGGTGCTGTTCAATGATCGCCGACATCGTGAGATGTGACCAGCAGGGCCTGAAGCCTCCGAAAAAAAAGCCTTCAGCAAAGGCATACTGTCCTGCTTCTACCACCCGTTTAACCGCCTGCCAGCCAGCACCGTCCAGTGCTTCAGCCAGTTGCCGATCGGCGCTGGCACGGTCGCCATGATAGATTCCGTGCCACAGAGCATAATCCGGGTTGGCGGGGAGCGGCTGACTGAAGTCGAGAAAATGACGGTTAAGGTCGATATTGTCTTCGTTCACTCGTCGTAAATGCGCCGTTCCCCAGGGATTAAGCAGGTGAACCAGCAACAACCCGGTGTCAGCAGGCAACGATTGTTCATCCAGCGTGTCGAGCCAGGCTATCTGACAATCCGAACCATAATAGCCTTCAACGCCATGTGTGCCGGAAACGACCAGCATCAGGCGTGAGGCGGTGACCGGTCCTAAACGTGCCACATCCGTATAAAGCGTTTCTCCTTTCGGACCTGGCAGAGGATGTTGATAAGTTGTGATTACTGCACCTTTGTTCTGCGCAGCGGTCAGAAAGCGTGCGCGCTGAACGCGGTAATCGGGCAATGCCATATTATGCAGACTCCTGCGATTCTTCACGCGGCGCAGATCAGGGATAAACCTTGAATTTAAAGTATTTTTGGGTCAGCTGATCGTAGGCACCGCTTTTATGAATCTCCGCCAGCGCCGTGTTAATCATCTTCAGGTTTGCCTCATCCCCCTTACGTAACGCGATGCCCACACCATCACCAAAAATCACTTTATCCACCAGTGTTCCTTTGATAGCGTACGCTTTGCCTTCTGGCTTGGTGAGAAATCCCTGTTCGGCGGAGACGGCATTAGCCAGGCTGCCGTCAAGACGCCCGGCCACCAGGTCGGGATAGACTTCCATCTGATTAGGGTAAGAGATGACTTTGACGCCTTGCGGTTCCCATTTGGTTTTGGCGTAGGTTTCCTGGATGGTGCCCTGTGCCACACCAATGGTTTTACCACGCAGCGAGGCAACGTTGGTCGTCAGTGTGCTGGCCGCCGGCGCCAGCAGGGCACTGGGCGTGTTATACAACATATCGCTAAAAGCTACCTGCTGACGGCGCTTATCGGTCATCGACATTGCTGACAGGATGGCATCAAATTTCTTTGCCTGAAGAGCAGGAATGCTGCTATCAAATCCCATTTGCACCCACTGGCATTTTACCTTCGCCTGAGCACAGATGGCATTGCCCAGATCGATATCAAAACCCTGCAATGATCCATCAGCCGCCTTGGATTCAAACGGCGGGAACGTCGGATCAACGCCAAAGCGCAGTGTCTGCTGCGCCAGTGCACCCTGGGCGAACGCTGTCAGCGAAAACAGTAACGCGAGGGAGAAGCTCTTTTTCATGTTTTATTTCCCGATGCAGGTGAGTTTACGCACGACATCCAAATTTAATAACATGCGGTCCATTTTGCTGCCAGCGAATAAGCGGCATTCAACCAGATTAAAATCTTATATTATTCAGTGAGTGTGGAGATTATTGCTACGGTATTAATGTTTACTTAATGCTGGTGACATTATTTGATTGAGGTCAGAGTAGGGGATTCGTTAGATCCAGACATGAGCTGCGAAATATTCACGATGTTGTTTACACCAATACCCTCTCCTCCGTAAGTGCGCATAATCTATCTTATGTTAAATTAAAAGGCGCATTGCGCCTTCATTCCTCACATTTAACCATTCTCACGCCGCCCCTCTGTTTCTATACGGTTCTGTTACTGTCAGTAATCCCAACGTGAGATCAAAAACGGTCAGCGACGCTCTTCAATCTACGCCTGCCGGTATAGCTATAAAAGAAAAGTCCCAACACAAAGTGTCGGGACTTTTTACCGTCCAGTTACTCTTTCGCTATCGGCGTTTCACTTTCATCAATCTTTGTCTCACCCTGGATGCTCTTAATACGTTTCTCAACGTCATTAACCTGTTCGCTGCTGTGCAGCAAGGTGTAAGTCAAATCAAATTGTGTGCTGGCGCCCGGTTGCAACTGCTTCACGCGCTTTTGCTCGCGTTCAATGGTGACCGGATAAGCATAACTGGTACCTGGCTCAATACCGGTCACGTAGCCCTGTTTAAAGGTGTCCGTATTTTTCCACAAAGTCAGCATCGGAAGCTGACGCGTATCGAACTGAATCGATGCGCCGCTGTTTCCGGCTTTATTCACCACCGCAGCCACGGTCTGATGATTGCTGTCGGAAAGTGGCTTAATGTTGAACACCATCTCATCAAAGTCTTTGGTCTGACCTTTGTAAGTCTGCCACTCCTTTAACCCGGCTTTAGCGTAGTCATTGAACGGGCTTATGCTGGACATCGGAGCAAGGAAGCGCGCACCCTCTTCCAGAATGGGTTTGCCGAAGTTGCTGTGATAGATAATCTGGTAATCGTGCGGATAGTCAGCGTGGTTAGTTAACACATCATGCAGGCTGAAACTGTTACTACCCGGCACGTAGCGCAACTCGGTCATGGTTTGCAAATCCGTTTTCTTAAAGGTGCTCTCTTTGATCAGGCCACGAATACGGATCGCATGCGGTGGCGCGTCGGCTACGTCGACTTCAAGCTGAGAGACTGGCGTATTGCCCGCTTTACCGTGCAGCGTATAGATTCGGCCTTCATCAGTTACCGGATGACCGGTCCATTCATAGCCGCAGCGCACCATCATCTCGTTGAAGCCGTCCAGCCAGCCCAGACCGTTGCGGCTTTCAAGATTGATGTAAGCAGGATTGACCACCTCTTTCACCGGTGAATCCCACCCCATACGGGAACCAAAGCCTTCAACGCGTAATAAGTTCATGCCACGGGTCGGGCTGAGCGTGATTGTCAGGCCATCCTGACTGTGGATCGTCAGAATTTTACTGCCTTCCTGTTTGCCGCCGTGCAGGACTTTCTGCTCGATGCTGAACGGTTTACCCTGAAACTTCAGCTCACTGCTGGAAATCTGCCAGTTTCCCTGCTCTGTTCCCTGTTCAGCACTCGTCAGCACCCAGGTTTTAGCCGTTGCAGAACCCGAAACCAGCACTGCCAGTACCGTTAACGCCAGTTTAATCTTCATCATACTTCCTCAATTGCTGAATCGTTTTTTCAGACCATAAGCGAAATTTACTGGCTGAGGATAATGAGAAACGTGACGATGCTCACCTGCCGGTAAATCGGCGCTTTTAAGCGGCGTTATTGTGGGTTAAATCACATAATGAACAGGTAAAAAGGAATAATTACGACTGAATTTATGTGTGATGAGGAAGGAGCTGTATTCGATTCAGCTATTACCAGTTTTTATGAACGATAACAGCAAGATAACCTGACATAAAAAAAATATTAAAAAAATTTAAAAATTGCGCAACTTTTTCCCGTTTTAAACGAACCTTAATCAGAGACGTCAGACAACGCCGTCTGTTCGTCAATGGAGAGAGGAATGCCCATGAATTACACCCTGAAAACCCTTGCCGTCGCTACGCTGCTGGCACTGACTGTTCCGGCAACATCCGCTTTTGCGGCGTTACAGGTCGGTGAAAAAGCGCCGGACTTTAAACTCGACGCCGCTCTGGCGGGTAAGTCGACCACTTTCTCTTTACAGCAGGCCTTGCAGAAAGGCCCGGTTGTGCTCTACTTCTTCCCGGTTGCGTTCAGTGCTGGCTGTACGCTTGAAGCGCACGATTTTGCTGAAGCGACAGATGAATTTAAAAAACAGGGTGCGACCGTGATTGGTGTTACTGCTGGCAATACCGATCAGATTGCGAAATTCTCGCAGCTTGAATGTCGTGACAAATTCACCGTAGCAGCCGATCCAGGCGCCAAAGTCGCGGCGGAATATAAGAGTACAATGGAGATGAAAGGTCAGAAGCTTTCAGACCGCACCTCCTATGTGATTGCACCCGATGGCAAAATCCTGCTGAGCTTCACCGATAAAAATCCTGATACGCATATTCAGAAAGCGATGGATGCTGTTAAAAAATATCGTCAGGCCAATCCGGCATAACGTCATCTCCAGAGCAGGTACAACATGCTGACTGCGATTGCAGCCGCCTTTCTTGGCGGCATTATTCTGAACCTCATGCCCTGCGTGTTTCCGGTAATCTCGCTGAAAGCACTGAGCCTGATCCGTCATCACGAATCATCTTCGATGGCCCGCGCGGAGGGCCTGGCCTTTTTGCTGGGCGTTGTAGTCACAATGGTTGCCCTGACCGCGGTACTGTTACTGGCCAGAGCAGGTGGTGCATCGGTGGGCTGGGGATTCCAGCTGCAATCACCACTGGTCATCGCCGCGCTAATTCTGGTGATGCTGGGCTCGGCACTCAACCTGCTCGGTCTGTTTGAAGTGGGATTGTCGGTACAGCGTGTTGGCGAAGTCGGCGGCGATCGCGGTGGCTTAGTGGGTTCAGCACTGACCGGCGCGCTGGCCATCATTGTCGCCACGCCCTGCAGCGCGCCCTTTATGGCCAGCGCGGTGGGCTATGCACTTACCCAGCCTCCGCTGGTGAGTCTGGTGATCTTTATTTCGCTGGCGCTGGGCTTTGCTGCGCCCTTTACACTCATCTCTTTCTTCCCGGTGCTGGCGCGGATATTGCCAAAACCGGGTGCCTGGATGATCACGTTAAAACAGGGGCTGGCGTTTCCAATGTTGGGCGCGGTGGGCTGGCTGATATGGGTATTGGAACGTCAGGCGGGATCGGCGGCGCTCGCCGCCATTCTGGCCTGCTGTTTGCTATTCAGTTTCGCCGGCTGGCTGTATGGCATGGCGCAAAAACGCCGAATGATGGGACAGCGTCATAGGGTGCTGCATGTGGCTACCGCATTCTTTCTGGCGCTGGTCGTGGTCCCGTTAATGAACCTGAACAGGTTTGCCGAGGCGCCTGCTGAAACGGAAACCGCCTCACAGGCTGCTGCCGCGGTGGCCTGGTCGCCGCAGAACGTTGATGCGATTAAAGGTCAGGGTAAGCCCATCCTGGTGAACTTTACCGCGTCCTGGTGTATTACCTGCCAGGTTAACGATCGCACCTCGCTTTCGACGCAGGCGGTAAAAGCGGCAATGGCGCGCACCAGCACCATTTACATGGTCGCAGACTCCACCAAATACAATCCCGATGTTGAACAGGCGCTGAGCGATTTCGGACGCGGTGGACTCCCCCTCTACGTGGTTTACCCGGCCAACGGCGGTAAACCGGTGGTACTGCCGCAGGTGCTGACGCCCGGCATTGTGATTTCAGCGCTGGATCAGGCGACGGAAAAAGGAAAGAAAACCTGAGACGATTGATTAAACAACCTCCTGACGCGTTGTCAGGGCACCGCGACAACATGCTGAACTGCTGATGATCGATGTCAAAGACTGATCAACGCGCACAGCAATGGCCAGCATTAATGTCCCGGGCGCAGGCGGGCGACAAAGCGGCCTATAACCAGTTACTGAAAGCGATGGTTCCGGCCATCCGGGCACTGGTGTGCAGAAAAATCCGCGATGAGGAACGGGTTGAGGATGTGATTCAGGAAACGCTGCTGGCGATCCATCGGGTGCGGCATACTTATGACCCGCAGCGTCCGATACTCCCCTGGGTTGCCGCTATCGCCTCTGCCCGAACCATTGACGCCCTGCGTCAACACTCCCGTCGCCAGGAAGTACAGGATGAGGAGGCGCTGCAGCGTCAGCCTGCTGAAAGTAAAGAGGCTACAGCCGATACGGATATCCTCTCCGGTTATCTGGATACCCTTCCGCGTCGCCAGCGAGAGGTCGTCGAGTCTGTGCATCTGCGCGAGCAGAGCCTGGCGCAAACAGCAGTTGAAACGCATCAGTCTCTTTCTGCAGTTAAATCCCTGTTGCATCGCGCAATGGCCAACCTTCGTAAATATGGACGGGGTCATCATGAGAAATCATGACCAGTTAATTAATCAGCTCAGCGCGTCTGCGCAGCCGGTGCAGCGCGTCTGGCCCACAGCCTGGCGGGTCGCGGGCTGGATCGCGCTTGCCTTGCCTTGTGGCACACTGACCAGTTGGGCATTTCACAACAGGCTCACTGACTGGTCACAGCCTGGCGCGTTCTTCGCGCTGGTTGCCTTGTTGCTGTCACTCATCATCGCGGGCAGCACGATGGCGGCAGCCTTTACGCTGAGTATTGCAGGAAGAAAGCCGGTCAGCCTGCGCTGGCCGCTGCTGCTGGCGGTGATGTGGCTGGCGCTGAATCTGATCACGATGTCATCTTCAACCCCGTCAACAAGCGCGAACCGGTTTGGTGAGGGGATACACTGCTATCTGTTCATGCTGTCGGCCAGCGTGCCGATGATGCTGATGTCTATATTCGCCCTGCAGCGCACCCGTTCACTCTATCCCGGTCGCAGTCTGGCACTGAGCGGCTGTGGCAGTGCGTTTACTTCATCAATGCTGCTGTCGCTGTGCCATGACACTCATCTGCATATCATCGATTTTTCTATGCATCTGGCTGCGGGCATCACCATCGTGGCGCTGACGGTGCTGGCAGGCCGCCGCTGGGTCAGGCTGGGAGAGTAATGTCTTGCTGTTCGCTTTAAAGATTATTTCGTGACACCATCGCTGTCGCCGAAATCGCGTAGTCATAGGTAACGGTAGCGTAACCTGCCTGCATCACAGCCTCTGCGAACGCAGGCAGCATCTCCCGGATACCGCAAAATCCGTCACACAGAATCGTAGGCTGAAAGCTGGTTGGTTTCACTACACAGGCGATCACGATGCAAAATGAAATGACAGCACAATGCCACTGTGGCGCGGTGGCGTACCGAGTGACGCTGAAGGATGGATTTAATACGGTGCGCCGCTGCAACTGTTCATTTTGCCGGATGCGCGGCGCGGTAGTGGTGTTTGCGACGAATGTTGAGCTGATCCGCGGTGAAGCGCAGCTTACCGAGTATCGCTTTAATAGCAAACAGGTTGGGCACTACTTTTGCTCCGTCTGCGGCATTTACACCTTTCATCAGAGTCGCTCACAGCCCGATCAGTTTGGGGTCAATGTCGCCTGTCTTGAGGGGGTTTCGCCGTTTGATTTCACCGATGTGCCGGTTTCCGATGGCATCAATCACCCAAAAGATGGCGGCGCGGGCGGTGTAGCCGGTCATCTGAGCTACACCCCCACGCAATCCTGAACGATCGCAGGCTGAATTACTCCCGTGTGGGCTTGCCACTGAAGCGGGTAATCGGCTTCTGCTCTTCACGGTCAATCTGTTGTGAGAAGACTTCAAGCGCCGCGAAGATCGGGCGCAGCCCGCGCCACAGATCCTCATCATTAAGTAGCCGGATAATGCCGCGGATGCCCGGCGCGGCTTTTTCCTGACGGACCTCATCGCGCGCCGGTTTAACGGCCATCGCGGCATCGCGAACGGCCAACAACAAATGATTAAACCGTTCTGGCGGCACGCTGCCCAGCGTCATCATCAGTAGCGAGAGATTCTGTAGCGCGTTCTGAGTACCCGGCTGATTAAGGCCCGAGACCAGGATTTTGCCCACCTCGCTGTCAGACTTAACCAGATCGTTCGCCAGCCGCAGAAACCCGTTCTGGTGGAGATTTTCGATCAGCTCATCCATCGCCTCCCGGGCAGTGGGCTCAGTACGTGCTGGCGTGACCTGATATTTCATCCGTTCTGCCATTAGAATTTCTCCGGTTTCTCAACATGTTCAGGCGGCTCACGATAGCCTGCCTGCTGCCATTTTTGCTCTATCGGCAGGTGATCCAGTGGGATACGACTGCCGTGACGGAAGTTGTGCACCGGCAGCGGATTAAGCTGCGGCTGGCGATTGATGCGCTTCATGTTTACGGCGATCTCTTTATAAGCAGGCGTGTTGACGTCAGGATCGTGATGTTCGCCGGTCAACGCGTTGACGCCATCCTGACCATGATGAATCGGCATGAAGAGAACGTTGCCCGCTACGCGATCGGTGATGATAACAGGCACATCCAGCGATCCACGCCGTGAGGTAATGCGCACCCATTCTCCTTCACTCAGTGCGCGCGAGGCGGCCAGTAGCGGGGAAATCTCAACAAAGGCATTGGGCGACAACGACATCATGCGACCGCCCTGCCCGGTCTGGTTCATTGACTGGAAATGCTCCAGCATCCGGCCATTATTCAGTAGCAGATTGTATTCAGCATCGTCCTGTTCGGCGGGCGGCTGCCAGTTCAGCGGATAAAGTCGCGCTTTGCCATCCGGGAAATTAAACCGCTCCGTGTAGAGACGCGGCGTGCTTTCACCTGCGGCACTCACCGGCCAGAGTTGCGACTGCCAGCCGACAAGCTGCTCATAGCTGACCCCCGCGAAGATCTCTGCAATTCCCGCAGCTTCCGCCATAATCGCGCCCGGATTCGGGTAATGCCATGGATGACCGAGACGGGCTGCAAGATCGCAAAAGATCTCCCAGTCAGGACGACTATCGCCAAGCGGTTTCATGGCGGGAGAAAAGTGCTGGATTCGCCGCTCGGTATTCACAAATGTGCCCTCTTTCTCAACGCTGGGCGCACCGGGGAGGACTACATCGGCAAATTCGGCAGTGCGTGACATGAAAATGTCCTGTACCACCATAAATTCCAGCTTACTGAAGGCAGCATGCACCGAAGAGGCATCGGCATCCGCAAACGCAGTCTCTTCTCCGGTGATATACATTGCACGAATCTTGCCTTCACCGGCCTGCTGCACCATTTTGAAGTTATCTGCACCAGGCTGAGCGGAAAGTGCATCAGGTGAGACGCCCCAGGCACGCGCCCATTTATCGCGTACCGCGGCGTCCGTGACTTTTTCATAGCCAGGATAGAGATTGCTCAGGCAGCCAAAGTCACTGGCGCCCTGCACATTGTTATGTCCGCGCATCGGGTAGCCGCCGGTGCCGGGTCGGCCATAGTTGCCGGTGACCAGCAGCAGGTTCGATAGCGCGGTGCTGGTGTCTGCGCCGTGACTGTGCTGGGTAATCCCCATCGCCCACAATATACAGGCGCTGCCCGCCTGGCCGATTAGCTCCGCCGATTCTCTCAGCTCTGCCTCGCTCAGACCACAGATCTCGCTGGCATAAGCCAGCGTGAAAGGAGCGAGGGAGGCGCGGTACTCATCAGTGTGATTGACCCGCTGCTCCAGAAAGGCATCATCAGCATAGCCGTGCTCGAACATATATTTCGCCATCGCAGAGGCCCACACGAGGTCAGTGCCGGGCCGGATGCGCAGATAACAATCGGCGCGTTCTGCCATTTCATGGCGGCGCGGATCAACGACCAGCAGTTTCTGCCCGCGATGTTTATGACTTTGTTTGATGTGCGAAGCAATCACCGGATGGTTTTCCGCCAGATTACTGCCAACCAGCACAATCAGTTCGGTCTGTTGTAGATCTTCAATCGTCCCGGCATCGCCGCCGTAGCCCACGGTGCGGAACAGCCCTTCTGTGGCCGGGTTCTGACAATAGCGCGAGGAGTTATCAACATTGTTGGTGCCAAAAATCAACCGGGCTATTTTCTGCGTCAGATAGGCTTCTTCATTACTCGCCTTGCTGGAGCCGATAAAGCCAATCGCGTCACCACCATAATTCTGAGCGATGCTTTGCAACCCTTCGGCAACCCGCTGCAGCGCCTCATCCCAGCTTGCAGGTCGGAACCGGCCATTTTCCCGGATCAGAGGAGTGGTGAGTCGCGTGGGACTGTTTACGAAATCCCAGCCGAATTTACCTTTAACGCAGGTAGAAATGCCGTTGGCCGGTGCCTGAGCGACCGGCTGAATTTTCAGGATATGGCGATCGCGGGTCCAGATCTCAAAGCTGCAGCCCACGCCGCAATATGTGCAGACTGTTTTGGTACGTTTAATCTCAGACTGACGCAACGCCACATCAATATTAGATACGCCGGTAATCGGCCCCATGCCGATACTGTTCTCCAGCGTTTTAACAAAGTCGATTAGGGGTCGCTTCAGCCCCTGATCCATAGCGGTGAACGGGCCTGCATCGGGCTGCATGGTCTTTTCCAGCAACGCGTTGCAGGGACAAACCGTCACGCAGTGTCCACAGCTGACACAACTGGAGCCGGCGATTTCGGTTCCGCCATCCCATAAGACGCGTGGATGGTCCTGGGTGTAGTCAATCGACAGTGTCTCATTGACTTCAACATTCTGGCATGCTTCGACACAGCGACCGCATAAGATGCACTGGTCAGGATCGTAGGTATAAAACGGATTAGAGTGATCTTTTGCGTAAGGCTTTGGCTGATGAGGATAGTACTGAATCGGAATGTGCATATCGGCCACGGCATTATGCAGCGTGCAGTCACCGGTATTGTGCTCGCAGACGGTACAGTAAAGCTCATGACGGTTGAGCAGCCGGTCCATGCCCTCCTGCTGCGCGGCCTTAAGTGCATTACCTTCACTCTGCACCGCCAGCCCTTCTTCAGAGCGAAGCGTGCAGCCACGAACCCGCTCACCATTAGCATCCACCCAGCAAACATCACAGCTTTGCAGCGGCGGCAACGCCGGATGGTAACAGACATGAGGTAATTTTTTTCCGTGAGAATCCAGAAAATCGATCAGTGGTTGATCAGCTAACCCTTTTAACCGCTCACCATTGAAAACAATGGTGCAGTAATTTTCATTCATAAAAGCCCCATGGCGACATTGCGAATAGCTGCAGGCTGGAAAATTATCCCTGCATTAAGAGGGTTACCTCACAAGCTTAGTGAGGATTACCAGCCGCGCCATGAATACCGCTACGCTTATTGAGGTTAACAGCTGACGGATAAGGCTTTTTTAAATGTAATGACATCTTACCAGGCAATATTAACAGGCAAGGTTGAGGGCAGTTTTTACAGGTCGCGTATGTTCAGATTGAAAGAATGACAATCTGCAAATTGAAAGGCAGGCTGGAGATGAGCAGAACTGACTCATCATGACGTCACAATGGAGTAACGTGCCCTGAGCAATGGGGACTCACGCCCAAACTGCGGGGCGTGAAGTGCAACTCATGAATATCATTATGGATAATGGCTCACCCTCAGGAAATAACTACTTCAATGCTTTCAGTTCCAGACCATAGGCTTTGCCATCTACAAAAACCTTAAGATACTTACTGCTGGTTCCAAGTTCAGCCGCGGTGACTTCAACGCTCTTAAGCAGCAGGACATTATCATTATTAAAACCTATCCCTACGCCGCTTTTTCCAGACCAGTGTTGATGAAAGCAATTATCAGGTAATTCTTCCAGCTTTTTCAGCTCTGCATTATCAGTCACCTCGGTATAAGCTTTGTCAAAGATAAAACGCACTCCATGTGAAAAGCGATTGTAGTCGTTAGTTTCGACAAATGCGGAGCAGTAGCCTGTATACATGGCAACTTTAACGTAGATTTTAATAGATTGTGCCGTTGAACCCGGCTGAAATAATACCCGTGTCAGTGGCGAGGCGCCTTCGCCCTTCCAGCTACCGATATAGTCGGTATCGTTAATTTTCTGCAGGTAGATTTCCGCACTGCCCTCGGGTGTACGGGTTGAATAGTCGGTCTGCGTTTCGCCCTGGCTATTAAAAGAGGCACTGCCGATGATGCGTAATTTGGTTTGCACGGTATTCTGAGAGGGCTTGAGCTCTCCTACATAAAACCACTTTTCTTTATCCGTCCGATTATCCATTTTATTCTGCGAGCTGAGATAATCATAATCCAGTGAACCGTCAATGGTTATGCCATGGTTTTCTATATGGACATCGCCATGTTCGTAAAGTGATATTGTATCCCAGGTGTCACCTGACTCCGATAAATCCAGACCATTTTCGCCCTGGAGATTGAACTGGATATTAATAATACGAGTATAGTGACATTGCATAGGGTTACTGCAATCTTCAATATTAAAACCTCTAAAAGACCAGCTACCATTCGATAGATTACCAGGAAACTCCGTATGTTCAATCCAGCCATTCCAGATTAACGACTGAGTGGCGCGCTGGAGATCGATGGCAGGTTTGCCAGTGCTGTACTGGATGTTGAAGTTAGAGAGTTCAATAGCAGTAATATGATCCCATTTCCCCTGGGGATTATTCGACCATGTGGCATGGATAACACTATCAGAGCAATGGCTGGCGTACCATTGGTCAATTTTACAGTCCAGGGTATCGAGCATACTAATCGCTTTTCCGCCCAGATTATGGAACATAATATTACTGATACGGATAAATTGACCGGCCTGAATGGAGTTTATGTAAAACCCTTTGTTGTTTTTAGCGCTGTCAGTGCTCTCGCCATCAATCACCAGACTGTTGATTTCTGTATATCGTGACATAACACTAAACATCACTTCGCCATTTTTTTTGTCGGAAACCAGGGTCGTCGCGGGCGAATAACCGAAGGTGACATTATCCCCGGCAAGGCGGAAATGAGCGGTCTCACTTTTAGAAATGTCAAAATGAGAAATCAGAAACCGTCCGGCTGGGAACTGTATCCCTATGTTAGGATTATATTTCTGCGACCATTTCCACATATGCATGACTGCTTCTGCCGTATCAACCTTGCCGCCTTCTATCGCACCAAAGGCTAACACCGTAAGATTGCGGAGATTGTCGACATTACGCTTCCAGCGGGCACCTTTAGCGGTAACTATCGTTACGCCAAAATCTTCAGGCGTCGTTTTATCATCAGCATCATAAACAAATATGCCACCACCTGTTTTTGTTCCGGCGTTATATTCCATCACCACGGCAATTTGTGCTGCAGAAGTGGGTTCAAATTTGCGTAGATCCGCGATGACATTCAGCGTAGTAACGCCGGTATTTCCGGTATTACTATTGGCAGTCAGTTCCATAACTATCCGATCGAAAAGCAGAGGTTTACCCTCCTTGTCATATACTGTCAGGCTATTATTTTCTACAGGGCCAGAAGATGAGTATTCACTACTGTTATAGGATCGTTCAGAAGACATAGTATCACCCACAGAGTATGAAGGTTAATGGGAATGACATGCTAGCTAAGAGTATAACTTGCAAACATCAGCCGTAATCTACAGATCCAGCCATTGATCGATTATTCGATTCATAAAAACGTTTTTTGCCATGTAAAGCAAAATAATTCCTTTCAATGTCAATAAATTAAAAATAGCCAGGGCTTTTGATTTACAGAATTTCCTTAGGATTATTACACTCTGAAGTGGAACATGAAGATTAAAGGTTTATCGTTTAGCACCCAGGCCACAGAAAATATAATTTCGTGAATAAATCCCGAGTTAAATTCGAACAGTTAAACGCTGAAACTGTATGAGTTAATATCCTCTGCTAACTTTCGTATAGGGAAAGTTTTTCAAGATACAATGTTATTATTTTTCGACTAAATTCATGTGTTCAGTACTCTATTACGGCTTTCTGGTCTTAATCTGGATCTGATAATTTTTCAGGTAATGGCCTTCAGCTCGGGCAGGTTCGCTGAAAGAGTCGACTGCAAGACAACCCTTTTGCAGGATAATGATTAGGGCTATTCTATAATATATACGTATGTTGTAACTATATAGTGAGCTTCATTGACTTTTTTTCACCATAAAAGCAAGCACTCTGTATACGATGCTTTGCAGAAACATCAACGCCAGACCACGATAGAAAATTGTACTGGTGCAAATCACCAATGACATTAGGGTTAGCCACGCCGGGGAAAACGGTGATGATCAGGCTGTTGGACCTCTATGAATCACATCTTATAAAACATTGACGCCGCGACGGTGACAACCCGCGCTGACGAATCGGCTTAGCGCCAGGGATCAATCCTGACGCCCTGCGCGATATCATCGGCAAAGAACCGACGCAATCGCCTGCTCTGAAGCCGCTGCTGTTGTGTAGTTACCCCGGCAGGTCGAGCGGGATCACCCTCTGGCGCTGGCGGATTAATAGGGATCTCAGGCCCATTATGATGGGGAATGGTATAAGTGCTTCCGCGCGCAATATCTGTAACGAACGCGGGCCGGTCATGGTGAATTACGAATAACGGATTAATATTGATGATGAATATGCTTTTACCATCGGCACGCAGGATATACAGCAATACCCTCAACGGGTCTCTTTATGAAGCTATTCTGTAGTCAGGCATATTCGTTGAGATGTTTGGGGTCGGCTCCTGGGTCGACCCTCTGCGTCAGAAAGCGCACTACGCCATCAAAGTAAAAGATAGAGCAGCGGGTTCTTGCTTTTCATCCGGGTGAAAATTCACCCACGGTTCACTATTTGGTGACGCTAATGTGACTGGCGCAGCACCATCTTATTATCCATCACGTCATACCGAGGGCAATACCATGAGCATGTTTAAAACGACCGACGGCACACAGATCTACTTCAAAGACTGGGGAACCGGTAAGCCTGTTTTGTTCAGCCACGGCTGGCCGCTGGATGCAGATATGTGGGACAGCCAGATGAACTTCCTGGCTGAGCACGGTTACCGGGTTATTGCATTTGACCGTCGTGGCTTTGGTCGCTCTGATCAGCCCTGGTCCGGTAATAACTACGATACCTTTGCATCTGATATCAACGATTTAATCACCCATCTCGACCTGCAGAATGTGACGCTGGTTGGTTTCTCTATGGGCGGCGGCGATATCACGCGTTACATTGGCAGTTATGGCAGTGATCGGGTCGCGGCGCTGGCGCTGCTCGGTGCCGTCACGCCCATCCTTGGCAAAACGGCAGACTACCCGCAGGGTGTCGATATGTCGGTGTTTGAAGGGATTCGTGATGGCCTGCTTAAGGATCGCGCGCAGTTTATCAAAACATTCGCTACGCCCTTTTATGGCACCAATGCAGGACAGACGGTATCTGATGGCGTTATGACGCAGACGCTGAACATTGCATTGCTCGCCTCGCTGAAAAGCACTGTCGATTGTGTCACCGCCTTCGCGGAAACCGATTTCCGTGCTGACGTGGCGAAAGTGAATGTACCGACGCTGGTTATTCATGGCAGCAACGACCAGATCGTCCCGTTTGAATCTACCGGCAAAGTGGTAGCTGAAATGATTGAGGGTGCTGAACTCAAGGTTTATGACAATGCGCCACATGGTTTTGCGGTGACGCATCAGGAACAGCTGAATCAGGATCTGCTGGCGTTTCTTAACGCGCAGTGATGCAAAAACACTGCGCAACTGAGGTCACGCAGTTCCAGACTACCGACAAACCCGAATCAGGCTGAATCTGGCCGCAACGAAGAAGCTCAACGCGCAGGGAACACGATCAGAACAGGAAAGCATCCCACGCCAGGGACGGTGCGAGCGAGTCAGGAAGGACGGCTTTCGCGTCTTTCCGTTCTGGCCGGATTCGCTGCGCAGGCTCGCTCTTACAGCTCGCCATGACAGATTTAATCAACAATCTCAAACTGTGCGGTGTGACTGCGCAGTTTGAGCATTAGCGGGTTGGATGATTGACATGATTTGGATGCCGAACGAATAACGCCCCCTCCGCCCCTTCATCGTGACTGAACGACAGCCTTTTCTCATCGCGCCCCTTCGCCGCGTCACCGGCATTAAATTGTCGGCCACTGCCGCGCGACAGATAAATGTAAGCATAGCTATCGTCCGGCAGGGTTATCGCTGTTGCTCCTCACCCTGAAAGAGTCGCGCACAGCAGCGCACCCGACATCACTGCGCGCTGACGCGAGGAGTCCGCCTGATAATTATCTGGAGCACCCGTTCGCAGGCCCAACGGCCAATTTCTCTTGAAAGCTGTGCCAGAATCGTCAGCGGGAGTGATACCACGTGATCCAATTCTTTGCCGTCAAAACCCAAAAAGCAGGGGAGTCAGCACACTCAGCATCGATACCGGCACGATACTGTGCTGTGGACAGCCGTCATTGCCCTGCAGACGGCATTTGGCTTTATTCCGCAGCATCACGGCATAAAGAGGCACGCGGCTCCGCCCCCCTGCTGATAGACTCGGCATTCTGCCCTGTCCCAGGGGCCTCATCTCTTCAGGAACGGAAGCCACCCATGTCCACACTGCGTTTACTCTTATCTGAATCCAACGATCCCTGGTTTAATCTGGCGGTAGAAGCATGCATTTTCTGCCAGATGCCCGCCAGCCAGCGGGTGCTGTTTTTGTGGCGCAATGCGGAAACGGTGGTCATTGGGCGGGCACAGAATCCGTGGAAAGAGTGCAACACCCGACGCATGGCCGAAGATGGCATCCGGCTGGCACGCCGCAGCAGCGGCGGTGGCGCGGTGTTTCACGATCTCGGCAATTGCTGTTTTACCTTTATGGCCGGTAAGCCGGAGTACGATAAAAGCGTCTCTACCGCCATCATCCTACGGGCACTGACCTCGCTTGGTGTTCCCGCTGAAGCGTCCGGTCGCAATGATTTAGTCGTCAACACCTCTGACGGACAGCGCAAAATCTCGGGTTCAGCCTACCGTGAAACGCCGGATCGTGGTTTTCATCATGGCACCATTCTGATGGATGCTGACCTCTCACGACTGGCTGATTACCTTAATCCTGATGTGAAAAAATTGCAGGCTAAAGGCATAACGTCAGTGCGTGCCAGGGTAGCTAATCTGGCGGAATTAACGCCCGGAATCTGCTATCAGGCGATCTGCTCAGCGGTGACTGACGCATTTTTTGAACATTACGGAGAGCGCTGCGAGCCGGAGATAATCTCTCCCGACGCCCTGCCCGACCTGCCCGGTTTTGAACAGCAGTTTGCGCGGCAGAGTAGCTGGGAGTGGAACTTCGGCCAGGCACCTGACTTCTTACACCTTCTGGACCAGCGCTTTATCTGGGGCAGTGTAGAGATTCACTTTGATGTCGAACGCGGCGTGATCAGCCGCTGTCAGATTTTCAGCGACAGCCTTAATCCTGCGCCGCTGGAAACGCTGGCGCAGCGGCTTCAGGGTACCACCTATCGGCCCGATGCACTGGAGGCTGTGCTGAGTCAGCTGATGGACGATTTTCCAGAGCAGCGCACGGAGCTAATAGCATTGCAGCAGTGGCTGGGTGCCAGCGTGCGTTGAATACTTTTTGCCGCTTTACCGACTTGTGCGGGTATCTGTCGCGGACAAAAATCAACGGTCAGACATTCAGCAAATCCTGAACGCAAAAAACCCGCACAAGGCGGGTTTTCATTAACGACCAATTTCATGCTTATCTGCTCAGGCTGTTGCCGTCATCGCGATTGTAAGCGTGATTGATCATTAAGGCTTACATAGGAACAACGTTTGCCGCTGAAGGGCCTTTAGCGCCGTTTTCAATCGTGAATTCGACCTGCTGACCTTCGTCAAGAGTTTTATAATCGTTGCTCTGAATTGCAGAGAAATGTACGAATACATCTTTGCTGCCATCCTGAGGAGAGATAAAACCGAAACCTTTACCAGCGTCAAACCATTTTACTAAACCAGTCATTTTATTAGACATCGATATTTCCTTAATTTATGAGCCACTGAGTGGCGAAGATGGCCTGTCTTTCAGAAGGTAACTTACCAGGCTTTTAGGAGGAGACTCATGAATAAGGGGTATCTGGTGATATCGCTTGCACTGAGGACTGCTTTACTAAAACTGCTTTGATAAGGTCTGTGTTCCAAACCGAGAACGCTATTAAGTCATGCCTGTCTGACTTTAGCAAACATTATTTTAATTTAATTTTAACATCCAGACGTCCGGAGCGCCTTTATTGATTTTCCTATCCTTTTTAAACTTCCAGGCTGGCCGAAGGATAAATTCTCTGAACGTTCAGAAAATAAAAACGCAGCCGTGAAGGTTGTTGAAAAACCATACAGCGGCCAGGTACAAATAAAGCGCAGTGATGCACTAACAAATATCACTGCGCCCTGCTTTGCCGGTATCAGTCCAGTTAAACCTGATGACGGGCAGCATGTCGCGCCGTTATTATAAAGACCAGCAGACCCGCCACGCCCAGCGCAACGCCCACCCAGGCGGTGGAAATCCAGCCATAGCCCAGTGACACCGTCAGGCCACCCAGATAAGCACCCATCGCATTGGCAATGTTCAGCGCAGAGTGGTTCATTGCGGCCGCCAGCGTTTGCGAATCATTGGCGACATCCATCAGGCGAATCTGTAACGATGGCAGTAGCACCGAGCAGGTGCCAATCAGGAAAGTCGCCAGCAGTCCGGTTGCCACGTGCTGAACCAGTAACGGGAAGGCCAGCATCACCATCACGTTCCACAACAGTGTCCAGCCGATAATGTACAGCACCGGGCCATCAGCCAGTCTGCCACCCACCAAATTGCCGATGATCATCCCCAGCCCAAACGCCACCATCGCCCAGGGAATTAGCGAGGGAGAAATGCCGGCGATGTTAATCAGCGTCGGTGCGATATAACTGAAAATAGCGAACATTCCGCCAAATCCCACCGCGCCCACCAGCAGGGTCAACAGCACCTGCGCGTTTTTCAGCGCACCCAGTTCGCGCAGCGGATGCGCATTCACATCGCCAGGCGTATAAGGCACGTAACGGCCAATCAACAAACAGGTCAGCAGACCAATCGCACCTACAAAAGTGAACACCACGTGCCAGCTAAATAACTGCCCGATCCAGGAACCCAGCGGCACGCCAATGAGGGTCGCCACCGTGAGTCCCAGCATTAGCCACGCCAGTGCGCGGCCGCGCCGTTCAATCGATACCAATGAGGCTGCCACCAGCGAGGCCACACCAAAGTAAGCCCCGTGCGGAAGGCCAGTCAGAAAACGCGCCACGATCAGTCCGTGATAACTCTCGGCCATCGCACTGGCGACATTGCCGATGCTGAACAGCGCCATCAGGATCAGCAACAGCGATTTCCGCGCCATCCGCGCTGCCAGCACCGCAATAAATGGCGCGCCAATCACCACGCCCAGCGCGTAACTGGCGATGGCGTTGCCCGCCTGGGGTTCGGTAATCGCCAGTGAGCGTGAAACATCTGGCAGCAGGCCCATCATGATGAACTCTCCCGTGCCGATGCCAAAACCGCCCAGCGCAAGCGCCAGTAATGCCCAGCAGACAAAACCGGCATCGTCGGTTTTATGATTTTTTCTTAACAAAATTGATTCCCAATGGCCTGAACTGAAAAAACTGAAGTGAGCCGGAGGGAGAAAGCAGAC
Source organism: Pantoea sp. AS142 (assembly GCF_037152305.1). Taxonomy (NCBI): domain Bacteria; kingdom Pseudomonadati; phylum Pseudomonadota; class Gammaproteobacteria; order Enterobacterales; family Erwiniaceae; genus Pantoea; species Pantoea sp. AS142. Next base: position 95,241 of record NZ_JBBCMO010000003.1, on the reverse strand, counting down.
TCTGTTCCCGTCCGGATGAAGCGGTCAGACTATAAAAAGTAAGGGTGCGCTTAGCAACCCATTTTGTGGCCTGGTGCACCGTGACGGCAGCGGTAACCCGGCCCTTTTTTATGGGTTACGGCGTTTCCGATAACCGTCTCAAACGTTTTGAGTTGACACAGACACGGAGGTGCCTGGCTAGAGGTCGTCTTATATGGATTCAGGGCTTTTGCACCAGGTGGACTGGACTTTTAGGCCGCCCCGAGGCCTCGCTTGCTGCCAGCCCTGGACCGGGTCAGTACACTTAAGATCAGCCGCCGTTTAAAGTCGGGCGGATGTTTATGCTCTTAGCAGGGAGGTAAACCTCAACGTAAGCAGAGGCTGAATCGGGCAAATCAGTGCGTGCCGGTATTTTTACCCGGCGGCCACAATTCGTCAGCTGTGAATATGTCTTCAGTAGCTGCGGACTATCATCCAGGCTCCTGGCAAGCATCCACATCCAGGTCATCACCGAATAATCGAATAGATGTGACGACATCGGTACCGCCACGACTGGACATCACCACGATGGTAACAGCAAACCGCACAGCCACCCCGCTTCCGATGGCCAGATAACTGCAGGCTTCGCGATCGGAGAGACGAATCTGTAAGCTGGCCAGCACGCCAAAGTGACGGCGTCACGGTCGGAGCAGGGCGTTGCACTGATGTTCCCCGCACCGGCAGTCAAATCAGCGCCATGCTTAACGGCTCTGCCGATTTACTCACGATTAATCCTTCTGAAGCTAAAGCAAGTGAAGTGCTGGCTGACTTAACCCAGTTTATTGATCTTGTTCTGTCAGAAAGCGGATTAATAGCATTATTTAAGGTTAAGCCATGGCCAGATTTTAATTAAATGTTAATAAAAGGTTTGTTATTTTATTTAGTCTGCGGTTTTTTGTCGCTATAAGTGCGACTTCGGCAGTTAAACAGACTTATGCTTTTTCCGTCTGAAAAGTCCCTTTTTTGATGGCGTTTTTCGCCGGAAACAGCTGTTTACACAGATTATTATCATTAACTTAGTGCATACGGAACGGGGTAAGCTGGTGTTTTTACGCCATTTATTAGAAAGCCGTTAACGAAGCGGCAATAATGTATGCGCTCATAAACCCACCAAATGATTGATTCCTATAGCAAAGAATCAGATATCTGCCGATGAAATTAAACATTGAGTCGGACCTTAAAAACACCTATATTGGCCGCGCTTTAAACATAGCCACCGATTTTAATTCATTTTTTCAACTGTGACGCGACGCCCGTCCCGGTTGTAGGAGAGATATGATGACGGATAAAGTCCGTATTGATAGTTTGAATGCACAGAACTTAAACGCAACCAACGAAACCTATTTAGCCCGTCAGGCTGAATTTGAATCAAACGTTCGAAGTTATCCTCGCAAATTGCCGTTCGCAATTGCGAAAGCTCAGGGTGTCTGGATTACCGACGTCGAGAACAATCAGTATCTCGATTGCCTTGCTGGTGCCGGAACGCTGGCGTTAGGTCATAACCATCCAGACGTTCTGCAGAGCATTCAACATGTCATTACCAGCGGCTTGCCGTTACATACTCTCGATTTAACCACGCCGTTAAAAGATGAGTTTTCTGAGTTCCTGCTCTCCTTATTACCGGGCCAGGGCAAAGAATACTGCCTGCAGTTTACCGGCCCGTCCGGTGCAGATGCTGTTGAAGCGGCGCTGAAATTGGCGAAAAAACATACTGGCCGTTCCGGCGTGATCAGTTTCTCTGGTGCTTATCACGGTATGACCCACGGTGCCTTGTCAGTCACCGGCAATCTGTCACCAAAAGAAGCTGTCGACGGGATGATGCCGGAAGTGCAGTTCATGCCTTATCCGCACCTCTACCGCTGCCCGCTGGGCATTGGCGGAGAAGCCGGCGTGAAAGCGCTGACTTACTACTTCGAAAACCTGATCAACGACGTTGAGAGCGGTGTACGCAAACCTGCGGCGGTGATTCTGGAAGCTGTTCAGGGTGAAGGCGGCGTTAACCCGGCTCCGGCTGAGTGGCTGCAGCGCATCCGCAAAGTGACCAAAGAGCATGGCATTCTGCTTATCCTTGATGAAGTGCAGGCGGGCTTTGCCCGTACCGGTAAGTTCTTCGCCTTTGAGCACGCCGATATTGAGCCAGACATTATCGTAATGTCAAAAGCGGTCGGCGGCGGTCTGCCACTGGCGGTATTGGGCATTAAGAAAGAGTTCGACGCCTGGTCTCCGGGTCATCACACCGGCACCTTCCGCGGCAACCAGCTGGCAATGGCGACCGGTCTGACCACGCTGAAGCTGCTGAAGGACAACAACATCGCCGACAAAGTTGCGGCACAGGGCGAATGGCTGAAAGGCAAACTGGGCGAGCTGCAGCAGCGTTACCCGGTGATCGGCAACGTGCGTGGTCTGGGTCTGATGATCGGCATTGAGCTGGTAAAACCTGACGAAGCCGCCGACCATATGGGCAGCTTCCCGGCTGACGGCGAGCTTTCCGCGCTGGTGCAGAAAAAATGTTTCGAGAACGGCCTGATTCTGGAGCGTGGCGGACGTCACGGCAGCGTATTACGCCTGCTGCCATCCCTGCTGATCACGGATGCAGAGCTGGACGTGTTTATGGATAAATTTGAAAACGCCCTGCTGTGTGCTGGCGTGAAACCAGTTTGAGTGGAGTGAATGCAATGTCCCGGTTAAACCCGATTCTGGCGGCCTCAGCACAAAGTACCGAGGCCTACCAGCAGGCGATTGCCCAGAGTAGTGCGGCCGTCGTTAAGTGGCTGGAACAACCTGAGATGTATCAGGGAAAAACCGTCGCAGAGCTGCGTGAACGCATCAAGCTGGACTTCAATCCTCAGGGCCTGGGCAACCAGGCCGCGATTGAACGCGCCATTGAGTACTTCCTCAAGGACAGCCTGTCTGTGCATCACCCACAGTGTGTAGCGCATCTGCACTGCCCGAGCCTGGTCATCAGCCAGGCAGCGGAAGTATTGATCAACGCCACCAATCAGAGCATGGATTCATGGGATCAGGCACCTTCTGCCACCCTGATTGAGATGAAGCTGATTGAGTGGCTGCGTACGCAGGTCGGTTATCAGCCAGGCGACGCAGGCGTCTTCACCAGCGGCGGCACCCAGAGCAACCTGATGGGCCTGATGCTGGCGCGTGACGCCTGGTTTGCACGCCAGGGGCATTCGGTACAGCAGGATGGCTTAACCGGCGATCTTAAAAAGATCAAAGTCTTCTGCTCAGAAAACGCGCACTTCTCGGTACAAAAAAACATGGCGCTGCTGGGTCTGGGCTATCAGTCCGTCACGCAGGTGAAAACCGATCGCTTTGCCCGCATGGATATGGATGACCTGCGCCACAAGCTGACCACCTCCAAAGCCAACGGCGAGCAGATTCTGGCGATTGTTGCCACGGCGGGTACCACCGATGCCGGTGCTATCGATCCCCTGCGTGAAATTGCAGCGCTGGCGGCAAAAGAGAATATCTGGGTGCACGTTGATGCAGCCTGGGGTGGCGCGCTGCTGCTCTCTGAGCAGTATCGTGATTATCTGGATGGCATTGAGTTGGTCGATTCCATCACCCTGGACTTCCACAAGCAGTTCTTCCAGACCATCAGTTGTGGTGCTTTCCTGCTGAAGGAGGCGCGTCACTACGAGCTGATGCGCTACCAGGCGGCCTACCTGAACTCTGAATTTGATGAAGCGCAGGGCGTGCCGAACCTGGTGTCGAAATCCCTTCAGACAACCCGCCGTTTTGATGCACTAAAACTGTGGATGGGTCTGGAAGCACTGGGTCAGAAGCAGTATGCCGAAATCATTGATCACGGTGTGACACTGGCGCAGCAGGTTGCCCAACACGTCGATGAGCAGCCTGCACTGGAGCTGGTGATGAAGCCGCAGCTGGCCAGTGTGCTTTTCCGCTATCGTCCGGCACATCTGGCACACTTCAGCAATGCGGATCTTGGCCTGCTGAACCAGCGTATCGGTGATGCCCTGCTGGAGTCAGGCCGCGCTAACGTTGGCGTAACCGAGCATGATGGCGTGACCTGCCTGAAGATGACGCTGCTTAACCCTACAGTGACGCTGGAAGATATCAAAGTGTTGCTGACGTTGGTGGAAACCACGGCACAGCAGCGGGTGTAGTTATCCAGCACACATTCAATAAAGGGCGCCTGAAGGCGCCCTTTTTTCAGATATGCCCCCTGCACCGTCGGTTTTCCTGATGTTTCTGTAGCAGATACAAAGAATGAAAATCTGCCCTCCAGCACTCCCTATCCGTGTTGTCATCAAGTTTATACCTGCCAGAATTCAATCTCTGTTTATCAGCTATCACGCCAGAACTATCAGGAAATGAATTTTATTAGTATGCGTTAAATAGCAATCATTCTTGCGGCTTTAGTATTGGCCGCAATTATTCTCATTGCCGACAGCCAGGGTGCGATAGGCTGGCTACCACGCCCCGTCAGCGCGACGGTGGCTCATCCAGTAGCCGAAGATGGTCATCTTTGTTGAGGGTCATCAGCGCAACAATACTGACCAGCGCTGTCGCCATCACATACCAGGCGGGGATATCAGGATTACCAGTCTGTTTAATCATCGCGGTGATGATCAATCCAGCGCAGCCGGAAAAGACCGCGTTCGAAAGCGAATAGGCCAGACCCAGTCCGGTATAGCGTACCCGCGTCGGAAACATCTCTGCCAGCATCGCGGGTCCTGGCCCGGCCAGCAATCCAACAACCCCACCCGCGATAAACACCACCAGCGCTTTCAGCAGTAGCCCGGCGCTTTCGGACTGCAGCACGTTTAGCAGCGGTAGCGAAAGCACCAGCAGCAATACCGCTGCCGCCACCATCACGGTGCGGCGGCCAACCCTGTCGCTCAGCATTCCGGCCGGAATGATAGTGGCAGCAAAGCCGAGGTTCGATATCACCGCAATCAGCAGTGCCTGATTAAAGCCGGTATGCAGCGATGACTGCAGATAAGTCGGCATAACCACCAGCCAGGTGTAACCCGCTGCCGACCATACCATCAGCCGGCATATTCCGAGCAGAATCGTTTTCAGCGTATCTCGCAGGCTGGCGTCAACCTTCGCAACGGGTTGCGCCTGCTGCTTAATAAATGCCGGGGTCTCCTCCATCTGAACCCGCAGCCAGAGTGCCAGAACGCCCAGCGGCAGGGCGATCAAAAACGGGATGCGCCAGCCCCAACTCAGCATCTGCTCCGACGACAGCAGCACTGAGAGCAGCGCTACAACGCCTGCGCCTGTCAGTAATCCCAGCGCCACGGTAAAGGATTGCCACGCACCATACAGGCCCCGCTTGCCGAGTGGCGCAACCTCCGTCATCAGTGACACCGCCCCGCCATACTCGCCCCCGGCGAACAGCCCCTGCAGAATACGCAGACCGGTCACGATCAGGGGTGCCAGCACCCCAAGCTGAGCGTAGGTGGGGACCAGGCCGAGAGCGGCCGTCGCCAGCGTCATCATGATCAACACAAAAATCAGCGTAGGCTTGCGCCCGATTCGGTCACCTATCCGGCCAAAAATGATTGCGCCCAGTGGACGGAAGAAAAAGGCGATGGCGAATGACGCGTAAGTCAGCAGCAGCCCGGTCAATGCGGACTCTCCTTCCAGCCGAAAAAAGTTCTGCGCAATCACGGTGGCAAGAAAGCCATAAACGGCAAATTCATACCATTCAATAAAATTACCTACTGAACCGGCAATCAGGGCACGTTTGTGGCTGGCAGAGCTGAGCAGATTATCGACGGGCGCAGTCATGGCAGGCGATCCTTTTTGAAGTATCCTCAGTCGCTTATGATTAACACAATCGCTGCATTCCTGCGCGTTCTTCTGCTTGTCGCGTTAACACAGACACATAAATCTGCGGTTAGCGCGCCACCACCGGCCCTTTTTCACCGTCTGGTCCTTGCACAACCGCTTGACGATTGCCAGGATGTGCGGCATTGACTGAATCAGGCGGATAGATGATGAACGCACAACCCTCAAAAGATCCTCTGCATGGCGTAACGCTGGAGATGCAGATAAACAGTCTGGTGGCGCAGTATGGCTGGGCGGAACTGGGAAAACGGATCAATATTAACTGTTTTAAAAGCGATCCCAGCGTTAAATCGAGCCTGAAGTTTTTACGGCGTACGCCGTGGGCGCGGGCTGAAGTCGAAGCGCTCTACCTCAACTCGTTAAAAGTGAAACCGGCATCTCGCAACGAACCGGCTGAAAAAGCGGATCAGGCACCCGTGGAAGATCCCTGGGGTAACTGGCGTGGCAACCAGCCGGAGTAACAGACAAGCAAATCGACAATAAAAAAGCCCGCGCAGGATAGCCTGTGCGGGCTTTTTTTTACGCCAGATCTCTTTTAGAGCGCCATGTCGTGTTTTGCTGAAGGCGCTGCAGGCTCAGGCTGTGCTGCCGGCGCCTCGGCTGATTTGCCATCCATGTTAATCACTGGCGGCGTGGTCAGTTGCAGGGTCGACGCGGTCTCATTCCAGACCTGCTGCAGCAAAGGCACGTTGTCATTCAGTTTCTGACCGTAGCCTGGAATCATCTTGTGGATCCTGGCCTGCCATTCCGCTGATTTGAACTCTTCCGGGAACAGCTTCTGCATCACGCTTAAGGCGATAGGTGCTGCGGTAGAGGCGCCCGGAGAGGCGCCCAGCAGTGCAGCTACGGTTTTCTGCTGATCGGTCACAATTTCTGTACCGAGTTTCAACACGCCACCTTTGTCCGCATCTTTTTTGATGATCTGCACACGCTGACCGGCCTGAATCAGTTTCCAGTCCTCTTTCTTCGCGTCCGGGTAGTACTCTTTCAGCGCTTCAAAGCGATCTTCTTCCGTCAGCATTACCTGTCCAACCAGGTATTTCACCAGGTCGAAGTTATCCATACCCACGTCGGTCATTGGCACGATGTTATGGGTGGTGGTGGTGCTCAGCAGATCAAACAGCGACCCGTTTTTCAGGAACTTGGTTGAGAAGGTCGCAAAGGGTCCAAACAGCACGACGCGTTTGCCATCCAGATAACGGGTATCCAGATGCGGAACGGACATCGGAGGTGCACCCGTTGACGCCTGACCATAGACTTTCGCCAGGTGCCGATCGGCAATTGCGCTATTTTCGGTGACCAGGAATGACCCTCCCACCGGGAAACCTGCATAATTTTCCGCTTCCGGGATGCCGGTCTTCTGCAGTAATTTCAGCGCACCGCCGCCCGCACCAATGAAGACATATCGCGCGTCAACCGCACGTTCGTTGCCGCTTTTGGCATCTTTAATTGTGACGTGCCAGGAGTTATCGCCGTTACGTTTGAAATCGGTGACTTCAGACGAGGTTTCCAGACGGAAGTTATCATTCTTCTTCAGGCTACCGATCAACTGACGGGTAATCTCACCATAGTTTACGTCGGTGCCCACTGGGGTCCAGGTTGCGGCCACTTTTTGCTTTGGATCACGCCCTTCCATGACCAACGGCGCCCACTGCGCAATCTGTTTGTGATCGGTAGAGAACTTCATGCCCTGGAAGAGCGCAGTTTTCTGTAATGCGGCATAACGTTTGGTCAGGAAGTCGACGTTCTCGCCCCAGACAAAGCTCATGTGTGGGGTTGAGTTGATGAAAGAACGCGGATCGTGCATCACGCCCTCTTTAATCTGTGAACTCCAGAACTGACGTGAAACCATAAAGGCTTCGTTGATTTCCAGCGCTTTGGTCACGTCGATTGAGCCGTCTTTACGCTCAGGCGTATAGTTCAGCTCCATGTTGGCAGAGTGACCGGTGCCGGCATTATTCCAGCCGTTAGAGGATTCCAGTGCCACGCCATCCAGCTTCTCGACCATGATCTGTTTCCAGCCAGGCTGCAGCTCTTCCAGCATAGTGCCCATTGAGGCGCTCATAATGCCGCCGCCAATTAACAGGACGTCGGTTTTTTCTGGGGAGGTTTCAGCATGAAGTGCTGATGAAACTAACAATGCCGCGAGGGAAAGGGAAGGTATTACTTTCTTTGAATTCATCATTTTAATCTACAGCTCGGACGGTACTGGTTAAAAAAAGTTCTTAAAGTTTAAAATAATGTTACTTATGAGTTAATGTGAAAATAGTTTTAAAATTAAAAATAGCAATTTACCCTTCATTTAATTACAAAAGGCGTGCTGTTTTGCTCACATATTTTGCCCACACATTAATAGTGTCTTTTGAATTATACAATCCCCTAACCCAAATATTGTTATCGTGCGCTTGCCCGGTGCGCGTAAGGATGGCTAAAACTGTACTGATGCGGTGAGTTAGCGTATGTTTCCAGGCGACCGCCCACCCGTACTGAACGCCAATGACAAGCCAACCACATAACCGACATGCCGTGACTAAACGACCCATGAAACTTAGTACTCTGACCACCCTGATGATGACCGCAGTTATCTTCACTGTTCTGGTCGCTGTCCATCTGCTCTATTTTGTACAGATTGATCACTTTGCTCAATCACATCTTAAAGATAAGGCGATGGCGGTGGCGCGTACCCTGGCGGACAGCCCGGAAGTACAACGCGGGTTAGTGGTACCAGACGGCAGTAGCCAGATTCAGCCGCTGGCTGAAGCCGCGCGCGAACGTAACGGCCTGCTATTTGTGGTGGTGACGAATATGCGCGGCATTCGCTTTTCACACCCCAATGCTGCGGTAATTGGCAAACATTTTGTCGGCAATGATATCTATCCGACTCTTGGTGGCCGAGAAAATGTAGCGGTAAATCATGGCGTCCTGGTGGAGGCACTGAGGGTATTTACACCGGTTTATAACGCACAGCATCAGCAAATTGGCGTGGTGGCGATCGGTATTGCGTTGAATGATGTGGCAGCGCAGGTTGCAAAGAGCCGCTGGAATATCATCTGGACCGGCTTATTTGGCGGTCTGGTTGGCCTGCTGGGTATTCTTATTCTGGTCAGACGGCTAAAAACCATATTGCTGGGGCTGGAACCGCACGAAATTTCCAGCCTGTTTGAGCAGCGTCAGGCGATTCTGAATTCAATCAAAGAGGGGGTGATTGCAGTTGACGATCAATCGCGCGTCAGCCTGATCAACCAGGCGGCCCAACAGTTGCTGCACGAGACCACCCGCGAAATGCCAACAAGCGGCGACCTGATTGCCGAAGAGAGCGTAATGCACCGCCATCAGCAGGATGCGCTGCATGCGGGCAGAGCCTGGCACGATCAGGAGCTGACCCTGGGTAATCGCATCCTAATCAGCAATACCGTGCCGGTTCGCAGCCGTGAGCGCATTATTGGCGCGGTAACAACTTTCAGGGACAAAACCGAAATCAGCCAGCTAATGCAGCGTCTGGACGGCATGGTAAACTATGTAGACGCATTACGTGAGCGGTCCCATGAGTTCATGAATAAGCTGCATGTGATTCTGGGCCTGCTGCATATGAAAAATTATGCGCAAATGGAAGAATACATCCTGAAAACCGCCAACGCCTATCAGACGGAAATCGGTTCGCTGCTACAAAAGATCAAATCACCGATCATTGCCGGCTTCCTGCTTAGCAAAATTAACCGGGTGACCGATGAAGGCCATCAGCTGATTATCGATGAGGCGAGTTTCCTGCCCGACTGCGGCAGCGAGGAGCAGAGCGCAGTACTGATTACGGTGCTGGGCAATTTAATTGAAAATGCCCTTGAGGCGCTGGACCCGGAAACCGAAGGGGAAATTCATCTCATGCTGCATTATCAGAACGGCTGGTTAGCTTGTGAAGTAAGTGATGACGGACCGGGCATCGACGGCATGCAGCTCAGCGCCATTTTTGAACGTGGCGTCTCGTCAAAAGGCGAAAATCGCGGTGTCGGATTGTTTCTGGTTAAGCAGCAGACCGAAAGCCTGGGCGGCAACGTCAGTGTTGAGTCGGAACCGGGTGTATTTACCCAATTCTTAGTGCAACTTCCGTGGGAGAGAGGAATGATTACCCAATGATCAATGTGTTAGTTGTCGATGATGACGCCATGGTAGCCGAGCTGAATCGCTGCTATATCGGACAGATCCCAGGCTTTACCTGCTGCGGCACCGCCTCAACCTTACAGCAGGCCAAGGAGCGCCTGGCGGAGGCCGAGCCACAGATTGATCTGATCCTGCTGGATATCTATATGCAGCAGGAAAACGGGCTTGACCTGCTGCCGGAACTGCGTAGCGCTGGACGTCCGATCGATGTGATTATTATCTCGTCAGCAGCCGATGCGGCCACCATTAAAACCTCGCTCAACTATGGGGTGGTAGATTACCTGATTAAGCCTTTCCAGTTTGCCCGCTTTGAAGAGGCGCTGACCGGCTGGCGACAGAAAAAATCGCTGATGGATAATCATCAGTTCTATCAGCAGTCAGACGTTGATCAGTTATTGCATGGCAATCCGCCAGGTGCCAGTGAGCAGAAACGACTGCCGAAAGGATTAACGCCGCAGACGCTGCGCACCTTGTGCCTGTGGATCGACACCCATCCGGGAACTGAATTCTCCACCGACGAACTGGCAACGGAAGTGAATATCTCCCGCGTCTCCTGCCGTAAATACCTGATCTGGTTGGCGCAGATTAATATTCTGTTCACCAGCATTCATTACGGGGTCACGGGCCGTCCGGTTTACCGCTATCGCCTGCAGCCCGAATATCACACTTTGCTCAAACAATACTGCCAGTGAACCGATAATCAGTGTCCAGTAACTGAAAAGAAAAGTGACGTTGTGACGAGCAGATGATCTGCCTGTCACGGGTCACAAATATCGCTTCGATGCCCGGTTTGTCGGCCAGGTGGGCAATGCCCCGTTCAAGCCCTAAGCCATAAAGCAGCGTAGTATAGATGTCGCCATCCAGCGAACGGTCGGAGATCACGGTGACGCTCAGCAGCTCATTATCCAGCGGATAACCACTACGTGGGTCGAGGATGTGGTGATAACAGACTCCACCCCGCTCGAAATAACGCTCATAGATACCGGACGTCACCACCGAGCGGTTATTCACGCCAATCACCCCGATCAGCTCATCCGCCTCACCAAAAGGTTTTTTCAGGCCGATCGCCCAGCCCGCCTCTTCTGGCGGCGCACCTAGCGTTTGCACGTTTCCGCCCAGATTAATTAGCGCACTGCTGACCTGCTGCTGGCGCAAAAATGCCTGTACCAAGTCGGCGATATAGCCTTTGGCGATGGCACCCAGGTCAATCCCCATCCCCGGCCGGGCCAGCATTACGCTGTGAGCGACGGCATCAAGTATCACGTCCTGTGGATTAGTCAGCGCTATGCGCGCCTCAAGCTCGGCTTCTGACGGAACGCTGTGTCCATGGAAGCCAATTTTCCAGCACTTCACTAGCGGGCCGATAGCCAGATTAAACAGGCTATCGGGCAACAGGCTCACCGCATGCGCGCAGGCGATCAAGTCAAACACCGGCTGACTGACGACCACCGGATGCTGCCCTGCCGCGTGATTAATCGCCATAACTTCGGATGCCGCGCGATTAACAGTGAAGAGATTCTCCTGCTGTTTAATCAGACGGAAAACCTGTCCGGCCAGGGTCTGGTTGTCTTCGAAGAGTTTGAGCAGGATGGGCGAACCCATTAAAACAGCGGAGTAAGCATAGACACGCGCATCAGTTAACATAGGCGACTCTGCTTTGAAAGGGAAAGACCGGCACCTGCGGAACGCGGATGCCGGAGAGTACCGTTAACGTCGGGCGTAGGCAGCGGCGTTTCCACCTGCCAGGATACCGAAGATAATGATATCCGCGACCGCGTTACCGCCGATACGGTTAGCGCCATGGATGCCACCGACCACCTCACCGCAAGCCCAGGCACCGTTGATCACCTGTTTCTGGCTATCCAGCACCGCTGTGGTCGTGTCGATGGTCACGCCGCCCATGGTGTGGTGTACGCCCGGTGCGATACGAATCGCGTAGAACGGTCCTTCATTCAGGGGATGGCGCAGCGCGGTCTGGCGACCGAAGTCTTCGTCTTTCTGCATAATAACGAAGTTGTTATAGCGGGCCAGAGTCGCTTCCAGCGTTTGATGCTCACTCATGTTGAGTTTCACCGCCAGTTCCGCCACGGTTGGCGCGCTAATCACAAAGCCTTTGGCGATATACTCGTCAGCCGCTTTGTTATTCATCCGCACCTGCTCATCAAACACAATCCAGGCACTCTTCTCTGGCAAAGCGATAATCTGCGCTGAGACTTTGTCGCGGGTTTCCATTTCATTGTAGAAACGCTTGCCTGCCTGACTGACCAGAATAGCGCCGCCGCCACGAATGGATTCGGACACCAGATAAGAGGTGGTCTGCTCAACCGTCGGATGAATCTGGATTTCACCCATATCCACGGTACCCGCACCAATTTTCTCCAGCATCGCAATACCGCTGCCGGTCGCGCCTTTGTGGTTAGTCGTGACAAATCCATCGAGTTCAGGGCGATATTTCACGACCAGTTCGCGGTTCGCACTGAATCCGCCGGTTGCCACAATCACGCTTCTGGCGTTCAGGATACGGCTATCGTTGTACTCATCGACCACTTTCACACCCGTGACCGCGCCATTCTCATACAGGATCTCTGCGACTGAGGTTTCAAGCAGGACTTCAATGTTGCGACTGTTAATATTTTTAACCAGACCGCTGATCAGGAAGCCGCCAACTGCTGAACGGTCAGCCGGACGGTGGGTACGGTCGATGCTCATCCCGCCCGTAATGGTGATGTCGTTGAGCTCAATGCCGTGATTCGCCAGCCACTCAATCGCTTCCGGTGCCAGGTCAACAAACTCACGCAGCAATACCGGATTATTTTTGAACTGACCGCCTTTCAGCGTCTCTTCGTAAAACAGTTCTTTACTGTCGTCGATGCCTTTGAGCTTCTGGAAACGGGTTTCAGCGGCATTCATGCCCACTGATGCTTTAATGGTATTACCGCCAATGGTCGGCATCTTCTCAATGATCACCACGCGAGCGCCTTCATCGTGCGCCTGAATGGCTGCAGCCAGACCTGCACCACCGCTGCCCACAATCACCACATCGTAGTTCTGCGGTGCATTAGGATTACCGCCTTCTTCAATCACATGCTCTTTGCTGGAAGTGGTCATCGCGCGGGAAACTGCTTTTTTCAGCGCCTCACTCTGGGTAGTCGCACCGGTAATCGCATCTACGTGTGGGCTATTGGCTACCAGAATGCGGTTACGCAGGCTTTCAAAGGTGGTAGTAAAGTCCACATCCAGTGTGTCATCCGGCACCAGCGAGATGTCGGTTATACGGTCGGTATCCAGCGTGACATTGATTTTCAGCTTCAGCGCTTCGGCTTCCACTTTTTCCTGATAAACGCCCGCTTTGTATTTACGGCCCGATTCGCTCGTGTCGCGAATCATCGCATCGACCAGTGAGAAGCGCCACAGGGGTTCCGGGATCTGCAGCGCTTCGCGTTTATTGCTGTCGATATAGAGATCAAGATGTTCGTTGTTAATGATGCGGTCAGCCCAGTTCGGATAGGCAATACAGGCTTTACCAATCGCCACCAGATCGTAGCCTTTCTCCAGCGCCAGCTCAGCATCGGCTTTATTCACCACCCCACCGACACCCATCACCGGCACTTTTGCCAACTCAGGCGAGCGCATCGCGACGAATTTCTCAATCAGAGGCGTCGGATCCTGGGTATCGACGATTGACGGACGCAGCAACTGACCGACTGAGAAGTGAACATAATCGAGTCCTCGCGCGGCCAGCTTTTCCAGCAGATAGAGTGTGTCGTCAAAGCGGATGCCGGGCACTTCTATCTCTTCCGGCGAGAAACGATAACCGATGATGAATGAGTTATGGGCGAAGCGCTCAGCCATTTTGTGGGTGATTTCCAGCACTTCCAGCGGGAAGCGCGCGCGGTTATCGCGACTGCCGCCCCACTTGTCATCACGCTGGTTAGAGTTCGGTGAATAGAACTGCTGAATCAGATAAGTGTTTGCACCGTGAATTTCTACGCCGTCGAAACCCGCCTTAATGGCGCGGTTAACTGCATCACCAAATTTGGTGATCATGGTTTCGACTTCTTCTGCGCTCAGCGCCAGGGGTTTAGTTGCTCCTTCACGCGGTGCGGCGATGGCGCTTGGCGCAACCGGTGTTTTACCGCCAATCAGTTCCGGCTCGACCATGCGGCCACCGTGATAGATCTGCAAAATGGCAGTAGAACCTTCAGATTTAATTGCGTCCGCTATACGTTTCAGACCGGGGATTTTGTTGTCGCTATCGATAGCAATGGCACCTGGAAATGCCGGGCCGCGGTTGTCAATAAAGCAGCACTCAACAATCACGGTTCCGATGCTGCCTGCACGTGCGCGATAGTACTCGACCAGCTCGCTGGTGACCGTACCGTCATAAAATCCGGTACAGGTAGTCATCGGTGCCATCACCAGTCTGTTTTTTAACACAGCGCCGTTAGGCAGGGTAAGTGGATTAAGGATGGGGGTGAGAGATTTCATTGCGATAAACTCCAAAATTTAAAAGTCTGGAAATTTTTAGCGGACGCAAATTATCGCTTAATTAAGTGGTCCGATGTCATGAGTGTAATATACCCGTTTCTTTGATTTCATAAGCGATAAATTTACTTTTTTAACTTTTAAATGATTTAGAGTTTTTTATTTGCCGAATGCATAAAGTGAAGTTATATTAATTGTTAATCATGGGTTACCAAAAATCAACCACTCATTTACATAAAAAATAAACGTTTTTAAATCATATATTTAAAAGATAAAATCCGGTTTGAGTGACGTGATGATTAGTTGAGCAGCTTCACAAAACCGTCAAAATTTCAGCATCAAAAATATAAGTTGAAAATAAATGTTAAAAATGGGGAATAATGAATTAATTTCTTTGATCTGGATCAAAATCTATATTTGCAAAAATCGCATCATATTTACATGGATTTAAATATGCTGCTCAATGATTAAACAGTAGATTAAAAAAATCAGTGCATCGCGGTTTATTCACACTATTAAGAATAACAAAGAAAGACATCAGTGAAGGTCCGGGGCGCAAATCGCATTCTTCTTAACTTGCAGATAAAATACTATGAAACCACTCTCAGCTGTAACTGAACCCCCTAAAGCTGCTCCTGCGGCAGCCGGTAAAAAGAAAGCTATCATGCTTGCTCTGCCGGTGATCGTTGCCGTGTTGTTGTTGCTGGTGCCGACGCCAGCCGGACTCGAACCTTACGCCTGGCACTTCTTCGCCATCTTCGTCGGCGTGATTGTCGGCTTGATCTTTGAACCGCTGCCTGGCGCAGTTATCGGCCTGACCGGGGTCGTCGTCATTGCGCTGTTTAGTCAGTTTTTGCTCTTCAGCCCGGCTGAGCTGGCTAACCCAAAATTCAAAATTGCCAGTGAGTCCTTTAAGTGGGCGGTCAGCGGTTTTGGTAACTCTACGGTCTGGCTGATCTTCGGTGCCTTTATGTTCGCCGCGGGTTATGACAAAACGCAGTTCGGTCGTCGCCTGGCCCTGATTCTCGTGAAGTATCTGGGGCGCCGCAGTCTGACGCTGGGTTATGCCATTACCTTTGCTGACCTGCTACTTGCACCCTTTACACCGTCAAATACGGCGCGCAGCGGCGGTACCATCTACCCGATTATTGCCAACCTGCCTCCGCTTTACGGCTCTAAACCTAACGACCCCAGCGCCCGAAAAATCGGTTCCTATCTGATGTGGGTGGCGATTACCGCAGCCTGTATTACCAGCTCCATGTTTCTCTCTGCGCTGGCACCCAACCTGCTGGCACTGGCGCTGGTGAAAAGCATCATCGGTTTTGATATCTCATGGGGGATGTGGTTCCTGGCCTTCTTGCCGCTGGGCGTGCTGCTGATCCTGACCATGCCGCTGCTGGCATACTGGTTCTACCCACCTGAAGTCAAAATCAACGACGAAGTACCGAAATGGGCTATTTCTGAACTTGAAAAACTGGGCAGACTGACCCGCAATGAAATCCTGCTGCTGGTGTTTGTGGTCTGTGCCCTGCTGATGTGGATTTTCGCCACCTCGTGGATTGAGCCTGCGATGGCTGCGCTGCTGGTGGTGGTGCTGATGCTGTGGACCGGCGTACTGAACTGGAACGACATCACCAGTAATAAACCGGCCTGGAATACCTTTGCCTGGTTCGCTACCCTGGTGGCGCTGGCAGATGGCCTGGCCCGCGTCGGCTTTATCACCTGGTTAGGTAAAGAAGGTGGCATGCTGTTGCAGGGTTATGACCCCCAGATTTCAGCAGTGGTCCTGTTAATCGCCTTCTTCCTGCTGCACTACCTGTTTGCCAGTACCACCGCGCACACCACCGCACTGTTACCGGCCATGTTGACCATTGCAGCCTCAATCCCAGGCATTAATATGCCGGTCTTCTGCCTGATGTTGTGTACCTCTCTGGGTGTGATGGGCATCATCACGCCGTACGGCACTGGCCCAAGCCCGATTTACTACGGCAGCGGTTATCTGCCTACCAAAGATTACTGGCGTCTGGGTACTATCTTCGGTGCCATCTTCCTGGGCTCCATGATGCTGATTGCCTATCCGTGGATGGTGTGGATGTTCTGACGGATAGAGCATGCAGATCAACACGTTATAAGATACCATTCCTCCACTTCCCCGCCGCAACCGCAGCGGGGAAGCATAATAAACGATTATTCGCCTATGATGTTGCGCCCCGCAGCCTGCCCGCGGAGGTTCAGCCGGTCATTAAGTGAGAAAAAATGTCGAACAAACCTTTTGTCTATCAGAACCCGTTTCCACTGTCCCATGAAGATACCGAATACTATTTGCTGAGTCGCGAGCATGTCTCCGTTGCTGAATTTGAGGGGCAGGAGATCCTCAAAGTCGACCCGCAAGCGCTAACATTGCTGACTCAGCAGGCATTCCACGACGCCTCTTTTATGCTGCGTCCGGCCCACCAGCAGCAGGTTGCCTCTATCCTTGATGACCCGGAAGCCAGTGACAATGACAAATATGTTGCTCTGCAGTTTTTAAGAAACTCTGAAATTGCCGCCAAAGGCGTGTTACCAACGTGTCAGGATACCGGCACCGCGATCATCATGGGTAAAAAGGGCCAGCGCATCTGGACCGGCGGTGGAGATGAGGCTGCACTGTCACAGGGTATTTACAACACCTATATCGAAGATAACCTGCGCTATTCTCAGAATGCCGCGCTGGATATGTATAAAGAGGTGAATACCGGAACTAACCTGCCGGCGCAGATTGACCTCTATAGCGTGGATGGCGATGAGTACAAGTTCCTCTGTATCGCCAAAGGTGGCGGCTCCGCCAATAAAACCTATCTCTATCAGGAAACCAAAGCGCTGCTGAGTCCAGGCAAGCTGAAAAATTACCTGGTGGATAAGATGCGTACTCTGGGCACCGCTGCCTGTCCGCCCTACCATATTGCGTTTGTCATCGGCGGCACTTCTGCAGAAAGCACCCTGAAAACCGTTAAGCTCGCCTCGACTCACTATTACGATGGGCTGCCGACTGAAGGCAACGAGCATGGTCAGGCGTTCCGCGACGTTCAGCTGGAGCAGGAACTGCTGGAAGCGGCGCAGCAACTCGGCCTGGGTGCGCAGTTTGGCGGCAAATATTTCGCACACGACATCCGCGTCGTGCGTCTGCCGCGTCATGGCGCATCCTGCCCAATCGGCATGGGTGTCTCCTGCTCGGCAGACCGTAACATCAAAGCGAAAATTAACCGTGAAGGTATCTGGATTGAGAAACTTGAAGCCAACCCAGGCCGCCTGATCCCGGAAGCGCTGCGTCAGCAGGGCGAAGGTGAAGTGTTGCAGGTTGATCTCAACCGTCCGATGGAAGAGATTCTGGCACAGCTCTCCGCTTATCCGGTTTCTACCCGCCTGTCGCTGACCGGCACTATTATCGTAGCGCGCGACATTGCGCATGCAAAACTTAAAGAACGCATCGATAACGGCGAAGGATTACCGCAGTACATCAAAGATCACCCGGTCTATTATGCCGGTCCGGCCAAAACGCCTGAAGGCTATGCTTCCGGTTCACTGGGTCCGACCACCGCCGGACGTATGGATTCCTACGTGGATCTGCTGCAGGCCCATGGCGGCAGTAAGATCATGCTGGCGAAAGGCAATCGCAGCCAGCAGGTGACAGATGCCTGTCATAAACATGGTGGCTTCTATCTTGGCAGTATCGGTGGACCGGCGGCGGTTCTTGCTCAGCAGAGCATTAAAAGTCTGGAATGCGTGGAGTATCCCGAACTGGGAATGGAAGCGATCTGGAAAATTGAGGTGGAGAACTTCCCTGCCTTTATCCTGGTTGATGACAAAGGCAATGACTTCTTCCAGCACATCGAGCGCGCGCACTGCGCGAAATGCGTTAAGTAGAATATGCATCAGGAAAAAAAAGCCCCGATTATGGGGCTTTTTTTGTTGGAAAAATCGGGGGCGTATCGTTGTCAGACTGCGCCTGAGTCGTAAACCCATTCATAAACCAAAGCGGAGTTAATCCGTCAGCAACGCATAAGCTTAACGCGCAGGGAACACGGTCAGAGGACGGCGCGGGACGAGCGTGTCATGGATGACAGCTTTTGCGTCTTCTCGATCTGACCCTGTTCCCTGAGCACGGCGCAATCCTGAAGCGATACGAGCCTGACATTCACTACAGATTAAAACCAAGAACGGTTTTTTTAGACCCGCTGCAACCGCTGCAACGCCACATCAATCTGCATTTCACCTTTGGTGAGTTCGATGATCTGATACTTAATCGCCGGATTTTCGATCAGGCCGACCAGTGTCGCCGCGACATCTTCGCGCGGGATCTCACCATACGGAATCGCCAGATCGGCATGAACCCGACCGGTACCGGCTTCATCGGTCAGCGTACCCGGTCGCAGGATCACCCACTCCAGCTTACTCGCTACCAACTCCGCATCCGCCAGGCGTTTCACCCGCATGTAGTTCTCAAATCCCTGGGAAGGTGTTTGACCGCGGCCCGCATCCGGAAAAGCGGAAACCAGCATGAAGCGTGATACCCCTGCCTGCTCTGCAGCAGCTACCGCCAGCTTCAGCCCTTCACCATCAATGGCATTAGTCAGCTCAATCCCGGCACCGCCCGCACCGGCAGTAAAAACTGCCACGTCGTGACCGGTCATCAACTCCGCCAGTGCGCTTATGCTCAGCTTCTGGATATCGCCCGCCATCGGCGTAGCACCTGCGGCCTGAAGAGCCTCAGCCTGTTCCGCTTTGCGATGCAGCGCCGTCACTGTATGCCCTTTGCTGCTTAACTGACGGGTCAGCTTTTGGCCCACTTTGCCCGCTGCGCCGATAATGAAACATGTCGCCATAGGATCCAATCCTCCATTTACTGATTGAATGCCAGAGTATAGTCATCAGCCATAAACAAAACAGGCACCCGATGCGGCGCCTGCTGGAGTTATTCCGGAATCACTTTTTCCGCTTTCAGCTTATCAAATAACTGAGTAAACGCGTCGAGCGTGCTGCGATAGCCGGTGAAGCCCGCTTTGCGGCTTTTACTCATATCGGTAAAGGCTTCCATCGGACGCCCCAGATCGGCATCGGTATGCCACCATGAGGCCAGCTTCGTGATATCCACCTCACGCAGCTGATGCTGCTCAGCAATCGCCTGCCAGGCACTGGCGGCTTCCTGCATCCGATCTTCCAGCGGCATTATCTGCGACGGGTAGTCTGCAGCGTCAATGCCGAAATAGTCAGCCAGTTTTGGCCACATCCAGTTCCAGCGGAACACGTCGCCGTTTACCGCATTAAAATCCTGATTGGCAGCGTTCGGTGAAGTCGCAGCCCAGTGCAACTGTTCAGCCAGCAGACCCGCATCGGTCATATCAGTCACACCATTCCACTGCTCAGGTGAGCCAGGGAAGATAAAGGGCCAGCCCTTCTCTTTACACAGGGTCGCATAGACTGCCAGCGTCTGACCCATATTCATCGCATTGCCCACGGCATAGCCGATGATGGTATGCGGACGGTGCACGCTCCAGCGATAGTCATATTTCTCTGCACCAGCAAACAGCTCATCTTCCTGCGCGTAATAGAAGTTATCGACCGGCTGACGGCCCTGCTCTTCACGGAATGGGGTAACCGGCACGGCACCTTTGCCGTAGGCTTCAAACGGACCCAGGTAGTGCTTCAACCCGGTGACCAGTGCTACGTGCGAACCCTGTAGACGATCGCCGAGGGCTTCAATCACATTGCGCACCATGCCGCCGTTGACGCGGATATTCTCCTTTTCATTTTCCTGACGCGCCCAGACGCTAAAGAACAGCGCATCCGGTTTCACCGTTTTCAGTGCGTCACGAACGGCATCCACATCGGTCAGATCGGCCGTCAGACTGGTAGCACCTTCAGGTACTGCCCCGCGTCCGCGTGACAGGCCGCTGACCTGCCAGCCTTCCTGCTGTAATTTATCGGCTAAAGCGCGACCAATAACGCCGCTAATGCCCACAATCAAAGCGTGCTTTTTCATTTGAATTCTCCTCGTTTTGCGTAATGCTAAGCCTAATAGAGAATTCAGTTCTTATCTCTGGCATTAATTCACAGCATTCTCAACCTGAGTTCATTAATCAATGCACGATCACCGCCTCAAAGATATTTTGCCGTTTGTTGCCAGTGTCGAGTGCGGCAGTTTTACCGCCGCGGCTGAGCGTCTGCACGTGACCGGCTCGGCGGTCAGTAAAAGCGTCAGCCGCCTGGAGACGCGATTAGGCTCGCGTCTGCTGGAACGCACTACACGGAGCCTGCACCTTACCGACGCGGGTAGCGCCTATTATCAGACCTGCCTGCGCATCCTGGAGGATCTGGCCGAAGCAGAAGCGGTGCTGGCGGCCCAGCGCACCATTCCTTCCGGCCGACTGCGTCTGGCAGTCCCCACCACCTTTGGCCGACTCAACGTCATGCCGGTGCTGATGCCATTTTGCCAGCAGCACCCGGAACTGGCCCTGAGCCTGAGTTTATCTGATCGCTTCGTTGACCTGTTTGAGGAGGGCGTGGATGTGGCGGTACGGATCGGCGGAACGCCTGATCTGCCTGCCTCGCTAGGCTGGCGTAACATGGGCCGCGAGCAGATGCAGTTCTGTGCTTCCCCCGCATATCTGGCCCGCGAGGGACGTCCGGATAATGAAGCGGCGCTGCTGAACCATCCTGCCATCCTTTATGAGCGTGTGGATGGCACGGCCAAACCCTGGCTGTTTACCACCGAAGATGGTCAACCACACTGGCGCGAGGTACCGTACCGGCTGGCACTGGGCGACGTTGACGCACAACTGCAGGCGGTCATCGCCGGGCTAGGTGTCGCACAGATGCCCTCGTGGCTGATTCAGCGCGCCGTCGCAGCGGGTGAACTGGAGATTATTTTGCCGCAGTTGCAGCCCGACGGGCTGACGCTGAGCGTGGTATGGCCACGCCGCAAACAGTTCCTGCCAAAAGTGGACGCACTATTATCGGCACTGAACGCACTCACCATTCGCTAACCTTTGGTTAATTCCCTTAACTGCGGTTGGGATGTTTCATTCTGACCGTGTTCAGTTAATCTTTCCTGACGCCGATTTCGCCCTGATCTGCCCTGCCCTGCCCGAACGGTAGCTGGTTTATTATTCTGGCGAATAACCCGCTTACATTAAATGCCTTTATTTTTCCCGGCTGGAATCCCATTAAAATAAAATCGCGGAAGATTTGAACGCACTTAATCAGAACTAAATTTGAAATATCATTTAGCCCAAAATAAAAATAAGGGGTGGGTGAAAGCGGCATTGCCCGCCTGCCTGAGCCGGTTTCTGTGCAGTTACTCAGCGAGGCAACGTGCTGAACCACTCTTCTTACTGACTGGTAAAAGCGTTCTATCGATGTGTATGACGTGGAGTTCCAGCCATTTATCAATACCGTCATCAGCAACGACAGGAGGGGAAATCGAGTCATGCCGGGTTGCAGAGCACGACAGCATAGAGACCCAGCGTCAGTGCACTCTTCACTCCTCGCCGGATTATCACGGCGCAGTGATCACAATGGCCACACGCCGATTTTGCGCGCGCCCTTGTGCGCGAGTGTTGCTGGTAACCGGTGCATTCATGCCTAATCCACGAGTGATAATATTTTCATGTGGTATAGCCGCACCTTTCGCCCACTGTGCCGCTACCGCGTTAGCTCTTTTTAACGATAGCTGTTGGTTATAATCCGGTTTACCGTAATTGTCGGTGTGTCCGTCTATACGCACATGCTTAATACCGGTCGACGCCAGGTTTTTCGCCATCGCCTGAATATTACTTTTGCTGGACGGTGTCAGTTCTGATTCGTTTACACCAAACAGGATCTTATCTGACAAGCCTAATCCCCAGCCTTCCATATTTTGACTGAACCCCGCCCTCTTCATCGCTGCAATCTGTGCCTCGCTAAAACGCGCTTTCGACTGACAACCGACCAGCGCCAAAATAAGCACCACCAGCGACATGTTTTTTATCATCTTTGAGCCTTACTTGTTCGCTTATTCTTGTACATATTCGTATCGGCACGTTCGAGAATAGACGCCACTGTGTCACCGTGTTGTGACCAGGCGTAGCCGAGAGTAACCGAGATATTTATCTGCTTACCATCTGCGATAAAAATTTTTTGCATGATGGCTTCATGAATATTCTTCATGAGAAGCTGTAATTGTGCCTCACTGGACCGACTGCTGACCAGCATGGCAAATTCATCGCCCCCTAATCGGGCGACTAAATCCTGTTCAGAAGCCAATGATAAGAGACGCGATCCTATCGTTTTTATTACCTCATCCCCAGCGGCATGGCCCCAATTGTCGTTGATGCTCTTAAAGTGATCGCCATCAAGGAACAATAAGGCAAAACGCTTTTCCGCATATTGCTGGTCGAGGAGTCGGGTAAGGTGTGCAGAAAAGGCGCTGCGGTTTGCAAGCCCGGTCAACGGGTCCTCCAGCGCTTTGGCTGCCAGCGAGCGATTATCACGTATAAGCGAAGCCTTAAGCGATTGCATTTCCATCAGCAATGAGTTCAGGTCGTCTGAAAACAGCTGAAACTCACTCGTCGGGCTCCCCGGTATACGCAAGGAAAAATCCCCAGAATGAATGACATAGTGGATCGAGCTGGTAATATTGCGCAGCGTTGCGATGATCCCCCGATGCAGAAATTCACTCAGCATAAGCGAGATAATCAGTACAGATAGCATACCGCTGGTAAGAATTATGAATGAGTAACGAATGAAACTCACCGCGCCGTTAACGGTGCCTTCCAGTGTTAATGTGCCGACAATCACGTCAGAGTGAATGATATTGACGCGAAGAGGTTTGTGATAAATCCACTCACGCAACAACCGCGAATACCAGCCTGTCTGTTCCTTCGAAGCATGCCAGTGGACCAAAACAAGGTGCTCCCTGGTAACCAGCTGCGCAGAATCGTACATACCCTCATTGCCAAGCCGGGCGATTTTAGTATGCGCGTCGTAACTGTCAGCAAAAACAGTCGCAGCGGTTAGTGTGGTACTTAGCGTCGCGCCGATTAATTCAAGGTTTCGTTTCTCATAATTTTTAATAAATAGCAGTGACGTAGAAGAGAGCAACAGCCAGCACAACAGTAATATAACCGCAGAATTGATAGTGCTTATTTTTCGCAGTTTATTGCGTATCGATGATTTGTCATTTTTTAATTTATTGAATTTCATTTTAATCGCTTCCCTCGCGGGAGAGCAAAAGCGCGTCCGGATCCACCCTGACACCGCTTCTGGCAAGCGAATCAAGATTAACGGAAAACAGCGTGCGCTCCGGTTGAAATATCAGGCAAAAAGCGGCGCCCCGGGAGCAGTCCGCATTGTTCTCCGCAAGGGTAAGGACGGCTTTTCCCTTAAGTTTTTGAATAACCTCAACCTGCTGTAGCGACGTCTCGTTGCCGAAATAGAGTGCGTCGCATCTCTGTCTCGGGAGGTCGCTTGCGTTAGCAAGATAAACAACGGTGAATGTCGCTGCTGAGGATGGGATGTTTTCCGGCAAGGAGAGATGCCGGGCTGAAGAAAAAACACATAATTGAGGCGGGTTTTTTAAATTTGTCCAGTGGGAGAAACTAATAATACCACTGACAATACGATTGGCTTTGCCATCTTTTATTTCGGCACAGGCGATATGAGGAATAAGCAGCAGTGAAATAAGTACCGCACAGACCATTTTGCAGATGTGGCGCAGGAACAGCAGCACATCAACGTCATGACGAAGATGAATTTGATGATTATCGATCATACTGCGTTCCCGGAAATCCTATACATGGCAGGACGCCTTAGTAAGCGCGGAAATATTAGCACAGCGGTAGTTAAAGGTGTACACCGATTTTGATTCGATACCCCCCCTCTGGTTGTACTTTCTTATAATATTTCGCGCTTATTCGCGCCATTATGTTTGCCGTAAGCGGCCATAAAAGAGCGCGTCAATGAAGGGCTTTGCCTCTCCGTAGGATATTTCTTACAGCTAAGATATCCTGTCCATTCACGTTATCGCGAGCCTATGCGAAAAGTGATCGCCGCGTTAAGCCGCAGGCGGTGACGTGAGTGGCGGATCGATTCGGCCAGTATCTTTCCTTTATCGGGCTGAATACCCTTGGTGGCGTGATCTTCGCCTATCCGGGCGGTATTGCGCGCCATGTCTGGACTATTAAGGGCAATGTTGAAACCATCGACAGATCACTGAAAGAGGCCGCGGCGGTGTACTCCACGATTCCAATCACCCTGGTTTTCCTGCTGGCGCAGCGCTGGCTGCGGGGTGGAAGGCTAAACGATCATCATTGTAGTTGCCCCTGCTTACATAACACCGGTTGAGGTTGAATGATACGGCGGTCTGCAGGCTACCTTTTTATCGCTCTCTTTCATGCCGCGTTGTGCTCACGATGATCCGGTTAACCGGCCCGTCGCCAGTAAAGCCTGCTCCAGCTGATGCTGATCGAAAGTAAAGGGAAGATGCGGCAGGCTGGCGGCGGGAAAGTGGATCTGCTGCGCAATCTGCCGCACCCGGTCGGCGTTGATCGCGGCAGGCAGCGTCAGGGGAGAGTGGAAACGGCGTAATAACGCCAGCAGTTCAGGATCGACTCCCTTACCCTGCTGTTCAATCCAGGACTGGACCAGTAAGCTGAAACCGACCTTTTAACCATGCAGCCAGTGATGCAGTTCCGGCTGGTGAGTCAGACGATCGTGGATGATATGGGCAAAGCCAGGCGTGGCCATCGCATCCTGAATACTGTTAGCCAGCCCCGCCAGCACAATATTGGCTTCTGTGACTTTCTCCAGCGCCGGAGTGACCTGCTGTCTGATGTTATCCGCCACCGCCGTTTCGCCCCAGCGTTTCAGCACTGTCACCGCCTGCCAGGCCGCAGCAACTTTGAGATCGAGCGCCGCCTGATGTGGCGTCTGCCGCTGATAAGGCTCAAATTCAAACCATTTCGCCAGCGCATCCACCATACCGGCACGCAGGTAACGTACATCGCTGCGGGCAATGACTTCACTGTCCACCAGAATCCATTCCGGCATGGCGTTGAGCGGCTGGCTGTGCTGATGACCGCCGCGCTCATTATAGATAATCGCCAGCGGAGACCAGGCAGCACAGGTCGCGGCCAGCGTGGCGACGTTGACCAGCCTGACATCGGGCAGGCGATCATTGACCGCTTTGGCACAATCCATTACCCGACCACCGCCCACGGCCAGAATGAGTGATGCGCCCTGCGCCAGCACCTGCTGTTGCAGGGCAGCAATCGCCGCATCGGTACACTCGCCGTTTAAATAGTCGAGTTGCCAGCGGATACCCGCCTGTTCCAGGCTGATGCTCAGTGCGGGATTCACTGCCTGCCAGGCACGCGGTGAGCTGAGGATATGGATATGGGAGGCAAGCGGCCGGATAATTCCACCCACTTCGGCCCTGAGTCCTGCCCGTTGCAGATAGCCTTTTGGCGACATCACACGAAACATCTTTGCCCTTATCGTCGATAAGCCAGCGAACGTACAAGTCGGTCACCGAGTTTCTGGATTAGCATCACCAGCGCCAGAAGCACCACAATAGTGGCCGCCATAATCTGGTTATCGAAGCGCTGATAGCCGTAGCGAATCGCCAAATCGCCCAGACCGCCGCCCCCGACTACCCCCGCCATCGCCGAGAAGCCAATCAACATCACAATGGTCAGGGTAATGCCCGCCACCAGCGCGGGTAGCGCTTCTGGCAGCAGCACCCGGCTGACGATATGCCACAGGGTGCCGCCCATTGACACCACCGCCTCAATGCGGCCGCGATCGACTTCATCCAATGCGTTCTCAACGATGCGGGCAAAGAAGGGAAACGCCCCCAGGGTAATTGGCACAATCGCAGCGGTGCTGCCCAGAGTGGTGCCGACCAACAGACGGGTGAAGGGAATAAGCGCGATCAGCAGCACCACAAATGGCAAGGCGCGACCGGTGTTCACCAGCGTATTCAGCAACAGTGAAATCGCGCGATTGGGCAGAATACCTTTTGGGCGGGTCAGAAACAGCAGCACGCCCACTGGCAACCCTATCGCGACCGTGAAAAGTGCCGCCAGAAATACCATATACAGGGTTTCTCCCGTGGCGTTCAGCAGCAGTTCCTGAAACCGATCACGACTCATGCTACGCATCGGGGTAATGCCTCACGCTGATATTTTTCAATAAACGCCCGGTCTGCTTCACCATCCTTCAGCAGCATTTTGCGCAGGCGTCCCTCTTCACGTCCCATGATTTGACTCAGACTGCCGCTCTCGACCAGTTGGCCATTTTCCAGCAGCGCCGCACCATCACAGATGCGTTTCACTACCGCCATTTCATGGGTGATCAACACAATGGTGATAGTCAGCTGCTGCTGAATGTCTGCCAGCAGGTCGAGAATTGAGGCTGTGGTTTCCGGGTCCAACGCGCTGGTCGCCTCATCGCACAGCAGATATCGGGGTCGGGCGGCCAGTGCGCGGGCGATGCCGACGCGCTGTTTCTGTCCACCAGAGAGCTGCGACGGCCACGCCGCCGCATAAGACTCCAGCCCCACCAGTTTCAGCAGCGAGGCGACCCGCTGGCGGCGTTCAGCCGCAGGCAGACCGGCAATCTCTAACGCCAGATCGACATTGTCATGCACATTGCGCGAATGCAGCAGATTAAAGTGCTGGAAAATCATGCCCATCTGCTGTCGCTGCTGACGCAACTGCGCCAGGCTCATCGCGGCAAGATCCTGTCCATCAATCTCAATCCGTCCGCTGGAGGGACTCTCCAGCCGATTCAGGCAGCGCAGCAGTGTACTTTTACCTGCTCCGCTCCGGCCCAGGATACCAAAGATGGTGCCCTCTTCAATGGTGAGTGAGATATTGTCTAACGCGGGCGTGTGCGCGCCAGCGTACTGCTTGCTGAGGTGACTGAGTTTAATCATGCTGCTGGTCCGCGACCGGAATAACAGAGCCCTGATAACTTTTACGGATAAACTCCGCCACCTGCGGCGAGCGCAGATCTTTTGCCAGCTGTAACACGCGGGGATCTTTCGCCAGTTCTGGCGTGGTCACCAGCAGATTGGCGTAAGGGTTTTGCGCCGCCGACTCCAGACCCAGCGCATCTTTCGCCGGGGTCAACCCCGCTTCCAGCGCGTAGTTGCCATTAATGACGGCAGCCTCAACGTCATCCAGTGAGCGTGGCAGTTGCGGCGATTCAATCTCAACGATTTTAATTTTCTTCGGATTTTCACTGATATCTTTCGGCGTGACGAGCGTCGAATCCGCTTTGCCCTGAGCGTTAAGTTTTATCACCCCTTTGTCCTGCAACAGCCAGAGCGCACGGCTCAGGTTAGTGGTGTTGTTCGGAACGGCAATGCTGGCTCCTTCTGGTAATGCCGCCAGCGATTTCACCTTGCGAGAGTAAATACCCAGAGGCTCAATATGTACGCTGGCGACCACGGCAAAGGTTATCCCCAGCGCTTTCTCCTGATCTTTTAAGTAGGGTAAATGCTGGAAGTAGTTGGCATCTACATCTCCGGATGCCAGCAGTTCATTGGCATTCACGCCCCCGCTTAACTCAACAATCTTGATATCCAGTTTTGGATCCAGGGTTTTGACATACTCCAGGATTTCCGCGTGCGGCACCGGATCCGCAGCTACGCGCAGCGGCGCGGCTTGTAAGCTTTGTGCAATCAGGAGTGAAAGACCGGCAAGAGCCAGAAAGCGCTTTTTAATCATCATCATTTATCTCTTATCGTTATCAGTGGGAGGTGTGTTCCGGGTAGAAGCGCTGGGCGACTTCCGGATGCGAACGCAACCGCCCTTTGAGGTAGTTCCAGCCGACTTCGCGCAGCAGCGGGTTAAGCGGATCGCTACTCGGTCCCTGGGCCAGCTCAGCCAGCTGCGGGGGCAATTGATAGATGGGCACCACCGCATCAAGCTGGGCACCCAGGAAGAAAGCGATGGATAAACGCTCGCTGCTCTGCGGCGGCGACACCACGCGATGCACCGTTGCGCGCAGATAGCCGTTGGTCGCCAGCTCCAGCAGTTCGCCAATGTTGACCACAAACGCGCCCGGCAGTGGCGACGCGTCAATCCAGTTGTCCGGCGTCACTTCAACCTGTAAGCCCGGCTGGTCGTCCTGCAGTAACATCGTCAGGAAACCCGAATCTTTGTGGGCGCCAACACCCTGACGTGATTCCCCCTCTGTTCGGCCCGGATAGCGGATCAGTTTGATATGTTCGTTGGGATAGTCGCCGTAGAGGTTATCGAAGGCGTTACGTGGCAGATTCAGCGCTTCGGCAAAGGCGCGCAGTAGCTCAAGCGCCACCGCTGTCATCTGCTGCTGCCAGCGGGTGACCACGGCTTGCAGTTCTGGTAAGGCTTCAGGCCACTGATTCGGTCCCTGCATCCGTTGCCAGGTAGGGGAATCGGGGGTAACGGGCAGTGCATCACGTTCCGCGCCAATATCAAACTGCTCACGATAGTCGGGCTGGCTGCGGGTTATTTCCACACCCGCCAGGTTATAGCCACGAAAATGGGGTGAGTTGACCATTGCCACCGCGGATTTATCCGCTTGCGGCAGAGCAAAAAATTTCCGCGAGACATGCTGAACCTCATTTAATAATTCCCGGTCGATACCGTGATTAATTAAATAAAAGAAACCGACATCACGCGCGGCCTGATTTAATTTCTCCAGAGACTGTTGCTGCTGTTGTTGATTACCTGACAATAAGGCGAAATCAATTATCGGCAATTCTAATGTGGTTAACGCGCTCATGATTAACACTCTGTTGGCATGGAATAGCCTTACACTGCCATTCCATTTATGCCTTAACTACCAACTAAACCTGCTATGGATATGCGGCGGATGGGAATATCACACCACACCTAAGGCACACACCCGCAGATTACTCTGCATTCCAGCCTGCAAATTCTGGCGGTGACCACGCCGTAATCTCAGGTAGCGGCGCCTGATAAAGCGCTATTTCAACAAAACAGGTCTGAGCGCTGCACCCCTGACCCAGTCGCGAACTCCCGCAATCCTGGGTCAGCACATTGGGATTACCGTGTTTATCCAGCGGCTGATCCTCCTGCTGATTGAGCGGGTCATACCAGGCACCGGTCGACATCTGTACCACACCCGGCAGGATATCCTGCGTCAGATGCACGCCCGCCAGCAGCGCGCCACGTCCGTTAAACACTTTAACAATGCTGTTCTCCTCAATGCCACGCGACACCGCATCCTCCGGGTGCATCCAGAGCGGTTCGCGTCCGGCAATTTTGGTGGCTCGGCTGATCTGACCATGATCGTACTGGCTATGCAGACGGGTCCGCGGCTGGCTGGAGAGCAGATGCAACGGCCACTGCTGCTTTTCCTGCTGTTGCGCCTGATATTCCGGCAGATACCAGCAGGCAAATCCGGGCGCTTCGTCATAGCCAAAGTCAGCCACTCGCTGAGAAAAAAACTCGATTTTACCCGATGGCGTGCTGAGCGGGGCTGACTCCGGATTATCACGAAACGCTTTCAGCAGGATCTGCGGCGTCCCGGGCGCAGGATACTCCAGCATTCCCTGTGACCAGAACGTCTCAAATGGGGGGAGTTCGATGCCCTGCTCCGCCGCGCGTGGCCGGGACTCTTCATAGAGTGACTGAAGCCACTGGCGCTCATTACGTCCCTGTGTAAAGGCGTCAGCAAAACCGAGCCGCTGCGCCAGAGCGGCAAAAATCGCGTAATCAGATTTTGCGGTTCCAAACGGCGGTAAATGCTGCGGCATAGCGATGATAAAGCCGTCGTTGCTGGCACTGCCGATATCTTCACGCTCCAGCGAAGTCGTGGCGGGCAGTACGATATCGGCAAATTTTGCCTGCGCCGTCCAGAACTGCTCATGCACAATCACAGTTTCAGGCTGGTGCCAGGCGCGTATAAGTTTGTTGATATCCTGATGATGATGAAAGACGTTACCGCCCGCCCAATAGACCAGCCGGATATCGGGATAGACCCGCTGTTGCCCATCAAACTCATACTGGCCACCGGGATTAAGCAACATGTCGGCGATGCGTGCCACCGGAATAGTCTGCTGCACCGGGTTACGGCCAGCAGGGAGTCTCGGCCCGGAGAACTGACGCCGGGCGGCCCCCGCCAGATTGGTTGAGGCATAACCAAATCCTAGTCCGCCGCCAGGGGTACCAATCTGGCCCAGCAGGGCGGTGGTGGCAACGGTGGCCCAGAAAGCCTGCTCGCCCTGCCGCGCCCGCTGCACTGACCAGGCAATATTAATCATCGTTTTATGTGCCGCCATTTGACGTGCTAATCCACGGATCTGCGCGGCCGCCAGCCCGGTCAGTGTGGCGGCCCATTCTGGCGTTTTGGCTATCCCGTCGCGCTCCCCACGCAGATAAGCCGCATAAGGTTCAAAACCCACGGTGTAACGCGCCACAAACGGCGCGTCGTAAAGGGACTCCGCAATTAAAACCTGCCCAATGGCCAGTAACAGCGCCGTATCGGAGCCGGGCTTGATAGCCAGCCACGCCGCATCTGCCACCCCAGTAAGATCGTTTCTGACCGGACTGATGTTGATAAACCGGGTGCCATTCTTCCTCAGTGTGGTTAACCAATAGGCCAGCGCATGATCGTTAGCTCCACCGCCATTGACCTGGGCATTGCGCAGCGGCAACCCGCCAAGGGCCACAAAGAGTTCACAATGTTCTGCCAGCACCGGCCAGTGAGTATGGTGACGTTGTAACTCATCCAGATTACCAATGATGTGTGGCAACGTGCGTTCACCGGCCGCAATGCTGTAGGTATTAGTGCTGGCGCTGTAACCGCCATAGTGATTAAAGAAGCGGTGAAGCTGACTCTGGGCATGATGGAAACGTCCGGCACTTGACCAGCCATATGAGCCCGCGTAGATCGCTTCATTACCGTGATCTGTTTTTACCCGCGCCAGCTCATCCGCCACCAGTTGTAACGCAACCTCCCAGCTCACCTCCACAAATGGCTCTTTGCCACGCCTGTTACGTGATGCGTTTCTATTCTGCAGATAACCCAGCCTCACTGCCGGATTTTTGACCCGGGTTTCGCTTTGCACCGCGCCCGGCAACGATTGCCCGATGGCAGAAGGATTACGGTCCCACGCCACCGGCCTGACCGACGTCAGCGCCTCCCCTTCCGTCGTGACGTGATAGGTTCCCCAGTGCATAACGGCTAAATCATTCTTTTTCATGGTTTACTCGCGTCGGATACGGCGCGAGAGGCGCGCACCCAGGGTTTGCAGGAGCTGGACAATCACGATCAGCACCAGCGCAGTCGACATTGTGGCAAAGGCATCAAAGCGCTGATAACCATACGTAATAGCAAGATCCCCAATGCCGCCGCCGCCCACCGTGCCCGCCATCGCCGTCGCCCCCAGCAGGCCGATGGTGGCGGTGGTCAGCGCTAACACCAGCGAAGAGGCCGCTTCCGGAATCATGAAATACCAGATGGTCTGCAGCGTGTTGGCGCCCATCGCATTAGCTGACTCGAGAATGCCCTCATCTACCTCCAGCAGAGCACTCTCCACCAGCCGCGAAATATAGGGCGCAATAAATATCACCAGCGGGACAATGGCTCCGGCAGTGCCGATGGTGGTGTTTACCAGCAGGCGCGTCAGCGGCAGAATAGTGATCAGCAGAATAATAAAGGGCAGTGAACGGATGATATTCACGATCGGGTTCAGCAGCTGATGCACCAGACGATTTGGCTGTATGCCACCTGGACGACAGATCACCAGGATAATGCCAAGCGGCAGTCCCAGCAGCGACCCAAAGCCCAGCGACAGCCCCACCATGATTAACGTGTCCTGCATCGCCGTCAGAAACTGATCACCGGTAACGGCAGTGTCAAAAAGTTCAGACATCACTGATTTTTACTCCGGTTGCGGTGAGAAACTGGATTGCCGCCTCGCGCGGGGCGGCCTCGCCTTTGATCTGCACAATCATGAAACCCAGAATGGTACGCTGCACCTCAGTCATGCTGGCGAACAGGATATTGACTTCAACCTCATGTTCACGGATCAGACGATTGATGATCGGCTGCTGTGCCGTGCTGCCGACAAACTCCAGCCGCAATACCTTGACTGCCGGATGCTGACTCAGCAGCGCCAGCGTCTGCTGTGGCAGGCGATCGTGGATCACCGACTGAACAAAGCTGGCGCTTTCCGCCTGCTGCGGTTCAGCAAACAGCGTAAGGACATCGCCCTGTTCAATGATGCGACCCTGCGCCATGACCGCCATCCGATTGCAGATCTTCTGGACCACCGACATCTCATGGGTGATCAGGACAATGGTGATGCCGTAACGCTGATTAATCTCCTGCAACAGCAGCAGAATCTGTACCGTGGTTTGGGGATCCAGCGCGGAGGTCGCCTCATCGCACAGTAGAATTGCAGGATTGGTCGCCAGCGCGCGGGCAATACCGACGCGCTGTTTTTGACCGCCGGAGAGTTCGTCCGGGTAGCTGTGAGCTTTGTCACTGAGGTTAACGAACGCCAGCAGTTCCGCCACGCGGTCGGCAATGAACTTTTGATCCCGCCCTTGCAAAATCAGCGGGAGGGCCACGTTGTGAAACACCGTTCGGGCATTGAGCAGGTTGAAGTGCTGAAAGATCATACCAATCTGCTTTTTGACTTCAATTAACCGCTTTTTGCTGATCCCCTGTAACGCTTCACCTTGCACCGCCACCGTGCCAGCTGTGGGGGTTTCCAGATGATTAATCAGGCGCAGCAGCGTACTTTTACCGGCGCCGCTGGTGCCGATGACGCCAAAGATATCGCCCTGATTAATGCGCAGAGTGATCCCATCCAGCGCCTGCACTTCTGCACCGTTGCGTGCGAAAGTTTTGCTGACCTGGCGCAACTCAATAGCTACCTGACTCATTTGAAATAGTCTGGCAGTAGATAATCCGCATATTGCGCATTACCTGTTATGTACGCTTTAAATTCAGCTGAGTGATACCCGGCAATAATGTCCTGAGAAAACTGAGCCTGCTTATTTTTACCCGCTACCGTCACCACGTTAATAAACTGGCTGGTGGACGCTTCCAGTTTGAGTGCCGAATTGAGTTTCATGCCACTGGATACTGCAAAGTTACCCTGAATGACACCATAGTCGACGTCGGGCAGTGCGCGTACCTGCTGCGCATTATCCATCTCTTTCAACACGATCTTGTAAGGATTGGCCGTGATATTTTTTTGCGAAAAGGTGGCGACATCACTGTCAGGACTGATTTTAAGCCAGCCGATGCTCTGGAGTAACAACGCCGCACGGTACTCATTTGAGGGCTGGTTTGGCACAGAAACCGTGCTGCCCGGCGCGGGTTGAGTCAGCGTCTTCACCCGCTCAGAATAAAGCCCCATTGGCGGAGTTGGCACCTGCACAATACCGACGTTATCAATGCCAAGCCGCTCGTTAACCGAGTTCAGATAGACCGGATGCTGCATGATATTGGCGTCAATCGTGCCGCGATGGACAGCATCATTAACCTGAATCCCATCGCTGAAATCTTTATATTCCAGGGTGTAACCCTGCTTAATTAACCAAGGCGCCACCCCTTTTTCAAACTGTTCTTTATAAGGACCTGGATTAAATCCAATGCGTATTTTTTTGTGGCCTGCTGCCTGAGCGGCAGAAATAAAGAGTGTGGCAGAGGTGATTACCAGAATAATTCCCCGGGATGTGATGCGCATAGCTTGCCCTGATTCATTATTGTGAGAGCGATCGATTTAATCACAGCCATCGCCGCCAGGAACAGGCAAAACCTCTCCCCGACTTTGGCTTATTTATGCTAACGATAGTCGCAAGCTGAATATTCATAGCGTGGCAAAAGTCAGCGTTATTTTTGCTAAAGACATTAATCGCGGCTGTGTCATTCTTCTCTGCTTGACACTTTTTATTACGGGAGCGTTATGACGGAGTTTGCAGCTTCAGATTTGGTCGGGGAGCTGGAAGAGAACCTCTTCAGCCTACTGGAAAAACAGGCAGCACAGCGGGATGAGTCGACGTTACCGCTTATCGATCTCTCCTCTGGCAGTCCGCGTCAGCCGACGCCGCCCGCGATAATTGCTTCTTTACAGGCTGCAGCGGCGCGGCCGGAAAATCATGAGTATCCCTCATTTTGGGGCAAACCCGCCCTGCGACAGGCTATCGCAGCCTTTTACCAGCAACATTATGGTGTCACGCTGGATCCTGATACCGAAGTGGCGCTGTTTCAGGGTGCGCACATTGGTGTCAATGGCTTCCCCCGCGCCCTGCTCAATCCAGGGCAGGTCTTAATCTCTACCGATCCCTGTTATCCGCTTTACCGTTCGGCGGCCCGTCAGGCCGGTGCCGATTTTTATGGCATTCCGCTGGAGGCGCACAATGTTTTTCTGCCTGATTTTACGCGGGTGCCGGACGAGATTGCTGAGCGTGCTGGCCTGCTGCTGCTCAACTATCCCCATAATCCCACCGGCGCACTGGCAACACCCGCGCTGTTCGCAGACGCGCTGACCTTCGCCCGCCAGCATCATATTCCGCTGATTCATGACTTCGCCTATGCCACCCTGGGAAGTAAGTCGGGCGAACAGCCACTGAGTCTGCTGGCCCATCCCGATGGCAAAGCCTGGGGAGTTGAAATTTACACGCTGTCGAAAAGCGCATTGATGGCAGGCTGGCGGGTGGGTTTCGCGGTCGGGAATGCCTCAATAATCAAGGCATTCAGGAAACTGCATGCGCACAGTTACAGCACGGTTTATGGTGCCGTGCAGGATGCCGCCATCACTGCATTGTCCCTGCCTGCTGAGCAATTATCATTGCTTGCAGAGCGCTACCACCAGCGGCGCCGCGTGGTATTAGCCCGGCTGGAAGAGATAAAATGGCCGGTACACGCCCGCCAGGGCACCTTTTTCCTCTGGCTGCCCGCGCCACCCGGTTTCACCGGCGAGCAGTTCGCCAGCCTCTTACTGCAAGAGTGTCATCTGCTGGTAGCACCAGGTCACGGATTTGGCCCCGCCGGACGGGATTATATTCGCATCAGCCTGACCGCCGGGACCGAGGCATTACTGCAGGCACTAAATCGCATCGATGAACTGAAACTGTTTAGTTAGCGTCGGTATAACTGATTAAATCAGGGCCAGAAATAATCCGAGCCCTAACGCGTAATATGGCCAAATGTTCAGGCCCGTAAGCAGGCGCGAATAAGTTCACCATGCCATGTTTGTCAGTAAAAGCAGTTATTTCGGCTGAAAACTTGCAAAAAATTACAATCGTAGTCTAAGGTTTAGCGGCTGCGGTTTCTGCCGCTTCACTTAAAATTATTCGGCTTCTTATAGCTTTCATTTCCACGGTTTCTTCTGAACATTGTTTGCGGCTGCGAAAGCTATAAGACTCCTTCATTGATGTACCTGAGGAGAATATGGACACCAGAAACTCATCGCCTGAACACCCAAAAAAACATTTCTGGAACAGAAAGCCAAAAGAGCTGACTGTTGACGACATTACCGTCATCGATAACGACATGTTGAAGCGTGCGGTTGGCGCAGCGGCGTTAGGTAATGCGATGGAATGGTTCGACTTTGGCGTATACAGCTATCTCGCCGTTATCATCGGCAAAGTTTTCTTCCCGGATGCGAACAACGCGGTGCAATTGATCGCGACCTTTGGTACGTTTGCGGCGGCCTTCCTGGTGCGTCCGATTGGCGGCCTGGTGTTTGGCCCACTGGGTGACCGCATCGGCCGACAGAAAGTGCTGGCAATGACGATGATCATGATGTCGATCGGGACATTCTGTATCGGGCTAATACCGGCCTATTCTTCGATAGGGATCATGGCCCCCATTCTGCTGCTGGTGGCCCGTCTGATTCAGGGCTTTTCAACCGGCGGCGAATATGGCGGTGCCGCGACCTTTATCGCGGAGTATTCCACCGATAAACGCCGTGGCTTTATGGGCAGCTTCCTGGAGTTCGGCACCATTGGCGGTTACCTGCTGGGTGCCAGCCTGGTCACGGTGATGACGACCGTGATGTCGAATGAGGCGATGATGTCCTGGGGCTGGCGTGTGCCATTCTTTATTGCCGCGCCACTGGGCCTGTTTGGTCTCTATGTGCGACTAAAGCTGGAAGAGACCCCAGCGTTCCAGCAGCATATGGAAAAACAGGAGGCGCTGGAGCAGAGCAAACCGCGTCTGACGCTGATGCAGATGCTGAGCAAATACCGCGCGCCAATGCTGAAATGTATTGGTCTGGTCCTGCTGTTTAACGTTTCTAACTACATGCTCACCTCGTACATGCCGAGTTATCTGACCGGCGTGCTGGGTCTGCCAGAGTTAAGTGGCCTGTTGCTGGTGATGGTAGCGATGTTCGTGATGATGCCGCTGACGCTGCTGTGGGGCCGCTGGACCGATCGCATTGGTCGTCGTCCGGTGATTGGCTTTGGGGCTGTGGGCCTGATCCTGCTCGCCATTCCTAGCTTTATGCTGATTGGCTCCGGCAATATGTGGGCAGTCTTTGGTGGCCTGCTGATTCTGGGCGTGCTGCACACCTGCTTTAGCGGCACTATGCCCTCGACGCTTCCCGCGCTGTTTACCACCGATATCCGTTACAGCGCGCTGGCAATTGGCTTTAACCTCTCCGTGTCACTGTTTGGGGGGACGACGCCGCTCATTACAGCGTGGCTGGTTGATACCACCAAAAACAACATGATGCCGGCCTACTACATGATGGGCGCAGGCGTGATTGGCCTGCTGACCATCCTGACGGTGAGGGAGACGGCCCGTCAGCCGCTGACCGGTTCATCACCTGCGGTAGCGACCAAAGCGGAAGCGCATCGACTGATCGACAAGCTGCGTAAACGGCACAAGCCAGCCGCGACAGCCGCTAAATAAGTGTTCTGACACCCTGCTCTGCAGGGTGTTTTTTTTCTGCCAGCCAATCTGTTAGCCGCAACGCATCATACTCATCACCGGGAAAGCGGGCGGAAAAGCAAAGCGCCCTGCGCCGGGCGGCCACGGACGGCGGCTTTTGCACCTTTCCGCTCTGACCGAGTTACCTGTGCAGCACCGGCCTCACAGCAGACGTTCTTTCTCTGATGTCCTGTCTCTTTAGCCACCTGAATTAATCGCTCTGAAACGCGCGACTTTCGCCCGATTGCCACACAGCGCCATGCTGCACCAGCGGCGGCGATGGGCTTTGGTACGATCATAAAACCACAGGGTACAGGCGGGGTGTTCACAGGCGCGGACCCGGCTGAAGTCCTCCTGCGCCAGCAAACTTGCGGCCTGTTCCGCAACCTGTCCCAGCCGCTGCATCACGGTCTGGCCCGCGTAGACCCGCCTGAACTGCAGCGCACCCCGTTCCCCGGTCAAAAGCAGATGGCTGGTCGTTTCGCCCAGCCAGGTGTTCAGCGCCTGAATATCAACGCCGTCACCCGCTTTATGCTGCTGAACATTGTCACGAATAATCTGTCGCAGCTGCCGGGCGGCCTGCAACAGCGCACCCGACGCATATTGTGGCGATGCATCGCCTGGTGCCAGTCCGGCCTGGTCTAGCCAGGCTTCAACATCCTGATCGGTTTGCCAGAAATCGTGCGGCTGGCCCTCCACGTTAGCCACGGTATTAATGAAATCCAGCGCCGGATGATCGGCCAGAAACCACGGCCCCTGGGCGGTATGTGGTTGCGTTTGCGCCATGATATTGCCTCTCTTGTGAAAATCTGCTGACACCAATGTAACCTATAAAATATTATTTTAATAGTTACACCTCACTCACTGTAACCTGTATAAATTAATTTGACAGGTTACTTCATCGCTGCATAATAGCTCTCCGTAACCCCATAAATGACATTTAACCAGTTACAGGAGTTCAGCATGTGTGCTCAGTCCATTTCGTATCGTTATCAGCAGGCCGACGGCGTAAACATTTTCTATCGTGAAGCGGGTGATCCTTCTTTGCCGGTCATGCTGCTGTTGCATGGCTTTCCCACCTCTTCACATCAATTCCGCAATCTGATGCCGCTACTGGCTGATAAATTTCACCTTATTGCGCCCGATCTTCCGGGTTTTGGTTTCACGGAAGTTCCCGCTGAGCGCAACTATTCATGGACTTTTGACGCGCTCGGCCAGACGCTGACCGCGTTTGTCGATGCACTGGGACTGAAGCGTTATGCGATGTATGTTTTTGACTATGGCGCACCCGCCGGTCTGCGACTGGCGCTGGCTTACCCCGATCGTGTCAGCGGACTGATATCACAAAATGGTAACGCATATCTGGAGGGATTAGGAGACGCCTGGGCACCGGTTCGCGCCTACTGGGACGACCCCAGCGAAGCAAAGGGTCAGGTGATCCGCGACGCCATCCTGACGCCGGAAGGGGTGAAATGGCAGTATCTGCATGGCGTCAGCGATCCGCATTTGATCGCCCCTGAGAGTTATACTCTGGACACGCTGCTGATGGAGCGCCCTGGCAACAAAGACATCCAGCAGGCGCTGTTTCTCAATTACGCCAGTAATCTGAAACGCTATCCGGAATTTCAGGCGTTCTTCCGCCAGCAACAAGTGCCAACCCTGGTTATCTGGGGCAAGCACGACCCTTTCTTTATTCCACCCGGCGCCGTGGCCTGGCAGCGCGATAATCCGCAGGCGGTGGTCGAGATGCTGGATAGCGGGCACTTCGCGCTGGAGACCCATACCGATCTTATTGCTTCGCGCATCCGTCAGATGTTCAGTGGTGACTGACCCGATACGCACAGAAGCAGGCTATCTGCCGCTGCCTCTGCAAACGTCCGGAGCCAGGTTACTCATTGCTAAAGCGCCCGACCGTACTGGCCGCGCCCAGCGCATGGCCTTTAAGCTGTGCCACCAGCTCTGCCTGGGTTAACCCCGCTTTCAGTTGACCTACCGGCAAATCGGTGGCGATCAGCACAAAGTTATAGTGATGCAGCCCGCTGCCAGCGGGTGGGCAAGGCCCGTAATAGTGCGGCGTTCCCGGTGTATTTTTCCCGCCGGTATAATCCTTGCCCTGCGTCAGTGCACCCTGTGCGAACGACGAGCGGCTGGCGGGAATGTTATAGGCCACCATGTGCGTAACGCCGAGTCCTTTTGCCCCGACCGGATCGGTCATCAGCAGGGCCAGACTGCGGGTGCCTGCCGGAATGGCAGACCAGTTAAGCTCGGGAGAGATATTCTCACCGGTACAGGAAGGATTACTTTTGTTGGCACCCGCAAACTTTTTATCCAGCAGCGCATTATCGCTGAAGTCTTGTGATTGCAGCGTAAACACCGATGCCGCCAGCGTGGTCATCGGCAGAACTGCCAACACTGTCGCGCAGAGTAATTTTTTCACCAGCCACTCCTTATCAGATTAACCCGGACATTATTTCCCAGACGAATTGCGTCACTGCCTGCTTACTATAACGGCTTTAGCGCGAATGACCTGGTTAACCGCCCGTTAAGGGGGGGCGAAACGGCAAATCTATGATCTTCGTCGCGTTGACCGAGGCGGCTGACGGGGTGCCAGGGGCTATTTAGCCGATATAGGTTAACGCCTGCAATTAACGTTTTACCTGAATCATCGTCACTGTCACCGATAATCAGACACTATACCGATTGAAGATTTCCGGATGTATGTTTCCGTGATACAGGCTGACAACTTTACTGCAGCCGCTGAACACCTGATGTATCGAAACAGTAAGCCAGTCGCCGCAGGCCCGCGATGGAAACGTCACTGCGGAGACGACGGCTGACCCGCAAGCGTCCTAAACTGTCAGTGACGGAGGCGGGTCTGCTATTTGCGCAACATGCTCAGCGTATTCTGGATGTGGTACAGGAAACCACTGGCGGTGCCAGAGCAGTAGCCAGATGCGTTGCGCAGCGAAGGGGGCGGTAATGGACGGCTATTTGCCGACGCCGCTCTCACTGCACGCGGTTTACCCGCAGCACCGTCAGCGCCGCGAAGTCAACCGCCGGTTGCTGGCCTTTTTACAGGCGCGTTTAGTGCCGTCATTGAGCCAGATAGCCTAAAGTGTTTTTAATGCCGCAAAAACTCTGGCGACCGCAACGGCACCCGGATCGGGCACGCCGTTAAGGTTAGCGCTGTTGAGATAGGATGATCGGCCTGCCTTTGCTTTCCCTATGCTGGCGGTCGCGTCACTGCCCTGCTGCGCCGCATCCGCCGCGGCTGCCAGCGGTTTACCTGCCACCAGCGCCTCTATTGCCGGTTGCAGCGCATCAATCAGCGTGCGATCGCCTGGTTTAGCCCCGCCATACTGTTTCATCTTTTCCATCCCCTGCTGCAAGGCCGCAGGTAACGCATCACCTTCAGCCAACTGCTGCGCGGCAGCGGTAAAGAAGATCGCCATCAGCACGCCACTGGAACCACCCATCACCGTCGCCAGTCGTTCGCCTGTTACCGCGAACAGGTCGGCCAGGGCATTCAATGGCAGCTGGTTATCTGCACATTCGCGCTGGATCTGGCGGGCACCGGCAGCAAAGGTTGAACCGGTATCGCCATCACCCACCTGCGCATCCAGCCTGTTCAGCTCGCTTTCACTGGTGATCAGGGTTTCACAGATGGTGCTAACAACGGCCGCTACCACCGGATTCGCCGACGGTTGCACCGGATGCGCTGAAGCAGCTCTGGCTGCGGTAACCGGCTGCAAAGGCGCGATTTTTACCGCCCGAACCCAGCCGGCCACCTCTACCGGGGCACAGATCGCTTCTTCGAATAACGGCGTCAGTGTCATGCAGGTGACTGAGAAACCTTTCATGTCCAGCGCGGTCATCAGCGGTGCCGGGCCAATCAGATACTTACTGCCCCGGCTGAGCGGCGACTCAATCAGGTCACGCGTGACCTGACTCATCTCCAGGGCAGACATACCGCCAAGATTATTAACTAGCAGAGCATGTGGCTGGTCGTTTTCCGCCATCACTTTCTCCAGTAGATGCTGCACAATCTGCTGGCTGTTTTGCGTCTGCATTAGGTCAACACCCGGCTCGCCGTGAATCCCCAGTCCCAGTTCAACGCTACCGTCTGGCACCCGCTGGGTAGTCTTCTGCTCATCCGGCAAATGGCAGCTTGAGAGCGCAACGCCCATGGTGGTGATAGCACGACTGGCTGCCTCTGCTGCTTCAGTCACCGCAGCCAGGGCATCGCCACGTTCAGCAACGAATCCTGCCACTTTATGCACCAGTAACGTGCCGGCTACACCGCGTGGCTGAGGATTATCGGGCAGCGCAACATCATCACCGACAATGACCATGTTGACGCTGAACCCTGCTTTACGGGCTTTTTCTGCTGCCAGACCAAAGTTGAGACGATCGCCCGTGTAATTCTTCACAATCAGCAGACATCCCGCCTCACCGGTAATGTTGATAATGGCGTTATAAACCGCGTCGACACTGGGAGAGGCAAACACATCGCCACAGACTGCAGCCGTCAGCATCCCTTTGCCAATAAAGCCGACATGCGCGGGTTCATGGCCGGAACCGCCACCGGAGATTAGCGCCACCTGCTGTTTCTGCCAGTCATTACGCATTACGATGCGAATGCGCGGGTCGACCTGAAGCCGCACCAGATTGCGCCACGGACTGGCATAAATCATGCCATCTAATGCATTGTCGACAAGGCTATCCTTTTTATTCATTACAAATCGGGTCATGTTTTCGTACCTCATAGGCGTGCGGGTTCAGTGATGAAAAAGTGTTTCATGCAACCGGCGATGGAGATAACGGCACCGTCAGTCACGGCATTTAATGTGAGCAGGCTGAGCATCCGGTACCGAGGCTGGCTAGCGCAGTCACAATGATTTTTGCTAATCCATTGATTTTAATCAAATGTCTTAACGTCAAATTGAGAGGTTCTGAGCAGAATCTGAACAGGGGATCAAGGAGGGTAAAAATACATTTGTTAACAGAGGATGTTTTAATGACCCAACGTATGATTCTGAATGAAACCGCCTGGTTTGGTGCCGGTGCTTTGCGTCATTTACCCGAAGAAGTACAGCGTCGCGGGATGCGTAAAGCGCTCATCGTCACTGACAAAGCGCTGGCCGCGGTAGGTGCGCTAAAGCGGGTAACCGATCTGCTGATGAAACACCAGCTTGACTGGGCAATTTATGATGAGGTGGTGCCAAATCCTACCATCCGGGTTGTACAGCAGGGCGTTGCCATGTTCAGAGCATCTGGAGCTGACTACCTGATCGCCATCGGTGGCGGCTCACCACAGGACACCAGCAAGGCGATCGGCATTATTATTAATAACCCCGAATTTGAAGATGTACGCAGTCTGGAAGGCGTCACTCCCACTCGCCGTCCGTGTGTGCCGATCATCGCCATTCCAACCACTGCCGGTACTGCCGCAGAAGTGACGATTAATTACGTTATTACCGATGAAGAGAATCGCCGTAAGTTTGTCTGTGTCGACCCGCACGACATTCCAAAAGTGGCGATCATTGATGCAGAGATGATGGCAAGCATGCCCGCATCGCTAAAGGCTGCGACCGGTATTGATGCCCTGACCCATGCGATTGAGGGCTATATTACACGCGGTGCCTGGACCCTGACCGATATGCTGCATCTCAAAGCCATTGAGATTATCAGCCAGTCGCTGCGCGAATCAGTAGCGGGAAATAGTGAGGCAGTCGAGCAGATGGCGCTGGGCCAATATGTTGCCGGTATGGGTTTCTCCAATGTCGGACTCGGTCTGGTGCATGGCATGGCCCACCCACTGGGTGCCTTTTATAATGTCCCTCACGGCATAGCGAACGCCATTCTGCTGCCGCAGGTCATGGCGTGGAATGCACCCTGCACAGGCAAAAAATATCGCGACATCGCCCGCGCAATGGGAGTGAAAATGGTCGATACGCTGTCACTGGAGCAGGCGCGGGAAGCGGCGGTTGCCGCGGTTCATCAGCTCTGTCGCGATGTAGATATTCCCCGCTCACTGCGTGAGGTGGGCTTACAGGAGGCGGATATCCCTGCCCTGGCACAAGCGGCACTGGATGATGTCTGTACCGGCGGCAACCCGCGCACGCCTGACCTGGAAGAGGTGATGGCGCTCTACCGTCAAAGTTAAGCCGCATCACTTTTTTCTGCGTTGCCGATGTCAGGCCCGCCCATCCTGGCGGGCTTTTCTGCGTCATAACACTGGCTGATATGGGAGCATTCGCCAGAGAGTCTTCACAGGTAACAGTGGCCGCAGGAAAGGTTTCAGAAGCATTTTTTCGTGCCGGTTTCAGCCTGAAATCGCCTGTTGGCATGTGGGATGTCTGAGAGAAAATCATCCACCTGCACCCCTGATTTCTTTAGATGCTAAACCCGGTTCCACTTGATCTGGATCACAAAAATCCGCATCATGCGCAGCGAAAACCTTAATGACGCAGCGGAGATATTAATGACACTGTACCAGGGTATGCTAATTTTCTATGCCGTTGTTGCATTGGTCGCTACGCTGATCACGTT
Source organism: Pantoea sp. AS142 (assembly GCF_037152305.1). NCBI lineage: Bacteria > Pseudomonadati > Pseudomonadota > Gammaproteobacteria > Enterobacterales > Erwiniaceae > Pantoea > Pantoea sp. AS142. Next base: position 51,270 of record NZ_JBBCMO010000003.1, on the reverse strand, counting down.
CTTCATCGCCAAAGATAAGCTGAGCATCAAACTGCTTAGCGCCTTTTTAGTCGGTGCGACCTGGCCGATGAGTTTTCCCGTCGCGCTGATGTTTGCGCTGTTTTAATTGTCATTAACCCTTTAGCGACCCCACTCAGGGAAGATGTTCCTGACCTGCAAACCGCCGATCACCCACGTGGCCTTGCTCATGGCGGTAAATAAGGAGCGGATATGCGTGTGGTCAATGCAATGATTCTGGCTACTTTTCTTCGTGTGCTGCGCCGTGGCACGCTGAAAAACCGGTTCCGGCGGCCAAAACCCGACAGCAAACCTGCCCGCCAGGATCTCATCACAGCCAGAACGGCCGCGATCATTTTCCAGAACCTGAATTCTACTGTTCCCTAAACGGCCATCCCTGCTGCAAGATCACTCTTGCGCTATTTCATCGCATAACATGGCTTTACACTCCGATAACCGGTCAGTAAAGTAGCGTCCAGACATCAATTCTGATGCGTAAGCGTTAACGTCAACCAACGCCCCCGCAGCACTGCTGCCTGTGATGATCCCTGCCATGATGCCTGTAAAACACCCAGCCAAACCTCTCGCTGCATTTTCCAGCGCCAGCTTTTTTTTGTTCGTCCTGCTGCTCACCGCGGCTAACCTCCGTGCACCCATTACCGTTGCCGGCCCGGTATTGCAGGATATCCGGCACTCCTTTGGACTCAGTGCCGGTGAAGCAGGTCTGTTTAACTTTATTCCCCTGATGTTGTTTGCCCTGCTCGCCCCGCCAGCCGCCTGGCTGGGAAACCGCATCGGGCTGGAGCGGAGTTTATGGGGTGCGCTTTGCCTGATTACCGCCGGTTCGCTGCTGCGCTGGCAGCCCGCTGAAGCGGCATTGTGGGGCGGGACGGTGCTGCTCAGCGCAGGCATTGCCGCCGCCAATGTGCTACTGCCACCTCTGATTAAACGTGATTTCACAGCCCACACCGCCAAATATATTGGCCTTTATGCCGCCACCATGTCGATTACTGCCAGCCTGGCATCCGGCATTGCCGTGCCACTCAGCCAGCTTTCAGCGGCGGGCTGGCGACTCTCGCTGGTGGTGTGGTCACTGCCGGGGCTGGTTGCAATGCTCGCCTGGCTACCGCTGCTACGTCAGCGGCGGTCAACCTCATCGCCTGCCAATGCACCTGTTGCCTATCGTCACCCGTGGCGAACAGCCGGCGGCTGGCAGATTGCACTCTTTATGGCGCTGCAGTCATTGGCGTTTTATACCCTGATCGACTGGTTTACCATCTTTGCCCAGAATAATGGCTTCAGTCAGGCCCACGCAGGCTGGCTGCTGTTCTGGTATCAGGCGATCGCAATTGTGGCGAACCTGGGCTGTATGGAGGTGCTGAAGCGGGTACAAGATGCCCGGCTCACCGCATTCATTGCGTCAGCGGCTATTTTCCTTGGCATGCTGGGCTTAATGTTCAATCCGCAGTGGGCCGTCATCTGGCTAACACTGGCCGGACTGGGCGCAGGCGCATCACTGGTGCTCTGCCTCTCGCTATTTAATCTGCGAGCCACTCATCATCGTCAAGCCTCACAATTGTCAGGTATGGCACAGTGTGTCGGTTATGCGCTGGCGGCGCTTGGCCCATTGTTCTTTGGCGTGCTTCATGAGCAGAGTGGAAACTGGACGCTGCCCTTAAGCGTGCTGGCGATGCTGAGCCTGTTACAGATGCTGCTGGCTCCGCTGGCAGCACAGTCAAAACCCATCAGCTAAAAATGCGGCTCTGCCGCTAAAAATAAATGATTCACCGACCGCGGATGCATAGCCTCGCGGCTCAGCGAGAATCGACGGGAGAAAAGTGTGTCTGAACTGAATAATGCTCTGCTTCAGGAAGTACTGGAACAGGTGCGTCCGCTGGTCTATCAGGGAAAAGTCGCGAACTATATCCCTGCGCTGGCCGATGTTGCTGCCGACAATCTGGCGATTGCAGTTTGCCTGCGTGACGGCACCCTCTTTCAGGCGGGCGATGCTGAGACGCGCTTTTCGATTCAGTCGATCGCCAAGGCACTATCGCTGACGGTGGCCCTGACCCGCTATGACGACAGCGAAATCTGGCAGCGGGTGGGCAAAGAGCCTTCAGGCCAGCCTTTTAACTCGCTGGTCCAGCTGGAGCTGGAACAGGGCAAGCCGCGCAATCCTTTTATTAATGCCGGTGCGCTGGTGATTTGTGATCTACTGGAAACCCGACTGACGGCCCCGCGTCAGCGAATGCTGGAAATTGTGCGCCAGCTCAGTCAGCAGCCCGATATCAATTATGATCGCCATGTCGCCCGCTCTGAGTTTGAACACTCTGCCCGCAATGCAGCGATCGCCTGGCTGATGAAATCGTTTGGTAATTTCGACAACGATGTCACCAGCGTGATGCAGACCTATTTTCACTATTGTTCACTGTCGATGAACTGCATTGAACTGGCGCGAACCTTCGTCTATCTGGCGAACCAGGGCAAAACGCTGGAGGGTAGCCAGATGATTACACCGCGTCAGGCACGGCAGATTAATGCGCTGATGATCACCAGCGGGATGTATGATGGCGCAGGTGAGTTCGCGTGGCGGGTCGGGATGCCCGCAAAGTCAGGCGTGGGTGGCGGGATCATTGCCATTATCCCCGGCGAGATGAGCATTGCCGTCTGGTCTCCAGGGCTGGACAGCGCGGGTAACTCGTTGGCGGGTACTGCTGCGCTGGAATCACTGAGTGAAAAGCTGGGCCGCTCGATATTCTGAGCCAGGATTCGCGGTTATTCAGGCCAGGATGCTGAAAAGCGTCGGGGTTTTTGCCCACTCCAATCGGTCGATTTTTGCACTTTGCGGCGCAATGATCAGGTGAGATCAGATGAACAGCGCCGACCGGTCACCAGAATCCAACAGGGGGTCTGGTTGCCCGGCCAGTCCCGCACTGTCGATGCAAATCAAAAACCGGGCAGCATAACTCAGCTCACCACATTAATCGGCTTACCTTGGATATAGGCCGCGATATTTGCCATCACGCCAGCCACCAGCTTATCTACGCCACTGCGACTCGCCCACGCGATGTGCGGCGTTAGCAACAGATTTGGCAGTTCTGCCAGCAGCGGGTTATCCAGAGTAGGCGGTTCACTGCTCAACACATCCAGCGCCGCGCCACCAATTAGCCCCTGCTTTAATGCGGCAGCGAGATCGGCCTCGTTAATCAGCCCACCGCGTGCGGTATTGATCAGGAGCGCATTCGGTTTCATCTTACCCAGCGCCTCGCGATCTATCATCTGAGGGGTACTGTCACTTAATGGGCAGTGCAGTGAAATAATGTCGCTGGTCGCCAGCATCTGCTCAAAGCTGACATAACCCTCACGCACCCCGGCACTGCCTTTGCGTTCGGCATATTGCACCTGGATGCCCAGCGCCTGAGCCAGCCTGCCGACCGCCTGGCCAATGTCGCCTTTGCCCGCGATACCAAGCGTGGCACCGCCAATATCCCCTATCGGTTGACGATGCAGACAGAAGTGCTGAGCCTGTGGCCAGTCGTTACGGGTATTGCTGGCATAAGCCATTAGCTGACGACGCAGGGCGAAAATGGCTGCGATTACCGCCTCTGATACGCTCTGGGTGGAGTAGCCAGGAACATTACTGACCACGATGCCGCATGCGCGCGAGGCGTCGAGGTCAATACAGTCATAACCGGTCGCCGCAACACAAATAAAGCGCAATTCGGGCAACTGTTCCAGTATGTCAGCACGCAACGGCACCTTATTGGTGATAGCGACGGTAGCGCCCGCAAGCGAAGATACAATGTCCTTAGCCGACGTCTGCGCACGAATTTCCCAATCAGCCAGCTGTTGCCCGGTCGGCAGAGAGTCTGGCAACGTGTCACCATCCAGCATTACAATTTTCATTCTTAGTCCTTAATGGGTGAGGTTTAACATACCTGAATCGTTAATGTTATTTGTATGTGTCAGGTGGGTAACAACTAAGTTAAGCGATGCTGAAATTAAAGTGAATATGTTCAAAGAGTGCGAATTTTTTCGAAACAGATGCCACTTTATTTAACCCTTTTATCCCCTTCGCGTTACACTGCCGCCCTGAAATTTGACCCCTTGCGTCCGTTAAAATAATGCCGAGATCCTCAATCAGACAACGACTCACTGCCGGTATTGCGATACTGGCCGTGCTGCTGTTGTTTGTTGCCCCGATGATCTCAAAGAATCTTGCTGAGCATCACGCCACGATGCAACGCGTCTCTGCCATAAGCGCGGAAATGCCGACGATGCATCATCACAGCGAAATGTCGATGGCGGACCACGGAATGATGATGGGTCCTGGCTTTGCCTGTGGCTACTGCGATTTACTGGTGCATGTGCCGCTGATGCTCTGGGTGTTTATCCCATTCCTCTGGTGGATGAGCCTGAGCAGCCGTGCCCCGCCGCCTTCTGCCATTAACCCGCCGCAATGGCGACGGTTGTTGCGCCGCCATCGACCGCGTGCGCCACCCTGTTTCGCGTAACACTCACTGCTTTCTGATTCGATTGGGTGACAACGTCACCTGATCGCCGTTGTCTTTTGAAAAGTGTGGAATGCTATGTCCTCTCATTGGGAACTGTCCCCTGCGCCACGCGGCACCGTATTTAATCTGTTTCGCCGCCTGCATTTTTATATTGGCCTGTTTATTGCGCCGTTTATTTTTATCGCCGCCCTGACTGGCACGATCTACGTCCTGACGCCGCAACTGGAACAGGCGATCTACCACGATGCCCTGACCACCAATGCGCAGGGTGTGGTACAACCGCTGTCAGCCCAGATTGCCGCCGCCCGTGCCCGTGCTGGCGAATCCGCACGGATTTACGCCGTGCGTCCTGCACCGGGCCCGCTGGATACGACCCGGGTGCAGTTTGCCGAGCCGCAGCTTGGCCCATCTGAATCGCGCTCACTGTTTATCGATCCCTACACCCTGCAGGTGAAAGGCGACATGACTGTGTATGGCACCAGCGGTGTGTTGCCGCTGCGCATGTGGCTGGATCAACTGCATCGCGGCTTGCTACTGGGTGATTTTGGCCGAAACTACAGTGAGCTGGCGGCCTCGTGGCTGTGGGTCGCCGCACTCGGTGGGATTGTTTTATGGTCCGGCACCCGGCCACCACGCACCCGTAAAAAAACACACAGTGGCTTCGCGGCAATGCGTCACTGGCATGTCACGCTGGGTCTGTTGCTGGCAATCGGCCTGGTGTTCTTTTCAGTAACCGGGCTGACCTGGTCACAGTGGGCAGGCAACAACATTGAAAAGATGCGCAGCGACTTCGGCTGGAAAACGCCGCAGGTTAATACGGCACTGAACGGTAATGCCCCCGCCGAAGCTGCCGATCCCCATGCTGACCATCGCGGTGCGATGGAAGGGATGACCATGTCAGGCATGACCATGCCAGCCCGAACTGCCACGCCGTTGATGCTCAATCAGCCGGATGCCAACTGGGATCAGGCGCTGGCATCAGCACGTCAGGCCGGACTGCATGCGGCGAAACTGGAGCTTCGCCAGCCTAAGAGCGCTGAACAGGCGTGGACGGTTTCGGAGATTGATCGCAGCTGGCCGAGCCAGGTTGATGCGGTTTCCATCAATCCTGTTAATTTCAGCGTGGTTGACCGCGTTGCGTTCGCCAACTTCCCGTTGGTGGCGAAACTGACCCGCTGGGGTGTAGATGCGCATATGGGCGTGCTGTTTGGTCTGCCTAATCAGCTAATACTGGCGCTGTTTGGCGTTGGTCTCTGCACAATGATTGTACTGGGCTACCGCATGTGGTGGATTCGCCGACCGGCTGTTCCCCAGCTCAACCCATCCCAGACGCTGTTGTCCGCCTGGCTGGCGCTGCCGCGCTATGCGCAGGGCACCAGCCTGATAGTGATGCTGGCGCTGGGATATGCGCTTCCCGTTATGGGTATCAGCCTGCTGGTGCTGGTACTGCTGGATATTCAACGCTGGCACAGCGCACAGCGCGCCTCGGTCGTCCGCGTGGATGTCGCTCCGGACAAACAGTCGCCGCTGGCCATCGTCCAGTCGCGTTTTGCCGGGAAGCGCAAAGAGATGCGCTATTTTCTGCGCAGCGTGACAGTGCTGGCGCTGATTGTCATTACGGTGATGGCAAATGCGATGATTGGCGGAGTGATTGATCAGTATCAGATCCCCTTCAGCCACTGGTCGCTGACCATGTATATCACCCAGGCGATGATGATCCTGCTCTACTCCACGGTCTTTACCGGGCTGTTGTCGATTCCACTCTGGTATTTCTTCCTTGGTGAGAGTGACGAACAGGGCAAGTAGGCTGGCAAGACACCAAACAGTTTATTATTCAAAATAACTGACGAAGCCGGGCAAAACTCCCGGCTTCTCATTCTCCGCCTGAGGTCTATGATCGTTGTTATAAGTCACTTTATTTGAGAGTAAATCATGAACATTGTGCGAGCTAATCCTGAACAACTGTTTGAGTACGGACCTTTTACCGTCCGTCGCCAGCGTCCTGGCGCTGCGTTAAGCCCGCTGCTCAGTGTTGACCTGATGTCGCTGAAAGTGGATGCCAGAATCCCGATGCAGCAGCATCAGAATGAAGAAGTTTTCACTTACCTGTGGCGCGGTTCGATGCAGCATCAGGACAGTAATGGCGAACGTACCCAGCTCTCTGCAAAACGGGTGATGGTGGTGAATGCGGGCGATGGCGTTCAGTATGAAGAGTCGGTGCCGCTGTATGACGCTGAGCTATTACAGGCGGTTATCCGGCCATCGCAGCCGGGCGGTGAAGCGATGACTCAGGTGCTGGAGCGCGATCTGGGTATTATGACTAATGGCTGGACCGAACTGGCCGGGCCGGAAGAGTCTGACGCCCCGCTGGAACTGCGCCAGGATGTCTATATTTACGATACGCTACTGGCGCGCAACCATACGCTGGACGTGCCATCGCTGCCAGGCTTTGTCGCTTATCTCACCGTGCTTGAAGGGATTGTTTGCGTCGGTGATCAGCGGCTTAGACGCGGTGATGCACTTAGCGGCCTGGATACCCGCGTCGAGATTGTCAGCGAACGCGATGCGAATCTGGTCTGCTTCCTGGTAAAGCCCGATAACTTCGTATAAAAAACGCGAGAAGAGTCCCGCGCTTTTGTCTGGATCAATGTTGATTAAAGCGTGCTTTGTTGCTGCATTGCCTGAACGCGTTTATAGACCTGATCGAACTGGCGCACATCGTCCCGCAGCCAGTGGCGCTGCGTCAGCGGGGCATCATCCAGCGCCTGTGGCAGTGGCACACCCGCCAACGACCCGCGGCAGCAAAAGGCACGCGCCAGCGTCGGGGTCGCAATGCCAATATAACGGGCAAATTCAGGTAATGTCATCAATGCTGTGCTCATTTTCCACCTCTTGTTAACAAATTCTTCCCTGCATTTTCAGCCCAAATCTTTGATGCTTTTATTGATCTGAAACAGAAATGTGGTACTAATCATCTGCGTGCTGGAGAAAAAGCTCGCCTCGCCTGCCGCAAACCAAGAAAGAAGTGAGGAAACCGTGCGCCATTATGGATTGATGATAGCCCTGCTGTTTTCCCGCTTTGCTGTTGCTCACACCCTGACACCGGGTCAGCCTGTACCGCCGGTCTCCATTGCCAATAAAGGCGAAATGGTGCTCAATCAGGGCGACATAAATTATCAGCGCTGGAACAGTCAGACCCTGACAGGAAAAGTGCGTCTGGTCATTCATGTCGCGGGTCGTCTTTCTGCAAAAGATCAGAGTGCTCCCTTAATCGAAGCCATTCAGCAAGCCAGCTTGCCGCGTGACCGTTTCCAGGCCACCACCATCGTAAATACTGACGATGCCCTACCCGGCAGTGCCCTATTTGTGGTGCGCAGCATCGCCTCAAGTAAAAAAGCGGCACCGTGGCAGCAATTCATTATCGACAGCAGTGGCGTAACCGCGCACAGCTGGCATCTTAAGCCGGAAAGCGCGTCCGTGGTGGTTATTGATCCGGAAGGAATTGTGCGCTTCGCGAAAGATGGCGCATTATCTGCTGAAGATGTTGCCAGCGTGATAAAACAGCTACGCGCGTTGCTAAGTTAATGCAAACAAAATGTCCGTCTGGCTATCGCCGTAAACGCGGAATGCTGCTGAATTCTCCGACATTTTTATCACTGTGAACTACTCTTAGTAGTAATAGATTTACCCGCCGTTTTTTGAAAACCTGCCAACTATGCTAAGGCAGTCGGGGACGATTATTGAAGATGGCATCGAATCATTTCGACCTGCTGTGACTTCCTCTGTAGATAAGGACAGCCATGATGACGGTCTGTGCAGAACAACACGTCAATTTCAACCGCAGCGATGCAGCCAGCCTGTTGAACGACATTGAGCAACGGCTCGATCAGTTGTTACCGGTTGACAGTGAACGTGACTTAGTGGGCGCTGCGATGCGGGACGGTGCGCTGGCACCGGGAAAGCGTATTCGTCCGCTGCTGCTGCTGCTGACAGCGCGCGATCTGGGCTGTAGCGCCACGCCTGCCGGCCTGCTTGATCTCGCCTGCGCGGTGGAGATGGTACATGCCGCATCACTGATTCTGGATGACATGCCCTGCATGGATGATGCGCAACTGCGCCGCGGACGTCCGACCATTCATTGCCAGTATGGTGAACACGTTGCGATTCTGGCTGCGGTGGCCCTGCTGAGTAAGGCATTCGGCGTGGTCGCTGCGGCAGAAGGCTTATCGGCCACGGCCAGAGCAGACGCGGTCGCGGAGTTATCTCACGCGGTCGGCCTGCAGGGGCTGGTGCAGGGGCAGTTTAAGGATCTCTCAGAAGGCGATAAGCCACGCAGCGCTGACGCCATTTTGATGACCAATCACTATAAAACCAGCACCCTATTTTGCGCTTCTATGCAGATGGCCTCTATTGTGGCTGACGCCCCACGGGAAGCACGTGAACAGTTGCACCGGTTCTCGCTTAATCTCGGCCAGGCTTTTCAGTTGCTGGACGACCTCACCGACGGCATGGCCGATACCGGTAAAGATGCCCATCAGGATGATGGAAAATCGACGCTGGTGAATCTGCTGGGGTCGCAGGCGGTTGAAACGCAACTGCGCGATCACCTGCGCTGTGCCAGCGAACATCTGTTATCGGCCTGCCAGGACGGTTATGCCACTCATCATTTTGTTCAGGCCTGGTTTGAGAAAAAACTCGCTGCCGTCAGTTAAGGATGCTGCATGAGCCACTTTGCGGTCATTGCACCGCCCTTCTACAGCCATGTGCAGGCACTTCAGCATCTTAGCCAGGCCTTGATCGCACGCGGACATCACATCACTTTTATCCAGCAGACCGACGTGAGCGCACTCCTCACCGACAGCCGGATTGACTTTTTCCCGCTGGGTTTAGCCTCGCATCCGGCGGGGAGCCTGGCGCATACGCTGAAACTGGCGGCGCATCCTCTTGGCCCCTCAATGCTGAAACTGATCAATGAGATGGCCAGCAGCACCGATATGCTCTGTCGCGAACTGCCCGTGGTGCTGAGCGCCCTGGCGATTGATGGTGTGATCGTCGATCAGATGGAGCCTGCCGGTGCACTGGCGGCAGACGCACTGAACCTGCCTTATGTTTCGGTTGCCTGTGCCCTGCCGCTTAACCGTGAAGCGGATTTCCCGCTGGCCGTAATGCCATTTGACTATGCCAGCAGCGATCAGGCGCGCGAACGCTATCGCACCAGTGAAAAAATCTATGACTGGCTGATGCGCCGTCACGATCGGGTGATCGCCCGCAACGCACATGCGATGGGTTTATCGCCTCGGGAAAAACTGCATCACTGTTTTTCACCACTGGCACAAATCAGCCAGTTGATCCCGGAACTGGATTTCCCCCGCCGGGCGCTGCCCGATCATTTCCATTCGGTTGGCCCGCTGCGCGCAGCGGAGCCGGCACCGGCCGCCTCACAGCCACGCTACTTCCCGCATGGCGACAGACCCCGCATTTTTGCTTCACTTGGCACACTGCAGGGGCACCGCTACGGCCTGTTTAAAACCATCGTCCGCGCCAGCCAGGAGATCGACGCACAGTTATTGCTCGCGCATTGCGGTCGGCTGTCGCCGTTTCAGGCGGAGAAACTGGCGCAGGCCAGCCATGTTCAGGTCGTCGATTTTGCCGATCAGTCTGCTGCACTGGCGCAGGCCGACCTGACCATTACTCACGGTGGCATGAATACGGTGCTGGATGCGATTAACTATCTGACGCCGCTGCTGACGATCCCGCTGGCCTTTGATCAGCCGGGTGTGGCTGCACGCGTAGTCTGGCACGGTATCGGACGTCGCGCCTCGCGCTTTACCACCCGTCATTCGATGGCCCGACAGCTCCAGACCTTACTGTCTGATGATAGCTATCGTCGGCAGATGAAAACGCATCGCACCGCACTTCGTCAGGCGGGCGGAACCCCCCTGGCGGCGGACATTGTCGAGAAGGCTATGGTGAGCCGCAGACCGGTGCGCACCGGGAGAGACTATGCCACGGTATGATCTGATTCTGGTGGGCGCAGGGCTGGCTAACGGGTTGATCGCCCTGCGCCTGCGCCAGCAGAGGCCATCCCTGCGCCTTCTGCTGATTGATGCTGAACGTGAGCCGGGCGCCAATCACACCTGGTCGTTTCATGCGGACGATCTCACCGAAACGCAGCATCGCTGGATCGCTCCGCTGGTGGTTCATCACTGGCCTGGCTATGCGGTCCGCTTTCCGCAACGCAGCCGTACCCTGAACAGTGGCTATTTTTGCGTGACTGCGGAGCGCTTCGCGCAGGTCATCCGCGATAGGTTTGCGCCGGATCTGCTGCTGAATACCCGGGTTGCGAGCATCGCTTCACGCGCGGTCACGCTGGACGATGGCCGGGTGCTGGAGAGTGACGCGGTGATCGATGGCCGTGGCTACCAGCCCGATGGTGCGCTGCGCATGGGCTTCCAGTCGTTTGTCGGACAGGAGTGGCAACTTAGTGAGCCTCACGGCCTGACCGCACCAATTATCATGGATGCTACGGTGGATCAGCAGGCAGGCTATCGCTTTGTCTACAGCCTGCCCTTTTCCGCAGACACTCTGCTGATTGAAGATACCCACTATATTGATAACGCCACGCTGGAAGGCGATCGCGCCCGTCAGAATATCCGCGACTATGCCGCGCAGCAGGGGTGGCGGTTAGACCGACTGCTGCGCGAAGAGCAAGGCGCGTTGCCAATTACGCTGACCGGCGACGTGGCCGCCTTCTGGCAGAAACGCGATCTCCCCTGCAGCGGATTGCGTGCTGGGTTATTCCATCCCACCACCGGCTACTCACTGCCGCTGGCGGTGGCGCTGGCTGATCGTCTGGCGCAGATGCACACTTTTACCTCTGAGACCCTGCACGCTACCATTCAACAATTCGCCAGTCATACCTGGCAGCAACAGCGCTTCTTCCGCATGCTGAACCGTATGCTGTTTCTGGCGGGTCCGGCTGACCAGCGCTGGCAGGTAATGCAACGTTTTTATGGCTTGAATGAAGATCTGATCGCCCGTTTTTATGCGGGAAAACTCACTTTGCCTGATCGGCTGCGCATTTTAAGCGGCAAGCCCCCGGTCCCCGTTCTGGCGGCGTTACAGGCTATTATGACTCCTCACCGTCAACAGGCGATGCAATGAATAGAACGACAGTAATTGGCGCAGGCTTTGGTGGTCTGGCCCTGGCAATTCGCCTTCAGGCGTCAGGCATTCCCACACGACTGCTGGAGCAGCGTGACAAGCCGGGCGGCCGGGCTTATGTCTATCAGGATCAGGGCTTCACGTTTGATGCCGGCCCGACGGTGATCACCGATCCCAGCGCTATCGAAGAGCTATTTACCCTGGCGGGTAAAAAGCTCTCTGATTACGTTGAGCTGATACCGGTGAAGCCTTTTTATCGCCTCTGCTGGGCATCCGGCAAAGTATTCAGCTATGACAACGATCAGCCCGCGCTGGAAGCACAGATTGCCGCGTTTAATCCGCGTGACGTTGAAGGCTATCGTCGCTTTCTGGCCTATTCCCGAGCGGTCTTTGCTGAAGGCTATCTGAAGCTGGGCACCGTGCCGTTTCTCTCGTTCCGCGACATGCTGCGGGCCGCCCCTCAGCTGGCAAAACTTCAGGCGTGGCGCAGTGTTTACAGCAAAGTGGCAAGTTACATTGAAGATGAGCATCTGCGTCAGGCTTTCTCTTTCCACTCGCTGCTGGTGGGCGGAAATCCGTTTGCCACCTCGTCAATCTACACTCTGATTCATGCGCTGGAGCGTGAATGGGGCGTATGGTTCCCGCGCGGTGGCACGGGTGCGCTGGTGCAGGGCATGGTGAAACTGTTTGAAGATCTGGGCGGCGAAGTGGAGCTTAATGCCAGCGTTGCCCGGCTGGAGACCCAGGAAAACAGGATTACCGCGGTGCACCTGAAAGATGGCCGGGTCTTCCCGACGCGCGCAGTTGCCTCCAATGCTGACGTGGTTCACACCTACTGCAAACTGCTGAGCCAGCATCCCGCTTCGCAGGCGCAGGGACGGTCACTGCAGAACAAACGCATGAGCAACTCGCTGTTTGTGATCTATTTTGGCCTGAATCATCATCACGATCAGCTGGCGCACCACACGGTCTGCTTTGGTCCACGCTATCGTGAGTTGATTGATGAGATCTTTAACAAAGACGGTCTGGCAGAGGACTTCTCGCTCTATCTGCATGCGCCCTGCGTTACCGATCCCTCACTGGCGCCGGAAGGCTGCGGCAGCTACTACGTGCTGGCGCCGGTGCCGCATCTCGGTACTGCCGATATCGACTGGGCCGTTGAGGGTCCACGCCTGCGCGATCGCATTTTCGACTATCTGGAACAGCACTATATGCCAGGACTGCGCAGCCAGTTGGTCACGCATCGCATCTTCACGCCGTTTGATTTCCGCGATGAGCTGAATGCGTATCAGGGCTCGGCTTTCTCGGTGGAACCAATCCTGACACAAAGTGCCTGGTTCCGGCCTCACAACCGCGATAAGCATATTAATAATCTCTATCTGGTCGGTGCAGGTACCCATCCTGGCGCGGGTATTCCCGGTGTGATTGGCTCGGCCAAGGCTACCGCAGGCTTGATGCTGGAGGATCTGGCTTGAATAGTCCGTCACTGCTCAATCATGCCGTAGAAACCATGGAAGTGGGCTCGAAAAGCTTCGCCACCGCATCGAAGCTGTTTGATGCCAAAACCCGACGCAGCGTGCTGATGCTCTACGCCTGGTGCCGTCATTGTGATGATGTGATTGACGATCAGGTGCTGGGATTCAGCAACGATACGCCGTCGCAGCAATCTGCCGAACAGCGCCTGGCGCAGCTGGAGATGAAAACGCGTCAGGCCTATGCGGGATCGCAGATGCATGAGCCCGCCTTTGCTGCCTTTCAGGAGGTGGCAATGGCATACGATATTCTGCCCGCTTATGCTTTTGATCATCTCGCAGGCTTTGCGATGGATGTGCATGAGACGCGCTATGAGACCCTGGATGATACGCTGCGCTACTGTTACCACGTGGCGGGCGTGGTTGGCCTGATGATGGCGCAGATTATGGGCGTACGCGACAACGCCACGCTGGATCGCGCCTGCGATCTTGGTCTGGCGTTTCAGCTAACCAATATTGCGCGCGATATCGTTGAAGATGCTGAAGCGGGACGCTGCTATCTGCCCGCAGCGTGGCTGGCTGAAGAGGGGCTGACCCGAGAGAATCTGGCCGACCCGCTAAATCGCCAGGCCCTTAGCCGCGTTGCCCGTCGGCTGGTGGAAACGGCAGAGCCCTATTATCGATCGGCGTCGGCTGGCCTGCCGGGTTTACCGCTGCGTTCAGCGTGGGCGATTGCTACCGCAAAACAGGTCTATCGTAAAATCGGTATGAAGGTGGTCCAGGCGGGTTCACAGGCGTGGGATCAGCGTCAGTCCACCAGCACGCCAGAGAAACTGGCACTGCTGGTGGCAGCATCGGGTCTCGCGGTTACTTCCCGGATGGCGCGTCACGCTCCACGCCCCGCTTGCCTCTGGCAGCGCCCCGTTTAACACCGTGACGTTCTCGCAGCGTCGCCTGGAGTTTTGACAGAGGCGGTGCATAGAGAAAACCAAACGAGACACAGCCCTCTTTGCCACGCACCGCATGATGCATGCGGTGCGCCATATATAATCTGCGCAGATAACCGCGGCGCGGAACATAACGAAATGGCCAGCGCTGATGAACCAGGCCGTCATGCACAATAAAATAGAGCAGGCCGTAGAGCGTCATACCCGCGCCGATCCACTGCAGCGGCCATACGCCCGTGCTGCCCAGGTAGATAAGCAAAATCGACAGGCCGGCAAACACCACAGCATAGAGGTCGTTAACCTCAAACCAGCCTTTATGCGGTTCATGATGTGAGAGATGCCAGCCCCAACCCCAGCCATGCATAACGTATCTGTGTGCCAGTGCAGCCGTTATCTCCATTCCGATAACGGTGACCAGAACAATCAGGGCATTCCAAATCCACAACATAGTTTCTCCCGAACACGCATCCTGCAAAGTGGCGCAGAGGTTCAATTTTAACAGAGATTAGACAAAACAGTGGGTCGGGTGTGCCGGGTTTTAACGATTGTTGCAGATGATGAACCAGATTGAGGGTACGTCAGCGCTTAAGCGGTGAAGTGTGGCTTAGTTCGCGTGAATTACACGGCCCGAACCCGTGATGCACAGTCTGAAGACCTTAGTTATAAACCGGGTTGAAGGTCACGGTGCTGTCCGCTTTACCCGTCATAACCTGCACGTCAGTCTTAATAGAGTGAGTGTTAAACGCCATTGACATCGCCTGATTAGGTGATGAGACCGTCGTCAGCAACGGCAGTTGATCGGTCGTGACATTCAGCGGTACCCGCTGACCTTATGGATTCTGCAGGCCCATCTTTATCACCATCGAACCGCTCAGCCACGGTTTTCACCGAGGAAGGCCAATCCTTTACAGAAATCGTAAATGGCGTTTCGGTCGTTTCACTGCGTTTTTCGAAATAAGTTTTCGCCCATTTACCTGAATTAACGATCTGATTTTTACGGGTACGCGAAATGGCACAGGAGATAGCGGTAGTTTCACCGGTAAATGGCACGCAACCACCGGCACCCTGGGTGCCCGTTGATGCTCCCGGATTAATCGTGATCGGTGATATTCCTCTACAAGTGTTGCTCATGCGGAACCAGAAATCATAAGCCCAGCCAGCGTCACGGGCATAGGTCGTTTTCTGGTATTCATTAAACCTGTCTCTTTTCACAACATACAAACTGGCTAAAATTAGCTACCTGAGGGAGAGATATGTATTTATAGCCATGCGACAACATCACAACATGGTCTTATTATATTGATGCTACATTGATGCAAATAATCTATTCGAATGATAAAAAAGTCGTTGAGTTATCTAAACAGAAAATAGATCCACGACGTTTACTGATCAGAGTTAATTTTCACAGCATTCAGGAAATACTATCCTCAGTCCTGAAAAAATTATCATTAACGTTAGTATTTGTTGATTCCAGAATGGCAATAAATTGGCGATAGATCGACAAACAAGGCGGGCGTAACTGTTTTGATCGAGGGAAACGATCATTCATCGTGCTGACCCAGCGCCGCCACAACAGGCTCTTCGAAGTGAGGATTTATCCTGCCGCGAGCCAGTCAGCGACCTAAAGCAGATCGTGATCCATCGGGGTGCGAAAAGCGTGACGTGCGGCAACCATTAACTGACTGGCTGTAACGGAAGTGGGTAATCGCAACAGAATTTTGCTCGCCTGCCAGTAACAGAGCACCATGACTTCATCCTCCTCATTTTCAGCCAGTTCATGCAATCGGGCGCGAAGTGACAGCACATCAAGGGTCTGCTGTTCATCCAGCATGTCTGAGATCGTCTGATTGATGACGCGATGGAGAGTTTTCCAGGTGAGACCGGTATGCAAAATTAACCTCTTCTAACGCCCATCGACTCAGGGCAGACAGGCAGCAAGGAAGTAGCAGACATGCCCTGGTAATTTGAGAAAGCAAACTCTGCTGGTAACTATAGCTGCTCATCAGCGGCGATGCAGGGCCAGCTGTTGAGAATGCCAAAGCCGATAATTCTAACGATTAATGGTACTGCCTGTCGCCTGTTACGCGCAGGTCAGCAACTGATTGCTGAATTTTGTAACAATTGCGGCTGATTCTTAACTGGCTGAAGTGAGTAGGATTTGCCAGAGTAAATACCCTTTTCTCCCCGATAATCGCTAAGGAGTTGCCAATGAGTCAGCACGCTGATGCACTGGTATGGGGCCACGGCCCCATGATATTTGAAGTCTTTCTGGAACCTACCTGTCCTTTTTCGGTCCGCGCATTCAATAAATTCGACGCTTTACTGGCGCACGCGGGTGAAGAGAAGATCACGCTGAAGATCCGTCTGCAGTCACAACCCTGGCACCTCTATTCAGGATTGATTGTGCGCTATATCCTTGCCGCCGCATGCGAAAGTAAAGCAGCGGCAAAGAAAGTGATGCAGGCGGTGGCCGATCATCGTGAAGAGTTTGAATTCACCGATCATTGCACCGGACCTAACCGCGATGCCACGCCGAATCAGATTCTGGCCCGCCTGAAAGCGTACAGTGGCGTGGATGCCCTGGCCGCGTTTGATCAGCCTGATTTGCAGAACGCCATTAAATGGCACTGCAAATATGCCCGTCAGAACGGCATTCATGTGTCACCAACCTTTATGGTTAATGGCCTGGTACAGCCCGATATCAGCAGCGGGGACGACATTGAGCGCTGGGCGAGTTTTTTGATTAGCTAATTTCTGGTGTGTGTCGGTGGCAGGCGTAGCTTTCAGCGTCAGCGATTCGGACGACCTCACTATTTTGATAATTTTGCCTGTTTTCCGGCAGGGCGGCCGGTTAAGCTGTGCCACTATTTGCAGAACAACGGCAGAGAGTAACCTGCCGTGGTGACTGCTGCTATTTATCTAACGATGCCGCTGGCCTGCGTTGCGATAACCTCAGGTTATGTCTGGCGCGCCCGCATTGATTCGAGGACTTTCTGATGGCAATGACGCTGGAACAACTGCGAGATAAATACCCTGACGCGATGGTCGACACGTTTGGTGACTCCCCTGAACTCGCCAGTGAGCTGACCACACTGATCATTGCCGGCAAAAAAGTCGCCAGCTGCGGTTCACTGCGTAGCTGGCAGGAGCAGGAAAGGTTGCCTCAACCGGGTGGTTACAGCATCATCCTGAATCGCGAACAGCAGCCGGTCTGCGTGCTCCGCACCACCGGGCTGTTCCTGACGCGCTTTGATCGCGTGACGCCAGAGATGGCGATGCTGGAAGGCGAAGGCGATCTCAGCCTCGATTACTGGCGGCAGGAACATCAGCGCTACTTTCAGCGCGCAGGCTATTTCCACACTGAAATGGAGTTGATCTTCGAGACATTTCAGCTGGTGGAGGTGATTTAAACTGACATGCTAAAGCATGTTGGCCGCCATCAACGCCAGCCGCGTTATCCCACGGGCGGCAAGGTTTTCAGCCGCCTGTGCCGCACGCATTCCACTGGTGCAAACCAGCACTACACGCTGATCGGCAGGCGGCTGCCAGGACGCTATCTGCTGCGGCAGAATCCGTATCACCCGATCGGCCACACTGACCGGCGCCTCTTCCCGACTACGCAACTCCACAATGCAATCTTCCTCCGTGAGCATGAGTCGATCGATAAAAGGCGTGCCCGGCACGTCCGGCTCGGGCGCATCGTCAAAGCGGAACGGCCGCACGTGCCAGTCAACAAAATCGCAATGAATCATGCAGCCTAGCGGCGATGGCGTCAGTTTTAATAAAACACTCAGCGCCATCTGCGCCTGCATTGCGCCCAGCGTTGCCACCGCAGGTCCCATCACGCCTGCGGTGTTGCAGTTACCCGAGACCACGGGTAACTGCGGAAACACCGCGCGATAGCTGGGCGCACCGCCACAGAATCCACCGACATAGCCTTTACGTCCCAGCACCGAGGCGCAAATCAGTGGCAAACCTCGCGGAGAGCAGGTGTCGGAGAGCAGATAAGTGATAGCAAAGTTATCCGCCGCATCCACCACCAGATCGATCCCCTCCAGCACCTGTGGCAGTTCACTGGCGTTCAGCTGTTGTGGATGCGCTTCCACCTGACAGTCTGGATTTCGCTGCCCCAGCGCACGCTGGACGCAAAACACTTTCGGCTGCCCCACATCGTCCACCCCAAACAGCGTCTGCCGATGCAGGTTATGCAGTTCAACCCGATCGCCATCGTAAAGGCGAATAAAACCTACGCCTGCGCCTGCCAGTAAGGGCAGCAGCGTCGCGCTAAGCCCGCCCGCCCCCACCACCAGCACCCTTGCGCTGCTCAGCCGTTGCTGGCCCGCTTCACCCATTTCCGGCAACATTGTCTGTCGCTGATAACGTGACATTGCCACTCCTTATCTGAATTGTGCCAGGCCAAAAACTGGCGTGGAGGCTGACGCCATATCGCGCTGCTCCATCAATCCTGCCTGAAACGCCTCGTGCCCCCCGTAGATCGCGGCGGCAAAGGCACCCGACATTCTCACTGGATCGCGCGCTTTTGCCACCGCAGTGTTAAGCAGCACGCCATCGAAACCCATCTCCATAGCCTGTGCCGCCTGGCCTGGTGCGCCGATCCCTGCATCAATAATCAGCGGTATATCTTTAAACCATGCACGCATAGTGCGCAGCCCCTCGATATTGCGCAGCCCCTGGCCTGAACCAATCGGCGCGCCCCAGGGCATCAGCACTTCACAGCCCGCTTCCAGCAATTTTTCGCCCACAATCAGATCATCGGTGGTGTAGGGAAAGACCTGAAATCCGTCAGCGCAGAGAATGCGCGCGGCTTCAACCAGCGCAAACGGATCGGGCTGTAGTGTGTCGGCATGGCCAATCACTTCCAGCTTTATCCATGTTGTATCGAACAGTTCACGTGCCATCAGTGCCGTCGTCACTGCCTCTTTCACTGTGTGACAGCCCGCGGTATTGGGCAGAATACGTTTATTGAGCCGTTGCAGTAGCGTACGGAACGCCCCGCCCTCGCTGCCTTCCCGTCGCAGGCTGACGGTAATAATCTCCGCACCAGATGCGTCTATCGCCTGATGCAGAATGTCCGGTGATGGATAGCCAGCGGTACCGAGCAGAAATCGGGATTGCGGAACAAACTGGTAGAACATGATCAACCTCCCTGCATGGGTGACAGGATTTCCAACTGGTTTCCCGCCTCAAGCTGCTGGCTGGCATAACAGCTGCGCGGCACAAACTCGCCGTTCAGCGCGGTGGCGACCGTGCGCGGATCAATCTGCTGCTCCTGCAACAGCTCAGCCAGCGTATTTGCACCGGTTTCAATCGTGCGGCCATTAAGTTCCACTCGCATAACTAATCTCCTGAGTGAGTTGCAGCATAAGTTTTTCAGCCATAATCGGGGCCAGCAAAAAACCGTGGCGGTAAAGCCCATTGAGGAAAAAACGGCCATTTTCGTAGCGGACCTGTGGCAGGTTCTGCTGATAAGCGGGCCGGAGACCGGTGCCGCTCTCTGTGATCCGAGCTTCTGCCAGCGCCGGATGCAGACTATAGGCGGCGCTGAGCAGCTCCATCATTGCCCTGGCGCTGATCGGGCTGCTGTCGTGGCTTTCAACCATGGTCGCACCCAGCATGAAGTGGCCACTGGCACGGGGCACCAGATAGCAGGGGAAGCGCGGGTGGAGAAGCCGGACAGGACGGGAGAGCTGAATTTCGGGCGCGTGCAGGATGAACATTTCGCCACGCACTGCACGCAGTGACGGCTGCTGGTCAGCAGCGTGGATGCCACGGCAGTCGATGATTTTCCCGCTGGGTTTACCACTGTGAATGGGCACCCCCGCCTGTTGCAGCTTATCGTGCAGTTGCTGCAACGCGCGGCGCGGATCGAGATGCGCCTCGCCGGCGAAAAACAGGCCGCGGGCAAAGCGGTTTTCCAGCGCCGGTTCAACCTCACCAGGCGCGACCCACTGATGCTGCTCCGTCATGCTGGCGAAGCGCGTCAGTTCGCGGCTGTCGCGCGGCGGCGCAACCACCAGCGTGCCCTGCTGCTCCACGCCCTCTACACGTTTCGCCCACCAGCTGGCAGCGTGCTGGCCCCATTCGATCACCTGTGGAGGTGCACTTTCTGCTTCGCACCAGGGCGCGAGCATGCCCCCTGCCCAGTGCGAGGCCGCACGGCAGTCAGGCTGAGTAATGATTTCAACGGTTTCTCCCTGTTCCGCCAGCAGCGTGGCGACACAAAGCCCGGCAACGCCGCTGCCGACCACCGACCAGCGGCTCAAAATGTCCACCAGACAGCAGAAGAGAGATTCAGGATTAAGTGGGTCACATTCGCCTCGTTATCAGTTAACGAAGACCCGTGATACCAGAAGGGAAAAGGCAAGAGCGGCGCGACTGCACCCTTGCGGCAAGTATCTGATGAGATACCCGTCTTCCTACGCCAGTATCAACTGGGTCAGGTTCTAAGGGTCGCTAAGCCGCGCGGTGCGCTATTAGCCTCTCAGTCTCTCTGGCGAGACTCCCCTGACGGGTTTAGTTGTAAGGTAAGCAGGCAGTTTCGTCAAGCAGACTGCATGGAACAGAGTCAGAAAATCGGGGAGACGTTCAGGGTCTGGCTGTCCGGGCAAACCTGCAATGGCAGCCCGGTCAGGCAAAGGTATTGAAAATGCCGTCGCTACAAAAGCGCCTGCAGCGATTGCGTCACCGCTTCGGTGACTTTGCGAATACGTGGTTCGACGCGGCGATAGTAGGTCCATTTCCCCACTTTACTGGCTTCTACCAGCCCTGCGCTCTGAAGTGCTTTCAGGCATAACGAGGTGGCGGGCTGTGATAAGCCCGCCTTGTCCTGGATGAGACTGGCACAGACGCCATACTGATCGAAAGGATAGAGCTGGGAATAACCCGCAAACGCTTCGTCAGGATTTTTAAGCCACTTTAGCACTGCCACCCGGGTTGGGTTAGACAGTAGCTTCAGGGCATTTTCGGGGGACATGCCGCCTCACAGAACATCAGGATAGGTAAACAGGATAGTCAGTATAGCCTTTCTCACTGCCGCCATACAGGGAGGCGTGATCGACATCATTCAGCGGAAAGCCTGATTTAATCCGCGCCGGCAGGTCAGGATTAGCAATAAATGAGCGGCCAAAACCAAACAGGTCGCCCCAGCCTTTTTCCAGCATATGCTGTGCTTTTTCTGCCGTGTAACGACCTGAATAGATAATCGGTGAGCGAAACGTTTCCCGTAGCGCAATACGGAAACTCTCAGGCATATCCGGACTGTTATCCCAATCCGCTTCGGCTATTGAGAGATAGCAAACTTCCAGTTCGTTGAGCAGTTGCGCGGCACGGATGTAAGTCGCGTGGGGATCGCTTTCGACCAGTCCGAGATAGACGCGCTCTTCGTCGGTACTTGAAAACAGCGGCGCAAACCTGACGCCAACACGGTGGCTGCCAAATACCGAGCTGACCGCCTCAACGACTTCACGCAGAAAACGCAGACGATTCTCAGCTGATCCACCATATTCGTCCGTACGGAAGTTAGTGTGCTCAGAGATAAACTGGTTAATCAGGTAACCGTTGGCGGAGTGCAGTTCCACGCCGTCGAAACCGGCTGCTTTGGCATTCTCTGCTGCCCGTCGGTAGAGTTCCACGATCTCTTTAACTTCAGCGGTGGTCAATTCCCGTGGTGCGCTGGGCGCAGTTAATATCCCGGCTCCTGGCCCTGTTTCAATAAATACCCGGACGTTATCGGCTGTCATGGCTGAAGGCGCAACGGGTGCCTGCTTGCCTGGCTGAAGTTCATTGTGCGAGACGCGACCAACATGCCAGAGCTGACAGAAAATCGTGGCACCTTCCTGATGTACCGCCTCTGTGATCTTTTTCCAGCCGGCAATCTGCGCGTCGCTGTGGATCCCTGGCGTCCAGGCATAGCCTTGCCCGCGAGGCTCAATCTGGGTGCCTTCGGTGATCATCAGTCCCGCGCTGGCGCGCTGGCGGTAATATTCCACCATTATATCGCCGGGAATGTTGCCCGGCTGTTCGCTGCGGCAACGCGTCAGCGGCGGCAGTACTATGCGGTTCCGAAGTTGAAGATTACCCAGATTCAGGGGGGTAAAAAGTGACGACATGACTAAAAATCCTCTGATATGTGAAGAGGTGGTATTATATTTACACATTTAAATTTGTAAATGTGTAATCTCTCCTTTTTTCCTGGGATGGTTGAGATCAGAAAGACAGTTTCAGGCTGGGTCGTTAAATAGTACTGTAATAACAATAAGTAATTGCTGGTCGTGAGGGGATAACGTCAGTCTGGCTATCCTGCAAATGCGGCTCTGTGGCGCGTTTCTTAGCCACGAGTGTACCGTCACTTGCAGGATTATAGCGACATTATAAAGCGTATTTTTCAGTGAACGCCTGCCACTGCTGGCGATAAACCGCCAACTGCTTTAGTGCGGCATCGATAGAGGGCTGTGCTTTGTTGTGCGGGTTAGGCGTGGCACGGATCACGTCGGCAAAGGTGTTAAATACAGCATTCATGTCACTGCCCGACTTTGTCGCCTCCATCATTCTGGCCAATTCAATCTGTGGCCGCGCAGTGCCGCTTTTTACCTGGTCGAGGTCATCACGCGCACCCGCCACGATTTCGCTGGTGCCATATTGATGCGCGATATCCAGCATCTGCTGCGCCCCAAGCAGCAATCTCTCTTCCCGGAATGCCACTTTACTGTCGATCATCTCATCAACAATACCGGTCGCCTGGTCCCGCTTATCCTCCGGGACATATTTCTCAATCAATTTGTGCAGTTTCACCTGCGTAAGCGTCATTGCCATCGCTTCAGAGGTATCACTGTCATCGTACTGATTACGCCCCACCTGACCTTCAGCCAGTACCTGATGAAGCGCGCTCGCGAAGTCATCCATGCTGACCTGGGTGTTATCTGCCGTCATGTCCAGCAGCGGCCGGAATGTCCTGGCATCCCAGCTGGTATTGGGGTCATTAAACAGCGCATAGCCAAGGTTGAACGTCGGCCCCTGGCTGGCTGACTTGCCCCTCACCAAATCTTTCAGATCTTGCAGGTTTTCAGTCTGCTGTTCCGCTGAAATGGGCTCAGGCACGACCTGCATCAGGCGATCTCTCGCCTCCTGAGAGATCACCACTACGGTGTCAGGCAGCGTTTTCCCGGTAATGGATTCGGTTTTGACGTTTGGAGATAATTTGATTGTGCTGGAAGCGACAGAGTCTCTTGTCACCCCATCGGTAAGTCCATTGATTAAAGCCATAATGCCCTCTACGGTTTTTTTGGTTGAACAATTAATCGGCAAGATGTAACCAAACTTTACCGAAAACGCTCATGGAACGGCGGGCTTGACGTCTGAAAAGTTTATTTCTCTCTGCCAGACGCTGTTTGGACACTCTGGCTGTGGTGGCATCACGGTAACCATTTATGATCCAGATCGGGATCCTGATGGCACTGCAGCAGACCTCGTTGCCCATATTATTGGCAGCATTACGGACGATATCTGATTCATCAGGCTGGCGTTTTTTATTCACAGGTTGATCTTAATCGCAGATACTTTGTCTGCTTATCACACGCCTGACGGCGATGACTATGAAGTTAATTATCGGTGGATAACCGAACTGGGGTGGCAACACATCATCTTAGAATGTCAGATTATGTCGGATAGCGTTAAAGTCAGCAGAGCATAACGCACGCATATTTTTATAAGGATAATGCAGAGGAAACGTTGTGAATCATGCACTTTCTTTAGAGGCGCTTGGGCCACGCATTTGTATTATTGGCCCGTCGAACAGCGGAAAATCCACCTTAGCTGATGCAATTTCGCGCAAAACGGATTTACCGGCGGTTCATCTTGATCAACTTCACCATTTTCCGGGCAGTCACTGGATTCCCAGAGCACAGGCAGATTTTTTTCAATTACACGCGGAGGCAGTGCGTCAGGAAAAGTGGGTTATGGAGGGTAATTACACAAAATGCATTGAAGCGCGCCTCGCTCGTGCCACAGGATTGATTCTTCTTGAGGTAAAAGTGCCCGTGGCACTGCTACGGTATATCCGCAGGTGTTATTCATCCAGGCCCCGAATTGGCGGTCTCGGGGTGAGCAGCGAGCATGTGAATCTGGCGATGCTGAAATATATTATCCTTACTGCTCCGCAGAATCGAAAGCGCCATAAGACGCTTTACGACCAGGCCAGCCTGTCAAAACTTCTGCTTCATTCTCCGGACGATGTTAAAGCCTGCTCTGAATACTGGGGCTTAAAACTGACGCATCACTAAGAAAAGTGCTGCGATTAATCAAGTAGCTTCAGGCTTGTTAAAAGAGATTTCAGAGACTGAACGGGTCCGGCATGATTTGTCTCTGAACGGGTTGAGTCCCAGGGCATGGCGTCATCGGTACAATAATCCCCGATGCACTGCATATCGGCAGAATCATTCAGTAATCCAACCGGAAGCCACACATAGGGCCTGTCACGCAAGCGGTTAGGCACTGTAGAGCCACAGCTGGCACAAAAATCGTTGCGATAACCTGTCGGTTTACGCCATGAGCTTATCTGGCTTTCACCTGATATCCAGGTAAAGTCACCCTCTTTTACTAACGTTGCCAGGTTAAAGCCGGTCCCGCTCTGCTTTCTGCAAAGGGAGCAGTGACAGCGGTAATAAAATGCAGGGGTGACTGATATTTCGAAAATAACGGTTTCACACAGACAGGTGCCTTTCATTTCATCGCCTTGTTGGTTCGAATTCAGAGATTGCCTGAAACATGACTGCTTGTTGCGCTAACTTCTTTAGGGTCAGATGAAGGGCTATCGGGCCCGCATCAATACAACCCGACGCTGGCTCCCTGCCGGATCGGTTGCGTTTGCAGACAACCCCCCGTACCCATTAAACGAACCTGGCAGGGCTGAAAATCAGTTTCAGCCCTGCCAGCGTAAAGCAGCAGGCTAAGAGCGCATCAAGTCCGCGTCGAATGCGACGGTAAAACGCGCTCATCACGGCGGTTGAGAACAGCAGAGCGTAACCGCCGAACACAACCACGCAAATCGCCGCACAACCGCCGATGAGTAAAGGTAGCGTCGGGGCGGCCCCATTCGACTTCAGCGCAAACGACATCATTGCCACCCAGGTAAGAATCGCTTTAGGATTGCCGATATGCATCAGGATACCCTGACCGAACAGCCTGCCATAAGCGACCCGCTCGTCGCGGGTTTTAAAATCGCTGCGCTCACTCCGTCGTAAAGCAGACTTCCCGGCTTTAAACGCCAGCCATAGCAGATAAAATCCTCCGCCAATTTTCAAAACAATCAGCAACTGTGCGAAGGTGTTCAGCACAGTCAGGACGCCGCACGCTGCGAGCAGCGCCCAGAGCATCGAACCACTTACGACACCCGAAGCCAGCGCCAGGGCGGCACCTCTGCCCTTTTTCATTGCCATCCCCATTATCGCCATATTACTCGGTCCAGGACTGGCAGTAGCGACAAAATAGGTGGTGAAGATCAGGACTAATTCGTTCGAAAACGCCATCTTTTATTTCTGCGATAAGGGATGATCAACCAGTTATATCGGTTAGCGCAGTAATTTACTATTACTTCACGCATTTCAGGTAATCTGCGTAAAAATCGATATAACAGGCTGCGATTCAACGCAGCCAGCATCCCTGTCCTGCTTAATTCACGCCGTCATGCTGCCCGGCACAGCAATCGCTTTCAATAGCCAATGGTCAGGGATCTTTGCGGTCATCCAGACGAAGCTGCAGAAACGTCAGATCCAGCCAGCGCCCGAACTTAGTTCCAACCTCTGTCATTCTGCCAGCTTCTGTGAATCCCAGTTTTTTATGCAGTGCAATGGAGACCCTATTTTCGGATTCAATACCCGCCACCATCACGTGCTTTTTGCCCTCACAGGCAAGCTGGATTAGCGTCCGCATCAGGGCGTCTCCCATGCCTTTTCCTCTTGAACTTTTATGAACATAAACAGAATGCTCAACCGTGTGACGGTATCCATCCCAGGGACGCCAGTCACCGTATGAAGCATATCCCAGCACGGTATCATCATCGTCTGCTGCCACAATCACAGGAAAACCAGCCTGCTGACGGCTGTTTATCCATTCGATGCGGTTAGCCACGTCGACGCGGCTTTCATTCCAGATGGCTGTAGTGTTAAGCACTGCATCGTTATAAATTTCCGCGATAATTTCAGCATCGCTTTCATTTGCCGCACGAATAATCATGATGGACACCCCTTTGCACATTTACTAAAGTAGATGAATTGTACACTATGATAGTTATCCATTATGTTAGATGAAATGTCCATCAAAGAAGACAGCCTGAATACGCGTATCGGTCAGAAGGTGAAAGCGGAAAGAGAAAAACGCGGCTGGTCACTCACTGAGCTGGCTGATAACTCAGGTGTGTCTCGGGCGATGATCCACAAGATTGAGCGTGGTGAGAGCAGCCCGACAGCTGTTCTGTTAGCGCGCCTCTCAGGCTCTTTTGACATGACTATCTCACAACTGCTTGCCCAGACCGAAGTGCAAACCGGGACGCTGGTCAGACACGAAAATCAGCCGGTATGGCAGGATCCTGAAACTGGCTATCTGCGTCGCCACGTTTCACCGGGAGAGATGCCGGTCGATCTGGTCAGTGTCGATCTACCGGCAAATACCGCTGTGCCGATGCCTGCTATCTCCTATGTTTCCAGACGTCAGCTGATATGGGTGCTGGACGGCGCACTGACCTTTGAGGCGGGTTTAATTACTTACGAGATGTCAGCGGGTGACTGTCTGGAACTGGGCGATCCGGCTGATTGCGTCTTCAGAAATAAAACGAATGATGCCTGTCGATATGCGGTTATTGTACTGCGGCCCGTCTGAGGACGGTCTTCAGCATAAATCCGTGTGAGACATCTTCATCAATCTCACAGATGATCTCTTCACCGCCTGTCGTCCGGTCGGCCTGATTATGCAGTACTGTGCCCCGATCCGACGGCAGATAAAGCACCACACTGCTGGCAGCAGAGCAGGATGGTCGATAATTTTTTCAGCAGCAATTGGCGAGATAGGCGAGAGAACAGATAGGTCACAATAGCGGAAAAGAGTGAAGCGACTGCAACTGAGGAAAGCAGATCCCTGGAGAATTCTCGGGATGAGTAATGGAGCGTTGACTCTGCAGCGGCACTTATCGCTCTGCCCATTAACGCCAGGCTGAGGGGTTTTGACTCAGTCCGGCGTTTGATCGTATTTCGATAATCAAATCGCCAGCCGGACTGAATCTGCTCTGGAAAAGATTATCTTCCCAGAATCTCTCTGCGGACAATCTCTGCGCCAGCACTTAACGCATGCAGTTTGCCATTCGCAACCTGACGGGGGAGTGGAATCATGCCGCAGTTGGTAGAAGGATAGAGATTTTCAGCATCCACAAACTGCAACGCCTTGCGCAGCGTACTTGCCACTTCTTCAGGTGTCTCAATTGCCTGGGTTGCCACGTCGATGGCACCGACCATCACTTTTTTACCGCGAATTAACTCGATCAAATCCATCGGAACCCGCGAGTTCTGACACTCCAGTGAGACAATATCGATAGCCGAGCGCTGCAATTTTGGGAAAACTTCTTCGTACTGACGCCACTCTGTACCCAGCGTCTTCTTCCAGTCGGTATTCGCTTTAATGCCATAGCCGTAGCAGATGTGAACGGCGGTTTCACATTTCAGACCTTCGATGGCGCGCTCTAACGCGGCAATACCCCAGTCATTCACTTCATCGAAAAAGACATTAAAGGCAGGCTCATCAAACTGAATAATATCAACGCCCGCTGCCTCTAATTCTTTGGCCTCCTGATTCAGAATTTTTGCGAATTCCCAGGCCAGCTTTTCGCGACTTTTATAATGATTATCATAAAGGGTATCGATCATTGTCATCGGCCCCGGTAACGCCCACTTAATCGGCCGATCGGTCAGCTGACGTAAAATCTTTGCATCTTCAACAAAAACAGGCTTCTGACGTGATACTTCTCCCACCACGGTCGGGACACTCGCATCATAGCGATTACGAATACGAACCACTTCACGCTTTTCAAAATCCACGCCGCTGAGGTGCTCGATAAAAGTCGTAACAAAGTGCTGACGGGTCTGCTCGCCATCACTCACAATATCAATACCGGCCCGTACCTGATCGTCCAGACACAGACGCAGCGCATCTCTTTTGCCGTCAATTAACTCGTCGGCCTGCAACTTCCAGGGTGACCAGAGTACCTCTGGCTGCGCAATCCACGAGGGTTTAGGCAAGCTGCCCGCAGTGGATGTCGGTAATAAGGTTTTCATAGCAGGTGACCTTCTATTTTTAATTAATCAAAGAACGGATTCAGCAGACCATTGCGCGAGAATTGTCTGATTAGGCTTAATGAAATGCGCCTCAGTAAACCTGCCCTGCTCAACGGCCAGTCGGCTGCGCTCTTCGCGATCGTAAACAATCCGGGTTAAAGAATAATCCTGATGCTGCAGCGTTGGCTGATAGCAGTGTCCGGCTGCAGAATTCGCATTATAAATTTCAGGGCGATAGATTTTCTGGAATGTTTCCATGGTGCTGATGGTACTGATCAGTTCAAGATTGGTGTAATCGCTGAGCAGATCACCATGGAAATAGAATGCCAGAGGCGCAACACTTCCCTGCGGCATAAAGAAACGCACTTTCAGGCCCATTTTCCCGAAGTAAAAGTCAGTCAGCGAAGGTTCATCTTGCTGATATTCAATACCCAGTACCGGATGCTGATTACCGGTACGCACGTAGGTATTTTTACTTGATACACTCAGGCATATAACCGGTGATTTACTGAAGTTTTCTTTGTAAACCGCTGAGTTAACAAAACTTTTAAAAATGATGCCATGCAGCTGGCCAAAATCATCAGGCATGTTGAATTCGGTCTGCCCTTTGTTATGCTCTGCCAGCACAACGCTAAAATCATAATCACGCACGTAGGATGAGAAGTTATTCCCGACAATACCCTCAATGCGCTGACCGGTTTGATGATCCACGATATATGTTTTTAAAATCTCAATCGCCGGGAACGACTCGTCGTTGCTACCGGCACGAAGAGTCAGCTCAGCAGAAATAATTTCAAGTTCCACAGAATACCGATCGCCCTTTGGGTTGTCCCAATGCGCCAGCGCGTTAAAACGATTATCGATCATCACCAGGGCATTGCGCAGGTTCTCCTGACGCTTTTCGCCGCGTGCTAAATTGGCAAAGTTAGTTGTCGCCCGCGTATTTTTAGAAGGGTTATAGTTTTCGTCGAAACGAATGCGCTTGAGGTTAAAAGCTAAATCGTTGTTCATCGCTATCGGGTATCCTGGTCGTTGATATGATTCGTTGCTTCAGGGTTATGCAACTTTACTATCCCTTAACAAACATTCATATGACTCAAAGTTATTAACAATTCTTACTTTATGCCTGAATACCCGGTTGAAAAAAAGTGATTAAATCTCAACGAACATGAAGGAAATTCATGTTCGGCAGTAAAGGTTTTTTATGAAGCAGCGCGCCTTCATGCGTCCGAGGTAAAAAACGGATGTTAAACAGCCTGGAAGATCATGCGCTATAGCAGGTGATATCAGAGGCGCTGTTATCTTGCCTATTCCACGATCGGGCACGTCAAAAGTCCAGTTATTCAGTTAGCGGAATTCAATTGATTTCCGCCCGAAGACCCTTATGGACCCATACGGGCGCAGCAACTGACCGAACCTGATAACCGCAAAGAGTGGCAGCTAAATTTTAAAAAAATTCTCACACATCACGTTATCTGCGCCTGATTTTATAGAGAGATTGCAGACTGTCTCTTTGCTCAGTTTGCACATAACGCTGTCACGCCTCGAATGCGGCAGGTGTGAAGCAGGTCCGGTGGATGCCAGCGCCGCGGGCGGTTTGTTACCTTCAACAAACAGCGGTATCGCCTGTGCGTCCTGCCAGATGTCCAGCGCAATCAGTTCAGAGACCGGATCAAGATTGATTTTTTCAAAAAGGGACGCATAAATCCCGGCTGCTGGACGTTCTGACACCACACTTTCGCCACCCACGGCATTCTCATTTTAACCGACATCAACATCTTTCCTGGTAATCCGTTAAAACATCGTGACCGTTATGACTGTTTAGGTGCCAGGGCTGAAAGTTCGGCTCTGAGTTCTGCGTTTAAGGCTGAGTCGAACAGAATTTTTTCACGCTATTTTCGGAACGCCTGGTTATCTGGCAGACTGGCCTTTAAATCACGAAGTAAATAGCGCATGGAAAGCATGGCCTTCAGCTGAGATATTCGCCGGGAGGTCTGCTCCGGGGAGAAATCATTCATGCTCTGGAAAGTCAGACTGATGTTGTCTTCACGGCCGTCACCGGTAAGTGTGTTTTAACGGTATGATTGACCTTAGGAGAATATTCGGAACGCACTGAGTCAAAGTCATTATTATTCAGATTTACTTTTATGCGCTCAGACAGTGGTGCAGACTCATGACCATTACTGAAATCGCCCGCCACCCGTAATTTCAGGGGGAGAGCGGTTTTCTTACTCGCGCCATCCGTATGCAAATCAAATTTTAATTAATACGCGCCTTGGGTATTTCGGACTGAAAAGAAGAATTAGACATGGCTGCCCCTGCCCTATGGAGTAATATAAATAATCAATGCCAGTGAGATATTAATAAGAAAGGCTTACCCTGCCAAAACAATGCCCGGGCTCACATCATCCGACGATGAATAAAAAATCGACGTTAAAAGCGGACACAATTCCTTCACTCGCCTATCGACATTATATTTATCAGTGTTTGTCTGAAATAAAAATGTTCGGATAAAACCCCATTCCCGGCGTCCAAAAACGTACTTTGCCGGATCGTAAATGAAAGAACGTAACAAATTTTACGTTTAAAATTTTCAATACTATATTTCATCATAATGATTTTTAATGATTTTATTGATCGGTCAATCCAGACATTGCGGGATAAGGGTGTTCAGCAAGTCATCAATTTAATTAGAGATTAAATGTGTAAGAATCCCCATCAATCACGTGAAATCTCTCATTTTTATTTTTCTCAAAAATGAGAGGCTGGACATGAATGAGCATGAGAAAAACTGACGACACATCCGAGTTTGCACAATCTCCTTATCAGCAGTGTATCCGTATCGCTGTATTCCTCAACCAGAAGACCTTAATTGGCAAGCATTACGTGAGGGCCATATTGACGGTTATTTATCGGTAAGAACCACACGCCATGGCAGCAGTCTGGCTACTGGGTGCCAGGCCAGGCCAGGCCAGGCGTGATGTTAATTCTGCTAATGGGCATAGCGAACTTATCCTCGATAAATATCATTTCCGTCTGTCAATATTTTCGCAAAACATACCGCCTCTTCGCGATTTACATAAGGCTCATAATTTTCTATTCGTTTGTAACCCTTTTTCTGATAAAAATTTATAGCCTTATGGTTGACATATCGGGTTTCAAGCCAGATTTGGCTGTATCCCATATCCAAAGCGGATTTTTCCAGAAAAGTGAGCAAAGCATTACCAATACCGGGACAGCTACGATCGGAAAACATCCTTTTGAGTTCGGCTATATTTTCTGTTATCGGTCTGATAGCTGCGCATCCTATCGCCTCACACTGATTATTCATCGCAACTACCCATAGCGATCTCTCATTATTTATAGAGTCCATTGTGAAGTTGCTTTTGCCATTGTCACCCGTAATTGACGCAAGCTCTGCTGATAGTTTTGCTACCAATAGCAGAGACTCAGGTGAACAGGGATCTGCTTTTTCTATTTTTATCATGCTTATTTCCTTTTTTCATAACAACCACAAGGATTGAAGGTGATGATGCTAAATGCATTTCCCCCAGATGGGATGCTGAGTACCTGGTGTGACGGTGTTTCAGGTCGCAACGATACCAGTAATGTTTCAGTCTCGCCCTGTGACGTATCGTTCTGATTAGGGTTTCCATCGCGTGCGGATCACTTTATAAGCTCTTATCCCGGTAACCGCACCACCTCCACAACCCTTTGCCAATGATTTTCCGGTACTCACCCTCCGCAAATACCGCGACCCATTAGAAGGACGGATAACACCGTCTTTCGCATCTATAATTCAGTGACTCAGGGCCCTATGCGCATCCTGATAGCTAAGTCGTCAGGCTATGGATGCCTGAATGTCTTGATGTCAGCGATTCATCAATATTCAATCCCTGGAGAATCCCGGCCGGGTTAATGAAGCTTATCATTTACACAATAAGGAAAACTTATGATCTTTTCCCTGAAAAACCAGGTTGCGCTGGTTACCGGCGCCAGTTCCGGCCTTGGCTATGCCTGCGCAGAAGCACTGTCTAAAGAAGGTGCCTGTGTCGTCGTTAACTATCACAGCCAGGCAAAACCGGCTGAAGCGTTGGTTGAAAAAGTCCGGGCAGATGGAGGCCGTGCGATCGCCGTTAAAGGAGACGTATCGAAAGAGGCGGACGTAGAAGATCTTTTTAACCAGACCATTGCTGAATTTGGCAGGCTGGATATCCTGGTGGCCAACTCTGGCCTTCAGAAAGATGCCCCTTCCATTGAGATGACGCTTGAAGACTGGAACACCGTTCTGGACGTGAACCTGACCGGGCAATTCCTTTGCGCACGGGCTGCATTGCGACAATTTAAACGCCAGGCGCATCGCCCGGAAATCAGCAGAGCCGCAGGTAAGATTATTCATATGAGCTCAGTTCATCAGCTAATCCCCTGGGCCGGACACGTCAACTATGCAGCGTCTAAAGGCGGCGTTGACATGCTGATGAAATCGCTTGCTCAGGAAGTGGGTGAAGCGCGTATTCGAGTCAATGCCGTCGCACCCGGCGCCATTGCCACTGCCATCAACGAGGAGAGTACGCAGGGTGAGGCTGGCAAACAACTGCTGAAGCTCATTCCTTATGGCCGCATCGGCGCGGCTGAAGACGTAGCGAATGCTGTGGTCTGGCTGGCCAGTGACCTGTCTGACTATGTTCATGGCACCACGCTCTTTATCGATGGTGGAATGAGCCTTTATCCTGGTTTTCGCGATAATGGCTGAATAATAGATCGTTGTCTGAATGTCAAATCCATGCAAATTCTTTAACCCGGCGTAAAGAATGATTTTGCTCATTGGCCCGCTGGATGAAGCGTGTGTACCAGCCCAGAGATATCAATTTTCCTGCATTCTGGCAGGACTGAGTGCCTGCTCTACATGCCCCAATATATGCCTGTGCCGTTTCGCGCGGTGTGGCAATGTTAACGTAAACCGGGTACCGCTCTGAGGATTGCAACATGATGCCTTTTTATCAACTCACTGCCACCCGTTTGCAGGGCCAGCTCATCCCTATGGCTGACTACGCAGGCAAGGTGGTTCTGGTGGTTAATACTGCCAGCCATTGTGGATTTACACCACAGTACGCAGGCCTTGAAGGTCTCTACAAAAAATATGGTGCCCGGGGGCTGGTTGTGCTGGGTTTTCCCTGCAACCAGTTCGGTAAGCAGGAGCCCGGCAACACCGATGACATCGCGCAGACATGTCACATCAACTATGGCGTGAGCTTCCCGATGTTTGGGAAGGTTGAGGTCAACGGCGCTGACACGCACCCGGTCTTTCAATACCTAAAAAACGCGCTGCCCGGCGTGCTGGGTGGGCGTATCAAGTGGAACTTTACTAAGTTCCTGATCGGACGCGACGGTAAGCCGCTCAGGCGTTTTGCACCGATGACTCCCCCGGAAAAAATGGAAGCTGCAATCCTGGCTGCCCTTTAATGTGAGGTGCAGTTTTAATCTGAATTCTTCATCTGTTTATTAATTACTGACGAGCTCTTTACAACGTTTACTGGCGCTTAGCAGCGTTTGAGATTCACAGAGACCTGTTATAAGCCAGCAGCAGAAAGCATTGTTTATGCCCCATCCTCAGATGGAGCAAAGAAATATGCCTGGCAAGGCAATACGTTGTCTTTGGGATGTTAAAGGCAAAGATTAACCCGCGCATCCTGGCAGGCCCACTTGTGATTACCTTATTCATAAATTATGTTTCAGTATCGGTTTGTGTCGGAATTTAAACATTGTGAATAAAGAAACTGACGGCCTCATGACCCCTTCTATCCAGAATTCCCTTGGCCGGACCATGGCTTTTTTCCTGCTGATGACCGTACTTGCCGTCGTGGGCGTTAATATATGGACGCTGTGGAGTTCCTGGCTGCACAATGAACAGGTACGTGAGGATGATGCCCGTAACCTCTCGGTTTCGCTGGCAAAACAGGCCCAAGACGCCTTTCTTCAGGTGGATATTACGCTGGCTGACGCGGTCAGGCAGCTTAGCCTTAACGGGCTTAACTATGCGGCAACGCCCGCCTTTACCCGGCAACTGAAAGAGCAGCAGGGGAAACTTCAACAGCTGCATGGACTGTTTATTTATGACGCGCAGGGTAAATGGGTTGCCACGTCGGGTCATTCGATGCCTGCAAAAGGGAACAATGCCGACAGAGAGTATTTTATCTGGCATCGGACACACACCGATACCGGCGTTCATATCGGTCGCGTTATCCGAAGCCGCTCTACGGGCGACCTGGTCATTCCCGTATCGGTGCGCCTGAACGATAAGGCGGGCCATTTTGCCGGCATTGCGCTGGCAACGGTAATGGTTGACTACTTCCGGCAGTTCTACAGCTACTATACGCTGGGTGAGCGAGACGTCCTGGCGCTGATACTGGCTGACACTTCAGTATTGTATATCCGCCCTCTGCCGGAAACGGCCATCAACCGCAGCCTTTCCTCCAGCCCGCTGTTCACAACGGTCCTGAAAACGTCTGTCAGCGGCAGCGCCACGTGGCGCTCAGCACTGGATGGCGTTGAGCGGGTATATGGCTACGCCCGTCTTGAGCAATATCCCCTAATTGTCACGGCGGGATATGACCGTGATGCGATCCGTACGGAGTGGCTCTCATCCAACGCTGCCGACGTTGTGCTGAACCTGGTATTGCTTATGTTAATTACCGGCATGGGTATGTTTGTGCTCAGGCAGGTAAAGGCTAATGTCAGAAACCAGCTTGAACTGACGCAGGTAAGGGATGAACTGACCACCATCAACCATACGCTGCAATATCTGGCGCTGATTGACGGGCTGACCGGGTTGGCGAATCGCCGTCAGTTTGACGCTATGCTGGAACAGGCCCTGCAGCACTCGTGCAAGTCAGGCAACCCAGTCTCCCTCATCATGTTTGATATTGATTTTTTCAAGCTTTACAACGATACGTACGGACACGTGGGTGGCGATGCGTGCCTGCAAAAGGTGGGCACCATTCTGAAAGGGATCATTCACCGGCCGGGCGACGTAGTGGCACGCTACGGCGGCGAGGAGTTTGCCATTATTTTGCCCTTTACTGACAAAGCCGATGCCGAAAAAGTGGCCCGACGCGCGGTGAAAGCGGTTATGAACGCGGGGATACCTCATGAAAGCGCCAGGCTTTCTCAAAGTGTAATCACCCTAAGCGCCGGTTACAGCACGCTAATTTCTAACGGTCAGGCGGATCAGGCTGAGCGTCTTAAGAAGCAGGCTGACAGAGCACTATACGAGGCGAAACGCAACGGCCGCAACCGTGTTCATGGCATAAGTTAAGCTGGTTTGCCGGATGGGGGACATGCTGACCGGCATTGGGGATGGGCGTTTCAACGGATTGTTGCAGGGCTTTCATTGTTGCTGCCCCTTAACGCACACATTATTGTCGGCAACTCTGCTTCTCATTCATGACAAACATCGGCTTAGTATGCAGTCCGCTCTGTGCCTGAAGTGGACATTGCTGATATTACTGTGCGGGAATCGGTTATCTGTCGGGCTGAGATTTAACCACAAGCCCATAAACGTTTATTAGTTGTATAAAAAATAACCAGAGGTGGTAGAGTAGATCTCATTCTTTTTTAAGGCCAAACATAATGTCCTTCTTCAATCGAATTATGGACCAAATTACCGAAATAACGTCTTCCTCTATCTGTCCGGTATGTCGAAAAGAGTCGCAGCAGTCGATAAAAAAAATAGGCAAAAAGCAAACCTTGCTCTGCCCACACTGTAAATCAATGTTTATAAAACCTGACTGATTAACTTCATGACAGGTAAAGAAAATTTCGTGAACTCTTAACACTAGCGAACCCGATTAACCCGCCGCCCGATGGCGGCGTGTTGTGATGACAAAGGTCACAAAACCCGTCAGGCGTGAACTGATTGCGCTTAAGGCTGGCGACTGGAGCTCCAGCCTCTGAGACGATCGTGATGATGGTAATTTATGACGGGCAACGGCATCTGTTAGCCGCGGACCGCTTTTCGAAATAAACCAGAACATTAGTATTTTTATTTCCGCTGGCTGATTTCGCCACTCAATTTTAAAATTGATAGGTTTAACCCTCGCGGGTGAGAGGAATAAGGTGGTCATGCAAAAGCATCGCGTCTGGCCATGTTCGTTTAATGCGACTGAGGTTAACCAGGCAAACATTCTCAATGCGGGTGCCTTCACGATGACGAACGCTGATTTTCATCCCTGAGCTGTTCTGTCAGTGCATGTCTGGTTTGTGTCAGTAGCGAACGTTTTCAACACCCGTTGGCGTTAATCAATGGGAGAGAAGACTAACGCCTTCAGAACAGTTAATTATTCCCAGCAGGCCACCGTCTGGCCAGTAACAATAAAATAAAACAGATCGACTAAAATTTAATCATTAATGATAGTATGAGTTTTATTCCTCGAAAGGTTAATCACCATGTCTCTTCTCAGTTACGCAAGGAAGCTCATGAGTGGTACGTCCAGGATCGTCTGTCCTGCCTGTGGTTTAACTTCAGACCAGCCTGCCTCAAAAGTGCGGCTGAAACAGGCGATGCTTTGTCCGGGGTGTAAAGCCCTGTTTATCTCACCATGCTAGCTCCCGACTTGGGTGACTAACGATCTTCAATATCCTGCAGTGAATACCTGGACCAGCAGCTGATAAATCCCTGATGCCTGATGCACATCCTGAGAGAACGTTTCTGAACTGATTTTTCAACTGCTTCTGCGCGTTAATGTCGCACTAGAGCAACACTATGAAAATGAATCCCATGGCATGGTTTCGCCCTTCCCGTATCCCGGCAACAGCGCCCGGATACGCCGATTTTTCGTCCAGCGATAACACGGGTGAAAGCATTCCCCGTCCAGATCTGTTCTCAACGCCTCAGCTTGAGCGCTACGGCCAAAAACTGGCGCATACGCACAAACTGTCCGCGGAAAAAATGCCGTACTACCTGCTCAAACGCCTCAGTGACAACGAAGCCGTAATTACCCAAAACTGTTACGCGCTTAACGAGGGTAAAAAGTCGAGCATCATGCCTGCAGGCGAGTGGCTGCTGGACAACTACTATCTGATTGAGGAGCAAATACGCAATGTCCGTCAGCATTTGCCGCCCAGCTTTGGTAAGGGTCTTCCCTCACTCACCTCGCCGCACCTTTGTCCGCGTATCTATGATATTGCCACGGAGGCCGTGGTGCATGGTGACGGGCGCTGGGATATCGCCAGCCTGACCAGCTATATTACCGCCTACCAGCAGGTGACGCCGCTGATGTTAGGAGAAGTCTGGGCTTTACCCGGCATGCTGCGCCTGGCGCTGATTGAAAATCTCCGCCGGGTTAGTATTGAGGTGGTTCAGGCTCAGCAAGAACGCAGCCTTGCTGATATGTGGGTAACTCGGATGACCGAATGCGCGGAAAAGGCGCCAGCCGACTTAATCATGGTCATTGCTGACATGGCGCGTGCTCGCCCGCCATTGAGCAGTGCCTTTGTCGCTGAACTGGTTCGTCGTTTGCACGGACATGGAAATGCGCTGGCGCTACCCCTTAGCTGGGTTGAGCAACGGCTTGCCGAACAAAGCCTCACTACCCAGGCGCTGATACATCGGTTTAACCAGCAGCTTGCGGCCAGTCAGCTCTCTGTCAGCAACAGTATTGCTGGTTTACGCTTGATCAATGAAACCAACTGGGCCGATTTCGCCGAGAGCATTAGTGTGGTGGAGCAGACGTTACGTCAGGATCCCGCAGGCATTTACTCCCGCATGCATTTTGATACCCGCGATCATTATCGCCATGTGATTGAGATTCTGGCCCGGGGGAGTCAATTCAGTGAGCCGGAAGTGGCAAACCGCCTACTGGCGCTGTCGGGCAAAACAGAACCCGGCATGCCGCAATACCATATTGGTTACTATCTGATGGGCGAAGGACGACCTCAGCTGGAACGTCATCTGTCAGTCAATACCTCTGGCCTCAAACGTTTGCGGCACAATTTCAACAGATTTCCCCTGTTGTCCTGGTTGGGGAGCATGAGCCTGTTGACCACGGCGATGACGGCCGCAATCTTATTTAAAACAGCGGGTCCGGGAATGGCCTGGTGGTTGATACCGCTGGCCTTACCCCTGATTATTGCGGTGAGTCAGTTGGTAAGCGATGTGCTGAGTGAAGCGACGACCCGTTTTCGCGTTCCCCGGCCGCTGCCGAGAATGGATTTTTCCGGCGGAATTCCGGTTACGTCTTCGACCCTGGTTGCCATCCCTTGCATGCTGACGAGCCGGGAAACGTTTGACAGTCTCCTCACCCGTCTTGAAGTGTGCTGGCTTGGAAATCAGGATGATAATCTCTGTTTTGCGCTGGTTACTGATTTCGCTGACTCGACAACTGAAAATACAGAAGAACAATCCGCGCTGTTAAGTCAGGCGATGTCAGACATACAAACGCTTAACAGGCGCTACCCTTGCTGCCGTCAGCGTTTTTATTTGCTACATCGTTCGCCCGAGTGGAACGCTTCACAGAAGATCTGGATGGGTTATGAACGCAAGCGGGGCAAACTGGCGTTGCTGAACAGCTGGCTACGCCAGCCTGACACACAATTTTCCAGCGTTGCGGACTTGCCCGCGAACCGCTTACCTGGGACCATCAGGTATGTCATCACGCTGGATAGTGACACCCTCCTGCCACGTGATACGGCGCATAAACTGGTGGCAACGATGGCGCACCCACTGAACAAGCCAGAGTATGATCCGGTTCGTCAGAGAGTCGTCAAAGGCTACGGTATTCTACAACCGGGACTGGCAGAGGAAATGCCCCGGGACGGCCAGGGCAGATATGCTGCAATGCGCAGCAGCGTACCGGGTAATAACCCTTATTCGATGATGTCTTCTGATATCTATCAGGATCTTTTTGAAGAAGGCTCCTTTGTTGGGAAAGGCATTTATGACCTTGATATCTTTGCGCAGGCCACCTCCAACACCTGC
The DNA here is from genome assembly GCF_037152305.1 of Pantoea sp. AS142. NCBI lineage: Bacteria > Pseudomonadati > Pseudomonadota > Gammaproteobacteria > Enterobacterales > Erwiniaceae > Pantoea > Pantoea sp. AS142. The sequence goes on along the minus strand of NZ_JBBCMO010000003.1, from coordinate 11,865 downwards.
CCGGACAATCTGGTTCTCAGCCACGATCTCCTTGAAGGATGTTATGCCCGTTCCGGGCTGCTGAGCGAGGTCTTACTTTACGAGCAGTACCCGAACAATTATTTGTCCGATGTTGCACGCCGCACGCGCTGGATCCGTGGCGACTGGCAACTGCTTAACTGGCTTAAACTCCGTGTCAGAAAGGCGGATGGCAAACAGGATAGAAACCCATTGTCCGCGCTGTCCCGGTGGAAGCTGTTTGATAATCTGCGCCGCAGTCTGGTCGCGCCCTCTTTACTGGTGCTGCTTTTTTGCGGACTGCTGTGGGTGCCCAATCCGTTCTACTGGTCAGGCGTCCTGACCCTGATCTGGCTGCTGCCTGCCGCGTTATGCATCATTCTTGATCTTGTCAAAAAGCCGTTTCGTCGTCCCCTGAAGCCGCACCTGGTGCTTGTCATGGCCGGAGCGTTGAAGCGTATTTCCCGTGTTGGGCTCAATTTTGTCTTACTGCCGCATGAAGCGGGCTATTCGCTGTACGCAATCGCAGTGACACTCTGGCGCCTTGGCATTAGCCAGCGCAATCTGACAGAGTGGTCCAGCCACACGCCAGATAGCCTCATCCCCTTTTCTGTTTTTCGTTTTTATCGGGCTATGTGGATGAATGTGGTTTGTGGGGTGGCAATCATGGTGCTTACCCTGGTTTTTGCGCCACAATGGCTGACAATCGCCCTGCTCATCGGCCTGTCGTGGTGCCTCGCGCCGCTGCTGCTGAGTTGGCTGAGCCGCCCGCCTGCGCGTAAAACTTTCCTGCCCGCGCCGGAGCAAAAACAACTTTTGCGTCAGACCAGCCGGGAAATCTGGGCTTTTTTTGAGACATTTGCGACGGCAAAAGAAAACTGGCTTCCTCCCGACAATTATCAGGAAATCCCGGAGCCAAAAATTGCACATCGTACTTCTCCCACCAACATCGGGCTTTCCCTGCTGGCTAACCTTACGGCCTGGGATTTTGGCTACCTTCCTGGCGGGGAGGCATTGCAGCGCATCACACAGACGCTTGACTCGCTGGATAAGATGGAGCACTACCGGGGACATTTGTATAACTGGTATGACACCCGCACGCTGGCTCCGCTCAGCCCGCGTTATGTTTCCAGTGTCGATAGCGGCAATATGGCCGGTCATTTACTGACGCTGCGTGAAGGACTGACAGCTATGCGCCGTCAGCCGGTCTTAAACTCTGAGCTTATCGTGGAGGGGCTGAACGATACCCTGAGTGTGCTGGAGAAATACTGGCGTCCTCACGCCCCAGCCAGTCTGCGACTGCTGCGCATACAGTGTTTAAGCGCAGCAGCATTACCGTCCGGCCAGCTGTTCAGTGAACTAAGAAAAATGCAGGCGCATTGCACCGATCTGACTCAACGGAGTCATCAGGAGAGCAATATCATTGAGCGCTGGACGGCGCATCTGGTCACTCAACTGCAGCAACTTTGCGATGAATGGTCAACGCTGCTTGGGTGGTTACCCGCGACGTATCATGCACAGTCATTGCCAGCGCTGAGTGAGCTGGCCCGCGCGATAACCATTGATGGAGTGCCCGTTCCGGCTGCCGTGATAACGCAGGCCAGGCTACGACTGGACATTATCAGTGAACTCGAACAACGGTTAGCTGACCATGCACGAATGGATTTTGCGTTTCTTTACAACAGTGCTACCAGCATGCTGAGTGTTGGTTACAACTGTGATACCACTACGCTCGACAAAAGCCACTACGATCTTCTGCCCTCTGAAATTCGCCTGACCAGTTTTGTCGCTATTGCAACGAATCAGCTTCCGCTTAAAAGCTGGTATGCACTCGGCCGACTGTTTACCACTATAGATCGAGAAACCGCCCTGATGTCATGGAGCGGTTCAATGTTTGAATATTTGATGCCGAATCTGGTGATGCCGACATGGCACGGAAGTCTGCTGGATACGATGAGCAAATCCGCGGTAATACGGCAGATAAACTGGGGCAAAGAGCGTGGTGTGCCATGGGGTGTGTCCGAGTCTGGCTATCATGCGTTTGATGTTCAACACAATTATCAGTATCAGGCATTTGGCGTACCCGGTCTGGGTCTCCGACGCGGCCTCGCCGACGATATGGTGGTAGCCCCGTATGCCACGCTGCTGGCGCTGTTGGTTTCCCCGCAGAAAGCCTGCGAAAACCTGTCCATTCTGGAAAAGAACGGTGCGCGCGGCGAGTATGGTTTTTATGAAGCGCTTGACTATACGCCATCGCGTCTGGCAACCGGTCAGCTTTTTTTAGTGGTGCAGTCCTGGATGGCGCACCATCAGGGAATGGCCTTTCAGGCGCTGGGGCATCTGCTGCTTGATGCACCGATGGCCACGCGATTCATGTCGAGTCCTGCGTTCAGGTCGGCCAGCCTGCTATTACAGGAACGCGTACCCGATGCAGTCGATCTCTATAGTCCGCGTCGTCATTTTGAGTCCCATGAAGGAAGGGTTAAGCCGGTACGTTATGAGCCGCGGATTTTCAGCCATGTGGACAGTCCGACACCAGAAATACAATTACTCTCAAACGGACATTATCATCTGATGATAACAACCGGCGGTGGAAGTTACAGTCGCTGGAAAAACATCGCTCTCACGCGCTGGCGCAGCGATATTACGCGTGATAACTGGGGAACATTCTGCTATATCCGCGATCCGCTGACCCATGAGGTGTGGAGTAATACCTGGCAACCTATGGGTGGCAGCGCGGACATCAGCAATGATGAAATTATTTTTACCGATGCGGGCGCTGAATTCAGACGCGAGCTCGGCGCTATTAGCGTTAAAACCCAGGTTGTCGTCTCCCCGGAAGATGACATCGAACTACGTCGCGTCACTCTGGTGCACCATGGTCGGGCACCGCGAACGTTAGAGCTGACGACCTATGCCGAAGTGGTGCTGGCACCGGACGCCAGCGATCAGGCGCATCCGGCATTCAGCAACCTGTTTATCCAGACGGAGACAGTTCCCGCGCGTGATGCCATCCTGTGCCACCGACGTTCACGCTCGCCGGATGAACAAAGCCCGTACCTGTTTCATATGATGGTGGTACATGGCGAATGTTCCGGGAACGTATCGTTTGAAACCGACAGAGCCAAATTTCTTGGCCGCGGAAGAAATCCGGCTGATGCCCAGGCAGTCAATACGGACGGGCCGCTCAGCAATACTTTCGGCGCCGTGCTGGATCCGATACTGTCGATATGTCATGCGGTCAGGCTCCAGCCCGGACAGCCGGTCACCATTGATATCGTTTATGGCATTAGCGAAAACCGTCAGCAAAGCCTCGCGTTGATGGAAAAATATCGCGATCATCCGATCACCGATCGTGTTTTTGAACTGGCATGGTCCCACAGTCTGGTCGTATTACGGCAGATGAATGCCAGTGAAGACGACGCAACCTTATTTAACCGCCTCGCCAGCGCGGTACTTTATCCCTGTCAGGAATTACGCAGTGACGAAAAGACTATCAGTCGCAACCGGCGTGGTCAGTCTGGCTTATGGGGCTGGGGAATTTCAGGCGATTTGCCGATTGTTCTGCTCATCATCACCAGTGAAGAAAGAATCGCCTCAGTTGCCACACTGATTCAGGCGCATCGATACTGGCGGCTGAAAGGGCTGGAGGTGGATCTCGTGATTCTGAATAACAGCGCCGGCGGCTATCAGCAGGTGTTACAGACGCAGATTATGGATTTAATCTATGCGGGCTCAGAAGCCAGCCTGCTGGATAAACCCGGCGGGATTTTTGTACGTAACGGCGAGCATTTGAGCGTCGAGGATAAGCAGTTGCTGATGAGCGTAGCGTGTCTGAGTCTGGATGATCGTGCTGACGGCATCAAAGAACAACTTAACCAGCGTATTGGTGCGACGAATAAAATCGCCAGGCCATTTGTGCCGGAGATAACAACAGCTAACAATCACCATACCGACTGGATACCGAATCTGGACCCGTTACGTCATTTCAACGGCTACGGCGGATTTTCTCAGGATGGACGGGAGTATCAGATCCTCTTAAGAGAAAACGAACCGACGCCAGCGCCCTGGTCAAACGTGCTGGCAAACGAAAATTTTGGCAGCGTAATGTCTGAAGCCGGGCAGGCTTACAGCTGGTTTGAAAACGCCCATGAATACCGCTTAACGCCCTGGGAAAACGATCCGGTAAGTGACAGAAGCGGCGAAGCGTTTTACCTGCGCGATGAAGAGAACGGCGCGTGCTGGTCACCCATGACCTTGCCCGTGCGCGGGCAAGGCGACTATCTCACGCGCCATGGTTTTGGTTACAGCGTATTTGCCCACCGTGAAAACGGGGTAGACAGCGAAATGACCATATTGGTGGACGAACAGGCACCCGTTAAGCTTGCGATCCTGAAGCTCAGTAACCATTCGGGCCGCACGCGTAAATTAGCTGTTACCGGCTACGTGGAGTGGACACTCGGGGCAACACGCACGCACTCTGCCGCGCATATCATTACGCATTCGCACACCCTGGCTGGCGGTAACGCGGTAATGGCGAATAACTTTTACGGTTCTAACGGCGGTGAACGTACCGCTTTTTTCGCCGTCAATGACCCCCTGAGTACGGTAACGGGAAACCGTCGTGAATTTCTGGGACGTAATGGATCACTGCATGCGCCGGCTGCCATCAAAATGCGCAGGCTCTCAGGCCAGACAGGGGCCGGTCTGGATCCCTGTGCCGCGCTACAGTCAACAGCCACCATTATTGATGGTGACCAGAAAACCTTTGTTTTTGTCCTCGGCGTGGCAGGCAACCCGGTGCAGGCACAGGAGACGCTTGCCCATTTTCTGAATGAGGATCACGCGCGCCAGTCGCTGGACCAGGTTCATCATTTCTGGCACAAGATTCTTGATAAAATCGTGGTGCAAACACCCGATAGCTGCGTTGATTTGCTGGTGAATGGCTGGTTGTTGTACCAGACGGTAGCCTGCCGCATCATGGCACGCAGCGGGTATTACCAGTCCGGCGGTGCATTTGGTTTCCGTGACCAGTTGCAGGATACGCTGGCACTGAGCCACGTCGCACCAGAGCGACTGCGCAGCCAGATCCTGCTGTGTGCCTCACGGCAGTTTATTGAAGGGGATGTTCAGCACTGGTGGCATCCTCCGCACGGCAATGGTGTGCGCACGCGGTGTTCGGATGATTACCTGTGGCTCCCGCTCGCGGTTTGTCACTACGTGGATATAACGGGGGATATCGGGGTGCTGGAACAGCGCATTCCCTATCTCGAAGGCCGTCTGCCCAAACCCGGCGAAGAATCTGTTTACGAAACGCCGGTTATAAGCCATATCGAAGAGACGCTGTGGCAGCACTGTGTCAAAGCCGTTGAACGGGGATTACACTTCGGCCAGCATGGCCTGCCGCTGATGGGCGCTGGCGACTGGAATGATGGTATGAATCTGGTCGGCATCGAAGGCCGAGGGGAAAGCGTCTGGCTTGGCTTCTTCCTCTACGATATTTTACAGCATTTCGCGGCACTGGCTGAACAGCGCCAGGATCTACACGTGGCGGCCTTATGCCATTCAGAAGCGCTTAACTTGCAAAAAAATCTTGAATCTTCAGCCTGGGATGGTGAGTGGTACCTGCGCGGATATTTTGACGATGGCGCGCCGCTGGGATCACGAGGATCGCAGGAGTGCTGTATTGATGCAATTGCCCAAAGCTGGTCCGTTCTTTCCGGCGCGGCTGATCCTGCACGCAGTGCCGAGGCGATGCGGTCGCTGGACAACTGTCTGGTAGATAAAGATGCAGGTTTGATCAAACTGTTAACGCCCCCCTTTGATGGCCATGGTCCTGACCCGGGTTACATAAAGGGTTATCTGCCGGGCGTAAGGGAGAACGGCGGCCAGTACACGCATGGTGCAATCTGGGCTGTTATGGCATTTGCCCGTATGGGGGAAAAAACGAGGGCCTGGCAACTGTGGTCAATGATCAACCCAATAAACCATACACTGCAGCCTGACGGCGTTAACACATACAAAGCAGAGCCTTATGTCATGAGTGCGGACGTGTATAGCGTTCCTCCTCATACCGGGCGGGCGGGCTGGAGCTGGTATACCGGTTCAGCGGGCTGGGCCTATCGTCTGGTAACGGAAGAGTTGCTCGGGATAAAACGTCACGGTGAAACGCTTATTATCCATGCGCAGTTACCTGATGACTGGCCTTCGTTTAGCATGACCTATCAACACGGGCAGAGTCAGTATCGCATCACTATTTCCCGTGGTGAAAGTGAGTATCAGGTCACAGTGGATGACATTCGGTTGCCTGACGACAAAATTCTTTTAGTGGATGACGGACAAAACCACCGGGTTGAGATTATTCAGCGATAGAGTAAAGCGGTGATTGCCATAAAGCAGAGAATACGCACGAATGACACAAAGCAACTTTACGTTGCTCACAGTGTGCCAAAGCCTGGTTGTGGTGAAGCGTCCGCTCATACCAGACCTCAGCCAGTGTGCCAGTGTGCCAGTGTGCCAGTGTGCCAGTGTGCCAGTGCGCCAGTGCGCCAGTGCGCCAGTGCGCCAGTGCGCCAGTGCGACCTGCACCGTATTCGGATGAGCGGAAATATCCACTCATATTGCTGACGATGCAGGATAGATTTTCCTGTCTGCATAAAATTTCATGTTCCTGCGGCGCACGTGCCTGATGATCCGCCATCACGAAAACAGGGGGGATTAATCCAATTATCAGGCGAGCAAAATTCCCTCTCTGACCAGATCACGGCTGACACGGTGTACTTCTGGCAGAGAGTGGATGAATGAGCCACAAATCGACCCACACAGACCTGTGCGATCTGCGTTAAGTCCATCCGCGCAGGTTGTTATGCTGACATCTCGCTATCAATCATCAGGCCGGCGCCGCTAACGTCACTGCTTTCGTCCGAGGTCAGAACAGGGCCGTACAGCCGCCACGTCATCGGCATTACCCCAGCGCTTTGCCAGTATCTGTGCGTGCAGTGTCTGCCTGACATCATCGCTGGCCTGATCAAACGCTGGCGTATCAATGGGGGCCGGGGCTGAAGGTATCAACCCTGATGCCGTGAGGTGCCAGCTTGCGGTTCAATCTCCGGGCGATCGTACTGCGGCCTTGCCCGCAGAATAGGTGCCATAGCCGGGATTAGGTATTCCCCGCCCTAAAATTACCCCGCAGTGCGGAACCTCACAGGATCCCTTTGTCGCGCTGGCGAGCTGGCGAGCTGGACAAAACACCCCAGGGAAGCGGCACAGGCAATCTATGTTGATGACCGTAAGGCCAGGGAATCGATATGAGCATCCCTCACCTGTGTGTCGTCCGATTAATTAGCGGACAAACCCGAGAGGCGCGATAAAGCACCAGAAGCGCCGTGGCTCAAGGCCTTTTATGTCAACTCAGCAGACTTGACTGGGAAAACGTCATTACTGGCTATGTACATAAATACCTGTCGCAAGTGAAAGACATGGAGGTGCCTGGAACAGAAAGATTTTATGCGATAACAGGCGATTTTTGGAAGTCAGCGTCACCGGCAGCATCGCCACTAACGCTTATTTATGCATAATCAGGGCCGCCAGCGATGGCGGCCTTCTTACTCTCTGAAACGTAACAGAACACAGTCGGTAAAGGACAGGATCAGACTAAACGTTAAAAGGATACGATATGATCATCATGTGCGGCAGAAAGTACCGGCAGATTCTCTGCTGGCTCCTGCATCTTCACCCGTAAGGCCGCGTTACTGGCATCAAGGAAAACGGTTCTCAGATGCCGGTTACAGATGAACCATATTTCATCGCGGTCATTTGAAAGAATGTAATAAGCATCTGACGTTTCGGAGGGGTTAAAACAGCCCAGCGCACGATAAGCCGTCTGCATAGTGAAGCCACTGGAAAGCGGCAGCGGCCTGGGGCCATGCGCTAACTCTTCAACCCTGAGGTATAGCCCCTGTTCAAGCCACAGCATAGTGTCACTCCCTGAAGGTAGAGAAATCGGACTAAACGTGTCGGTTGCGTAACAACGATTCAGAACATCAGCTCACAGAATGCCCTTTCATCATCGGCTAATTTCACCGACATTCTGAATAGTTATCCTGATCTGAGCATAGCAGCAGTAGATTCTTACGTTTTTAAATATTCACCTGGGCCAGGGCTACTCCAGGCGACTGGCGATCAACCGCAACTGTTCTGCAATCTGCTTCAAATCGCGCTGATGCTGCCCGGCGATGCCAGTCGAGCTTCGCAACACCAGCTTTGCCGGCAGGATTGAAGAGGAGCGCTGCTCATCCTGCTCGCTGGCCAGCAGCAGACGCGCGACCGCTTCTTTGCCCTGTAAATCAAGATCGAGCGATACCGTGGTCAGCGCCGGCTGGAAGAAGGCACTTTCATAGGTGTCATCGTAGCCAATTACCGAAATTTGCCCCGGCACCGCCACACCGCGCTGGTGCAGTGCGCTCAACACACCCAGCGCCATCTGATCGTTGCCTACCAGCAGGGCGCTGAACTCCGGCGCTTCACGCAGCAGTTGCAGCACGCCGTTATAACCACTTTGGGCATCCCAGTTACCGTGGCTGATGCTGACCGGTTTAAGCCGATAGCTTTCCAGCGTATCCAGCCAGCTCTTTAACCGCAGGTTGGCGGAAACCGACTGCTCAGGCCCGGCCAGCAGGGCAAATTCCCGATGCCCCTGCTCATAAAGATATTTCACGCTGGCACGGGTGCCATCAGCCGGATTAAACGAAACGTTAAACACTGCGCTATAGGGATCGACATCAAGAAAAAGACAGAGAATATCGTTGTTCTCCTGTACGACCTGCTCAGCATCCCGGCTCTCCAGCGGGACGTTGATAATCACCTTATCGACCCGCTGCGACTTCAGTTCATTAATACAATCCTGCAGACTTTGATTGACGTTCTCATCGATCATGGCAATCAGTACCTGGTAGTCAGCTGCATTGGCATAACGTTTAACCGCAGCAGCCACCTGTGAGGGCGCATGCAAGGCCAGCGATGTCGTCACCAGACCCAGCGTCGTACTCTGCTTACCCACCAGCTGCTGTGCCAGTCTGTTGGGCACGTAGCGCAGGGTCTCAATAGCCTGTTCTACCTTGCGCCGCGTTGATTCTGAGACGTTTGCTGACTTATTCAAAACCCGCGAAACCGTCTGATACGACACCCCAGCATGACGGGCGACATCCTCTAAGGTGGCATTTTTTGATTTCATAATTCGCATCCCTGATTACCGATGAGCGAATGGTACCACAGCCGCTGTGTCACCAGGTTATCGCCGTCACATTGCACAAATAAAAATAAAAAGTAATACCTTCACACAATAATATTTGGTGATCGGATTCACTAATCGTTACAAATACCGCCATTTTATTTGCAGTACATCACACATTATCGCGATTTTATTTGTCACGCCTCTGACAAAAAGCGTTTACTTCCGCTGTCATGTGAACGTATTACAAATAAAATTGAGGATAACATGGAAACAAGGTTACGTACTGCTGCTGTGGCGCTTGCTGCGGCCCTGACCTCCCCGACGCTCTATGCCGCCATCGACAATATTGATTTCCATGGCTATCTGCGTGGTGGCGTGGGTGTATCGCAGGATGGCGGTATTGAAGAGTATCAGAAGAACAAGATAGGCCGTCTCGGCAACGAAGCCGACACCTACGGCGAGATTGAGCTGGGCAGCGAGGTCTATAAAAAGGATGACGTTAGTTTCTACGTCGACACCATGGTCAGTATGTTCTCCGACGGGTCTAACGATAATGAAACCACCTTCGGCGACGATGCACAGTTTGGCTTGCGTCAGCTAAATCTGCAGATCAAAGGGCTGGTACCGGGTGACAAGGATGCCGTGATCTGGGGCGGTAAACGTTACTACCAGCGTCACGACCTGCACATTATTGATACCAAATACTGGAACATCTCCGGCTCGGGTGCCGGTATTGAGAACTACACGCTGGGCCCTGGCGCTATCTCATTTGCCTGGATCCGTGGCGATGCCAATGACGTGGATTACCGGGTCGATGGCGATAACGACGTCAATATTAACTACCTCGATCTCCGTTATGCCGGCTGGAAACCCTGGAATGGTGCCTGGACCGAATTCGGTGTGGATTACGCTATGCCGAACACCACCAAAAAGCAGGAAGCGTATGGTGGTCTTTATGACGCTGAAAACGGCGTAATGCTGACCAGTGAGATCAGTCAGGATATCTGGGGCGGCTATCAGAAACTGGTCCTGCAGTACGCCAATAAAGGTTTGGCACAAAACATGATTTCGCAGGGCGGCGGCTGGTATGACATGTGGAACGATACCCGCAATGCCACCGGCTATCGCATAATCAACACCGGTTTGCTGCCAGTTACCGACAAGTTTTCACTGAATCAAGTCTTTACCTGGGGTTCAGCTGATGACGTCACCGCGCAGACCAGCAAAAGCACCCTGCTGTCGCTGGTGGGTCGGGGTCAGTATCAATTCACACAGTATGTCCGCGGCATCGGCGAAGTCGGCAGCTTCTGGCAGAAAGATGAAAACAAAGTCGGCAGTGACTACAAGCAGGCGGGTCAGAAATATACGCTGGCGCTGGGTCTGGCAGCGGGTCCCGAATTTATGTCACGCCCGGAACTGCGTCTGTTTGCCTCTTACCTGAATGACTCAGAAGATGGACACAGCTTCAAAGACAACACCAGTAACAACACCTGGAACTTCGGCGTACAGGTCGAAGCCTGGTGGTGACCCGTCGCGGCCCTCATTGTGATCATTGTTAAGCGCTTATGCAGGGGCTTATTTGGATAACCGGTGACGGTTATCCATTTTTTTACTCCTGCTGAAGCGGCTTAAAGAATCGGGCTTCCAGCAACTGACGCAGTTGGTCGGATTGCGTACCAAAGATCGCATGAACTTCCTGCCCCAGAATCACCACGCCAATCGCCCCCGCCTTCTGTAATCCTGCCGTATCCACCGCCCTCAGCGACGTCACCTTCACCCGCAGCCGGGTTAAACAGGCGTCCACCTGCTGAATATTGTCACGCCCGCCAAAGCACTCTACAAGACGCTCCAGCAGCGCACTGTCTATCTCAACCTCTTCCGCCGTCAGCGGCTGCCGACTGAAATATTGCTTAAACGATTTCAGACTCACCATGTTGTTCTCCTCCAGATAATAAAAAGGCGGGCTGCTGCCCGCCACTCACGACTGATAAACGAAAACGAGGGGGACTGGCTCCTGAGCATTCACAGAAAATAGACTCGTCCTGCCCTCAAACCCTATTCCCCCGCCACAAAGTCCGCATTTAAAACCGCGCCAGAACGTCCCACAGGCCACTCTCAAACTCAAAGCGATGGGGGACATATGCCTGGAGCAAAGCATCACGGGCCAGGGATGGCCCGTGCTGAGCCGGCAGGGATGCCGTCTTTTGCGTCTTTGCGGAAGGCATATGCCCCCTGAGCCTGCGCTCATCCTGCCAGCAACTTCAACCTAACCTGCTCTATGCCATCAGTTCCAGGCACTCACCCAACCCACAGGCCACTCCCAAACTCAAAGCGATGGGGACATATGCCTGGAGCAAAGCATCACGGGCCAGGGATGGCCCGTGCTGAGCCGGCAGGGATGCCATCTTTTGCGTCTTTGCGGAAGGCATATGCCCCCTGAGCCTGCGCTCATCCTGCCAGCAACTTCAACCTAACCTGCTCTATGCCATCAGTTCCAGGCGCTCACCCAACCCACAGGCCACTCCCAAACTCAAAGCGATGGGGGACATATGCCTGGAGCAAAGCATCACGGGCCAGGGATGGCCCGTGCTGAGCCGGCAGGGATGCCGTCTTTTGCGTCTTTGCGGAAGGCATAT